>JAFXUZ010000100.1 GCA_017524725.1 Clostridia bacterium | reverse complement strand
TCGGTTTCGAGATCCCCGAAGGATGCGTGCCAGAGTACGTGGTCCGCAAAACCAACAAGGGAAAACGTGGAAGACCGCGTAAGAACAAGCTGGTCGTCAAGGAAGAGAATTAATAGTACAAGAAATAGAAAAAGTCAGATTTCAATGCCGTTATCGCATTCCTGCGCAGCCAAACGAAAAGACCCGGCCGGGTCTATGGGCATTCATCGAGGAATGCGCCCGAAGACTTGCCGGGTTTTATTTGCGTTCACAGGATATATCTTCTCATATCCCTTTCTTTGGCCGCTTTCACATGGTTCCTGACATATTCCGCATTGATCTTCAGTTCCACATCCGGCATGTTGTCCCCGCCTGCATTAAAGGAAATGTCCTCCAGGAGCTCTTCAAAAATGGCATGAAGGCGGCGGGCGCCGATATCTTCGCCGGTTTCATTGGCATTCAGTGCGGCTTTCGCGATCTCAGACAAAGCGTCATCTTCAAAACTGAGATTCACATGATCCACACCGAGCAGCGCAGCGTATTGGCGTGTGAGAGCGTTGTCCGGCTGCGTCAGGATCTTTTCAAAGTCCTCTCTGGTCAGGCTCTTCAAAGTGACATGCACAGGGAAACGTCCCTGCAGTTCAGGGATCAGGTCCGTGACCTTGCTCACCTGGAATGCGCCGGCTGCGATGAACAGCATAAAATCGGTCCGTACAGGGCCGTACTTCGTGGTCACAGTGCTGCCTTCGACGATCGGAAGGATATCCCTCTGGACGCCTTCCCTGCTGACATCCGGTCCTGAAGACGCAGAGCCGTGCCCGGCGATCTTGTCGATCTCATCCAGGAACACGATGCCGCTCTGTTCCGCACGGCGGACAGCTTCCTCATGGATCTCATCCTGGTCGATCAGTTTGTCCGATTCTTCCTCTATCAGGATCTTGCGGGCTTCCCTGACCTTGACGTGGCGGGTCTTCATCTTTTTGGGCAGCATACCGCCCATCATGTCGCCGATACTGATCGACGCCCCGCCGACTTCCAGCTGTGGAGCCGTCTCCTCGACCTCGATTTCCAGTTCCCGTTCTTCAAGCTCGCCCTTCCTCAGAAGCTCCAGAACGTCGCTCCTGCGTTTTGACAGGGTCTGCTTTTCGTCTTCGCTCATCTCAGGTTCACGGGTTTTGCCCAGCAGGAAATCCAGCGGATTGCCAGTATTTTTTTTGCCCGGATGGGTCAGGATGTCCGCAAGCCTTTCCTCGGCCATGGCCGCAGCCCGGTCTTTCACCTTGTCGGCGTGCTCTTTCCTGACGATCCGTACGGCATTTTCGGTCAGGTCGCGGATAATGGACTCTACATCCCTGCCGACGTAACCGACCTCTGTAAACTTGGTCGCCTCGACTTTTACAAACGGCGCTTTCACAAGCTTTGCAAGCCTGCGCGCGATCTCGGTCTTACCAACGCCGGTAGGGCCGATCATCAGGATGTTCTTGGGGTAGATTTCCTCGCGCATCTCATCGGACAGCTGGTTTCTGCGATAGCGGTTCCTCAAAGCGATCGCGACCGCTTTTTTTGCCTCGTCCTGGCCTATGATATATCTGTCAAGCTCGCGCACGACCTCACGGGGCGTCAGTTCATTCATATTTAAACATCCTCCACAATCACATTGTCATTGGTATAAACACAGATCCCCGCCGCGATATGCAGCGCCTTTTCGGCGATCTCATGGGCGGACAGATCGGTGTTCTGGACCAGCGCACGGGCGGCGGCCATGGCGAAATTGCCTCCGGAACCGATAGCGGCAACGCCATCGTCCGGGTCGATCACCTCTCCCGTCCCGCTGACGATCAGAAGCGCGTTTTTGTCCGCCACGATTAACATGGCTTCCAGCTGGCGGATCGCCTTGTCCCCGCGCCATTCCTGGGCGAGGGCGACCGCAGCGCGTTCAAGATTGCCGCCGCATGCGGTGAGCTTTTCCTCAAAACGCTCACAGAGTGAAAAGGCGTCCGCCACGGAACCCGCAAAACCGGTCACTACGGTATTGTTATAGATCCTTCTGACCTTGCGCGCCGTACCTTTGAAAATAGTGCTTTCACCCATCGTGACCTGTCCGTCACCGGCGACAGCCGTCTGCCCGTTTTTGCGGACAGCACATATGGTCGTTCCTTTTAAAGTCATATCAATTCCTCCATTTGTAAGTTTTCCAGTAAAGCCAGAGAACGTTCAGAGATCATCCCGTTCCTTGCGGCTTTGTCCCTGACAGGCCGATCAAGCGGCTCCATCAGGGAAAACGTGATGTTCATCGGTTGAAAATTCCTGTTTTCCGCGGATACATAACATCCCAGTGCGCCTATTGCTGTTTTTCTTGTGAATTCAGGTATCGTCCTGCCCAGCGCCATACAGGCAGCAGAAATCCCGGCGTAAAGCCCGCTGGCAGCGCTTTCCACATAGCCTTCCACGCCGGTGATCTGTCCCGCAAAAAAGAGTCCGGGACGGCGGATCACCTGAAAATGACGGTCCAGGAACCCGGGACTGTGCAGGAAGGTGTTGCGGTGCATGACGCCATAGCGCACAAACTCGGCGTTCTCAAGGCCGGGGATCATGCCGAATACCCTTTTCTGTTCGGGAAATTTAAGCCTGGTCTGGAACCCAACGATATTATACATTTCGTCCCCGGCGTCGTCCTGACGCAGTTGGACATTGGCAAACAGGTTCTCAGCATGGTGCTTCAGGCCAGCTGCCTTCATCGGTCCGAAACGGAGTGTCATCGGGCCGCGTTTGGCCATGGATTCCACCGGCATACAGCCTTCGAACACCATGTTTTCTTCAAAGCCGTGCACCGGTGCGGTCTCTGCATGGATCAAAGCGTCCACAAAAGCGAAATACGTCTCCCTGTCCATGGGGCAGTTCAGATAGTCGTCCCCGTCTCCCCTGTCATAACGGCTCGCCCTGAAGACCTTGCTCATATCGATCGACGCCTTCGTAACGATCGGAGCCGCTGCGTCATAGAAATTCAGCGTGGATACGCCTTCAAACCCGCTGATCGCCCGACACAATCCGTCGCTTGCAAGAGGCCCGGCACAGATAATGGCGATTCCGTCGGGAATATGGTCCACCTCGCCGGGGATCACCCGGATATGCTCAGAAGACCTGATGCGGGCCGTGATGTGCTCGGAAAAACCTGTGCGATCCACTGCCAACGCACCCCCCGCCGGGACCCGGCAGTGATCCGCCGCCTCCATGATCAGGCTGTCAAGGCGCCGCATTTCCTCCTTCAGCAGGCCAACAGCGTTCTGGATACGGTCCGCACGCAGCGAGTTGGAACATACCAGTTCGGCAAACAGCGGGCTGTGGTGGGCCGGGGACATTTTTTCCGGCTTCATCTCATACAGGTCCACATCCACGCCCCGCTTTGCCAGCTGCCATGCCGCTTCGCATCCGGCCAGTCCGGCCCCGACGACCTTGACCCTGTCCATCATTCGATATCCTCTGCAGTTTCGTTTCCCGGGATCGCTTCCTCCTTGAACCGGCACTGTTCATTGGCGCATAGATGCCACGTTTCGCCCTTCCTGTTGATCTTTTCGGTCATATAGCTTCCGCATTTAGGGCATTTTTCTTTGACCGGCCTCTCCCAGGAAACAAAATCGCATTCCGGGTAACGCTCGCATCCGAAAAATTTGCGGTTTTTCCTGCTGATCTTTTCCAGGATCCTTCCGCCGCATTTGGGACAGGTGACATCGATATAGTTCAGGATCGATTTCGTATTCCGGCAATCCGGGAACCGCGGGCAGGCAAGGAATTTCCCAAACCGTCCCATCCGGTAGACCATGGTCGCGCCGCATTTGTCACAGATCACATCACTGGGTTCGTCCTGGACCTCGATCTTTTCGATGTCCTGCTCCGCGTGGGCCAGTTCCGTACTGAATTCAGGATAGAAGGATTCCAGGACGTCGTGCCAGTCCTTTTTTCCTTCCGCGACTTCGTCCAATTCTTCCTCCAGGTCCGCGGTGAATTCCAGATCCACGATCGGCCCGAAATAGGCGGTCATCAGATCGTTGACCGTCGTGCCCATCTCCGTGGGATACAGGCGCTTGTTTTCCCTCGCGACGTATCCGCGCGCTATGATGGTTGTAATCGTGGGAGCATATGTGGACGGCCTGCCGATCCCCTTCTCCTCCAGCGCCCGCACCAGGGACGCTTCCGTATACCTTACCGGAGGCTGGGTAAAATGCTGCTGGGGCTCCATGGAAACGATCTCGATGCTGTCTCCTTCGGCGATATCGGGAAGGGTATGGGCAACTTTATCGCCGGGATCGTCCTGGCCTTCTTCGTAAACACTGGTAAAGCCGGCAAAGCGCTTGCGCTCGCCGCTGAACCGGAATACCGTATCCGTTCCGCTGACTTCGACAGTCATGGCGTCATAAACAGCGGGAGTCATCTGGCAGGCAAGGAACCGGTTGTAAATCAGTTTGTACAGCTGGAACTGATCCCTTGTCAGATACTGCTTGATATCCTCGGGTCTTCTCAGAATATCCGTCGGCCTGATCGCCTCATGGGCGTCCTGGGCATTGCTGCGACCCTTGAAGACGTTGGCCTCCTCAGGCAGGTATTTTACGCCGTATTTGTCTGTGATAAAGGCGCGAACGCTCTCCACGGCCTCGTCACTGATCCGGACAGAATCAGTCCTGATATAAGTCACCAGGCCCTGGCTGCCTTCCTTGCCAAGCTCGATGCCTTCATAAAGCGCCTGGACCACCTGCATGGTCTTCTGCGTGGTAAAATTCAGTTTTCTTCCGGCTTCCTGCTGAAGAGAGGATGTCGTAAACGGGGGCGAAGGCATTTTATGCTTTTCCCCATGCCTGACCAGGGACACATGGTATTTTTCCCCGGCCGCAGCAGCACGCACGCTCTCCGCCTCTTGGGCACTATGGATCTCGGCTTTTTTGCCCTGGAAAGTGATCAGCTTCATATCAAAGCCGTCTTTTTTATCTTTGGAAGCCTCATTCCTCGCATGTGCCGTGATATCCCAGAATTCCTCGGGAATGAATTCCTGGATCTCCCTCTCCCTGTCCACGATCATCCGCGTAGCTACAGACTGGACGCGTCCCGCACTCAGGCCCTTGCGGACCTTTGCCCAGAGCAAAGGAGAGATCTTGTATCCCACCAGCCTGTCCAGCGCGCGGCGGGCCTGCTGTGCGTCCACCCGGTCCATATCAATGGCCCTGGGCTGCTGCATAGCCGCGACAACGGCTTTCTTGGTGATCTCATTGAATTCCACCCGGCATTTGCTGGTTTCGTCGATCCCCAGCGCCTGTGCGAGATGCCAGGAAATAGCCTCTCCCTCACGGTCAGGGTCTGTGGCGAGGAAAACCTTTCCCGCGGCCTTGGCCTCCTTGCGGATCTTGGCCAGTATCTTGCCCCTTCCGTGAATGGTGATATATTTCATCTCAAAATGGTTGTCCGCATCCACCCCAAGCTGGCTTTTGGGCAAATCCCGGATATGGCCCTGAGACGCCTCGACTTTATATCCTCTCCCCAGAAAACGGGCAATGGTCTTTGCCTTGGCCGGGGATTCAACAATCACAAGCTTCGTCGTTGCCGCCACTGATCATAACCTCCTGAATGGAATCTGGAAAAGCATAGAACATGTAATGCATTTTTGTCAAGTAGTTTCCCCTTATATGCGTCTTGTAAAAAATTAATAACCCGGTGAAGCGCGGGTGTCGGTGAAACCGGAAATCCTTCATATTAAACCCGGCAGCGGCGCCGTTCGACGTCCTCCCGCTGCGGCGAACGCCTTACCTGACCGCGGTATAGGCCCTTCCGCCGATACGCTGTATCCTTCCTTCGATCTCAAGAATCGTCAGCCTCGCGGAGAGCCCGGAGGCGTCCAGGCCTGTGATCTCAAGCAGTTCTTCGAAGGTCTGATCCTCCCTGAACAGCGCTTCCAGGATCACATCTCCTTCCGGGGCTTTTCCCAAAGTATCCTTTTTATCAAACATCGACATTTGCCTGATGCCCATCCATCCCATGGCTTCAAGTACATCCTGCGCGCACGTCAGCATCTGTGCGCCTTCCTTCAGGAGCGTCAGCGGCAGTTCGCTCCCCGGGGCGTCGACATTTCCCGGAAGCGCAAATATCTCCTTCCCCTGGTCCAGGGCATGGCCGATCGTGGAGGCGGTCCCGCTTTTCTTCCGCGCCTCGATCAGGATCACCGTGTCGCTCAAAGCGCTGATGATCCGGTTGCGGATCGGGAAATGATAGCTCAGTGGAGCCGCGTCGGGGGGAAACTCACTGATAACGCATCCGCCGGAGGCGATGATGCGGCGGCACAGTTCCCGGTTCTCGGGAGGATAGACCGACGAGATCCCGTTCCCAAGCACGGCGACTGTTTTCCCGCCTCCTTCCAGGGCGCCCAGATGGGCGGCAGTATCGATCCCCCGGGCCAGTCCGGAAATGATCACGACCCCGGCGGAAGCCAGGTCCCTGGCGATCTTCTGCGCCTGCTGGCGTCCGTACCGGGTATCACTTCTTGCACCGATCATCGCGGCTGCGGGCACATCGTCCCCCGGCAGCGTCCCCTTGAAGAACAGGGCCTTCGGCGGACAGGAAAGGGAAAGGAGACGCCTGGGATATGACGCTCCGTTCATTCCCACCGCATTCGCTCCGATCTCATCCAGTTTTTTGACGATCAGGCTTTCCCCGGCCCTGCGGATGGCTTCAAGCGCGGTCCAGGCTTCCCCGCTCAGCGCTTTCCTGACCTCTTCCCCGTAAAACCCGTCCCATAACGCGGACACGCCGCCCATCTGATCGACAAGCGCATCTTCGGCGCGCCAGGAACCTGCAGGCGCAAACCTGAGCCAGATCATCATCAGCTCTTCCCTGGAGTAATCCAAACTGATCCACCAGCCTTTTTCTTCAATGCTACTATTATATTTTATTCTATTGCAATGTCAAATCCATTTTCTTATAATGAAAAAAGGATCCCCGCCCGTTGCCCCCAGGTTTTCGAGGCTGTTCACCCCCGAGAGGAGGATGCATATGAGACTGACTTTAGTCTTTACGGTTTTTGTTCTGCTTCTTTTTATTCCCTCGGCAAACGCGTCAGGCACCGACAGCTGGGAGGAGGTGGAACGCATCCTGGCCCAGGCCCTAGAAAACGGCGACCGGGCCCCGGCTTTCACACTCGGCAGGGAATTGCTCGCTGAAATGAAAGAAGATGCGGACAAATTTCGCATCACCGCCGCGCGGGCGGGCTGCAGGAGCATCGCCTGGACCTGGTGGACTGACGGAAGGGTCGAAATCACACAGATCGAGCCCTTCGGCTGCCCCTTCCATCGGGTCAGGAACAAGGACGAGTTGCTTTCGGCCGTCCGGAAAATGCGTGAAAGGGGAGAAAAGAGCTTTGTCCTGCTCCCGGACCCGTCCCTCTATTCCTCCCTGATGGCGGACCGGGCCGAAAAAAAGGCCATCCTGCTCGAGGGCGGTCTGTACGGATGGGATACGGAATATCATTCGGACAGCACCTGCAGCCTTGAATACGTTTCCTGCACCTATTGGAACGGAACGGTGTGCCGCGTGAACAGTGAAAACGAGCTGTCCTCCCGAATGCAGGAGTTGGCGAGCGCGGGGTGTGATTCCTTTGCTTTCCTTCTGGACAGTGGGACCTGGGATTCCGTGATGGCATCGGATTCCGAACGCCTCAACGCACTGGAAACGTCCGCCTGCGTCCGGGGAGACGCATGCTCCTATTACAGCGAGATCAGGATCCTGGTCTATCATGATAATGACACGCCGATCTATTATCCCGGTTACGCGATCCTTTGTGCCCAACGCACCGGGAAAGAAGACTGTCTTCCTCCCATGATGAAGGAAACCCTGCGGGCTGCCGACGGAATGGTCTCACGCATTTACGGGACCGACGAAGAAATGGCTCTGTCCATTCACGATATGCTGTGCCGCCATATCACTTACCGGGTCGACGACACCACTGACAGCGACGACTGCTGCATCGGGGCCATTCTTGACGGGGAAGCCAACTGCGACGGCTATTCCGACGCCTATTTGCTGCTGTGCGGCCTGAAGGGAATCCCGGTCCGCCTAGCCGACGGGAACGCCCGCAGGGTATCTTCCCCGAGCGAAGATCCGGCCCATATGTGGGACCTGGTCCTCCTGAACGGACTATGGCGGGGAGTGGACGTCACCTGGGACGACAACGAAAACGGCGGGATCAGCTATGAGAACTACAATATGGGATGGGACCGGTTGCTTGAGAACTACAGCTTTATCACGGATTTCATGCCTGCCAATATGCTGAAAGTCACGGACCTGGAGGACCGTCCCGTCCCGGAATTCAGGGTAAAGGATATGGCCGGGATCTGTGAAGCCCTTCACAAGACCGCGCTAACACGCCGTACGCAGGCCGTTCTCTGGCTCGACGAAAAGCTGTATGCCGAGTACCTCTCTCCCGAGAACCCGGTATGGAAATGGCTGGACCTGGCCGGGGTCGATGGAAAAGTGTCCTATTCGAACGCCGAGCGGAAGCTGATCATCTCCGGTATCACTCCCCTGGGAGCAGACGTCATCACAGGCGCCGCCGACTCGGAAAGCGATATTATCGGTCTGATGCGCTCCGCTTCCGGTTCAAGAGAACTGCGGGTATACCTCTCGCCCGCTCTTTACGCCAGGTACCAGGAAGAAGACGATCCCGTGTGGAAATGGCTTGACTTTGCGGGGATCGAAGGGAGCATATCCTATTCGGACGCCTCCCGCAGGGTGACCGTTTCAAATATCTCCCCCCTGGGTACGGGCATCCTGACCGTCAAGGTTGACACTTCCGGGGAGATGATCCGTATCCTGCGCGGCGCTGACAGATCGTCGGTGACGGAAATCCGTTTCTACTGCTCCCCGTCTCTGTTCTCATCCTTTGAATCCGACCAAAGCAGGATCTGGTCCTGGCTGGATGACGGCGGCGTATCTGACGCGTCGATCCGCTACAGTGAGAAAAGGCAGGTCATCTTCTGCATCGATATCCAATGGCAGCCATAAAGAACAGGCAGGAAGCCCAAATTGACATATACAAAAACAGACTTTCATGATAAAATAGCTTGGCCGATCAGATCGGACGGGAGGCGGTAATGGCAAAAGTCTGCGGTGTCATTGCGGAGTACGACCCTTTTCACAACGGTCATGCCCTGCACCTGAAAAAAGCCAGAGAAGCCACCGGCGCGGACTTTATTGTCGTACTGATGAGCGGTTATGTCACTCAGCGCGGCCGTTTTGCGCTTTTTGATCCCTTCGACCGCGCAGATATGGCGCTCAGCTGCGGCGCGGACATCGTTTTCTCTGTTCCATTTGATATCAGCTGCCGGGACGCGGAGAGTTATGCTCTGGGCATGGTATCTCTTTTTCACAGGATGGGATGTGTGGACTTTATCTCTTTCGGCAGTGAATACTCAGATCCGGAACTTCTCTTTAAGATCGCCGATTCCCTGGAATCCCCCGAAACACAGGCCCTTCTTGGCCAGCAGATCCGTACGGGACTCAGTTATCCGCGGGCTGTCGAAAAGGTCCTTGATAGCCAGGGACTTGCCGGGCCCGGAGTCATCTCCTCCCCGAACGTGATCCTCGCGGTTTCCTATATCCGGGCGCTGAAGCGTTTGGCAAGTCCGATCCGCTGTTTTCCCATTCACCGTGAGGGCGATTACCACGATGCATCCCTGTCACCCGTACATCCCTCCGCCGCTTCACTGCGCCGCGCGTTCCTGCTTGGCGATATGGACGGCATTCGTCCCTGTGTACCCTATTCTGTTTTCGAACGGCTTAAGGAAATACGGCATAACGGAAGCTTTATCGATAAAAAAAGCGCCGATCTCCTTTTGATGGGAGCCCTGCTGAACGCCTCTCCCGTCGTTTTGAGGAAAGTCTGCGGCGCGGGAGAAGGCATTGAAAACCGTATCCTCAAAGAAGCGGGCGCCTGTCTTTCCATGGATCAGCTGACCGAAAAGGCCTGCACCACCCATTTTACCAAGGCACGCCTCAGCCGCCTGCTGATGCGTTTTTTCCTGAACAAGGCCCTGCCTTCACCCACGGAAGACGGTTTCCTTTATCTTCGCGGCTTCAGGGGCGAGGCTTCACCCCTGATCAGGATCATCTCGAAAAACATCCCCTGTTATCAGTCTTTTTCTTCGCTTGAAAAAAGCGGCGCCGCCCGTGAGGAATGCTTCGCCGCCAGATGCTGGAACCTTTGCGCCGGCCGGCCTTCTTCCCTCCTCTACAGCCGGGGCGTGGTCAGGAAGGGAACGCCGTCATAAAACGCTATTCTTCTGCCTACCGGCGCCCTGGCACTGCGGAACACCGCCGTCCCCAAGCGCGGCTCCTATTATCAGGATTTCGGAAAGGGTATTAAATCCATTGATCAGTATTGAAAAACAAGGTTCGTTCCGGGCGCGGCGTCTTGCTGCCTTCATCCTTGCGGCATGTTTCCTTTTTTCCGCCGCCATGGGTGAAGCTGCGTCCTATGATCCGGACCATCCCGAATATCTGGAAGCCGCGCAGCTCAGCTGCACGTCGGCGATCCTGATCAACGCGGATACCGGGGACGTGGTCTTTGAGAAGAACGCGGACATGCAGTGCTACCCCGCATCCACAACCAAGATCATGACCGCGCTGCTGGCCCTGAACATCGGGGATCCGGAAGATATCTGCACCGTCACCCCGACAGCGCTTGATATTCCCAGCGATTCCTCTACCATCGGTCTGGCCGTGGGTGAGGAAATGCGCCTGATCGATCTGCTTTACGGTATCATGCTTGTATCCGGCAACGACGGTGCCAACGTAGTCGCGGAGAACCTGGGCGGCACCATTTATGAGTTCGTTGAACTGATGAATCATGCGGCAAATGCTTTCGGATGTACGGGCACGCATTTTGCGAATCCCCATGGATACCATGACGAATTCCACTATTCCACAGCCCGGGATATGGCCATCATCGCCCGCGTCGCAATGCAGAACGAGACCTTCCGGGATATCGTCTCCACCCGGTCCTACACCCTTCCCCAGGACAATATATACCGGGCCCGTTCCATCGCCAACACCAATAAGCTGATCACTTACACCGAAAGATACGCCGACCGTTATTACGAACACGCCACCGGCATCAAAACCGGCCACCATTCCGCAGCCGGATACTGTCTTGTCTCCTCCGCCATCAAAAACGGGATCGACCTGATCGCCGTCGTCTTCAATTCGTCCTCGGACGCGGCGAGCTACCGGGATTCCATCCGCCTGTTCGAATACGGATTTTCACAGTTTGTCACCACCAGCATCCAGGAATTGTACGCCATGAATCCCAGAGTAATCGAGATTTCCGGTTTCGACCTGGAAGACCCCCTGCTCGGCAGGCTTGAACTGAAGCTGCAGGCAGCGGAAGGTTCCGGAAACGACCTCATCGTTACCACCGAAGACCGGATCCAGGCCATGGCATCCAATTTCAATGCGATGACGCTGACAGAATATACCCGTGAGTTCAGGGCGCCTGTCAGCGCGGGAGAGGTCATGGGCACCCTTTCATATTACACTGCCGATGGGTCTGTTGTGGTCTATAACCTGGTAGCGACCCGCTCAGTCGCGGCGCGTGAAAGCCTTGCCCCTTCGATCTCGGAAATCATGGAGCGGGTGGAAAACGATCCAAATCCCTTCCCCCGCTTTACATTCGAACTGTTTTTCGTTTTCATCTTCCTTCCCCTGCTGGCTTTCCTGGTCCTGATCCTCCTGATCAGAAAGATCCGTAAACACATGCATAAACGGACCCGTATCCATACGATGAACCCCAGGGAGAGGTACTATCAGTAAAAACAGCGTTGCGAAAAAAACCGGACCAAAGAAAAAACGCGGACCTGCCGCGTTTTTTCTATGCTTTATATCGGTCTTATCCCAGTTTCAGCATCGATGTGGCAATGGAAAAATAGAGCGTAAGTGAAGCTGCGTCCACGATTGTCGTGATCAGGGGGCTGGCCATCAGTGCGGGGTCGAGGCGGACACGCTTTGCCAGAAGCGGCAGGCAGCAGCCGATAGCTTTGGCTATGATCACCGTAAGATACAGTGACAGCGCCACGACAAGGGAAACCGGCCAGTCCGCGCCGTTGATGAACCGGACACGAAGCAGCGTAAAGACGGACAGTACCGCGCCGACCAAAAGGGCCACCCTGAATTCTTTCCAGAGGATCCTCAGGATGTCCTTGGGCTGCAATTCGTTAAGGGCCAGGCCGCGGATGATCAGCGTAGAGACCTGGGCGCCGCAATTGCCGCCGGTATCCATCAGCATGGGTATGCACGCGGTCAGGACGATGTCCACATTTTTCAGGAGATCCTCATAGCTGGTGATGATCATGCCGGTAAAAATAGCCACGATCGACAGGAGGATCAGCCAGGGAATACGATTGATGGCCAGCTTCCAGGGAGAGGTATGCAGGTAGGAATCCTCAGAAGGAGTCAAAGCGGCCATTTTTTCGAAGTCTTCGGTGTTCTCTTCCTGGATAACGTCCATGATATCGTCTGCGGTAATGATACCCACCAGACGGTTCTCCTTGTCCACCACCGGGATCGCCATCAGGTCATACCGGCGGACGACGCCGGCGACTTTTTCCTGGTCGTCCGTGGTGGTCACGGAAGCGACGTTGGTCTCCATAACGCTGTCGATGACAACGCTTTCATTGTAGAGGATCAGCTTGCGAAGAGCGACAGAACCCTTCAGGTGCCGCCCCTCGTCAATGACATAGATCGTATAAATGGTTTCCTTGTCGAACCCGACCCGACGGATATCCGCCATCACCTGCCCGGCCGTCATGCCGACCCGGGCCTCCATGTATTCGATGGTCATGATGGAGCCGGCGGAATTCTCGGGATACTGGAGGAATTGATTGATCAGGTCGCGGGTCTGGGCATCGGTATTCTGAAGTACGCGCTTGACGACACCGGCAGGCAGTTCCTCGAGGAAGTCCACCGTATCGTCCAGGAACATCTCGTTGATCAGCGAACGGATCTCGTTGTCCCCGATGGACTCGATCAGCGATTGCTTGGATTCGGATGTCATATAGCTGAAAACATCCGCCGACATATCCTTGGGAAGGACGCGGAACAGCAAGAGCATTTTTTCAGGGTCCAGAGTTTCAAGAAACTGCGCTATATCTACGGGGCTGAGCATCATCAGCGCACCCCTCAGTTCGCCGTGGCGCCCCGAGTCCAGAAGCTTGTGGAGGCGCTCCATGATTTGGGACCATTCCATTGGAATACACCTGCTTTCCTGTTATTTATTCAAAACAACAAAACAACACTTAACCGCTCGAAACCATCGATTAAGTGCAGGAAAACGACGTGTATTGATGCTGGGCACGCGAAAAATCAGCGATCCCTGGCCTTAAGTCCGGGCGATCGCGGTACTGTATCGCTTGCCTGGCATCTTTCGCCGTCATCCATTTACCGCCACCGCCTTTCTTCTGTTATTTCGTAGAAAATTATAACCTTTTTTCCCTGGACTGTCAAGAAATCTCGTTATGACGGAGCACCCAGCTGCGAAACACCGGCGGTTTTCCGCCGTTTCCTTTCCCGGCGGCGGCGGTTGCCTGTCCTTTTCCCGTATATTTTCATTATGCAATCTATTTATACTAAAATTGCATTTTGTTATTCCGCATTGGCTTGAACGGAACGTTTTTTTACGTTATAATGGATTTGCATTTTTGCACGGAGGAAAAGTCAGGCATGAATTTTTTGATTTCCAACGATGACGGAGTTTCGTCGCCGGGGATCACGGCGCTCTGCCGGGCCGCGCTGGAGCGCGGGCATCATATCGTTGTTTCCGCACCGGCTGCCCAATGCAGCGCCATGAGCCAGAACCTCACCCTGTCCAAACCCCTGATGGTTCATGAGCTTATCCACGAAGGAAAACAGGAAGTCTATTCGGTGGAGGGAACGCCGGCTGACTGTGTCCGGCTCGCACCGCGGCTGACGGCCAACAACCATTTTGATTTTTGCCTATCGGGCGTCAACAAAGGAGAAAACGTTTCCTCCGGCATCCTATACAGCGGCACCGTAGCCTCTGCCAGGGAAGGCGCCATGATGAATATCCCCTCCATTGCCGTTTCCCTCATTGCCGGAGGCACGGCAGAAGGCCTGAACGCCATTGCCGCCTTTGCCGTCAGAGCCGCCGAGTTTTACGCAGGCAAGCGTTTTCCCCGGTACGGGATCCTGAACATCAACGGGCCGAAGGGCCTTCCCTCCCACTGGAAAAAGCCCGTTTTGTGTCCCGTGAGCGAAGCCTATTTCAAGGACAGCTATGTCAAGCGCTACAGCCCCTACGGGCAGATGTATTTCTGGATCGGCAACGAATGCGCTGAGGACGAGATCCTTATGGAACCTCACGCCCCGGGAACTGACGCAGCCATGCTGGAGGCGGGCCATATCACCTGCACTTTCCTGGGCGGGATCATGTGCTTCAACGGCGATTACCGGTCCAGCTTTGACGACTTCTGCTCCGGATCGGTCTGATCCTTTCTCTAGAACGGAAGTGATACAATTGCAGGAATCCTTTGATCTGATCGGGAAGCTGAACCTGAATGGGAAGAAACTGTCAAAATCGCACCGGAAGATCGCGGAGTATATCTCCGATCATTACGATAAAGCCGTATATATGACCGCCGTATCCCTCGGCCAGGCTGTCGAAGTCAGCGAAAGCACCGTCGTCCGTTTTGCCGCGGCCATGGGATACGAAGGATATCCGCAGATGCAGAAAGCCCTGCAGGAACTGGTAAGACACCATCTTACGGCCGAGCAGCGTTTTGAGATGAGCGAAAACATCGATCAGCGCGACGTTCTTTCCACCGTATTGAAAACAGACATGCAGAACATCCGCAACACCATCCATATGATCGACCAGAACGCTTTTTCGGAAGCGGTCTCCCGCCTCCTTGCAGCCCGCACCATTTATATCCTCGGTCTCCGTTCCGCCGCCCCCCTCGCCCAGTTTTTCGGCTATTACCTGCATTTTATCTTCAGCAATGTAATCATTATTGCCGAAGGCTCCACAGATGTTTTCGAAAGTATCTCCAGGATCACCGACGAAGATGTTCTGGTGGGGATCAGTTTTCCCCGCTATTCCACCAGGACACTAGAAGCGATGTATTTCGCAAAAAGCGCCGGCGCCCAGGTCGTGGGCATCAGCGATGGGGAGATGAGCCCGCTCTTTGGGGTTTCCAATGTCTGCCTGTCCGCACGAACGGATATGGCCTCCTTCGTGGATTCCCTTGCGGCTCCCCTTTCGCTGATCAACGCGCTGCTCGTCGCCCTGGCCCTGCAGCGCAAAGACGAATTGAACGAACACCTGAAACGATTGGAAGAGATCTGGGATGCATACAGTGTCTACATCAGCAAAGAGCCGCAATAGCGTCGCCGTCATCGGCGGCGGACCTGCCGGAATGATGGCCGCCGTTTTCTGCGCTCAAAACGGCGCTGATGTCTGTCTGTTTGAAAAAAATGAGAAAACCGGGAAAAAGCTGTATATCACCGGCAAGGGACGCTGCAATTTCACAAACGCGTGCAATCGTGAAGAGTTTTTGCTCCACGTGCCCAGAAACAGCCGTTTTTTATACAGTGCCCTGTCCCTCTTCTCTCCGGACGATATGATGGCATGGCTTGAAAACGCCGGTTGCCCGGTCAAGGTCGAACGCGGGCGACGCGCCTTTCCGCGGAGCGATAAGGCATCCGACGTGACCAGAGCGCTCTGTTCCGAAATGACCAGGCTGGGCGTCTCTGTACGTACAGACAGTGAAGTGGCGGGCATAAACACCGTATGTGAGGACGGCGCCGAACGTGTCCGGGGACTGAAGCTCAAAAACGGCTCTTTTTTCCCGTCTGACGCCGTCATCGTGGCCACCGGCGGCCTGTCCTACCCTTCCACAGGCTCAACCGGCGACGGTTACCGCTTTGCCCGGGAGACCGGACACCCCGTCACGGACCTGAGCCCTTCACTCACGGGGATCGAACTGAAGGAAGCATGGCCTTCTCAGCTGCAGGGACTCAGTCTGAAAAACGTCAGGATCACCATTTTTGCAGGAAGCAAAAAACGTATGAGCGAAACGGGCGAAATGCTCTTTACGCATTACGGCATTTCCGGTCCGCTGGTCCTGGAAGCAAGCAGCATCCTCTCAGGAGGAAGTTTCAAGGACTGCGTCATTTCGCTTGACATGAAACCCGCCGTCAGCGAAGAACAGCTGCTGACGGATGTCAGCGAGCTGGTCCGGCTTGGGGGGGCGAAGACCGTCGCAAACGCCGTTATGCCCCTTTTCCCCCGCCGTATGACCGAACCCTTCCTGATCGCCTGCGGCCTGGATCCGCACACGCCCGCGTCCCAGCTTCCTTCCTCCTCAAGGCGTGCCATCGCAGTCGGCCTGAAAAGGCTGGACATGACTCCCGTATCCCTGCGTCCATTCAGTGAAGCGATCATCACCCGGGGCGGTGTCGACATTCGCTCGGTCAACCCCTCAACCATGGGCTCCAGGCTCGTTTCCGGCCTGTACTTTGCCGGCGAGGTGCTGGATGTGGACGCTTTTACCGGCGGCTATAATCTGCAGATCGCTTTTTCCACCGGTGCGCTTGCCGGCAGATCGGCCGCACTTCAAACATTCACAGCATGAAAGGCGAACATCGATGCAATATATCGTAATGGACCTGGAATGGAACCAGCCGATCTCCTATTCCTCTGCCGCTTACAGGAATGTCGGCGAAAAGCTGCTTTTTGAAATGATCCAGATCGGCGCCGTAAAACTGGACGAAAACCTTGAAGTCGTCGATACCTTTACCCAGCTGATCCGTCCGATCTACTATGTCAAACTGCATCCGAGGATCAAGCGGATCACCCATATCAGCCAGGAGGAACTGGACGAAGCTCCGCTGTTTGCTGAAGCGCTGGCAGGTTTCGCCGAATTCTGCGGGCAGGACTATGCCCTGATCACCTGGGGATGTGACGATGTATCGGTTCTTGAGCAGAACAAACGCTTTTTCCACTGCAGTATCGAACTGTCTGATATCTATGATATGCAGCGTGTCTACGGCGAACTGATCGGCAACACCAAAGAGCGCCAGGGGCTGCAGGCCGCCATGGCTCATTTTGAGATCGATCCGGATGAGGAAAAGCCTTTCCACAACGCCCTGAACGACGCCTGGTACACTGCCATGGTCCTCCGCCGTCTGCCGGATCCCGCCAAGGTCCTCCAGTATCCTCTCAAGCCCAAGCTGCTTCAGCACAGCGCGCGCGGGCGTGAGATGCGGACGGAACTGCGCCTGCGCGGAAGCATCGGCGCCGTGCTTTCCTGCAGTGCCGCCAAGCAGCCTCCCTGCCCGGTATGCGGAAAAAAGCTGAACGTTCCCGAAGGATACGTCTGCCTGGGGCCGGACCGCTTTATGGCCCTGGCAGACTGCCCCCAGCACGGGCTGGTATTCAGTACCATCGAAAAGAAAACCATCGAAGACGGTAAACAGACGCTCGTCCGCACCACTTCCCTTTCTGACGAACAATCCAAGGCATATATTTCGACCAAGCATATCCAATGGCGCAACAAACTGAAGCTCCAGGAAGCAGCTTCCACGACCTGAGTTGAAAGAGGTGAACAAATGAGCATCACCATCAGGATACGCGATAAAAGCCGAGATTTTTCTCCGGGAACGCCGCTTTCCGACGCACTGAAGGAGTTATTTCCGGATGAATACCGGAGCATTTACGCCTGTCTCGCCGGAGGCAGATTATTGGAACTGACTTCCCTCCTCACAGAAGACGCTGTCCTGGTGCCGGTCACTTACACCCACGAGGAAGGGCGCCGCATTTATGAGCGGACGCTGCGTTTTGTTTTTCTGATGGCTGCCGAAGCACTGTTTCCCGGAGCCCGCGTCCGGATAGAGCATTCTATCGGTTATGGCATCTTCGTCCGCTTCAAGGGGCAATACCTTTCCCAGGACGACATCAGCGCGCTCCAGAAAAAGATGGAAGACATTATCGCCTCCGACCTGCCGATCCGCTACGAAAAGATCTCAAAGGAAGTCGCTTATGCCTCCCTGATAAGCAAAGGAGATAACGACCGGGCAGAGCTTGTAAAAAAAAGCCGGGAAACCCAGCTGCCGTCATATGTCTGCAGCGGGATAAGGGACTATTTTTACGGTGCCATGCTCCCGTCCACCGGCTGGATTCACGCCTTTTCCCTGAGGCTTGTTTATCCGGGCCTTACGATCATGATGCCCTCCCCCTCCGGCTGGCGTTTACCTGCTCCTTTTACGCACCGCCCCAAAAACCTGTCGGCATTCAGCCAGTCCATCCAGTGGTGCGACATCATGAACATCAACAACGCATCAGACCTGAACCGCCTGATCCAAATCGGTCAGTTCAGAGACCTGGTGCGCGTCAATGAAGCACTGCACGACAAATCCATGTCGGAGATCGCCGACAGCATTATGCAGAGCAAAGCCAAGGCGATTTTTGTCGCCGGCCCCTCTTCCAGCGGGAAGACCACCTTTTCCAACCGCCTGGCCATTCATCTTCGGGTCCTGGGGTTCAGGCCTGTTCTGGTCTCTCTGGACAATTTCTACAGGAACCGGGAAGATGTGCCCTTGGACAACGATGGAAATCCGGATCTTGAGGCACTCGACGCGCTTGACGTCCCTTACCTGAACGAATGCATCGGACTCCTGCTTACGGGCCAGACTGCCATGATTCCGCGCTACAGTTTCAAAACCGGGATGAGGGAAGAAAAAAGCGATCCCGTCGCTCTTGGACAGGATCAACTGATCATATTCGAAGGGATACACGCCCTTAACCCTGTGTTCCATATCGGTTTTGATCCTGCGCTGCTGTGCAGAATCTACATCAGCGAACTGACCTGCATCAATATCGACGATCACAACCGCATCCGCACCACCGACGCCAGGCTGCTCAGACGCCTGGTGCGGGACCACGCGTTCCGCGCATCACCGGCAAAGGAGACCCTGGATATGTGGCCCAGCGTCCGCGCCGGCGAGGAAAAATGGATCTTCCCTTACCAGGAAAATGTGGACCATGTGTTCAATTCGGTCCTGCATTATGAGCTTCCCGTGATCAAACCCTACGCGGAAGAGGTCCTGTCCCAGATCGGGCCGGAAGATCCCCAGTACCTGGTCGCCCGCAGGCTTTTGGATATACTGAACTGCTTTGATACCGTTCCCAGGGATCTGCTAAACGAGATCCCGCCTCTGTCATTGCTTCGGGAGTTTATCGGCGGCTGCACATTCTACACAGAAAACTGAATCTGTTTCATGCGCCTCCCACAAGCTGCCCGGCAAGGGATATCTGGGAACAGATCCTGTCGACAACCGCTTCCGCCGGCCCTTCAGGGAGCCTCATTCCCACCCCCGGCCCCCGGGTCACATTGTATACGCCTGTCCGTATGCATGCTGCCTCTCTGAACAGATGGCAGGAAAATTCAAGAAAATCGGCGCTTGACAGGACCGCAGACAGTATTTCCCCCATCGTCGTTCCGGCGTTTTCGGAGCTCTTGCAAAAATAGACGCCTCCGGAAACGCCGTACATTTTTCTTACCGGCAGGCAGGCATGAGCCAGCTCTTCCGCGGCAGCACAGAAAACAGCCCCAATGGATGGCGGAAGAACGATCATTCCATAATCCTCGGGTTCCCGGATCATTTTTCTGATGGCCTGAGGCGCTGTCAGCTCAGACAGCCGATTGTCTCCGTTAAGAAGACTGGCGGACAGAAAAGCATTTTTCCAGATGTTTTCTTTTTTCCCCTGGGCCCTGACAGCCGCAAACCCGATTCCCTTGATCAAGGCAAAATTGCGCACTGCCCTTGCCGCTTCGTCGATCGTTTCCTCGTCGATGGATTGAACGACGGCAATGATATTCCTTGCGGTGTGCTTCCCGTCCGGTGATATATCGCGGGCATGATCCGAGATCAGGACCGGAATGTTCATTGCGTCCGAAATCTCCGCTTGCAGTTCCTCGTCCCCTGTCAGTGCGAGCGTGCCGTCATATTCGGCACACCCGTCGATCACTTCCTGGGTCAGCGGCACACCGTATCGGTTCAGCGATCCCTTTCCGATCAGGCCGTATCCCACATTGAGACGGTGTCCGAACGCGGAGCAGGTTTCGGAAAGGATCTCTTCCACAAACCCGGCAATCCCGGTGTCAGCGGCGTTCTCCCGCAGGATCTTCAGTTTCATTTGACGTACGCCCCTTCCTTCAGGTCATTCCCAGTCCAACGGATAGCTTTCGACGGCGTATGTCAGCTTTTTTCCAGCCTGCTTCATGGTATTGATGACAGTATCGATATTGGTCTGTTCGGTCAGGGGGGTTATGCAAAAATCGTTATAGTCCCTTCGCGAAGAGATCCGGCAGGGAATGATCCGGAAAGAACTCTGCAGTATCCTGCCGTTCTTAAAGCGGAAACGATTCTGGAAGATAAATGTATACATGTCGCTGGGCTTATTGTTGCCGGCAAAGGAGCAGTTGGCAAGCGAGTAAACGATGTATTTTCCCTGGTAGCATTCAATGGGATTGATCCTGTGACTGTGGGAGCCCAGCACAAGGTCGGCCCCAGCGTCGACCGTGGCCCGGCCCAGCCTCACCTGGTTATCCTTGGGCGCATAGTCCAGTTCGTCTCCCCAGTGATAATAGACGATCACCAGGTCGTATTCGTCCCGCACCCGTGCGATCTCTTCCCTGACCATACCGGCCAATTCATCGGATGTGTAGGGCTGGTTCAGTGTCTGGTAAGCGAAAACGATCACCCTGATCCCGGCGATCTCATAAGAAGCCGAATGGGTCGAATCCGCCCACAGGATGCCCACCGAATCCAGCGCGTCCCGGGTCGACTGAGTCCCGTCCTCCCCAAAGTCGCCGATATGGTTGTTTTCGATGGCTGCCATCTCCACACCGTTATCCGGCAAAACAGAGGCATAGGAAACCGGCGCAAGAAACAGAAAATCGTTGTTCTGTTTTCTCGGCGGGATCGAATAGTTCTCCGCCAGTACGCCTTCAAAATTAACGATGGTCAGGCTGTCGTTTTCAAAGATCCCCCTGACGTTGCGGAAAATGAAATTGATATCGTTGTTCTGTTTCTCCAGTTCCTTCTGGAAAATCGATTTGCCGCTGCTCTTGACATTCCGACCGATGGTGACGTCGCCGGTCGCCGTGATGGTAATAAAAATACTTCCGTCCTCACCATAGGTAACGACCCCTGAAGAAAAAGCAGCGGGCAGCGCCGCTTCCTCCTGCCCGGGCTCTTCATGATCGGCTGCGCTGCCGATGTCGGTATCCATCCAGATCGGTTCAATAAACGGGACCTCTATCTCACCGTCCGTGCCCCTTTCGAATTCTTCGGCAAATACAGGCATGACCGCAAAACAGAAAAAAAGCGCAAGAAAAACAGATATCAGTTTTTTCATTGCATCCTCCGTCACTTTTTTAGTATTCCTTCGCGACTTGTCATGAAATGCCTTTCCTGACGGAACCGGTCTCACTTCAGGACAATCCGGATACAAAACGCTTCATGCGCGCGAATGCTTCCGTCATTTTATGGATATCCGTCGCATAGCAGCATCGAATATGCCCTTCCCCGCTCTTCCCAAACGCGGTACCGGGAACGCATACCACTTTTTCCTCCTCCAAAAGCCTGCGGCAGAAGGTCTCGGAGTCCAGTCCGGTGGACACAATGGACGGAAAACAGTAAAAGGCGCCCCTGGGTTCAAAACACCTGAGGCCCATGTCCTCAAACGCCTTCAGCATCACCCTCCGCCTGCGGTCGTAGCTGTCACGCATGACCTCTACATCCTCGTAGCCGTTTTCCCTGCCGCGCTTCAGGGCCTCTATGCCCGCTACCTGGGATTGCCTGGGAGCACACATGATCCCGTACTGGTGGATTTTATTCATTTCATACAGGAATTCCTTCGGCGCACAGGCGTATCCCAGGCGCCAGCCGGTCATGGCAAATGCCTTGCTGAAACCCGAGATATAGACCGTCCTCTCGCGCATGCCGGGAAGGGACGCGATGGATGTATGCTCTCCGGCGTAAGTCAGTTCACTGTATATTTCATCGCTGATGACAAGAATGTCTTTTCGGATGCAGACAGAGGCGATCTCCTCCAGGTCCTCTTTTGGCATCACTGCCCCGGTTGGATTATGGGGGTACGGAAATACCAGCGCCTTGGTCCTGGGGGTTATCGCCTTCATCAGGTCATCCGCCATCAGTCGAAAGTCGTTCTCCATCACGGTGGGCACCAGTACGGGCGTTCCTCCAGAAAAAGCGACGCAGGGCGCGTAACTGACGTACCCCGGATCCGGAATGATGACCTCGTCCCCGGGTTCGATGCAGACCCTGAGCGCCAGGTCGATGGCTTCACTGGCCCCGACTGTGACCATGATCTCCTGCTCCGGATCATATGAAAGGGAATAACGGCCGCCCAGGTAATACGCGATCTCCCTGCGCAATTCGATCATGCCCTTGTTGCCCGTATACTGAGTCCCTCCCGCGATCACCGAATCGATGGCCGCAGAACGGATATGATAGGGTGTAACAAAATCCGGTTCACCCACACCCAGAGAGATGGCATCCTTCATCAGGGAAGCGATATCAAAAAAACGCCGTATCCCGCTCGGCGGAACATCCCTGACATGCCCTGCTATGAAACGGCTGTTCAAGGGCTCACCGCCATTCTCTGGTCTCCGGTGTCGCCGACAAAAATAACGCCGTCCTGTTTATACCGTTTGAGCACAAAGCTGGACCTGGTGCCGGTCACCGTATCCAGGGGGCTCAGCTTTTCACTTACAAAAAACGCCAGCTGCTTCAGATTTGCCGCCTCGACCTGGACAAGAAGATCATAGCTTCCACTCATCAGGTACAGGCTCTTGACCTCGTCGAACTGATAGATCCGCCTGGCTACGGCGTCAAAGCCCATATCCCGCTGGGGAGTAACGCTGACCTCGATCATCGCCTCGACACGCTCGCGGTCGGTTTTTTCCCAGTTGATCACAGGAAGGTAGTGGAGGATGATTTTCTCCGCTTCCATTTCATCCATTGCCGCAGCAACTTCTTCGAGGCTTTTTCCCGTCATAACGGCGATGGTCTCCAAAGGCGTCCTGCAGTCTTCCTTCAGGATGCCGAGGATCTGCATTTTAAAACTGTCCATGTTTTTCTCCTGATATTGAGAGTCTGATCTGTCAAAAAGGCTCTCATGGTATGCCGGCGCCGGTAAAAACGGGAATTACTTCAATATCCGCGGTTTTTTACTGCGTTCAGGCAGGTATCCTTGCTCTCTTCAAGATGATGCTGCATCAAAAGCTTCAGACCCTCAAGGTCCTTTTCCTTGAGCATTTCCAGCATCCTGTGGTGTTCCATGTGGGATACGCTCCGTCTGGAGATGCTGGCGATGGCAATCGCGGAAAACCGGTTGATATACTCCTCCTGGCTGTCGATCACAAACAGGATCCTGTGTTTATCCGAGATATGCTCAAGCCCGTGATGGAATTTTCTGTTGTACAGGGCCAGGGCCTCGATATCGTCCCGTTCAAGCGCCTTATCCATGACTTTCAGGATCTCATCCAGCTCGGCGATCTTTTCCGGTTTTGCGTTCTTGACAATGGACGGCAGCAGAAGCATCATCATCGAATTGCGGATAATAAAAATCTCTTCGATATCGCTGATCGTAAAAGCCTTGACGATCACGCCATGATGAGGGATATATTCCACAAGGCCGTCATGCTCTAGCTTCTGGAGTGCTTCCCTGAGCGGTGTCCGACTGATATGAAGCTGTTCGGCATACGCAGTCTCAACGATCCTTGAACCCGCGGAGATCTGACCGGTGATGATCGCATGCTTCAGCTGCTCGTACGCGATCTCCCTGATCGGACGGCTTTGGGTCATTTCATTGAAATGGACCTCCACATAACTCCCTCCTTTTACTGGGTACATCCATGATACAATCAGGAAAACAGATTGTCAAGAATCTTGCCTTGTGTTATACTGTAACATAAAAGGAGGGATACATATGTCTTATTGTCCCAATTGCGGAACGCAGCTGCTCGTCGGTTCCAAGTTCTGCCAGAACTGCGGCACTCCGATCGCCGCCGCCGTTTACAATGCCGCCCCGATTTACGATACCCCTGTATACTCGAACGTCGATACCAGCCGGAAAGACTACCGCATCATCATGGTCAGGCGCGACACCTGCTCCAAAGCCAACGCCAGAGAGCTCCTGATGGATATCTTCGGCTACTCCGCCGCGGAAGCAAACCTCATCCTTGATTCTCTTCCCGCGGAGATCGCCTGCAACCTGACTTTTCAGCAGGCCGTTTACGCTTCCCAGGCCCTTACGGAATACGGGATCGACGTCAGCGTCATCAATTCCGACGGGTACACAAACATCAACCAGTATGCCTCTTCATCCGTGTACAACAACAACGGTTCCTTCCTAAACAGCGTTCTGTCTGTGCTGGGCACCCTGACGGTCGCCAACCGGCTGAATAAGCTGACCCAGTGGAACCGCCCCCTTTCCTACACCTTCCGGCCCAACTACCGCCGGACCGACCCCCTGGCCTATCAGCGCCATTACATCAGGAAACCGGCGCCGGTGCTCCCCAACCGCTCGAATATAGCGGTCCCCCGCAGGGATGAACCGCTGCGCAACGCGATCGGTCCGCTGAAGCCTTCCTCACCTTCCTCCAATTCCAACTCAAAAGCCAATACGCCCATTTCCCACGGCCTGCATGCCGATCCCAACGGCGGCAAAAAGGGCGGCGGCAACGGCCCCCTTGGCCCCGGTCCCAGCGGCCCTCTCGGTCCCGACAGGCGCAGATAATATTTTCGGCCGGCAAAACCGACAGCCGTCCCTTTTCGGGGCGGCTGTTTTGCTGCCTGCAAAGCGCTGGAAAGGTTTCACAGCCCGTTCGCGCAGCGGGATCTGTTCCCGCAGCACAGAAAAAGAGCTGCGGCCGGAGGATCGCCCTTTTCCGTCACAGCCCTTTTCCCGGTTTCCAGTGTTCCTTACTTCAGTCTCGTCCCGTTCGGCACCCGGCTGTCTGCAAAAAGGACCTTACAGCCGCATGCATTGTTGGTCGCCGCCAGAAGCATCCCCTGGCTGGTGACCCCGGAGATCCTCCTGGGAGCCAGATTGACAATCACAATGATCTTCTTCCCGACCAGTTCTTCGCAGCTGTATTCATTTTTGATGCTGGAAACGATGGTTCGTTTCTCTCCGCTTCCGTCGTCCAGCGTCAGCTTGTAGCAGCTGTGAGATTTGCGGATCTCCTGACATTTCAATACTTCACATACCCTGAGGTCGGCTTTGAAGAAGGTATCAGCATCGATCTCCTCCCCAAACGGTATGAAGGGATCCGCCTCCCTGCAGTCCTGTTCAGGTTCTTCCGTTTCAGGCACAGCTTCTTCTGTTTCGTTCACCCTGCCGGCTTCAAGTTCTTCGTCGGTGATCGGGAAGGAAAAATCCAGAAGTCCCAGGAAGCGTTCCTTCTCGATGGCATAAAGGAACAGGTACAGGCGGGGACCGGTCTCCTTGCCGATCAGGAGACGGTAAACATTTTTGAAGAACCTCCCCTGGGCTTCCTTCAGGGCCTTCTTGTCCGCTTCACCCTCGAAAGAGGATTTGGGGATATCATACAGATGGGTCTGCAGTTCGTCCATGGAATAATCGTTGTCCTTCAGGTATGCATGCAGCAGTCCGATCTCCGTCTTTTCCCCGTCGCTCAGCGTTTCGTACACGTCCCATGCCCTGTGGGGAAGAAGCTTGTTGGCATTCTCTGGAGCGCAATATTCCAGCCAGTAGCGGGCCAGCCCGAGCCTTTCCCTGAAATCTTCATATTTATAAGGCGTCCCGATCTTTTCAAAGATCACTTCCATCATCGGAATGTTGAAATCGACGATGGAGCCCAACTGAACGAGCAGCGGCATCGATACCGTGCTGATCTCCCGATCTGTGGTCAGGCAGTTTTCGATCACCGTACGGGTGTATTCGTCCGCAGTACCGTCCCGGTACGCGTTGTACTGCCTGTCAAATTCAAAATACTGCCGAAGTATCCCGTCGTCAAAGCAGAAATCGAACGCCTTTGTGGGCTCGGATCTGGAGTAAAGCCATAGGATCACCTCAGGCTGGTATACGTTCAGGAGGAACTCCGGGGTAAGGTTCAGTCCGGAGGAACCGGACATCTTCCCCGTGGTCCCTTTGATGCCAATGAACTCATACCCCTGGAAAAGCGGAGCTTCGATGCCGAAGATCTCCTTTGCGATCCGGCGGCTGGTATCGTAGCTCCCCCCGGGACTTGCATGGTCCTTTCCGCCGGGCTCAAAATCCACGCCCTCAGCCATCCAGCGCATGGGCCAGTCCACCTTCCAGGCCAGTTTGCAGTTGTGGTCATGCACAAAATCGAAATCGCCGTGATAGCCGCATTTGCATTCAAACTTCGCCTGTGTGCAGTCTTCGGACAGGGCAGTGATGGTCGTGGTATCCCTGCCGCATTGCGGGCAGTAGATGCTTACGGGGTAATACCTTTCCTTTTCACCCTCGACGGCATCCTGTGTCCTGAAGGAATCGAGGATATCAAATATCTGCCCCCTTTTCCTCAGCGCCGTCAGGATATGCCGGGTGTAATCGCCCCTGCGGTATTTTTCAGCCTGATGGCGGTAATCCAGCTCGATGCCGAATTTACGGATGGAGGCTTCGAATTCGTGCTCAAAGTACATGGCGTAGTTTTCGTCGTCCGTATCAAAGGGGTTGGGTACGTCCACATAGGGGCAGCCAATGTATTTTTCCATATCTCCGCGCACTTTGGCTACATTGACCGGCACTTTCCTCATCCGGTCAAACTCGTCCCATGAAAAAAGGAGCCGTGCTTTCCTGCCTTTCCTTTGCAGAGCCTTGACAACAAAAAGGCTGGTGGCGATATCCCTGAAATTACCGATATGAATGGAACCGGAAGGACTGATCCCCGCGGCACAGACGTATTCTTCCTTGTTCGGGTTCCGGCTGATCACCTCTTCGGCCAGTTTATCCGCCCAATACATAAGCATCCATCCTCCATAAGCGAAATATGCGATGACGCGGCAGGTTTCCCGTGCGTATCCAAACCATTTTACACTAAAGTAAAAAAGATTACAATGCGTGAATCCCTCATGAATCTATTTTTGCGTTTGTTTTTTGCGTTTGTTTTTTTGTGTTTATACGCCCGCTTATTCCTGTTTTTCAGCCCCCGTGTCTTCACGCCGCGGCTCTGTCACGATATGTGAACGCCTGCGATAACATTAAAAACCCTGTATTTCCGCCGTCCTTTCCCGCCGCAGCGTGGACATATTCCCAAATGGTGTGGTATACTCTGATAGACCCTTTCGGGGCAGACAATAATCCATTCAAAGAGGAACGCTATGATCGATCTTGTTATTAAAATAGGCTCGATGGCCTTGATCAGGAAAGAAGACAACGATATCGACTACAATATTTTTTCCCGCCTCGCCTCCCAATTGCGTCCGGGGATGATCCTGGTATCTTCCGGTGCCACCGAGATCGGACGGGTGGACTATATCAAGCGCACCGGGCAGGAACTGTACGGGGACGCGGAAATGTGCAAAACGGATTACGCCGCCCAGGGCCAGTCCATCCTGATGGAAACCTACCGCAGGTTCACTGATCCGCGCTACAGCCTCCGGCAGGTCCTTGTGGAGCATAACCATTTCAACGATCCAGCAAAAAGAAAGCACCTGCAGGAGCTCCTGGACCGTGCTGCCAAGCAGCATGCCATTCCGGTAATCAACTATAATGACTGTATATCGGACGAAGAGAACCGCAAGATGGAACTGATGGACCTGCACAACAAGCGCCCGAAGGACCAGATCGTCGAATGTGTCGACAACGATGAAACCGCAGCCGTGATATCGGAGCTGATGCACTCTGAAAAGCTGATCCTCCTTACCAGCGTGGACGGTATTATGCTGGATCCCGCTGACCCGTCCACTCTGATCCCGGAAGTCACTGCGGAAAGCGGCGACGAGCTGAAAAAAACCATTGCCGAATTGCAGGGGCATTGTCACGGCGCTTCCAGGTCCGGTGCGAACGGCGCCGGAGCCAAGCTGGAATACGCCATGCGGTGCGCCCTGACGGGGACCCACGTCATCATCGGTTCTCCCCGTTACCGGCTTTCCGAACTCATCCACCACGAGGTGCCGTGCACGCATATTTATCTGGCCGGCAGACAGAAAAAGCCATGACGAAGCATATGTTCAGGCTGCTGCTCTTCCGCACCCGAATATACGGTTCCTTGCCGCAGTCCGGATCTTTGTACCTGCACCGGCTTTCAGATATCCGCAGTTCGAAGGATCCCGGATGCTTCCGGAACACCTCAAAAAAGAGGCAAAAACCGCCGGATCAGCATTTAGTCCGGCGGTTTTTACTGTCAGCGGTCTTCCCTGAAATAGGACCTTCCCAGGCTTTCCGGGGGCTGGGTCTCCCGTTTTTTGCGAATGGAAGATAGCACCAGTACGATAATGGTCACCACATAGGGCAGCATCTTGTAGATCTCCTTGATCGCAAGGTTCATTCCTGTCGGGATATACATATGCAGGATATACAATCCGCCAAACAGCACGGATGCAAGCACGCCGACATTTGGACGCCAGATGGTGAAAATGACCAGAGCAATGGCCAGCCACCCGCGGTCCCCGAAAGCGTCGTTCGACCAGATCCCCCTGGCGTAATCCATTACATAATACAATCCGCCGAGACCGGCGATCATGCTTCCGATACAGGTTGCGCGATACTTATAGCGATTGACGTCGATCCCCGCGGCATCGGCGGTAGCCGGGCTTTCGCCTACGGCGCGCAGGTGCAGCCCGACCCTGGTCCTCTTCAGCACATAGGAAGCAAGCAGGGCGATCACAATTGCGGTATATGCCAGAAAACCATAGGATAGGAACAGTTTTCCAAACCACCCGAGATCCGAAGCAAAGGGAAGCGGTGCCCCGAAGCATTCCGCCGTGGCGGTCAGCGTGATGGCGGGAACGTCCTTTCCCGACAGCTTGATCAGCGACCCGCCGAAAAAATTACCGACGCCGATCCCGAAAGTCGTCAGCGCAAGACCCGTCACGTTCTGGTTGGCACGCAGCGTGACTGTCAGGAAACAGTAGAGCAGACCCATCAGCAGCGATCCCGCAAGGCAGCAGAGGAGAGGAATGGCGACAGCCGCAAAGGGGGCCACTCTTGTTCCCGCTGGCAGGGACTGCTCGTAAAGAAACCCCCCGATGACCCCGCTGATGCCGCCGACATACATGATCCCGGGAATGCCCAGGTTCAGGTTTCCCGCTTTTTCGGTCAGGGTCTCGCCCGTGCTTCCGTAAAGCAGGGGAATGCCCTGCATGACTGCCCTGGGGATAAAGGATAGAAAATCAAACATGGGCCATTCCCTCCTTCGCTTCATTGTGCCTCATGCAGAGTCGGTAATTGATAAAGAATTCCCCGCCAATGATGAAAAACAGGATTATGCCCGTCAGGATATCAGCAAAGGAGGAATTCAGCTTGCATTTCTGCGCCATTTCGCTGGCTCCCCGGTCAAGGAAAACCAGCAGAAAACTGGCAAGGATCATCCAGACGGGATTGAACTTGGCAAGCCAGGACACCATCACGGCGGTGAATCCCCTGCCGTCCACCAGGGTGGTGGTCAGCGTATGGTCCGTTCCGCCTGTAAGCATGAAACCGGCAATGCCGCACATGGCGCCGGAAAGGATCATCGTGCGCATGATAACGCGGTCCACCTTAATGCCCACATACCGTGCGGTCTTTTCGCTTTCGCCCACGACGGTCAGCTCATATCCGTGCTTTGAAAAGCGCAGATAAAAAAACATCCCGGTGCAAAGGAAGGCTGCGATCAGGATACTGAGGAGGTACTTCTGCCCTCCCACCACCGGAAGCCAGCCGATGTTCGAATTCTGGTTGATGATCCCGATGTTCCCGGAACCCTTCGGGGACTCCCAGAATACACAGAAGAAAGCCACCAGCTGGGTCGCGATATAGTTCATCATCAGGGTGAACAGCGTTTCGTTGGTGTTCCATTTCGCCTTGAAAAAAGCGGGGATCAGGCCCCAGACGGCGCCCGCAATGATGCTGGCGCCAAGCATCGCGCAGATCACGGCCCAGTTGGGAAGAACGCCTGACAGGGTGATCATGCATGCGGCAGAAGCCAGGCACCCCATCAGGGCCTGACCTTCGCCGCCGATATTCCAGAACCGCATCTGGAACGCCGGCGTGACCGCCAGGGAGATCACAAGAAGCATGGCCACATTCTGTCCGGTGACCCACATTTTTCGGGGCGATCCGAAGGTCCCGTTGAAGATAGAGGTAAATATCTGCAGGGGATCCTGGCCCGTCATGATCAGCGAGATCACTGCGCACAGTATCATGGCCAGAACGATGGAAAGCCCACGGTACAGCCAGGCTTTCCACCAGGGCATCGGAGCGCGCTTAACGATATGAAACAAAGGCTTTTTGTCAGGTTTGCTCATTCACTTTCCCCCCGATATGCGTCATCAGCATACCTATCTCCCTTTTGTCCGCCGAGCGCCCGTCCAGGATACCGCTGACTTTTCCGTCGCAGATTACCAGGATCCTGTCCGCAAGCTCCAGCAGCACGTCCAGGTCCTCGCCGACGTAGACCACGGCCACGCCGTCCTTTTTCTGCCGGTTGATCAAATCATAGATGGTATAGGAGGAATTGATATCCAGTCCCCGCACCGCGTAAGCCGTCAGAAGAACGGTGGGAGACGCTGTGATTTCCCTTCCAACGAGCACTTTCTGGACGTTGCCCCCGGAAAGGCGCCTTACCGGCGTATTCAGCCCAGGCGTATTCACTTCCAGGTCATGGACGACGTTCCGGGCCACGTTCCTCGGCGTCTTCCTGTCCGTAAACAGCGACCGGCCCTTGCGGAAAGACCTGAGCATCATGTTGTCCGTCAGGTCCATATTGGCGACCAGGCCCATACCCAGCCTGTCCTCGGGAACAAAGGACAACACGACGCCCATTTCGGCGATCTTCAGGGGATCCTTGCCGATCAGGCTTTCCCGCCGCCCATCGTCCTCGATGTAGCTGACTTCTCCTTCCTGCACGTTCTGCAGGCCGGCGATGGCTTCCAGAAGCTCCTTCTGACCGCAGCCGGAAATTCCCGCGATACCAAGGATCTCCCCGGAATTGGCTGTAAATGACACATGGTCCAGCTTCAGTATCCCATCCTCCGTCCTGACCGTCAGGTCCCTGACCTCAAGCCGGGGCTTCGGATCCACCGGTTCGGGCCGCTCGATGTTGAGGGCAACGGAATGGCCTACCATCATATCCGTCATCTCCTGGGCGGTCGTGTCACTGGTCTTAAGATCGCCGACAAACTGCCCGTTGCGGAGGACCGCAACCCTGTCTGAAAGGCTGAGCACCTCCTGCATCTTATGGGTAATAATGACGATTGCCTTCCCGCTCTCCTTCATGGACCGGAGAACGGCAAAAAGCCTGTCCGTCTCCTGGGGCGTCAGCACCGCCGTCGGCTCATCCAGGATCAGGATATCCGCTCCCCGGTAGAGGACCTTGACGATCTCGACGGTCTGTTTCTGGGAAACCGACATATCGTAAATCTTCTGCGCGGGATCAACGTCGAACCCGTATTTTGAACAGATCTCCCCGATCCTGGCGGAAGCAGCCTTCAGATCAAGCTTGCCGTCAAGCCCCAGAACGATGTTTTCAGTCGCGTTCAGCAGGTCCACCAGTTTAAAATGCTGGTGGATCATGCCGATATGATGGTCGAACGCATCCCTGGGGGACCGGATGACCACGGGCTTCCCATCGATCAGGATCTGACCTTCGTCAGGAAAATAGATCCCGGCAAGCATATTCATCAGGGTCGTCTTCCCGCTCCCGTTTTCACCGAGCAGGGCCAGGATCTCCCCTTTGTAAATATCCAGGTCCACATGGTCGTTCGCGACCACGTTTTTTCCAAAGATCTTGGTTATGCCGCGCATCGATACGGCAGGCACTTTTGTCTCCATCGGCTTTTCCGCTCCGTCCGAATAATCGAAGGGCAGCGCGCCTCTTTGCAGACGCGCTGCCCTTTGAAAAGAGGCATCAGCCTCCCATGGGTATCATTTGCTCAGGCGCCGGTATCCAGCAGCGTGATGCCGTCGATCTTGATGTCAAAATAGGGGGCGCTGCGGAATTCGGACTCATGGAAATATCCGTCGGCGATCACTTCGGTGTCGGGGGTGTAATTCTCGTCGGTATCCACATCGGCCAGGTAGCCGTCCAGCGCGGCGCCGTCCACGGTGAAAGCGGAAACGTCGAACACCTTCAGGGTGCCGTCTTCCAGAGCGGCTTTCGCTTCGGCGATGGCTTCGGCGGTGCCGGGGGCGGCAACAGCCTCGTTGACGTCGGTCAGTTCAACAGAACCGACGGCAAGGGTGCCGGTCCAGTCAGCTGCGATGGCTTCACCGTTCAGGACGCAGGTGATCATGTATTCCATGTAGGGCACCCAGTTGATGCGGGAGGAAACGATAAAGGTGTTGGGGCCGGCATCGATGGTGGAGCCGTTGTAGGAAACATTGGGGATGCCTGCGGCTTCACAGGCGGAAGGAGCACCCAGGGAATCGGCATGCTGGCTGATCAGGACACAGCCGTCGTTGATCAGCTTCTGTGCGCCTTCGGTCTCAAGGGCCTGGTCATACCAGGAACCGGTAAAGGTCACTTCCATGGTCGCAGAGGGCACCACACGGCGCACGCCCAGGAAGAAGGAGGTGTAACCGGAAACGACCTCGGCATAGGGATACGCGCCGACATAGCCGATCTTGGTCTGGGCTTCGGTGATCTTGCCGCTGTCGATCATTTCTTTGACCTTCATGCCGGCGGCGATACCGGCGAGGAAACGGCCTTCATAAATGGAAGCAAACGCATTATGGTAGTTGGACAGGCCGACGGTGTGGGCCTTGGTTCCGGTCGCGTGGCAGAACTGGACCTCGGGGAATTCCTTGGCGGCCTCGATCATATAATCTTCATGGCCGAAAGAATCGGCAAAGATGATGGTGCAGCCGCCGTCGCAGAGCTCGACCGCCTTATTGTAGCACTCCTGCCCTTCGGGAACATTGGTCACGATCTCATATTCAACGCCGAGTTTCTCGCAGGCTTCCTTGGCCGCGCGCAGGAAGTTGAGGTCATAAGTGGAGTTTTCGTCATGCAGGAAAATGAAACCCACTTTAACGTCTTCCTTGGCCATGCCGTCCGCGAACGCAGAAACGCAGGACAGGCACATCACACATGCGGCCAACAGAGCGATCAGCTTTTTCATGGACATAATTTCCTCCTTCTTTCTTTCGCTTAAGCGAAATGAAAACATGAACATGATATCTTATCATGTGTCAAATGTAAAGGGAAAATCGTCAAAAAACCGAACTTTAAGAAAAAATACCAAAAAACATTCGTCTTTTTTGCTTATCGAATGATATATCCGCCCGGCGTCGGCGCATCCTTCAGGCTTCCCTGAGGCAGATGTTCCCTTTCTCGTCGATATGGTCGACAATGGCGAGGGAATACAGGTCCGTTCCCTGACGCCGCAGCGTATCCCCGCCGGACTGGAAACCCTTTTCGATCCCGATCCCGACGCCGCACACCGTACAGCCCGCCTGGACGCACAGGTCCGTCATGCCGCGCACCGCCTGCCCGTCCGCCAGGAAATCGTCGACGATCAGGACGCGGGAGCCCTTGGGAAGATACCTGCGGTCCACGCGGATCGTGTTTTCCGTCTTGTGGGTAAAGGAATAGACCTTCGAGGTGACCATCTCCTCATTCTGCACCACCGTGCTCCCTTTTTTTGCAAAGACCACCGGAATATTCCCAAGAGCCCTCGCGCATGCAAGGGCCAGGGCAATCCCGCTGGCTTCGACAGTCAGGATCAGGTCCGGGCGGGCAGAAGCAAAACGGTCCGCAAGCTCCTCCCCCATGCGGAATATCAGCGCCGTGTCGATCCTGTGATTCAGGAACATATCCACCTTGACGACGTCTTTGCCGATGGCTTTTCCCCATTTCCGGATCGCTTCGTTCAGTTCCTTCATTTTTATCCTCCTGTTCCCGCTCTCCTCGAATAAACTGACCGGAGTTTTCCCTTTTCGGAAAGCGGATCTGCTTGATCGTCGGGTTATTCATGCCGGTTAATTTGCCGTACCGGCAGGACGGTTTTTCATCAGCCACACCATCAGCACGGAAACGTCCGCCGGGGATACACCCGGGATACGGGACGCCTGTCCGAGAGAGGACGGCCTCTGCGCGGCCAGCTTCTGCCTGGCCTCCAGCCGAAGGGCGCTCATCTCCGTATACGGCGCGTCCTCAGGCAAAAGATAGTCCTCCATGGCACGCATGCGGCTGACCAGGGACGCCTCCTTTTCAAGATAGCCTCCGTATTTGATCTCGATCTCCGCCTCGACGGCGGAAGACGGCATGAAGCCGTATTTTTCATCCATACACAGACGCCCCTCCGGCTTCCTGACATCCTTCAGGCGTCCTTCCTCGGTCAGGATGCGGATAATCTCCGCGGTCTCCTTCTGTTTCCGCTCCGTCCGGCGCATCCGTTCGTCCGACGCGAGCCCCAGGGCATGGGAACGGGCTGTCAGGCGGAGGTCCGCATTGTCCTGCCTGAGGAGCAGGCGGAATTCGGCCCGGGAGGTCATCATCCGGTAAGGCTCGTCGGTCCCTTTGGTGGTAAGGTCGTCGCAGAGCACACCGATGTACGCCTGGTCCCGGGTAAGGATCAGCGGTTCCTTCCCAAGGCAGTACATGGAGGCATTGATGCCCGCAAGGATCCCCTGAGCCGCCGCTTCCTCATATCCGCTGGTCCCGTTGATCTGCCCGGCAAAATATAATCCGGAAATGTCAAGGGCACCCAGGGAAGGCCTCAGGGCCGTCGGATCGATACAGTCGTACTCGATGGCATAGGCCAGACGTGTAATAACGCATCTTTCAAGGCCCCGGATCGAGCGGTACATTTTCCATTGCACATCCTGGGGCATGGACGTGGACATGCCCTGGACATACCATTCGGGATATCCCTTCCCTTCGGGTTCAAGAAACAGCTGATGCCTGTCCTTATCTGCGAAACGGACGATCTTGGTTTCGATGGATGGACAGTACCTCGCCCCCGTCCCGGTAATGGAGCCGGTAAACATCGGCGCTCTGTGCAGGTTCTCCCTGATGATCCTGTGGGTCTCTTCGTTCGTCCATGTCAGGTAGCATTTTTCAGTGTTTTCGATCCTTCGGTCCGTCATAAAGGAGAACGGCACCACAGGCTCGTCGCCCCGCTGCTCCTCCATCAGGTCAAAATCGATGCTTCGCGCATCCACCCGGGCCGGCGTCCCGGTCTTGAACCGCCTGATGGAAAAACCGAGGTCCGCAAGGTTCTGCGACAGGTGCATCGCCGGCAGAAGTCCCTGGGGACCGCCGTCCCAGGACGTCTCTCCGATGATGATCCGTGACTTCAGGTAAACACCTGTACACAGGACGCAGGCACGGCAGGGGATTGTCTCGCCGTCGGTCGTCTTGACAGCGCAGACCCGACCGTTCTTTTCGGATATCACTGAGGCTTCCCCCTGCCGGACAGTCAGGCGCTCCGAAGAAAAAACCGCCCTCATCATCCGCGACTGGTAAGCCCGTTTATCGGTCTGGGCGCGAAGGGAATGAACAGCGGGGCCCTTGGCGGTATTCAGCATCCGGCTCTGAAGGGTCACATCGTCCGCGGCCAGGCCCATTTCACCGCCCAGCGCATCCACCTCCCGGACCAGATGGCCTTTGCCGGTTCCCCCGATGGACGGATTGCATGGCATCAGGGCGACGGACTCGATGTTCAGCGTCAAAAGGACCGTATCCAGCCCAAGCCTGGAGGCGGCAAGCGCCGCTTCGCATCCAGCGTGTCCCGCCCCGATCACAACTACGTCAGCCAAAGAAACCCCCACCTTTCGCGCCAGTCCTGGAACAATTTTTGAATTATAGCACGAATAAACAATAAATAAAAGAAAGAAAACAAAATAATCGCACTATATCATTCCGTCCGGTATTTAAAAATGTAACACTTCATGGCTTTTTTATTGCAAAAGTTTTATGAGAGTGTTACAATCTTATTGATTCGATATTCAGGGCATTCATCCGCCCGAAAGGGAGTATGCATTATGAAAAAAACCTTGTGCCTTGCGGCGACACTCACCCTTATCCTCGCCCTTGTCAGTACGGCGTCCGCAGCAACGACGGCCTATTCCTTCAACGGACCGCAGGTCGCTATCGGCATCGATCAGAGCATCTATGAAACTGTACTTACCATGGACAACCTGGCGGAACATGAAGATTATCTGCTTGCCAACGGATATACCGTCGAAGGGATGACCAACATATTCAATTCCAACGGTTACCTTGTATACGCCGTCGATGCGGAAAACAACCGGACGCTGGTGCTCAGCGCCCAGATCACCGTGGACAGTGAGATGTATTTCGACCTGAACGAGCAGGACAGCGACATGCGCAAGGAATTCCGCACCGCCCACAAGGGCGACGCCTATACCATCCTGGGCTACTCCTACTCGGATGCGGCCTGGAATAATTACGGCGGCACGCTTCAGCGTTTTCTGTGCACAAAATATACCTTCAGCGAAAACGGCGAGATCGAACACCGCGGCTATCAGCGCAGGACCATCCGCAACGGCTATACCATCACCCTGGATATGCAGGTCCGCGACAGGGACCTGAAATCCGCCGACGAAAAAGCGCTTGAGCAGGCCATGGACAATTTCAGCTTCCTTACCATTGTACAGATGCCCCTGCTGCCCGCAAAACTTTCCGTTTCTTCCGAGCCGCCGGCTGCCACGTCCTCCGATTCCTTTACGGTGAAAGGGACCACCGAAAAAAAAGGCAGCATCACCATCACCGTTGTGTCCCTTACATCTTCATCCGGCAATGTCTTTACGGGGACGGCTAACAGCTCCGGCAGTTTTTCCGTCAAGGTGACCCTTCCGGAGAGCGGCATCTATTCGGTGGTAGTCGAAGCGTCCGCCGACAATTCCCTCAAGACCCAGTTCTCATACACGGTTAACTATCAGAAAAATCAAAAAAAGTAACCCTGTAGGGACCTGATCGACGGCAGCCCTTCCCGGGCTGCCGTCGCTGTCTTCCGTTTTTGATCCCCAGACAAAAAAAAGCCCCCTTCCGGAGCAGGCGGAACGGGGCCGGTCATGCTTTTCATTGTGCCAGAAGCGTCTGCAGGTTTGTCAGGTGTGTCAAAAGCAGGGTCTGCGCATCCAGTGTAGAGGACTTGGCGCCGGACAAAAGCGCCTCAAAACTGTCGATATCGCTGTACAGCGCCGCAAACACGTCGTCGCTGATCAGGCGGTTGCTTTCCAGTGCGATGCTCAATTTGTTCATTTCTTCGATCGCATAAACATACTGTCTTATTCTTCCGATATCCGACATTGTTTTCGACGTGGTGGACCGGTCCATCCGGTTCAAAACAGTTATGGCGCTGGAAAGATCGGAATTGATGCGGGCCATGATCTCTGAATGTACATTGACCCCGGGCGTCCCCGTCCTGATCAGGATGATGACAAGAACCAGCACCGCTATGGACAAACCGGCCACGGCAGCGATCAGCAGCCTGCGGATAGCTTCGCCGCGGCGGCTTCCTCCGGTATTCATGCTGGCGGAATACCGATACATCTGTCCCATCATCTTTCCCTCCGTTGAACAGTTTTTTTTATTATAGCACGAAACTGTGATAACGTAAAGAGGACGCATTTTTCAGTATCCTTACATATTCATAACAGTGAAAAACCCCCTTTTTACAATTTGTTCATCTTCTCTTCATATACGCGTGGTAAAATTCTCTGTACTAAACATGAAGGAGACGTTATGGTCAGATTGGAGCAGGTCCGTAAGTATTACGGGGAGCATGCGGCTCTGAGTCCCATTGACCTGTCCATTCCGGATGGACAGACGATCGGTCTGCTCGGCCCCAACGGCGCCGGAAAAAGTACGCTGATGAATATCGTCACCGGATGCCTCGCTCCCAGCGGAGGAAACGTTTTTATCGGTCCCTTCGACCTGATGAAGGATCCCAGGCAGGCCAAACGGCTGATCGGCTACCTTCCCGAAACGAATCCCGTGTACGACGAAATGTCCGTCAGGGATTACCTTTCCTTCATCTGCCGCCTGCGTGAGGTGGACAGGCGCTCCGTATCTTCACATATCTCAGAGATCGCAGATATGGTCTGCATCGGGGATATCATAGACCGCCGTATCGGTAACCTTTCCAAGGGCTACCGGCAGCGGGTCGGCCTCGCCCAGTCCCTTTGCGGCGATCCGCAGGTACTGATCCTCGACGAGCCCACCGCCGGCCTTGATCCCATACAAAGCGCCGAATTCCGGAAGATCATTTCCTCTTTTTCCGGGGAAAAGACCATCCTGTTTTCGTCCCATCTGCTCAGTGAAGTCCAAAGCCTCTGCTCCAGGGTGATCATTCTCAACCACGGCAACCTGATCTCGGATACAAACCTTCAGGATAAATCCCGGCAGAGAAAGCTCCGTGCGTCCATCGATATGGAAGAAAGCGTCCTTGTTTCAGCGTTGTCGTCCCTGGATGCCTTTGAGCAGGTCCAGTCAGTACAGGACGGGGAAGACGGTCTTACCACCGTTATCCTTACCTGCAAAAGCGATTCTATCGCTCCCGAAAAGGAGCTTTTCACACTCCTCAGCGGTCTGAAAGCCCCCCTGATCCGCCTGATGCCGATCGAGGACAGTCTGGAAGATATTTTCTTTAAAGTCACCGAATCCAACCAAAGAAAGAGCGGTCGGGTGCCATGAGAGCCATCTATGCCAGAGAACTGCAGGGCTACTTCTTTACGCCCATCGGATACGTTTTTATCGGCATTTTCCTTTTGCTTTCCTCTGTCTTTTTCGGAGTCGGCAACCTGACGGAAAGAAGCGGGAACATCCTCATCCTCCTGAGGAACATGAGCTACCTTTGGATGCTCCTCTGCCCTGTACTCACCATGAAGCTGGTCGCGGGAGAACGGCAGTCCCATACGGATCAATTGCTGTATTCCAGCCCGTGTTCCCTGTCCGGAGTCGTTACAGGGAAATTCCTTGCCGCGTGCACAGTCCTTCTGACGGCCATCGTCCTTTCCTTTGTATACCCCGCGATCGTCGCCGTTTATGGTAAGCTGTACCTGATGGAAACATTCGTCGGCTATTTAGGGTTTCTTCTGACGGGCTGCACTTTCATCGCCCTTGATATTTTTGTTTCCTGCTTTGCCCGGTCGGTCGTGACCTCGGCCATCATGTGCTTCGGCGTCAATCTGCTGGTCTGGTTCTTTGACGTGATCGCCCTCGCGGCCAAAGGGACCGTCATCGCCGACTTTTTCGTTTTTCTAAGCCCTTACCAGCGTTTTACACCCTTTACCCTGGGACAGCTGAGCTGGGCAAATCTGCTCTACGGGTTCCTGATCTGCGCTATCATGATTTTCCTGAGCATCCGGGTCCTGGATGCGCGTCGTTGGAGCGAGGCATGACCGAATGATGAACAACAGACTGCGTTCCTTTTTTTCCGACAGAAAATTCAGGAGCGGCGCCCTTTCAGCGGTGCTTTCGATCCTGGTGGTATTCAGCCTGCTCGCAGCGATCCTGATCATGGATACCGTGGAAAAAAAATACGCCCTGCAGGCGGATTATTCCTATAATGGCGCCACCACGCAAAGCAGGATCACAACAGAAATCCTTTCTTCCCTGACCCATGACGTTCACATTTACGTCGTATCCTCCCTGGGGAACCAGAACAATACCATTCTTTCCCTTCTGGACAGGTACAATACCGTCTCGGAACACTTCACCTACAGCGAGGAATCCCTTGCAAGGTCCCCTTACCTTCTGACCATGTTCACCGGCAGTGTCGGAGACGACCAGGTATCCAGCGATTGCATTATCGTTTACTGCCAGGATACCGGTCGGGCCCGGGTCCTGAAAAGCGGAGATTTTCCCGTATACGAATATTCCACGGAGACCGGTTATTATATCCAGACCGGCTACAACTATGAAAAATCTCTTACCGAAGCCATCGTTTACGTGTCCCAGGACAATCCGCTGACCGTCCAGTTCCTTACAGGGCATAACGAACTGAGCGGTGAAAACATAACCAACCTCGAAACCATCCTGTCCGGGGCAAATTACTATATGCAGCAGGTCAATCTTTTAAACGGGGACTCGCTGGATCCGGCCAATCCGCTGCTGATCATCTGTCCGCAATTGGATTTCAGCTCCAGGGAATTGTCTCTCCTGACGGATTTTGCTGAGGACGGCGGCAAATTTATGATTCTTTCCGACTATGCTGATCCGCTGGACCTCACCAATTTCAATTCGCTTCTGCTGGAATACGGCGTCGGCTTTTTTCCGGGACTGGTCATGGCGGAAAGCTCCGATCGGTCGGGGTATTACGACGATCTCCAGGCCTTCCTCCTTCCCTATATGCAGTCCTCCGAACTGACAGATCCCCTGATCGAAAGCAGCAAGGCCATCCTGATCATGCCCGGTACACGCGCCTTGCGCATGCCGCAGGTTACGGATAACTCCCTGACCGTCGATCCTCTCCTGGTATCCGGAAAAGCGTACATCCGAGACTATACGTCCTCTGCCCCCGACAGCGCCGAAAAGCAGGAGACTGACGAGGAAGGTTATTTTGCCCTGGGCGTGCTCTCCACCAGGCTGACCGGCAAGGGGAATGTATCAAGGGCTGTGATCATCGGAAATCACCTGATGTTCACCGATTACTGGGTAGAAAGCAACACCTACGCGGCTGATTTCCTGCTGCGCTCGCTTCAGTTCCTTCAGGGGGACGCGCCTGTTAAACTGGATATTTCATCCAAAGCAAACCGGGAGCCGCTGATCATGGGATCACGCCTGCCGGCCATTCTGGTGATCTCTCTTCTTCCCCTGTCGGTCCTTACCGCTGCCCTTTTCGTCCTTCTGCCCAGGAAGCACCGCTGACAATGAAACAGGTACAGAAAAAGCAAAGCCGGGTCATTCACCCCCGGACGATCCTGATCCTTGCGGCTTCAGCGGCGCTGATCATGGGGACTGCGGGTTATTTTGTGCTGCGCGGGGACACGCAGGATCCGCCTCCGGTGATCCATACTGCATCGGAATATGTCACGATCCTTGGGAAATATGACCTGGACGATATCGTATCAGTCACGATAACGCCTCCCGGCGGAGAAGCATACTCCCTTCTTTCACAGGACGGAAAGCTGGTTTATGCGGATGATCCGTCCTTTCCGCTCCGCCCGGGGATCACGGACCTGGTCGCCTCCAATATTTGCACGGTACGAAGCGAAAACACCGTTCTTGATACGGCTGAACACCCGGTAAAACTTGCGGACTTCGGTCTGGAACCCTATAGATGCATGTGTACCTTCCAATTAACCGATGGAACTGTCAATACCATCAGGATCGGAAACCAAATCGCCGGAGGGGAGATCCCCTATTATTATTTTATGTGGAACAGCGATCCAAGGATATTTGCCGGCGGCACAGACATGTATTCCGCTTTCAGTTATGACCGCAGCTTCCTTCACACGGTGACCCAGCCGTCGGTCAACACGGACATCCTGGATGCCGTTGAGATCACAGGGCTCAATACGCTGTCCTTCCGGTATACGGATATCGGCTGGCAGATCACCTCCCCCTTTTCCTATCCCGCGGATACGAATCTTATGACAGGATATCTTGCGAACCTGTCCCACATCCTTTTTTCACGGTATATATGCCGGACCGGTGATGCGGATCTCAAAGCCCTGGGGCTTGAGGACCCGTTGCTCACGCTTACAGTCACCGAAGCTGAAAGCATCCTGACCGTACCGGATACCTCCGGCAATTTCCATACCTATCCGATCCCGGAGGTCCGATCCGTGTTCCGCTTCGGAGCAGAGTATGATGAATACAACAGGTATGTGGAGTATAACGGCTCCGTTTACACCGCAACATTTTACCTGACCGATTTCCTGTTCGACGTCGGCGCGAAGGATCTGTGCCTTTCGTCCCCTTTCGATCTGGATATTTATCGTTTGACGGGCCTGGAGGTCGATTCTTCCTCCGGGCGGGTCCGATATGATATCATTCTGACCGAGCAGGTGGGCCCCAGCGGAGCCCTTGTCACAGACGAGATGGGAAATACGCTTTACGACTGCAGTATCCTCAGGAACGGCGAAGCGATGGATACGGACGCTTTCCTTACATGGTACGCAGCCGATCTGCGCCCGGTCAGTCCTTCCGGCATCTCTGTCGACCTTCCCCCGCAGGAAAGGAAAGAGGCGGCTGCCTTTACCCTGTTCGGTGAAAAAAGCAAAAGAACCGTTTCTTTTTACAAAAACGGCCTTCAGTATCTGATGTATGTGGACGGCACCTGCCGGTTTTATGTTTCTTCCCAGGCATTTGAGCAGCTTTTTCCCCTGCCGTAAACGGACACGGCATCAGAAGCGCCATTTCTTTAAAAGACACAATTTAAGGCTGCGTTATTCACCGGAAGTTTCAAGGGCGATCTTGCGGATGGCCCATGCCACCCCGCCGGACGCGTTATCCGCAGTGACCCTGTCGGCCATCTCCCGGACCCGGGCGGGGGCATTGCCCATGGCGACACCGATCCCGGCCGCCCGTATCATCTCAAGATCGTTCATTTCATCACCTATGCACATCACCCGGTCCATCCCGATCCCATAGTGATCGCACAAAACGGTGATCCCACGCACCTTGTCCACATGGGCGGGCATGATCTCGATATTCTGCTGTCCGGAACGGGTAACAGAGATCCCCGGGATCCCTTCCAGTATTTCGATGATCCTCGCGGGCTGTTCCATTTCGCACAGAAAATATTTATAGGTCGTTCCCTCCCGCGCGAAAGCTCGGAGCTCATCCAGACCGTGCATAAAACGGTGGCCCATTTCCCGCATCCTTTCCCCGTATTTCGCTTCGCTGTGATGGGGAAACCCCTTCTCGCTGGTACAGATGGTCCTATCCCCAAGGAGAACGAATTTCAGTTTTTCCTCCGCCAGCGTATCGCAGATCCTCACTGAAAGCCCCCTGTCCATGGGGCAGGAATCAAGGATCTCTCCCCTTTCGTCAATGACCAGGCCGCCGTTGAGCATACAGGCGGGGCATACCAGGCCGGCGTCCCGCAGCATAAGGACCACATTCCCCTCCGCACGTCCCGATGCGATGGCGCAGACGATGCCCTTCTCCTGTGCTTCACGCACTGCGCGGGCATCTGTCGGAGAAACGCATCCCCGGGGATCCAGTAGCGTTCCGTCCAGGTCCAAGCAGATCATCCGTATTTTTCCGGTCATATTTTTCCACCTTTCCTGAAGCCCCGGCGGCAGAGGAGCGCCTTGCTCCGGGTATTGATAAACATCAAAGCCGCATCTCAGAAAGGCGCGGGCACGGTAAACTCCCTTCCGTCCAGGCTTCGCAGCAAAGATCCCGGGCTGAACCGGAGCGTCAGGGATACCGCGCAAAGCTTCAGGTTGCCCACGGATGCGTTCCGCCGGCTGAATTCCCTGTCGCCGTAGATATCGTCGCCCAGGATGGGATGTCCCAGATAAGCCAGATGTGCGCGGATCTGGTGGGTCCTGCCTGTCAGAAGCTGCACCCGGAGCCTGCTGATCTCCCCCTGCATCGAAAGGGTGCGGTACGCGGTCTTTATCTCTTTGGCTCCCGGCGTCCTGTGGGATATGACCCGGACCCTGCCGACCTCCGCGTCCTTGATCAGATATGCCTGGCACATGGCTTCCTTCGGCCGCATCTCTCCCTTGACAAGGCATTCGTATTCCTTTGAGACGTCACGGTTTTTAAATGCGCCCGTTATTTCCCGCTCTGATTCATCATCCTTGGCGATCACCAGCAGCCCTGACGTCCTGGTATCAAGGCGGTGGCACAGCCGCGGCTCGCAATTTTCGCCGCAGTGCGCCTGTGCCAGCGTTTGCACCGTCATGCCGCAGTATACGTCCTGGGTACACAATCCCGCAGGTTTGTTGATCACAAGCACCCGTTCGTCCTCATATATCACCGAAAGCACTGCCCCCGCGGCAGTATAGACCTCCATCACAGCGCCGGCAAGGATATGATCCTCCGGAGAGATCCTGACACCGTTCATTTTCACGTCCTTTGAACGGAACGCGTTTTTCAGGGCGGATTCAGGGATCAGCGGAAGACTGCGTCTGAGATAGTTCAGCGCTTTTATCCCGGGCTGAACGGGGCCTGTTTCCCATCTGTAGACATTCATTCAGTTCTGTACCGAGGACAGGCAGCCGGTCCAAAGCACCGCCTCCTGCCGCACCCTTTCCAGCGCATCGATCATCCGTCCGGACGGCATGACTGCCAGGAAGCTCTTCATGATCCGGGTCATATCCTTCAGATCAGCCCCCTGCTTGGCCATGAAACGCAGGTCATCCACTGCCTCGTTCAGGTCGTTTTCAGGACGAATGCCTCCCGTAAGGGTCCCCTTGAGGCAGGTGACCGACGGCACCTCCTCCGGAAGGATCCCTCCCATGCCGCCGAGCATACTCTCAAAACTGATCTCCGGGGCTCCGCATCCGGGCATCCCGTCCATGGAAAGGATCTTTTCCGGATACGCAAGGGCCGGATGCGGCAGGAAGATCTGTCCATCGTTCGTATACATGTAATCGAATTCGGCCATTATAAAACGTTCTGTCAGTTTTTTGTCGAATCTGATCCCCTTTTTTTCACTCTCGGCAGCAAACTGATCCACCAGCGGGCATGGAAAAACAAAACCGTAGATATATCGGATGGAGTGAAGCATTGCCCCCAGTCGGAACAGGGCGTCCCTGGATGGAAGATATCTGTCATTTTTCATTCCTTCAAGGATGGCCTCCCTCAGTTCCGGAGCTACTGTCATTACCGGTGTGTCGTCGTCCGCAAAGCTGACGGAGCACCAAAGGCGTTTGAGCAGTGATTCGAGGGCAGGAAACTGATCCCAGTTGTCCACTGCTGTGCTCCAGCCGCCGACGACCGCTTTCTTGATCAGCTCATCCTCACCGCGTCCCAGGCACATGGCTTCGTCCGGGGCCTGGGACAGGACCCTTGCCTTCAGCTCTTCAGGGTCGCCGGTAAAGACGCGTTCCCGTGCTTCGTAGGATCTTTGCCTGATCCCGGCGTATTCCAAAGGCCCGAGGTCCTCAAACAGGCTCCTCGATCCCCAGGAAAACACCCTGTCCCGGCATGCGTTCATCTTCTTTTCTTCCATAACGGATTTCAGGCGGTCTTCCCATGCGTTCGATGCGCAGTCCGAATATCTGATCAATTCCCGATCTCCTCTTCACAGTTCCAATCCCGGACTTGACCCCGGTGTCATGCCATTTTATAATGTTTTTGCCTGGTTAAAGAACAGGGGCCGGAAAAGCGGCTTCCCCTGACCCTCAGGCACTGTTTGGTATCACAAAACCCCTCGGGGGCTGGTCCCCTGTTGACCCGGAGGCCAAAATGCCAACGATCAAGACCCAGGCCATCATACTTAAGAAAACGGACTGGCGGGACAATGACCGTATCCTGACCCTCCTGTCCCCGGCCCATGGGCGGATGGAAGCTCTGTGCAGGGGCTGCCGCAAGACCAAATCGCCTCTCCTGGCTGCAAGCGAGAACTTTGCCCTGGGGGAATTTGTCCTGTTCAACAGCAACGGACACCTGACCGTGACCGGATGCATGCTGGCGGACAGCTTTTATCCCCTGCGTCAGGATTATGACGTCCTTAAATACGCATCCTACATCTTATCCGTCTCCGAGATCGTTTCCAGGGACGGGGAACCCGCTCTGGAACTGTTTACCCTGCTCACACGCTCGCTTTCCCGTCTTGCATACAAAAACATGGAACCTCGTTCCGTTACAGGCGCTTACCTTCTCCTGCTTGCTGCCCTGGAGGGTTGGCGGCCTCGTCTGAGCCACTGTGTTCTGTGCGGAAAAAGCTTTGAACCCGTCGACCTGCCTCTTTTCAGCACAGCCGAGGGCGGCGCTGTTTGCCGTTCCTGCTCCCGCCCGTCTGTCGGCGGCATTCCGGTGTTTCCCCGTGAGATCCGCTGGATGAAAGACGTCCTTTACGTCGGCATCGAAAAAACTGCCTGCCCCCCCGAGGACGCACCGCTCCGGCTTCTGATGTCTTATATTGAAAACCGTCTCGAAAGACGTCCCCCGGCCGCAAAGCTGATCCCCTGACATAAAAGCCGAAAACCCTTTCCGACAAAAGACCGCTGCCATAGTAGCGGCATTTTTCAGTAAAGCCGGTCCCAGGACATCCTCCTGTGCCTTTCGGTGATCTTCTTTTTCGCCGCGCTCCGGATAACGAACATATACGCGTAATCCTTGTCTCCGCTGGGACGCTCCAGCTGGATCCGGTCGAATTCATAATCCCTGACCGAGTCAAGCTGCGGGAGGTCCAGCGCGAGTACATTGGCCAAAGCACGGACCTTATCGCCGCTCATCAGCTGGTAACCGTTTCTGTTCAGGTCAAATTCCGCGATCCTGGTCCTTGGCCAGACGCCGATGACGACGACCCGGTCCCTTTCGACCCGGAGCTCCTCGATATCTTCGCCCCTCGCTTTTTCCACCACCTGATGGTATATATCCGCATACATCCGGCTTCCGCGCATCTTGTGCATGGCAAGAATCTGTTTTGAGGAACGCCGTTTTTCAAGGAACATCAATACGAGAGCGGCGATCACGCATACAGCGCAGACCGCCCACATAAGCGTGCTCATCGGCACAAAACCTCCGATCGCTGATACATACATATTGTATCTTATCAAAAGACAGGCACAATTTCAAGGCGCACTTCAATTTGTCTGGAATTTTTAATATTCCCGTCCCGTCTGCCGGTCCGCCGCTTTCTCATAATTAAGCCAGGCCCGGGCAGGAAATCGATCGGTTGTACAGGCGCAGGTGAAATCCAGAAAAAAACTTTTCTTTCCTCATGTTATGTGCTATAATCAGATCAGTCCAATTAATGAAGGAGGTTTTTTCCTATGCCAATGGTAACCACGACCGAGATGTTCCGCAAGGCTTATGAAGGCGGATACGCCATCGGTGCTTTCAATGTCAACAATATGGAGATCGTCCAGGGCATTACCGAAGCTGCCAAACTGGAAAACGCGCCTGTTATCCTGCAGGTCAGCAAAGGCGCCCGCGCTTATGCAAACCACACTTACCTGGTCAAACTGGTTGAAGCCGCTGTTAAGGAGACCGATCTTCCCATCGCTCTGCACCTTGACCACGGCCCCGATTTCGAGACCTGCAAGAACTGCATCGACGGCGGCTTTACCTCCGTCATGATCGACAAGAGCGGCGTTTCCTTCGAAGAAAACATCAAAGAAACCCGCCGGGTGGTCGAATATGCCCATGACCACGGCGTGGTCGTCGAAGCTGAGCTGGGTACCCTGGCCGGCGTTGAGGATGAAGTGAAAGTCGCTGCGGAAGATTCCTCCTACACCCGTCCCGAGGAAGTCGAAGAATTTGTTTCCCGCACCGGCTGTGATTCCCTCGCCATCGCCATCGGCACCTCCCACGGCGCTTATAAGTTTACCCCCGCCCAGTGCACCCGCAACGCGGACGGCATCCTGGTACCCCCGCCCCTGCGCTTTGACGTTCTGGAAGAAGTGTCTAAAAGGCTTCCCGGCTTCCCCATCGTCCTGCACGGCTCCTCCAGCGTTCCGCAGGAATTCGTGAAGATCATCAACGAATACGGCGGACGGCTGCCCGACGCGGTCGGCATCCCCGAAGAGCAGCTGCGCAAGGCTGCCCGCAGTGCGGTCTGCAAGATCAACATCGACTCTGACCTGCGCCTGGCTTTCACAGCCATGATCCGCAAGCATTTTGTTGAGCATCCCGATCACTTCGATCCCAGGCAGTACCTCACCGAAGCGCGCGCCGCGCTCAGGGACATGGTGCGACACAAGATCGTTGACGTGCTCGGCTGCAACGGCAAGGCCTGATCTGTCTTTTACAACAGAGCAAAAGCCGGCGCTCCGTCAGCCTCCTTTGAGAGACCCGGAGCGCCGGCCTTTTTTCACCGGCGTCCGGCGGGATAAAAACACAGCCCCGCCATTTCCCCGCCTGCGTCCCGAAACACCGGCTCAATACGGGATCACCCCGAAAACAATCCAATCGGAGGAAGCACAATGATCGACAAATCAAGCGCATCCGCGTTCGTGAAAAAGGAATTGGACGCGTCCGTCCACTTCTGGCTCACCCACGGACTGGACAGTGTCAACGGCGGCATTTATACCTGCCTCGACCGCACCGGAAAGATCTATTCCACCGACAAAAGCGTCTGGATGCAGGGCCGCTGCGGATGGACGTTCAGTTATCTTTGCAATACTTACGGTCCACGCGGGGAATGGCTCGACGCCGCCCGTTCCTGTATCGATTTTATGGAACGGTGCTGTATCAACCGCGCCGCCGGCAGCAGAATGTATTTTACCGTGACCGGGGACGGGAAGCCCCTCCGCCAGCGCAGGTACTGCTTTTCAGAGGGCTTTTACGCCATGGCCAACGCGGAATACTACGCCGCGACCGGCGACAGGACCTGTCTCGAAAACGCGCGCCGCGCCTACGACCTGATCTGGGATCTTCACCACGGAATGCCCGATCCCACCGGTCTTGGTCCCAAAACGATCCCGGAGACCCGTACAGGACGTGCACAGGCCGATCCCATGATCTACCTGAACCTGACACAGGTCATGCTGCGCTGCGATCCTGAACAGGCTGCAAAATACAATGAGCGCGCGCGCGTTTCCGCTGACGCCATTATCCGCTTCCACTACAAGCCGGACCTGAAGTGCTCACTTGAAAACGTCGGTCCCAACGGAGAAACGCGTCTGGATATCACAGAGGGCAGGATCGTCAATCCCGGCCACGACATCGAATGTTCCTGGTTCCTGATGGAACAGGCAAAGCGGACAGGCGACCGTGAACTGATGGACAAGGCACTCCAGATATTCCGCAACGCTGCGGAATCGGGCTGGGACAAGGAATACGGCGGCCTGCTCTACTTCATCGACTGCCTTGGCTGCCCTCCGGAAAGCTACGAACACGACATGAAGCTCTGGTGGCCTCACAACGAACTGCTGATCGCCTCCCTGATGGCTTACCTTGAGACCGGCGACGATTACTACGCCGACTGGTTCAACCGGGGGCTTGATTATGTGAAGCAGGTGTTCGTTGATCCGGAATATGGCGAATGGTACGGGTATCTCCGCCGTGACGGCAAGCCCACCGAACCTCCCTGCAAGGGATCCACCTTCAAGGGGCCCTTCCATGTTCCCCGCTGCCTGATCATGCTGGATAAAATGCTTGAAAAGCTTGCCTGAAATTCGTCGTTCTACTCTATATACAATACAGGAGGGACCGTTCCATGTCCGGTCTGAGAAAGGAAACCATCTGCGTCCAGGGAGGCTATACCCCCGGAAATGGGGAACCGCGGCAGATTCCTGTGATCCAGTCCACTACATTCCGTTATGCAAGCGGTGAAGAGATGGGCAAGCTGTTCGACCTGGAAGCCCCCGGATATTTTTATACCCGCCTCCAGAACCCGACCAACGACCACGTCGCCGCGAAAATCTGTGCCCTGGAAGGCGGAAGCGCAGCCATGCTCACCTCCTCCGGCCAGGCGGCCAATTTCTTCGCGATGTTCAACCTGGCGTCCTGCGGCGATCACATCGTTGCCTCCTCCAGCATTTACGGAGGCACTTTCAACCTGATCAGCGTCACCATGGCCAAAATGGGGATATCCGTCACCTTTGTGTCCCCCGACTGCACCGACGAAGAACTGAACTCCGCCTTCAGGGACAATACCAAACTGGTCTTTGGCGAGACCATTGCCAATCCTGCCCTGACCGTACTGGACATCGAACAGTTTGCCCGGGCGGCCCATGCCCATGGGGTCCCTCTGATTGTTGACAACACCTTCGCGACCCCGATCAACTGCCGCCCCTTTGAATGGGGAGCCGATATCGTGACCCATTCCACCACGAAATACATGGACGGACACGGCGTCGGCGTCGGCGGCGCCATCGTGGACAGCGGTCATTTCGACTGGATGGCTCACGCAGATCGCTTCCCCGGACTCTGCACGCCGGATGAAAGCTATCACGGGATCACCTACGCCGAAAAATTCGGAAGGGAAGGCGCGTTCATCACCAAATGCACCGCACAGTTGATGCGGGACCTGGGTTCCATCCAGTCGCCGCAAAACGCGTTTTACCTGAACCTCGGACTGGAGAGCCTCCACGTGCGCATGGCCAGGCATTGTGAAAACGGCCAGGCTGTCGCCGAATACCTTTCTTCCCATCCGAAGGTCTTAAAGGTCGTTTACTGCGGCCTTCCCGGGGACCGGTACCACGAGCGCGCGATGAAGTATCTTCCCAACGGGTCCTGCGGTGTGGTCAGCTTTGAACTGAAGGGCGGCCGGGAGGCGGCTTCCGTTTTCATGAACAATTTGCGCCTTGCAGCCATAGAGACCCACGTTGCCGACGCGCGGACCTGCTGCCTGAATCCCGCGACTACCACCCACCGCCAGATGACAGACGAGCAGCTTCTCCAGGCGGGCGTCCCCGCCGGCCTGGTCCGGATGAGCTGCGGCCTTGAGAACGCCCGGGACCTGATAGACGATATCGCCCAGGCGCTGGAGAAAGTCAACTGAACATTTCCGTTTAAGAAGGTGACTTTATGCCCATCAAGATCCCCAACGGCCTGCCGGCGGTGGACGTCCTTAAAAAAGAAAACATTTTTGTCATGACTTCCGAACGGGCGACTACTCAGGATATCCGCCCGCTCCAGATCCTCCTGGTCAACCTGATGCCCAAAAAAATACAGACCGAGGTGCAGTTTTCCCGCCTGCTCGGCAACACTTCCCTGCAGATCGAACTGGAACTGGTGGCGCCCGAAAGCCATACCTCTGTCAATACTCCCCAGGAGCACCTGCAGTCCTTTTACAAGACCTTCTCGGAGGTCCGGCACCGCAACTTCGACGGATGCATCATCACGGGGGCACCCGTGGAGCATCTTCCGTTTGAAGAGGTTGATTACTGGGAAGAATTGTGTGAGATCATGGAATGGACCAGGGTCCATGTCCATTCCACATTCCATATCTGCTGGGGAGCCCAGGCCGGACTGTATTATCATTACGGCATCCCGAAAAAGCCTCTTGGCAAAAAAATGTTCGGCGTATTCCCGCACTGCGTGGAATACAAGAGGAGCATCCTCTTCCGGGGCTTTGATGATGTTTTCTTCGTCCCCCATTCCAGGCACACCGAGGTAAGGCGCGAGGACATCGAAGCGGCCGAAGGCCTGCAGATTCTCGCTTCCTCCCCCGAAGCGGGGGTCTATGCCATTTATTCCAAGCAATGCAAGCAGATCTTCGTCACCGGTCATTCCGAATACGATGCCGATACCCTGGACCAGGAATACAGGCGCGATATCGCGGCGGGCAAACCGATCGGTATTCCCGTAAACTACTATCCGGACAACGATCCTTCCGGGGAACCCCGGGTCTCCTGGCGGGCCCATGCCAACCTGCTTTTCTGCAACTGGCTGAATTATTTTGTCTACCAGACGACGCCTTACGACCTGAGCATGATACCGCAGGGATCCTCCACAGAGGAACAAACCTGAAAGCTCCCCCGAGCCAGGGAGGCCGCAGCTCCTTCACTGCGGCCTCCTTTTTTGTATTCTCTTTTTTATTCGAACCACTTGCGGGGAAGGTACGCACGCTGGTTTTCCAGCATATCGTCAAACAGTTTTTTCCCGTCTCCCGGTGCAACGCAGGCCATCTGGGGGTCGTTCATGAAAGTGGTGAAGCCCAGCTTCCTGTCGCAGGTAAGGGCCGTACGCAGGGTGTTTTCCTGATTGAACACATGCCTTGCCACCAGTGGGAATACTCCGGCGGGCAGAGGCCCCGCATAAACAGGTTCGATTCGGTCACGGCCGAAGAACGCGTTGGTCTCCACCACCGCGCCCAGCGGAAGTCCGGGCACCTGGCCGCGGTTGGGAACATTCACATTGGACACAATATCGCCCATGCCGAGCACCGCTTTCAGCAGGAGATGCCCCTCCTCGCCCGATGCAGTCAGCTCGATGCTTTCCCTGCCGGAAATCAGGTCATCAGAACGGCGCAGCCTCGCCTTCAGGTCTTCTACACGCCAGTCGACGGTCGTCAGGTGGAATTTCCACCGGCGCACCGTTTCGGGGTCCCTTGTATACCAGGGAGCCACGAACTCCGCCAGGTGGCGGTCCCCGGCGGCGGCGATTGCGCCGTAACGGCGGAAAAGGTCAAATTTGACCATCTGTGCGCAGGTAAAGTTGGAATTCATCCAGTTGGTATCCCCGCCTTCATCATAGCCGTCTGAATACTTTTCGCAGGCTTCGGCATACATGGGCATCAGGTCCATACCCTTCCATGTGGCGCGGGTCAGCCAGGTGAAATGGTTGATGCCGTTCACAGTGGTGTACAGGTCCTGCCTTTTGACGTTTTTAATCCCTTTTTCCGTTTCCAGAAGGCTGCACAGGAGTTTCTGCGTCCCAAATACCTCGTGACAGCATCCGAACGCCTTTATCGCCGGAAAGACTTCATAAAGCGTACGCACGCACAGGCTCATCGGATTCGTATAATTAATGACCCAGGCGTCCGGCGCATAATCCCTGATGGCGCTGCCGATCTCCACAAACATCGGTATTGTCCGCATGGCCCTCATGAAGCCCCCGGCGCCCACCGTATCACCCACCGGCTGCCAGACTCCGACCCGCTCCGGAAGATGGACGTCGCTGCGCATTTCCTCAAACGTGCCGGGAAGGATCGATATCACCGCAAAATCAGCGCCTGTCAGCGCTTCCTTCAGGCTTCCGGCCACCGTATATTCCCAGCGTGCCTTTGCATCCGGATGATCGCTGATCTTCCTGCCGATAATCTCGTTCCTTTTTGCCGCGGGTTCGTCGATATCATAAAGCCGGACCGTTCCGCACATGTCGCCGTCCATGGCCAGATCCTTCATAAAGCCCCATGCCCATCCGCGGGAACCCCCTCCGATATAGGCGATTTTCAGGTCCCTCGCTTTTCCGCCGATCCTGTCGATCATGCCCTTTCCTCCGTCCTTATAGAAACGTTCAGTTGTATTTCCCGGGTATCGACCGGCATGAGAGACTCTCCCGTCCCGGCCGGACTCCCATATCAGGATTATAACAGACGTCCTCAGGCAAGTCCACGGCATTGAACGTGTTTTTCTTTATTATTTATGAATTCCGCCTTTATCGTTATTGACGGACCGCAGCTTCGGCATTAAAATAGATTTATCATGTGAATCCGGGAGGATTTACGAAGGAAAGGAAGGATACATCCCCATGGCTCTCTGGTACATCATTGTGGTTTGTGTGGCAGCACTCGCCATCGCCTATGTTGCCTACAACTACACACGCATCAAAAAGATGAGTGAAGGCACAGCCGAAATGGTCGAAATGGCCGGCATCATCCGCAGCGGCGCGAACACCTTCATGAAGACTGAATACCGCACCATCCTGATCGTGGTGGTCTCCCTGGCCCTGGTGTTTTCCTGCTTCATCGAAAAAACCAGCGGCATCACTTTCCTGATGGGCGCACTGATGAGCAGCTGTGTGTGTGTTCTGGGTATGCGCAGCGCCACTTTTGCCAATGTCCGTACTGCCAACAAGGCCCGTGAATCCAGGTCCATCGGCGAAACCGTCAAGGTCGCGCTGTGTGGCGGCTCCATCTCCGGCCTGTCCGTCCAGGCCTTTGGTCTCCTGGGTCTGGTCCTTGTGCTGGTCATCTTCGGCAATGTACAGCACGATGCTGAAGGCGGCGGCCTGATCTCCTCACTGGGCGGAGTCAACCCCACCATCATGCGGATCTCCACCTATTCCCTCGGCTGCTCCCTGGTAGCTATGTTCAACCGTGTCGCCGGCGGCAACTACACCAAAGCCGCAGACATCTCCGCAGACATCCTTGCCAAGGTCCGCAACGACCTGCCTGAGGATGACAGCCGCGTTCCCAACGTCATTGCCGACTTCATCGGCGACAACGTCAACGATATCGCCGGCAACTGCTCCGACCTTCTCGAATCCTTTGTAGCCACCGTATCCGCAGCGCTGATGATCGCGGTCATCCTTTACAGGAAGTTCGTGGATGTCGCCGGTATCGACCTGAAAGCCCTGGATACCGTATTCAACGCCACCACCACCTACCCGATCGTTCTGGCCTGCATCGGGCTTTTCTCCTGCATCGGCGGCCTTTTCTATGCGTCAGTCAAGAAGATGAGCAACGATCCTTCCAGGGAACTGAACCTGGCCACCTGGATCAGCGCCGGTTTGACCCTTGTACTCGGCTTCTTCGGCGCCATGATCGTTTTCAGCGGCGTTCCCGCCGACATTCTCAGGGACACCTACAACTGGGCCTTCGGATGGGTCTCCCCCTGGGTCTGCGCGCTGCTTGGCATTGCCAGCGGGGTCGCTATCGGTTCCATCACGGAATACTATACCAGCACTGATTTCCCGCTTTGCAAAAAGCTGCGCAAAAAAGAACCCACCACCAAACTTGCTGAGATCACTCCCGAAGGCGAGGCTTTCGTTGTCACCAAGGGTGACGCCATCGGCAGCCGCAGCGTGCTCCTGCCCGTGCTGGTCATCGGCATCGCGCTGTTCGTCTCCGGAAAGATCGCCGATATCTACGGCGTTTCCATGGCGGCCCTGGGCATGCTTTCCTTCGTAGGCGCCACCGTCTCCATCGACGCTTTCGGCCCCATCGCAGACAATGCCGGCGGCCTTGCCGAAAGCTGCCATCTGCCCCATGAAGTGCGCGCCATCACCGATAAGCTGGACGCAGTAGGCAACACCACCGCCGCCGTCGGAAAAGGCTTTGCCATCGGTTCCGCCGCTTTTGCAACTGTTTCCCTGATCGTGTCCTATGTCGGCAACTACAACCACGAGATGATACTGAACATCGCCAGTTTCGTCGTTGTGGCAGGCGCAATTATCGGCGGCGCGCTGGTGGAATACTTCTCCGCCATGCTCACCGACAACACCATCGAAGCTGCCAAGCAGATGGCGGACGAAGGCGACAAGCAGCTGACCCCCGAAGTCCTCGCCGGCAAAAAGACCCCCGATTACAACCGGATGATCGAACTTGCCGCCAGGCAGGCGCTCAAGAACATGCTGGTTCCCTCCATCCTGGCCATGGTCATTCCCATCATCGGCGGTTTCCTCTTTGGTGTTGAATTCGTCGGCGGCCTGCTGATCGGCGCGACTGTCGTTGCCATCCCCAGAGCCTTGTTCATGGGCAACTCCGGCGGCGCTTTCGACAACGCGAAGAAGTACATCGAGAGCGGTTCACTGCCCGGACACGGCAAGGGAAGCCCTGCCCACAAAGCCGCGGTCACCGGCGATACTGTCGGCGATACCCGCAAGGACGTGGTCGGTGTAGCGCTGGATATCTTCATCAAGATGATGTCCACCGTTGCCAATACCCTGGTATCCTTGTTCAGAAATATCACGCTCTTCCGCTGATCATTGCCATTCTGCACCCGACGGGCTTTGCCCGCCGGGTCTTTTTTATTTGTGTATTCGTTAAAATATGTATTCTTTTTTGTTTGGCATGTTGACATTCCCGGGCGGATGGTATATCATCAAATACGTTACATGGTTTTGTATACTATATTTAGAAAGGTGTGTAACCCGATGCGTGCCATTTCCGCAATCGACGGGACCCCATCATCCCGACGTAAACCCTGGAATGAACCTCCGATTCGTCCGGTGCTGGAGGAAATCGGCAATTCCGTCACGCACGGGATCGGTGCCCTTCTGGGTATCGTCGGACTGATCCTGCTTCTATATAAATCTCCTTCCCCCGAAAAAACATCCGCGTCCCTAATTTACGGCATATGTCTTATCCTCCTGTTCCTGATGAGCTGCCTGTACCATGCCTGGCCCAGCGGAAGCATGGTAAAATATATCTGGAGGCGCTTTGACTATTGCTCGATCTATCTGCTCATCGGCGGCACCTTTGCCCCTTACTGGCTGGTATGGGTCGGCGGCTCCATGGGCATATTGTTTCTTTGTATCCAATGGGTTCTGATACTCACCGGTATCACTTTCGTTGGCGTATTCGGGCCCGGAAGGCTTAAACCGCTCCATATGTCCATGTACCTGGTGCTTGGCTGGAGCGCCCTGGCTTTTTTTCCTTCAATGTTTCAGGCATCCCATAGCCTCACCCTGATGACACTTCTCGGTGGCGTCGCATATACAGCGGGTATTATCCCCTTTGCGTTAAAAAGCCGCGGATCGCATTTTATCTGGCACATATTTGTCCTTATCGGGGCTTTATGCCATTTTATAGGTATCTTCTGCTTCATGTACTGACCGTATCGCCGTTTTCTTTTGCATAAACACGCCTTTCGAGTTATAATGCTTCAGAGACGATCATTTCATTTTTTACGGAGGCATTTTATGCGGAAAGCGCTTCGGATCATTTTCAGGATCATTGTCTGCCTTGTTATAATCGCAGCGCTGTGTCTTGGCCTGATGACAGCGGCCGAATACCGTCCGAAGGACAGGGAAACTCTAGTTTCTTCCTCTCGGACCTCTTCCTTACCCAAAGCCAGCCAGAGCATCAGGATCCTCTCTTGGAACACCGGCTACGGAGCCCTTGGAGACAATGCTGACTTTTTTATGGACGGTGGTAAGGGTGTCATCACCGCGGACACTCCTCGGGTCCTCACAAATATCGGCGGGATTGTCGAATTCATCAAATCTGAAGATCCGGACCTGATCCTGCTGCAGGAAGTGGACCTGTCTTCCAAGCGTTCCTCCTATATCAATCAAACTCAGGTCTATCGGGACAATTTTCCGGATCACATGAGTTCCTTTGCCTATAACTACAGGGCCCTGTATGTACCATATCCTCTTCCGACCCTGGGTAAAGTCGAAAGCGGGCTCCAGACGCTCAGCCGTTTCGGTTTTCATGAAGCTGAACGCATTTCCCTTCCCTGCCCGTTCTCCTGGCCCGTATCCACCGTCAACCTGAAGCGCTGCCTCCTGGTGACAAGGATACCGGTCTCAGGTACGGAAAAGGAACTGGTCGTTATCAATCTGCACCTCGAAGCCTATGACAGCGGCGAAGGCAAAACCGAACAGACCCGCATCCTTGTTCGGTTCATGCAGGAAGAGTATAACAAGGGCAATTATGTCATCGCCGGGGGCGATTTCAACCAGCTGTTTTCGAATATCGATGCGTCCGCTTATCCTGTGCTGGAAAACCGCTGGCAGCCCGGCCTGATCGATGCTTCCGCGTTTTCCCCTTCTTTCTCTCTCCTGATGGACTCTGCTTCTCCGACCTGCCGCAGCCTTGACCAGCCCTATTCCGGCGCTGAACGCGATGGATTCCAATATTACCTGATTGACGGCTTTATCGTTTCCGACAATGTTACTGTCGCTTCAGTTGAAACACGGGATCTGGATTTCGTGTGTTCAGACCACAATCCTGTGATCATGACCGTTTCCCTGAACTGATCCTGCAAGGCCAGGATGGGATCAGGTTTATATGTATTGCTTTTTGATCCACATGTTTGCCTTTTTTTCTTTCACGTCAGCAAAGCGCCCGGCCGCAATGGCCGGGCGTTTTTGCCGTATCGTTCCTTATTGTTGTCCTGTCAGTATCTTGATCCTTTCCCATTCGGCAAGGATGCATTTCTGATGGCTTACGGCATACGGGCCTGTCTGTTCAGCTTCTGACATGACCCTGGGGAAATGAATGCAGACATGTCCTTCAAGGTTATTCCCTGCGGTATGGTCCACACCATGTCCGTGGCTGTGCGTCGAAGCCAGATAGACAGATCCGTCGTCAAAGATGACCCATACTGCATGGGGATTCCATGTGTTATCCCCGACGACCTGCTGCATCCGGGCCGTATCGACCGCTGAAGGCGGCTCCGCATCAGCGTGTTTCCCGAATGAGAACATGTGCAGTCGATAAGTGCTTCCGGTATCGGGATCGTAGATCGTTACGTCAGGCATCATCTTGGCCTTCGCGCGGATGCCGGTAAACCAGTTTGTGTTGATCACGTTGGCGGCAGTCGGGGCAAGCGCTTCAGATGCGGGCTTCACTGTCTCGTCCGGCGCCAGCGTGATCACGGGGATCGTGGCTCCCGGTGAAGTCTGGTTTTCGTTAGGCATGCCTAAAGTATCGGTCGGTGAAGGAGCAGGCGTCACAGGGACCGCTGTCGGTGTATGATACATGACAGCATCATTTGAATACAATAGTGTCAGGGTTTCCTTGCCGGCGATACCGTCAGCCGTCAGCCCATTCAGCTTCTGGAAATCCTTTACCTGTTTTTCAGTCGTGCTGCCGAAGATGCCGTCATCCGTCACAATATATCCCAGACTTGTCAGACGCTGCTGAAGCATCTTCACCTGGATCCCCGTATTGCCGCGCTGAAGGACCGTATTCAACCTTGGCGTCGGCACGACGGTAGGCTTGGGGGTTCCCGGTGTCTTCGTGGGTTTGGGTGTTGCCGTGGGCTTGGGAGTCGCTGCAGGTTTCGGCGTTGCCGTGGGCTTGAGCGTTGCCGTGGGCTTGGGCGCTTCTGTAGGCTTGGGCTCTGCTGTGGGCTTGGGCACTGCCGTGGGCCTGGGCGTTGCCGTGGGCCTGGGCGTTGCCGTGGGCCTGGGCGTTGCCGTCGGTTTGGGTGTTGTTGTGACTTTGGGAGCAGCCTCGGGCTTCGGCGTCGCCGTTGGTCTTGGGGTAGGCGTAGCTGCGGGAGCGGCATTGTTTGCTTCTTTTGCGGGACCGGCGGGTGCGGGGGAAGCCGTCTTCAGATAGATCACCGTTGTGACCGGCGTGGCCGTTGCAGCCGCGGCATTGGCCTGCTGGGCCTGGACCGGAGCTTTTGTCGGCCGCGGTGTCGGTGTCGCCTGCGGCCCGGAAGGAGCCGAAGGTTTGTCCGTCGGTTTCAAAGTCACCGTCGGAACAGGCGTACTGGCTGCTTTGGTCGGAGCGGCAGTTACGGAACCGGTGTTATATATCGCCGCAAGCGTTTCCGAAGCGACGATGCCGTCCATTTTCAGGCCATTCGCTTTCTGGAAATCCTTTACTGCTTTTTCGGTGGTTGCCCCATATATCCCGTCAATAACGCCGTTAAAATATCCAAGGGTCCTCAGCATCATCTGCAGGGCTTCAACTTCGTCTCCGGAGGAACCGCGGCGCAGGGTCACACTTCCATACGGTGGCAGTACGCCGGCAGGAATTCCCGGAGTCACAGCCGCTTCTGTCGCTGTCACGGCGGGAATTGCGATATCGGAAAACATAATGTTCTGGGTCGCAAGTCCCGCGATGCCGTCCTCTGTCAGCCTGTTCATCCGTTGGAATGCTTTTACCGCTTCGATGTCGTCGTCATCGTAGATCCCGTCGGCTTCACATGTATAATAGCCAAGCACCATCAGCCTTTCCTGGATCGCCCTGACAACCGTCCCCTGCATCCCTTTTATGACAATGACCACATTCTGCTGGGTGATCGGGGTCGACGAGGGAATGATGATCGCAGGCTCGGGGGTCACACTTGCAGGAGTAGATGCGGGAATGGGCGTCGCGATCGCTGCATTATATATTTTTTCCAGCATTTCCAGGGTCTTTGGCCCTGCGTACCCGTCCACCGTCAGGTAATATGCCGTCTGGAATGCCCGAACCGCTTTTTCCGTTTCCTTATCGTAAGTCCCCGTAATTCCCGCTGTATAATACCCAAGTACCGTCAGTTTCTGCTGGAGCACGGCCACACCGTCACCGGTATCGTCAGCCTCCATCGGCCACATGGCAATGTTGGGCACTGTATGAACGGTTTTTTTCTTTCCCGACGAATTCTTCGGATACCCTGAAAACAGCAGTTCCTGGGTGCCGACATCAGCTGTTCCCGTGGACTCAAGTCCGTTCATGCTCTGGAACGCCGATACGGCCTTTTGTGTTGAAATACCGTAAATGGAATCAATTATCCCCGAATGGAATCCCAATTCCTTCAAAGCGCTCTGGAGTGCTTTGACGCTTGCTCCCGCATCGCCTTTCTGGAGGACGGTAAAGTCAAGGGCGACTTCGCTGTCAATGATCCTGTAGGACGTTAGGACATCCACATATTCTTCCGGAACATACCCGGTATGGCCGCCGTAGGAAAGTTTGATATATCCATTCTCCGAGGCAAGGACCGTAACCTTGGCGCCTCTTGGGATCGTGGTCAGCTTCTTTGTGCTCGTCCCTTTGCCTTTGCGCAGATTGACGTTGGCGTTCACAGTCGTCTGATAAGGATAAGAGATGGGCATCACAGCGGCAGCCGCAGTGGGAATGGGCGTGGGAGTGGGAAGGTTTTCTGCATAGATCATGGCCAGAGTCTTCGCACCGGCTTTCCCGTCCACAAACAGTTTATTTGCTTTCTGGTAAGCTTCGATCGCCCTTACGGTCGCTTCGTTGACCGTTCCCGTAATATCTCCCGAGTAATAGCCAAGCTGTCCGAGAACAGACTGAAGCATCTTTACAGCTTCGCCTTTTTTTCCGGCTTTGATTTCTGCCGTTTTCAGAGGGGCCGTATAAGATACTTTGGTCTTTTTGCCCGAATAACCGACCACTGTTTCTTCATAAAGTTTGCGCTGCGTAGCCGCGTCGGCAATGCCGCTGGCTGCAAGACCGTTTGCTTTCTGAAAAGCCATGACCGCATCGAAGGTATTCCCGTCATACGCGCCATGGGCTTCCCATTGATAAAAACCGATTTCCGACAGCGCATCCTGAAGAGCCCTGACCGCAAGTCCGCGGTCGCCGTTGAGCAGCGTTACATAATCATCAAGCAGGGATTCATAGGACGACTGGCTTACCGCCGCGCCGGAAGTTAAATACTGGTGTGAAATATAACCCTGCTTCCCTTCGTAATCAACAAGGTCGTAATTACCTGCCGCACCGTTGACCACCACGGCAGACCCTTCCGAAAGCGTCATCAGGACCGCAGAAGTTTCCGAAGCGCCGGAACGCAGGACCACTTTGGTTGTGGTATAAGCTACATAGGGGTAGCTTTCAGCGGTTGCGGCTGGAAGCATCGCGCAGACCATCACCAGCACTGCCAGAATCGCAAATGTTCGCCGCAGCATAATCGTCTGCCTCCGAATTTAATGATTCATTTTATTTTATTTCATTTATATTACAATGTCAAGTCAGTTCTGTTAAGTAACGCGTAACATCTTTCTGTATTATTGACAAACCAGAGCGGGATTGGTATCATGGCATAAAGCAATGCGGGGACTGCGGCTTTAAAGACAGAGAGCACACACCCGGTGAAAGTGTGCAAAAAGCCTTCCCACCCCCGGGCTGCGGCCAATCACCGCCGGTGGACCCGATAACGTCCCAGGAAGCGGACAGAACTCTGTCAAGCAAGGTGGTACCGCGAAAGCATGCTTTCGTCCCTGCGGGACGGATTTTTTATTTTGTGTTTAGGGAGGGACCAGTTTATGGCCAAGGAAGCCAAGCAGGAATTTGTCCAGCACATCACACCCCGCAGCGAGAATTTCTCCCAATGGTATACCGATGTGGTCACCCAGGCGGAGTTGATGGATTATACACCCGTCAGAGGCTGTATGGCCATGAAGCCTTACGGGAACCGCATCTGGGAACTGATCCATGAACACCTGGACGCCATGTTCAAGGAAACAGGGCACGAAAACGTTTCCATGCCCATGCTGATCCCCGAATCCCTGCTGCTGAAGGAAGCGGAACATGTGGAAGGCTTCGCCCCCGAGGTCGCCTGGGTCACCCAGGGCGGTGTGGAGCCCCTGCAGGAACGCCTGGCCGTCAGGCCTACCAGCGAGACCATATTTTGCACCATGTTCGCAAAATGGGTCCATTCCTGGCGCGATCTTCCCATGAAATACAACCAGTGGTGTTCCGTGATGCGCTGGGAAAAAACCACGCGTCCCTTCCTGAGGACCGCCGAATTCTGGTGGCAGGAGGGCCACACGGTCCATGCCACCCCCGAAGAAAGCGAAGAAGAAACGCAGCTCATGCTGAATGTATATAAGACCTTCTGCGAAAGCAAGCTGGCCATCCCTGTTTACGCGGGACGCAAATCGGACAAGGAAAAATTTGCCGGTGCCCAGGCGACATATTCTGTCGAAGCAATGATGCAGGACGGCAAAGCGCTCCAGGCAGGCACCTCCCACAATTTCGGCACCAACTTCTCGGTGCCCTTCAACATCCAGTACCTTTCCAAGGACGGCCGCCTGGAGTACTGTCACGAAACCAGCTGGGGCTGCTCCACAAGGCTGATCGGGGCGATCATCATGACCCACGGTGACGAGCGCGGGCTGAAGCTGCCCCCGGCGATCGCTCCCTTCCAGACTGTCGTGCTCCCAATCGCAGCCCACAAGGGCGGTGTGATCGAAAAATGCGGTGAGGTCGTGGACGTGCTGAAAGCGGCGGGCCTCCGCGTCAAATTTGACGACAGGGACAATGTATCCCCCGGCTGGAAGTTCAACGAATGGGAACTCAAAGGTGTGCCCCTTCGCCTGGAGATCGGCCCCAAGGACATCGAAAAGGGTCAGGTCACCGCAGTGCGCAGGGATACTTTCGAAAAAACCGCCCTTCCTCTGGACGACCGTCTTTCCGCGGCCGTAAAAAAGCTGCTCGACGACATACAGGAAAACATGTTCCGCATCGCTCTTTCGTTCCGTGAAGCCCACACGAAGGACGTTTCCGATATGGACGAACTGAAGGCCCAGGTGGACGGCGGATATGCCCGCGCCATGTGGTGCGGCGAAAGGTCCTGTGAAGACCGCATCAAGGAAGAGACCGGCGCGACCTCCAGGAATATGCCTTTTGACCAGACTCCCATCGGGGATAAATGTGTCTGCTGCGGCAAAAAGGCCGACAGGGTCATGTATTTCGCCAAAGCTTATTGATCTGGCGAGAGGGTTTCCGTTTCTCATCGAATACAGCGGATCATAAGAGGCCTTCTGCTGTATGCTCGTCTCTTATATGAAGGAAAATTGACATGGCCAAACTGTATTTCCGTTACGGCGCGATGGGTTCCAGCAAAACAGCCAATGCCATTATGGTGGAGTACAACTACCATGAACGGGGCCAGCATGTTCTTATGCTCAAACCACAGCTGGACAACCGCGACGGGGAACGGACTGTTCGCAGCCGTTCCGGGCTGCAGACTGAATGCCGCTTTGTGGAAGAACTGGACGAGATCGACGTTTCTACCTATCACTGCGTCATCGTGGATGAAGCGCAGTTCCTGACAAAAGCGCAGGTCGAAAAACTGGTGGACATCGTGGACCGGCTGAACATTCCTGTCATCGCGTACGGCCTTCGGACCGATTTCCAGAATAACCTTTTTGAGGGTAGCAAGTGGCTCCTTGCCTGGGCTGATACCATCGAAGAAGTCAAAACCATCTGCTGGTGCGGAAAAAAAGCCATCTGCAACGCGCGGGTCATTGACGGCAAGGTAGTCCGGGAAGGCGCCCAGATCCTCCTTGGCAGCAACAGCTGCTATGTTTCCCTGTGCCGCAAACACTGGCAAACCGGGCTCCTTGGCCGAGAATGATTATTGATCCCGATTCCCGGCGGCTGCATGGGGCATTCCTCCTGCAGCCGCTCATTCTGTCCGAGGGCCCGGGATCCTTCCGTTTGGGGATCGCGCCGTACGAATCGCTTTCCGTACCATCTCAAATATCAGATATTTTGTTAAAATAAAGGCAATCTGTTGCGGCTCCCGCAAAGGAGCGGTATAATATTTATGTAACAAACCAGTCGTTATGACCGGCCTGTCAGCATCGGAGGTAATTTATGTCCTGGAAGATCGTTGCCGATTCAGCCTGTGATATCATCGATTTGGACAGGAAATGCCCCGGACTGTCTTATGCCAGCATTCCTTTCGTTTTCACGGTGGATGATCGATCCTTTACAGACGAAGAGCATTTTGATACCCGAATCCTTCTGGACGCGCTGGCAAAAGCCAAGACCCCCAGCAAATCCTCCTGTCCGCCTCCGGACCTGTGGGCGGATGAGTTCAAAACCGCCGACCACTCCATCGCCATCACCATTTCTGCCGAGCTTTCCGGAAGTTACAACAGCGCATGCGCCGCAAGGGAAATGGTTCTCGAAGAATTTCCGGATAAGAAGATCGCCGTCATCAACTGCCGTTCCACCGGTCCCGGCAACATTCTCATCGCTGAAAAAGCCGCGGAGCTCATCGCTGAAGGAATCAGCTTTGATGCGGTCGTCTCAAAACTGAACGAATATGTATCCCACGTCCATACTGTCTTCGCTCTCTGTTCCTTTGACAACCTGATCAGGAACGGAAGGATGCCCCGCCTGGTCGGCATCGCCGCAAGGGCTCTTCATCTGTGGGGTATCGGTATCGGTACGCCAGGCGGCAAGATAGAACTGATCGGCAAAGCCCGCGGAGGAGCAGGGGCGGTCAATTCGATCCTGAAGGATTATTCCGAAAAGCGGCAGGGCGGCAGCTGCCTGTATATCTCCCACTGCAGGAATCCCGAAGTAGCCGAAAAGATCCGGGATCAGGTGATGAAAATGCCTTCTCCTCCAAAGGTCAGGATCTTTGAGACCCGGGGGCTCGACACATTTTATGCCGAAAACGAGGGGATCATCGTCTCCTATGACGGCATCCTGCAGAAGCACAACCTCTTCTCCCCCATATTGGACCGGATATAACACCACAGACAAAGCGCGGAGCGATCCGCGTTTTTTTGTTTTTTCTATTTCCTGTCCTGTTCGGCTTATCAGTACATGGGGATAGAACGGCATCAGCGTCCCAATACCCGGTTTATCAAAAAAACGGCCATGACGTTCATCATGACCGGCATCTTTTATAAGGCGGTTCAGGCTTTTTTCAGGCGTGCGCAAGCCCCGTCAAGCCTGCGCAGGGTCTCATCCTTGCCCAGCAGATAGGCGATCTCAAATGCACCGCCGGGCGTGTTGGCCAGGCCCGAGATCGCGATGCGCAGCGGCCAAAGAACAGTGCCGTTTTTCATTCCGCTTTCCGCGATCTTTTCCATGACGCGGTCGTGGATGATATCTTCCTTCCAGTCTTCGATTCCCTCCAGAACGGGCCGGATCATTTCAAGCACCGGCCCCGCGGTCTCCGCCGAGGTCTTCATCTTTTTATTGAAGTACAGATCATCGCTGTATTCCGGCATATCCCTGAGGAAGGCGACCATTCCGGGCACCAGGCCAAACACTTCGGTCCGGCCCTGCATCAGTTCCGCCAGCCTGCGGTAGTCCGGTTTGTTTTCCATGCCGTCAAAAACGGAATCAAACCACGGAGTTACCAACTCCAGGTATTTTTCAAAGGGCAGCTCACGGATATAGTGGGCGTTGAACCAGGTCAGCTTATTGACGTCAAAAATACCGGGAGCCTTATTGATCCCCTTTACGTCAAATGCTTCGATCAATTCGTCCATGGTAAAGAATTCCCGGTCGTCCCCGGGATTCCAGCCGACCAGGGCCAGGTAATTGATCAGCGCTTCGGTCAGGTATCCCTTGCTGATAAAATCGCTGTAATAGGCGTCTCCGTCCCGCTTGGACAGCTTATGGGACGAATCCCTCATTACGGTGGGCAGGTGGATATACTTTGGGATATCCCAGCCGAAAGCCTCATAAAGAAGATCGTATTTCGGCGTGGACGACAGATATTCCATACCGCGGATCACATGGGTGATCCCCATCAGATGATCATCGATCACATTAGCGAAATTGTAGGTCGGCATCCCATCCTGTTTGATGAGGACCATATCGTCCAGGGTATTGTTGGGCATGGAGATATCCCCGAAGACCATGTCATGATAGCTGCTTTCCCCTTCGGTCGGCGCATTCTGACGTATGACATACGGCATACCGGCGTCCAGACGTTTCCGTACCTCTTCTTTGCTCAGGTGAAGGCAGTGTTTGTCGTATTTGAAGGTCTCTCCCCTGCTCTCTGCCGCCCTGCGGCGCTCGTCCAGTTCCTCTTTGGTGCAGAAACAGTAATATGCCTTCCCCTTTTGGATCAGCTCCTCAGCATACGGCAGGTAAATATCCTTCCTCTCCGACTGGATGTACGGGCCGTAATCACCTCCCACATCCGGGCCTTCGTCCCACTGCATACCGCAGGCCTTCAGCGTATCGTAGATCACTTCCGTAGCACCTTCCACAAAGCGCTCCTGGTCTGTATCCTCAATGCGGAGAATAAACTTGCCGCCGTTCTTGCGGGCATACAGAAATGCGTACAATGCCGTCCTGACCCCGCCAAGATGCATAAAGCCCGTGGGGCTCGGAGCAAAACGTGTCCTGACTTCCATGTTGATTATCCTTTCTGTTTGGCAAAGGTATCCCTGAGGCCCACGGTGCGGTTATAGACCGGCAATTCAGCCGTGGAATCCGGATCCTTGCAGAAATATCCGGTGCGAAGGAACTGGAATGTGGTCCCGTCGGGGCAGTCCCGTACACAGGGCTCGGCTACACCGCGAAGTACCGTCATGCTGTCAGGGTTCAGGCGGCTGATGAAATCCTTCTTGCCGGATCCGGCATTTTCTTCCTCCGCCTCCGACGGTTCTTCGGATTCAGGTTCCTCGTCCAGGAGCAGCGGTTCATACAGCCGCGCTTCAAAGGGTACGGCGTCCGCTTCGCTGACAAAGTGCAGGGTCTTTCCCTTGATCTTCCGGTCTGCGCCTGGAGTGCCGCTTGCCGAATCCAGGTCTACCGTACACAGGACTTTTGTGACGTTCCCCTCTTCGTCTTTTTCACAGCCGTCACAGCGGACGATATACGCGCCTTTCAGGCGAACCTCGAAGCCCGGATACATGCGCTGGAATTTTTTGACCGGCTCTTCCATAAAATCATCCTGCTCGATCCAGGCGAAACGGGAAAAATGCACGGTCCGCGTCCCCATCTCAGGATGATCGGGATGGTTTTCCACCGTCAGTTCCTCCACTTTATCCTCCGGCCAATTGGTGAATTCCACCTTCAGGGGCTTCAGGACTGCCATGGCCCTGGGACTCTTTTCACCCAGATCGTCCCTGACACAGGATTCAAGCAAAGCAAGATCCACCACACTGTCGGCCTTGCTCATGCCGATGCGGTCTACAAATTCACGGATGGCGGTACCGGTATACCCTCTGCGCCTGAGGGCGGAAAGCGTGGGCATCCGGGGATCATCCCACCCGCGCACATAGCCGCCTTCGACCAGCTGACGCAGATAGCGTTTGGACATGACCGTCCTGGTCATGTTCAGCCTTGCAAACTCGATCTGCCGGGGCTTTGAAACAAGCATGTTCGCGGCATGCTCCACCACCCAGTCATACAGAGGGCGATGGATCTCATATTCCAGGGAACAGAGGCTGTGGGTCACGCCTTCCAGGGCGTCCCCGATGGGATGGGCAAAATCATACATCGGATAAATGCACCACTTGTTACCCGTGCGCCAGTGCTCCTTGTAGAGGATCCTGTACATGGCAGGATCCCGCATGACGATATTGGGGCTTGCCATATCGATCTTCATGCGAAGCGTACGGGTCCCTTCCTCGAATTCCCCGGCCTTCATCCGGCGAAACAGGTCCAGGCTTTCCTCCCACGGGCGGTCCCGCCATGGAGAATTCCTGCCGGGTTCGGTCAGCGTACCGCGGTAAGCACGCATTTCCTCCTTGCTGAGCTCGTCCACGTAGGCCAGACCCCTTTTGATCCAGTCTTCGGCGATCTCATAGCATTTATCATAATAATCGCTTGCGTAATACAGGCCGCCGGTCCATTCGAATCCAAGCCAGCGAATGTCTTTCTCGATATTCCGGACATACTCCATATCCTCTTTTGCCGGATTGGTGTCGTCAAAACGCAGATTGCATTTGCCTCCGAATTTTTCGGCCGTCAGGAAATCCATGATCAGCGCTTTGCAGTGACCGATATGCATGTATCCGTTGGGCTCAGGAGGAAAACGGGTGTGGACCTCGGTATACCTGCCTTCCTTCAGATCCTCTTCTATGGCATCCCAGATGAAATTGGTGCGCGAAGTATCGTTGGCCATTGTATGCCTCCTGTCATAAGAGTCTTTTGCGGATTATAAAGCCTTTTACGATGTACAATGCAAAAATATATACCTGCTTATCCGGAGAAACCGGCCCGGCGGCGCTGAAACCGCCCTGCTTATTCGATCTCAGACAGCAGTTTACTGATCCCTTCCGGCGTGGCGTGATTCAGGGGAGAAAAATTGCCTTCCAGCGAGGTTCTCAGTTTCCTAACCGCCTCTTCTTTTTTCCCGTCTTCGATATCATAAAGTGCAAGGAAATAGTTGGTATCGATCTGCGTATCCTTCAGTTCGTACGCTTTTTCAAAATACTCCCTGGCTTTCTCCTTATCATTCATCAGCCTGTAATATACTTGACCGAGGTTGTCCAGCACGACCGGATCCTCGTCGTCATATTCCAACGCTTCCATATTGTAAGCCAGCGCTTTTTCCTGATCGCCTTTTTCGATATACAAAAATCCCAGCGCCTGATAGGTCATGCCGCATGGGGTCTTTTTGTGGCTGGCTTCCAAAAGATTGATCGCCTTATCGATCTCGCCCAGCTTGTAATTCGCCACGGCATAATTCACAAAAAGCTGCTGTTTTTTGTCCGGGGTCATATCCGGGGCCTTTTCGGCTTTTTTAAGAACTTCTTTCACCAGAAGGTAATTATCTTCTCCGCCCTTTTTGAGCAGCAGTACAGAATAAGGCAGCATGTACGCAGCCGAAACGACACCGCTTTGATACAGTTCGGTATATTCCGCCAGCGCTTCCTCTTTTTTGCCTTTCTGGTGCTTCATCAGTGCGGCTTTGACCTTGATTCCGTCGAAGAAACCCATACGCGTCCTCCCTTTCGATCAACTCCCCTTATTTAACCATCCATCGCCGAAAAAGTCAATGATACGCAGGGTATAACAGGAACAAAATGTCCGCCGCAAAATGTCCCAACAGGCTGACAGGGGGGCCTTTCGGCCCCCCTGCGCTGAGTATTCGATCGTTACCATAAGAGATGGGATCAAACGATCATATCTTTCAGATCGGTATATTCGCGTCCATGAGCCATGGCTACGTTGCGATTGGTGATTTTCCCCAGATAGGTGTTGACGCCCAGGGCGATGGCAGGGCTTTCCATGGCCGCCTTCTCAAGCCCCTTGGAAGCGATCTCCAGGCCATAGCGTACGGTCGCGTTGGTCAGGGCGATGGTGCTGGTCCTTGGGACCGCGCCGGGCATATTGCCTACGCAGTAATGGACCACACCGTCCATCACATAGACCGGATCGTCATGGGTGGTCACATGGCTGCTTTCACCGCAGCCGCCCTGGTCGATGGCCACATCAACAAATACAGCGCCGTCCTTCATTTCCTTCAAATAGCGTTTCTTGAACAGCTTGGGCGTGGAACCGCCGGGGATCAGGACCGATCCTATGACCAGGTCAGCATCCCTGAGGACCCTTTCTACATTGCTGTCGTTGCTTACCAGGGTCTGGACATGCGCGCCGAAAAGGTTGTCCAGTTCCTCCAGCCGTTTAAGGCTGATATCCAGGATGGTGACGTTGGCGCCCATACCGACCGCGATCTTGCAGGCGTTCATGCCCACAGTGCCGCCGCCAAGAATGACGACATTGGCCTTTGGTGTCCCGGGCACGCCGGCCAGGAGGATCCCTTCCCCGCCAAATCGTTTTTCAAGGTATTTGGCGCCTTCCTGGATGGACAAGCGGCCGGCGATCTGGCTCATCGGGGCCAGACACGGCAGGGAGAGGTCCGATTCCTGGATGGTCTCGTAAGCTACCGCCTTCACACGGCCATTCAGCAGCGCGTCCATCTGTTCCCTGTCCGCAGCCAGGTGCAGATATGTATACAGAATAAGTCCTTCCCTGAACAGGGGGTATTCGCACTCCAGGGGCTCCTTGACCTTGATCATCATATCCACAAGGCGCCATACGTCTGCGGCATTGTCCAGGAGGGAAGCGCCGGCATGAACATACTCGTCGTCAGAAAAGCCGGAGCCGATCCCAGCGCCGGCTTCCATATACACATGATGTCCCGCAGCAACATATGCCTTCACATTGTCGGGGGTCAATCCCACGCGGTATTCATTGTTCTTGATCTCCTTTACACAGCCGATCTTCATACGTTCAATTCCTTCCTTTGCTTCCGGACGCTTTTGTCCGGGATTCTTTTTCATGCCCTTTGCAAAATAAAACAAGGTACTGAATTCCTCGGGTATTATACAGGAAATGCCGTGTATTTACAATATGCAGACATCGGGGGTATGAAAGCGCAGAGAGGTGTGATATAATAAAATACAGCAAAAGAACAGGCAGATCGGACTGCGGCGTCACTTCCCCGCACATATTCCGCTCTCCGCTTTCATATGCAGCCTGCATTTTCACAATAACAGTCACAGGATGGGAGGAATGATCATGATCCATAAAAATCCGCTTTCCGGAAATGAGACGGGAACACATTTCATCACCATGGGCGAAATCATGCTGCGCCTGACACCGCCGAATTATGACAAGATCCGTATGGCAAACTCATTCGAGGCCAGCTACGGCGGAAGCGAGGCCAACATTGCCCTGGCACTGGCTAACCTGGGGGTGGATTCCACCTTCTTTTCCGTGGTCCCAAACAACTCCCTGGGCAAAAGCGCAGTCCGGTGGCTGAGGTCCAACGACGTACACTGCACTCCCGTGATCCTCTCCACTCCTGAAGAAACGCCGACCCATCGTCTGGGCACATATTACCTTGAAACCGGTTACGGCATCCGTCCGAGCAAAGTGATCTACGACCGTAAGCACAGCGCTCTGACAGAATACGATTTTTCACATGTTGACCTTATGAAATTGCTGGAAGGCTTCGACTGGCTGCACCTGAGCGGCATCACGCCCGCCCTGAATTCCAGCCTCCGCACCCTGACCCTGGATATGCTGAAAGCCGCAAAAGACCTGGGCATCATTGTTTCCTTTGACGGCAATTTCCGGTCCACCCTGTGGACCTGGGACGAAGCAAGGGATTTCTGCACCCAGTGCCTTCCCTATGTCAATGTCCTTCTCGGCATCGAACCGTACCACCTGTGGAGAGATCCGGAAAACCACGCCCTGGGCGATGTCAAGGACGGGGTTCCCCTGCAGCCCTCTTATGAACAGCAGGACGAGATCTTCCAGGCCTTCGCGGAGCAGTATCCCAACCTTACCTGTATTGCCCGTCATGTCAGATACGCCCATTCCGGTTCGGAGAACAGCCTGAAAGCTTTCATGTGGTACCAGAACCACACCTTTGAAAGCAAACTGTTCACATTCAATATCCTGGACCGGGTCGGTGGGGGCGACGCCTTTGCCAGCGGACTTATTTACGCGATGATCCGAAAGTACAGGCCAATGGATATGCTCAATTTCGCCGTGGCATCCAGTGCGATCAAGCATACGATCCACGGCGACGCCAACATCACCGATGATGTGAGCGTGATCAAAAACCTGATGAACATGAATTACGACATCAAACGATAAATATCCCATCCCCCGGCCATGCACGGACCGGCAGGCAACAACAAGTTGCTTGTAATAATCATCTCTTTGGCATATGATCTGTACAGACAAAGGCAACGAAAGGAAGGGTCATACAATGGAGACATATGCCATTCTTAAAAAACTGCGTGAGGATCACCATCTGACACAGGAACAGCTGGCCGAGCGGGTCATGGTCACCAGACAGGCAGTCAGCCGCTGGGAAACGGGTGAAACACAGCCGAATACCGAAACCCTCAAGCTTCTTTCCAGAGAGTTCAACGTGACCATCAACACGCTCCTTGGCTCCCCCCGCATCCTCTTCTGCCAGTGCTGCGGAATGCCCCTCAGCGAGGACGAAATGATCAGCAGGGAACCGGACGGGTCTTTCAACGAGGATTACTGCAAGTGGTGCTACGAAGAAGGCCGTTTCGCATATCAATCGCTGGATTCTCTGGTCGATTTTCTTATTGCCCACGCACCGGACGGAAACGGTCTTCCGGAGGATGAGCGGCGCAGGCAGTACACCCAAGGCCTTAAAACGCTGAAACACTGGAGATGACGCTTTTCTGTATTCTGTCCTCAGCAGCCCGGATTCAGGCCGGCAGGGGCACGATCAGCTTTAATTCTGTCCGTCAGCCGAAATCACATTCAAACAGCGCGCCACTTCCATGTATCCGGAAACGGCGCGCTGTTGACATTGTTGAGATATAAAGCGGTATGAAAATGCCCCTCCGAAGAGGGGCCTCGACTGTTACTGCTGTCAAATCAGTACATTCCGCCGCCCATACCGGGGTTCGCTGCGGGAGCGGGTTCGGGCGCGGGGATATCGGTGACCAGGGATTCGGTGGTCAGCACCATGGAAGCCACGCTGGCGGCATTCTGCAGCGCGCTGCGGGTCACCTTGGTGGGGTCGATGATGCCGCGTTCGATCATGTCGGTGTATTCACCCTTCATCGCGTCATATCCGTAACCGACCTTGCGGGAGCGGCGGATGTTTTCGATGATCACAGAGCCGTCGATTCCGGCGTTGGCAGCAATCTGGCGCAGGGGTTCTTCCATGGAGCGAAGCACGATCTGCACGCCGGTACGGGCATCGCCGGTATGCTTGGCGACCTGGGCCTGCACCTTGGAAAGGCAATTGAGCAGGGCAACGCCGCCGCCGGGCACAATGCCCTCTTCCACCGCGGCGCGGGTCGCGGCCAGAGCGTCTTCGATACGCAGTTTGCGTTCCTTCATTTCGATCTCGGTGGCGGCACCGACGCGGATAACAGCAACACCGCCGGCCAGCTTCGCCAGACGCTCCTGCAGCTTTTCACGGTCATAATCGCTGGTGGTATCGGCAATCTGGGTCTTGATCTGCTGCACACGGGCTTCGATCTCGGCCTTGTCTCCGGCGCCGTCGATGATGGTGGTGTTTTCCTTATCCACCTTCACCTGATGGGCACGGCCCAGCATGTCAACCGTGGCTTCCTTGAGCTCCAGGCCCAGTTCCTCGCTGATGACCTGACCGCCGGTCAGGATCGCGATGTCACGGAGCATTTCCTTGCGGCGATCGCCAAAGCCGGGGGCCTTGACAGCGACACAGGTAAAGGTGCCGCGCAGCTTGTTCACAACCAGGGTCGCAAGGGCTTCGCCTTCCACGTCCTCGGCAATGATCAGAAGCTTCTTGCCCTGCTGCACTACCTGCTCCAGAACGGGCAGGATCTCCTGGATGTTGCTGATCTTCTTGTCGGTGATCAGGATCAGCGGATCGTCCAGAACAGCTTCCATCTTATCGGAATCAGTCACCATATAAGCGCTGGCATAGCCACGGTCGAACTGCATGCCTTCCACAGTGGAGAGCTCGGTCTTCATGGTCTTGCTTTCTTCGACGGTAATGACGCCGTCCTTGCCGACCTTCTCCATCGCATCGGCGATCAGTTCGCCGATCTTGGTGTCGCCGCCGGAAATGCTGGCGACCTGGGCGATGGCTTGCTTGCCGCTGATAGGCTGGCTGATTTCCTTCAGGCCTTCAACAGCTGCTTCAGTGGCATCCTCGATGCCCCTGCGCAGCACCATGGGATTGGCTCCGGCAGCCAGGTTCCTCAGGCCTTCACGGACGATGGCCTGTGCCAGAAGAGTCGCGGTGGTGGTGCCGTCGCCGGCGATATCATTGGTCTTGGTAGCGACTTCCTTGATCAGCTGGGCACCCATATTCTCAAAGGGATCCTCAAGCTCAATTTCCTTGGCGATGGTCACACCGTCGTTGGTGATCAGGGGTGCGCCGTATTTTTTATCCAGAACCACGTTCCTGCCCTTGGGGCCCAGGGTGATCTTAACGGTATCAGCAAGGGCGTTGATCCCTTTTTCCAATGCGCGGCGGGCTTCCTCACCGTATTTCAACTGCTTTGCCATGATAATTCCTCCTGCTTAATAATAATTTTTCGGTCCTCTCAGGTCGGGCAGGATCCTGCGCCGACCGCTGAAAATAACTGTCCGCCGTGCAGGCTTATTCGACTACGGCCAGGATATCGCTCTGGCGGACAAGGATCAGGTTTTCACCGTCGATCTTCACTTCGGTCCCGGCATACTTGCTGTAAATAACCTTCTGGCCGACAGAGACTTCCATTTTGACTTCCTTGCCGTCCACCATGCCGCCGGGGCCGACAGCCAGGACTTCTGCCATCTGGGGCTTTTCCTTGGCAGAGCCGGGAAGAACAATACCCGATTTGGTGGTTTCTTCGTTTTCCACGTTCTTAATAACAACACGATCACCCAAAGGCTTTACTTTCATGATGCTTCCTCCTAAAGACCTTGTGCCAAGCACTTGGTTTTCTTTTTGTTAGCACTCGTCATAAAGGAGTGCTAACATCCTCAAGTAATATACAGCAATTCCATTAAAAGTTCAAGGGGTATTCCGAAAAAAAATGTTAAAATTTCATTACAACATGTAATCTGTCAGGTCCGGCATGTCCGTACCCGCCTAATCAGGGTTGTCACCGAAAAAAAACGGGGTATAATGGTTCCATTCGATCTCTGACGGAGGCAGTATGGCAGACAGCATTTCCGACCTGGTCCTTTCATGGTACCGCATCAACAAACGACGCCTTTCCTTTCGGGACACCGGCGATGCGTATCTGGTCCTGGTCAGCGAGTTTATGCTTCAGCAGACCCGGGCTGAAACAGCTGAAGCATATTTCAACCGTTTCACCGCCCGTTTCCCGGATCTTCGGTCCCTGGCCGATTCCCCCCTTGAGGACGTCCTGAAAGAATGGGAAGGCCTTGGATATTACAGCCGTGCCCGCAGCCTGCACCGTGCTGCGGCGATCATCCGGGATGAGCACGGCGGACGGGTCCCGGATACGGTTGATGCCCTGCTCTCACTGCCTGGCGTCGGCCCCTACAGCGCCGCTGCCGTCGCCAGCATCGCATTCGGGGTCAGGGTGCCCGCGATGGACGGTAACTTGTACCGTATCTTTGCCCGCCTGTATGATGAGCAGGGGTGCGTGGATCAGGAAACCGTAAAGCGCCGGCTTTATTCCCTTGCCCTGGCCGACATGCCGGAGAACAGATGCGGGGATTTCAATCAGGCTATGATGGATCTGGGGTCGGCCGTCTGCGTTCCCGGAACGCCCGACTGCGCCGTCTGTCCGCTGTCAGGCGTATGCCGCGCGTTTATCGCCGGACATCCCGAAAGCCTGCCCGTCAGGGGAAAAAAAAGACCGCCGGCCCAGAAAGACTACGCGGTGGTGATCCTCACTCATCAGGGGCGTACATGCCTCTTTAAACGCAGTGAGAAGATGCTCAATTCTCTGTATGTGTTTCTTTTGATCCCGCTCCCGGAAGGCACCGGAGCCGGAGAGGCTCTTGACAGAACCGATTCCCACCTCCTCAGCCGCATCCCAGCGAAGCCCGCCTTTTTCCTGGGCAGCGCAAAACACGTTTTCACCCATCAGGTCTGGAACATGTCCCTGATCCTGGCCGAATGCGCTGCGGAATCATGGACCGGGCCCGAAGAACATTTATGGACAGACCGGGACGGACTGGCGGCGCTGCCCATGCCCGGCGCCATGAAAGCAGCCCGGGAAAAAGCCGTTCAGTTCCTGTCTGTTTCGGAGGAAGGCGGCGAGATAAACAGCCGGTCCCTGTCTGCAAACCTGACAGCGGAAAATACCACCGGATCGACTGTCGGATGGGATTCAAAGTAACGAATGATCAGGTCCTGCATAGGCACCGGTATCTCCCGGACGATCGGCTTGTCCCGGAGCATATCGAACCCGCCGATGCCGGTCGCCCTGTATGAGCTGAAACAGATATCGGCCTCGTCTTCCTCCCCGATGGGGCTCCCGTCCGAAAGGCGTACGATCTTCTTTACCCTGTCGCCCTCCCTGCAGCTTAGGTCTACCACATAAGCCAGCCCGTACAGATAATCAAAATGGTAATGATGCGCCTTTGGAACAAGATATTCCCTTGATATGACGACTTCACCTGTTTCAAGCAGGGTAAAATACCTGGCGCACTGTTCAAGATAATTCTTTATATCCGTGCCGGTCAGGCGCAGCACCACAAGGGTATTCGGAAAACGGTAAGCCTTCATTACATCCCGTATCGTGACCGTTTTCTCGAATCCCCGGACCTCGTTGTAAAGATTGCACGCAGATATATCGCAGAGCGCGGCTTCACACTGGACCATATTAAAAAAATTGGCAAGATCACTGCCCCGGCATGCGCTGACCAGGTGTTCCTCAGCCTCCAGAGGACGGCTGAAAGCACCGATCGGTCGGTCAAGGTGTTCGTTGACCTGTTTCTGGATCCCGTCCAGGGACGTTTTCCCCGCAAGAAACACCTCATTCCCCGGTTTTTCCGAGCGGGATACGATCCGGATATCCCCCTCGTCCACAGTCACATCCGTTACGGAAAATTCCCTGCCCCGGTTCATGACCTGCACTGCCCAGGAACTGCCGATCTTTTTACCCGGCAGGCTTCGGTGCTGGTGGGCGCAGAGCACCAGGTCATACCCAAGGCTGCAGATCAGTTCAGCCCGGTTCTCGGTCCCGGAAGACAGCCTTTTTCCCGTCACAGGGTCAAATTCAAAGCCTCCGTGGTAAACGCATATGTTCACGTCCGTCCTGCCTTTTAAAAGGTCCAGGGCGTTTTTTGCATTTTCGACCGCATCCCGGATATCCAGGTCATCCATCACACCGCGGTCCTCCCAGCGCATCAGTTTCTCTGTACAGACGCCGCACAAACCGACGCGCAGGCCGTTTTTCATTGTATGGATCGAATAAGAAAAGACAGGGAGCCTGAATTCCCTGTCCCTGATATTTGCGCAAAGGCATTTGGCGGAAAGCGCCTCCAGATATTCACCCAGGTAGCCGTTCCCATAATCGAAATCATGGTTGCCCAGGGCGATATAATCGTATCCCGCCATATTCATCAGCCCGGCCAGGGGCTTGGGCCCGATACCGCTGCGCCGGAGATAAGCGGTAAAGGGCGACCCCTGGATGGTATCCCCGCCGTCGATCACCAGGGTATTTTCATCCCTGCGGAACGCGGCAATCACACTCAGCATCCCCATGCGTTCTTCCTGCGTGCCAAAGTAATCCGACGGATAGAGGTATCCGTGGCAATCAGCCGTAAAGATCACTCGCAGTATTTTTTGCATGGCTCATCCTCCCAAGGATGATATCGGATACAGTTATGCCTTTTCCAGGGTCCGGAGTATTTCCTCCGCTGCCCGGTCAAGCCACGATCCTTCAAACAGCTCGATCAGCCCGCGGTCGCAGGCTTCGGAGAGGCGCGTATCCATCGGGATGCTTCCCAGAAGCTTCGTACCGTGTTTTTCCGCCGTTTCAGCGGCATGGCTCTCCCCAAACACGGGGATATGCTTCCCGCAGTCTGGGCAGATCACACCGCTCATATTCTCTACCAGTCCAAGGAGCGGAACATTCATCATACCGGCCATGTTCACGGCCTTCTCCACGATCATGCCGACCAGACCCTGGGGAGTCGCGACGACAACAGCCCCGTCCACCGGGATGGACTGGAAAACAGTCAGCGGCACGTCTCCGGTTCCCGGAGGCATATCAATAAACATGATATCGACATCGCCCCACTCCACATCGGTCCAGAATTGCTTGACCGTGCCCGCGATGATCGGCCCGCGCCAAATGACAGGGCTGGTCTCGTCATCCAGGAGAAGGTTGACACTCATCATTTTGATGCCGGTTTTGGTCAGGGAAGGAAGTATGGCTTCTCCCGTCCCCATCGCCGGCTCGTGGATCCCGAAAGCCTGGGGAATGGAAGGGCCGGTCACGTCGGCGTCCAGGATGGCCGTTTTATATCCCGCACGCTGGCTGATGACAGCCAGGAGACTGGTCACGAGGGATTTGCCTACACCCCCCTTGCCGCTCATCACTGCGATGACTTTTTTGATCTTTGTCCCTTCCCTGGTCTTTTCGATCAGGGACGCAGGATCCCTGCTTGAGCAGTTTGCGCTGCAGCTGGAACAGTCATGCGAACATTCGCTCATTCCAATTGTCACTCCAATTCATTATGATCGGCCCGCGTATATTATCCACAGGCCACATGCCGATTATAATTCATATCCACGGGGTTTTCAATTCTTTTATTATCCTGCTTTTTCACATACAGGACCGATCCCCGGGCAAGGCTCCTATTTATCCACCCTGTAGATCCCGCATTTAAGATACTCCGTTTCCGGGGCCGCCGCAAGGATCGGATGGTCCCTTCCCTGGGTCCGCCATTCGATCTGCATCAGACGGGCATGGGCATCCGAAGCCGCGCTGTGGATCACTTCCCTGAACTGTGAGGGCAGCATGTGCTGGCTGCATGAGCAGGTGACCAGAATGCCTCCCGGCCGGACCAGCTTGATCCCCCTCAGGTTGATCTCCTTGTATCCCCTTTCAGCGGAAGCCACGGCGGACCGGGTCTTGGTAAAAGCGGGAGGATCCAGGATCACCACATCGTACTGTTCCCCGGCGTCTGACCTTTGCCGGAGGAGATCAAAGGCGTTCGCACATTCAAAGCGGACCTGGCTGAACCCGTTGAGTTTTGCGTTCTCCCGGGCGCACTCGCAAGCATAATCCGATATATCCACGCCCAGCACTTCGTCCGCACCGTAATGCGACGCATGCAGCGCAAAGGACCCGATGTGTGTAAAGCAGTCCAGCACCTTCTGACCCTTCACAAAAGGCGCGATCGCCGCCCGGTTTTCCTTCTGATCAAGGAAATAACCGGTCTTCTGCCCCCGGCGGACATCCACCAGAAAGCGAATGCCGTTTTCTATCAGTTCCACCCTGTCCTCAGGTACATTTCCCCGCAGCACCCTGCTTTCCTGGTCCAGGCCTTCAAGCAGGCGCACCGGAACGTCCCCCCGTTCATAGATCCCGCGTGGCCGGATCTCGTCTTCGATGGCGTCGCAGATAGCTTCCTTGAATTGTTCCATTCCCAGGCTCAGGCACTGCATCACCACCACGTCGCCAAAGGAATCGCATATTACCGCAGGAAGCCCGTCGCTTTCGGCAAAGATCAGCCTGCAGGACCTGAGATCAGCAAAACGTTTTCGGTATTCAATGGCCTTCCGGACCCTGTCCCGAATGAACGCATCGTCGCAGTTTTCATCCTTCCAGGTCAGGATCCTCAAAGCGATCTGGGAACGGGGATTATAGACTGCGCGGCACAAAAACCTGCCGGAACGTGTCGTCACGGTGATCACATCCCCCGGCTTCACATCAGCATCCACATAGGAAATATCGCTTTTGAAGATCCATGGATGCCCGGAATAAACGCGTTTTTCCTTCCCGGGCAGCAGGGCGGCAGATCTCATGGCTTTCCCTCCGCTTTATTTTTCACATTTGCATTATAACATGGAATTGCATATAATAAAACCGAAATCGAACGAAGGAAGGAGAAAAGAGCCATGGGATCTTCGGGGAACCGGAAGGAAACTGTATGGCTGACCGGTGCTTCCAGCGGATTGGGGCTCAGCTGTGCCCGGGCTTTTGTGAAAGCCGGCTGCAATGTAGCCGCCGGGGCAAGAAGCTTTGCCTCTTCCGAAGGAGTTGAGGATGATGCGGGGTACCATCTTCCCCTGGACGTTACATGCGAGGAAAGCGTAACCAGTTTCGCCAAAAAGGCCCTTGCCCTGTACGGTCCTCCGGATATCCTGGTCCTGTGCGCGGGCATCCTGATCCTCGGCCCTTTTGAGGAGTATACGCTGGACGAGATCCACCGCGTCATGGACACCGATTTTTACGGTATGGTCCGCACCGTACAGGCCGTGCTCCCTCTGATGCGGGAAAAGGGAAGCGGAAAGATCATCTGCTTTTCTTCCATCAACGGCCTCCTTGGGATCCCCTATCAGGGAGCGTATACCAGCGCCAAACACGCTGTCGAGGGGTTTTGCGAATCCCTGTTCATGGAGGTCCGCCCTTTCGGTATCCAGGTAACGCTCATCGAGCCCGGCGACCACCGTTCCGGTTCCTCCGCTTACCGCGCACACGCACTCCGTGCCTCGGAAAACCCTGCATATCACCCTTCCTTTGACAACGTGATCGCCGTTATCCGCCATGACGAAGAAAACGGGAGTGATCCCGAACGCCTGGGAAAAAAAGTGGTCCGTCTCTCCCGGCGAAAAAAAATGCCTCTGCGCAGGCGTATCGCTTCTCCCGACCAGCATCTGGCCGTTTTCCTCCACCGCATTCTTCCGGGCAGGCTTTTTATGTCTGTCATCTCATCCTACTACAGGACTTATCAGAAATAATAAAGCATGCGTACCGTGCCTCCGGTTCCCATCGGGTCAGTCTCTCTGCCGTGGGTGTCCGCAATTTAATCATTGTCAATCCGCTCATTTGATAGTATAATAAGCTGATCCCGCTGTTAAGGAGGAGACTCATGTACAAGCTGCTTCTGGCAACCGACCGTGACGACATAGCAACTCAGTTCAAGAGCATCAAATGGGCATCCCTCGGTTTTCATGAGCCGCTGTACGCCAGGGATTCATCCCAGGCCATCTCCATCCTGCAGACAAAAGGGCTGGACGCCGTCGGTTTTTATTTTCTCGACAGGGAAGCCAAGCTCCTTTCCGCCTATCTCCACACCGAAAGGCCGAGTCTCCCCGTTTTCAGCGTAACGGATGACCCGGAAGCACAGGTCGTCTACCTGATCGAGCTCCGTTCCGTCCTCAACCGCCTGCACGCGGATATGTCCGATATCCCCTATGACGACGACGCAATGCGCCTTTTGATGCGGGACGAACTGGTCCACAGCCTGCTTTGCGGCGAGATCGTCGATTATTCCGTTGTGGAACGCCAGCTGAAGCTGATCCGCAGCCACGTTTCCTCGACCCGCCCCTGCATGGTCTATGAAATGGACATGCCTCAGGGCGAAATCTATGTTTCCCAGCATATCAACGCGGTCGACCGCCTGGAAAGGGCTCTGCGCAACAATTTCTTCGGCGGGTATGTGGATCACATCTATTACGCTGTGGCGGTGCTCACGCCCAGGCACATCCGCGTTGCCGCAATCCCTGAAGCCGGTTTGGAACAGGACCTGAGCGACTATGAAAAACGGGCCACGGAACATGTAAACAGATCCATTGAAATGATCAAGGAATATCTCAATCTGGACATCAATATCGCGGAATGCGGGATGATCCGCAGCCTGCGTTCATTTTGTGAAGACGAACAGGATCAATAAAGGAGGTAGTATCATTATGGGCATCTTATCCAGACTCGCGGGCCAGTTCATCGACGTGATCGAATGGACCGATTCCAGCAGCAACACCATGGTTTACCGCTTCAACAAGGAAGGGAACGCCATCATGATGGGCGCCCAGCTTATCGTACGTGAAAGCCAGGTCGCGATCATGGTCAACGAAGGACGGATCGCCGATGTCTTTGGGCCCGGAAGGTATGAACTGTCCACCCAGAACATGCCCGTCATGACAGCTCTCCAGTCCTGGCGCTACGGCTTCAACAGCCCCTTCAAGGCAGAAGTATACTTTGTCAATACCCGCCAGTTCCTGAACATGAAATGGGGCACCAGCAATCCGGTAATGATGCGCGACGCCGAGTTCGGCATGGTGCGCCTGCGCGCCTTTGGTGTCTATTCCTTCAGTGTGGCCGATCCCAAGGTCTTCCTGCTGCAGGTTTTCGGCACTTCTCAGCTTTTCACCACCGAAGGCGTATCCGAATACCTGAAGCGGGTCATCGTATCCAGCCTGTCGGATATCCTTGCCGAAAGCAAGATCCCCGCCCTTGACCTGGCTGCCAACTACAGCGAATTGGGCGGTTTTGCCGTCGCGGTGCTCGCCCCCAAGTTTGCCGAACTGGGCCTTCGCCTCAACAGCTTCTCCATCGAGAACATTTCCCTTCCCCAGGAGGTCGAGCAGGCCATTGACAGGCGCAGCAGCATGGGGGTGGTCGGCGATCTCAACAGATACACCCAGTTCCAGACTGCCGAGGCCATCCGTGACGCCGCCAAAAATCCGAACGGAGCCGCGGGCATGAGCACGGGGCTCGGAATCGGCGCCGCCATCTCCCAAATGATGCAGCAGCAGACGCAGCCACAGAACAGTCAGCCGGCCTACAGCGCGCAGACCGATCTGAGCGCCCTCCAGAGCACCCCCTCGAGCGATACCAAGTTCTGCCCCGAATGCGGGCAGAAGATCCCGCGCACGGCCAAGTATTGCCCCGAATGCGGCACCAAGCAGTCCTGAGTTCCATAAGCAGCGGACCGGCCGCAAAGCCGGTCTGTTTTATTACGATCGATCACGGAGGTCATAAAGCATGTCCGAAAAAACCAACAGGAAAAAGGAATTCGGTATCGGCAGCGTCAACTTTGACATGAACGCTGAAAGCACATCCAGCCGCGGCATGTATAACCTGGCCATCGGCCTGACAGTCTTCGCGGGGTGCGCCCTCAACTACCTGATGAGTAAATTTCTCAGTCCGAGCCTCTCTGATTACCTCTATTCAAACTCCAAAGTAGGCCTGATCGTCATCCTTGCGCTTTACCTGGTCGGCAGCTTCGCCGGGATCGCGATCGTCAACAAAGCTCAGAGCCCTGCCTCCGGCATTCTGGGCTTCGGCCTGCTGGCCTGCGCCATGGGCCTGGTTCTATCCATCATCCTCCCCCTTTATACCGACGTCAGCATTGCCACCGCTTTCCTGATCACCATGGCGATCACCGCGGTGATGACCGTCGTCGGAGCCCTGTTCCCCGCTTTCTTTTCCAGCATAGGAAAGGGCCTTGCCATCACTCTCCTGATCACCATCGTCGTGGAGCTTTTGTGCGGTCTCATTTTCTTCCGCGGCCGGGATCTGAAGATCTTCGACTACATCGTCATCGTCATCTTCTGCGGATATATCGGCTTTGACTGGTCCAGGGCCCAGCAGCGTCCTTCCACCATCAACAACGCCATCCGCAGCGCTGCCGCCATTTATGTGGACGTGATCAACATCTTCATCCGTATCCTTTCCATCATAGGGAAACGCCGTGACTGAACAAAGCCGGCCCCCTTGCCTTAATACGGCAGAGGAAGTGCTACAATAAAAAGCACTGCCTTCGGATCCGCAGATAGTGATCCGAAGGCAGTTTTTTTGATCGCACTGGAGCGAAAAAACTGTCTGCCCGATGCGTGCAGCCGTCCATACGGTTTCAGACGTTCCCGCTCACTCTTGAATAAAAGAAAAGGAGCAGACCGGAAAGGAAGAGCAGCACAAGTCCGATGATCAGTGGGGCCTTCATCGGCGGTTTTCTTTCGGTGTCCTTTTTCACCTTGTAATCGTAATACCTGGGCGTCGCCTCCCTGCCCTTCACAAAGGGGGTCAGGCGATTCCATGCAGCACGTGCTCCATAGGAGTAGATATCAAAGAAGCCGCTTTGCCCCACCCAGGACAGGATGCCGGCCCCCAGGAGGACCGCACCCACGGCAAAGGTGCCGTCACACAGTGCCGACAGGGCCCCCGCCGCATCGCATCCGGGGGCAAGCCCCCGGAAGAATGCGATCAGGAACACCGCAAGGAGGGAAACAGCCCCAGCGATCAATAGGGATCTTTTCATACCTTTACTTCAGGCCCAATTGCCTTTGGTACTGTTCCTCCTCGGCGCTATTGCACCTTACCCAATGACCGGGTACGATCTCCCGCAGGGTCGGCTGTTCCTTACTGTAATCGTGGGCCTTGGCGGGATTGTACTCGATGCGCTGGCGGTTCTTTTCATAATGGGGATCCGGGTAGGGAATGGCAGAAAGAAGGGAACGGGTGTAAGGGTGCAGGGGATGTGAGAACAATTCGTCGGAGGTGGTCAATTCCACCAGGTGGCCGTAATACATCACACCGATTCGGTCTGAAAAATATTTGACCACGGACAGGTTGTGGGCAATGAACATGATGGTAAGGCCCATCTTGTCCCTCAGATCATTGAGCAGATTGATGACCTGGGCCTGGATGGATACGTCCAGCGCTGAGATCGGTTCATCGGCAATGATCAGGTCCGGCTGGAGTACGATAGCCCTGGCAATACCGATGCGCTGTCGCTGGCCGCCGGAGAATTCGTGCGGGTAACGATCGGCGTGCTCTCGAACCAGGCCCACCAGGTCCAATACCTCATACACTTTCTCATCGATGTATTTTTCGTCCTTGATACCGCGGATCTTAAGGCCCTCGGCGATGATCTCACGAACCGTCATTCGGGGATTGATCGACGCGATGGGGTCCTGGAAGATCATCTGCATTTTGGTCATGATGTTGTCGCGGGAAGCGACCTTCATGTCCATTTCATAGCGGGCTTTTCGTTCCTCGGCGGCTGTTCCCGAAAGGCCCTTGATTTCAGCTTCATATTCCTCGGTCAATTCGGCCTTGCGCTTCTCCCGGTATTTTTCGACACATTTGCTCTTTTCCACCGACGACTCCAGGGCATTGGTCCGTGCATCGCGGATCCGTGTTTTCAATTCCTGCTTCATCCCGGCGACGCGGCGTTCGAATTCCGCCTTCAGACGATCGGCAGAGGAAGGATCCCTGGCAGCGGCGTCTTTCATCTGGGCTTCCAGCTTTTCCGTTTCGTTGCGGAAGTCGTTTTTAAGGCTGCGGATCAACACCGGCAATCCGTTCTGGGTGGAGGAGATGCGCAGGCCCTGGAAATAGACATCGCCTTCTGTCGGATCATACAGGTTGATGATTGTCCGTCCCGTCGTGGTCTTGCCGCATCCGGACTCACCCACCAGGCCGAATACCTCGCCTTTTTTGATGTAGAAGCTGACGTCATCCACCGCTTTGTTGATATAATCCCCGCTGCGGAAGTATTGCTTGAGGTGGTTGACCCGAAGCAGGATATCCTCGTCCTCCTGGATCCCGGCATTTTCCAGCCTGGCCAGGGTGATCTTGTTGACGATCTTGTCGATCACCAAAGCTGCAACGATCAGAAGGATCGCAATAACCCATACCCAAATGATGTTGGCAGCCAGGAACCAGAGGAAGCGGAATATCCCCAACTCGTTGTTTTGGTCGGAGATCGCTACCACGGATGCAGCAAAGGTATTCATGGTGCTGTCGCTTCGGTTTTCCGATTCCTTGTTGTCGGCAGCGCGGACCGCCTTCATCAGCGAGTTGACGGAGCCGTCAAACTCCGCATCGCTCAAAAGAGCCGCAGTGGTAGTGAGGAAAACATCCTTGCTGGGTGGAATCTCCTCGGAGTAACGCGAAAGCAGGGATGCGTACAGGTCCTCATAATACGTTTTCACCGTAAAACCTTCGCCTGCCGCCGCCTTTTCCATCACAGCGGCATAGGATTCCCGAATATCTTCGGCCGCATTTCTCTCCTGCTCACGGATCCTGGCCAGTACCAGGGAAAACCGATCCATATCCAGGGCCTTTACATAGGCTTTCACGTCAGTTACAGCCTTTCCCGCATCGATGTCCTCGCGGACCATGGCCACAACTGTCTCCACAAACTCAAGGTACGTTCCTGCCGCTTCACCCTTTTCGGCGCTCATGGTATCATACACAGCTTTTACTTCAGGTTCCACCGAAGCAGCCTGCAGTTTAGCCAGTTTACCCTTACCCGCCGCCGGTTTGGAAAGTCCGTCCAGATATTCGAAGGCTTCCTTCAAAAGGCGGCTTTCTTCCCCGCTTTCCATTTGACCGTAAAAAGTCAGATAGGCTTCCGCTTCTTCGGGAGTGATGCTGTCTGCCCCGGTATAGAAGGCATCCACCTTGCCCTGGATGTACTGGTTCTCAAGGGATCCAAGCCTTTTCCCCCAGGAAGCGAATATGGTGCGCACCCGTTCCGTGCGAAGGTTCGACTGCATTGACCGCGTGACAGCGGCATCGTTCAGGGCGCTGTAGAACTTTCCGTCAAAATTCACCCTGTCCAGGATCGTGGTACTTCCGCCGTATTTCCCGATAGCGCCTGACATGTTCCCCCAGGGGCCGGAACTGGTGGCGGCGGCATAGATGGTCACACCCAACGAGACCGCCACCATCAGCCAGCCGATGATCCTCAGCGCCGTGGCAATTCGTTTGGCTGCTTTCATGCTTCGGCGCCTCCTTTCATCACCTGTCCGGCTTCGCGGTCTTTTTGCTGCTTCTGCATGCGGCGGATCCTCTCCGTTACGATAGCCGGGGGGGCCACTTCGGGAGCATCCGGATGCATTAGCCAGGTCGCAGCCCAATGAGTATCCGACACCCTGAAGGCCGGGGGCTGTTCCTCAAAGTCGATCTGCATCGCATACTTGTTTCGGGCGGCAAATGCATCACCTTTGGGCGGCAGGATCATGTCCGGCGGGGTACCCGGAATGGCTTCCAGCTTTTCCTTTGTCTCCAGATCGGGCATGGACGAGAGCAGCGCCCAGGTGTAGGGATGCCGAGGGTCGTAGAATACATCGTCGGCAGTGCCGAATTCCACGATCTTTCCGGCATACATGATGGCGATCTTGTCGGCCATATTGGCGACCACACCAAGATCGTGAGTAATGAAGATGACAGATAGCCTGCGCTCCCGTTTAAGACGATTGATCAATTCAAGGATCTGGGCCTGGATCGTTACATCAAGGGCGGTCGTTGGCTCGTCGCAAATCAGGATATCGGGATTGGCGGAAAGAGCAATGGCAATGACGATACGCTGACGCATGCCGCCGGAAAACTCAAAGGGATATTGGCGGAACCGCTTGTGAGGTTCCGGGATTCCCACTTCCTTCATCAACTCGATGGCACGGTGCCTTGCCATACCCTTGGACAGTTCGAAAGCATAATCCTCCGCTCGAGCCTTCAGGTAGTCGATCATCTCCACCGCCCTGACGGAATAGTTTCCCCGGGGCCCGGCGGCAATCTGTTCCTCAAAATGGACCCTCAGTGAATCCGCCTGTCTTACGATGCTTTCCTTTGCCGCATCCACATCGATCAGGTTCATCGGGATGACGGATGGAGGCACCTTGCCCTTTTCCTTTTCCCGTTCGAATTTTTCAGTATCCTTGGCAAAGCGGGCCTTTTCCCTGGGATTCTGCCTGAAGCCCCTGAAATACCTGTCCAGCAGTGCCTCGATGCCGCTGCGGTACACATAAGCCTGACTGTCCTTATCCAATTGCAGGGGATCGATAGAGCTTTCCACCGCCGTCGCCGAGGTCTTCAGTGCCTCGATGCACCGGCCCCGATCCAGTGTTTCTGTCCGAAACACGTTAAGTGCGGCCTTTAAAGCCTCTACTGCCTTTTTCTTCCCCTCCAGAGACTGTTTTTCGGAGCAGGCAAGTCCCTTTTCTACATCCTTCAGGAATGAGAGCATGAATCCCTCATCCAGATTTTTACGGGCTTTGTCATTGATCTCGCGGACCGGTTCCCTGGATGGATCAAAGGTCTTCCCCTGCTTCATGGAATAGCCTATGCAGAAGAAATTGGGCATTTCGGCATTCAGAACTTCGTTCATGGACTCCCGGAATTCTGCGAGAAGGATCTCCATGTCCTTCTGGTCCCTGTATGCATAGTTCTTTTTGTAGTTCATGAAACGCGTGATGAAGGTTTGGATCTCCCCGCTGCCCTCCCGGAAGGTATAGGGATTGTACACACGCTTCAGGGCATGGGCGATCCGTCCGCAGGCATCCCTCACGTCCTTGTCATTGCGCTTGAGAAGGGCGCTTTCCACCTCTTCCGCGCCATCCATCGCCTCAACGATCGCCTCCGTGGCCTCTTTGTATGCGAATTCCTCCTTGACGGAGATCTTCACAAAATCGTCAAATTCCTTTACCTTGCCCGAAACATTGTCGATCCCGCCCGCTGCGGTCATTTTTTCCTCAAGGGTCTTGAGGGTCTTGTTGAAGGAAACCCTCCCGTCCCTCCGGCGCTCCTTGTTGTTCAGGAGCATGGCCTCGGTCAGCTGTTTTCCGATGCGCATCACCGGGTTCAGGGCGGAAAGGGGGTCCTGAAAGACCATGGCCAGCTTATGACCGCGCAGGTTATGGAACTCCTCCTCCGGGATCTTCAGAAGGTCCTTGCCGTCATAGATGATCTCGCCGCCGTCCACCATGGCGTTGCCAGCCAGGATGCCCATCACGGCGCGGGTGGTCACGGATTTACCGCTGCCGCTCTCACCCGCGATGGCCAGTGTTTCACCCTCCTGCAGGTCAAAGGAAATATCGCGCACGGCACGGACAGCGCCGTTGGTCGTGCGGAAGGAAATCGTCAAATGCTTTACTTCCAGCTTTGCCATCAGTTATCCGCTCCTCTCAGTGAAGGATTCAGCGCATCGCGCAGGCCGTTGCCGAACAGGTTGAAGGAGATCTCCAGTATGGCGATGAAGATTGCCGGGAACATGATGATATGGGGAAACGTATTCAGGTAACCGTTCCCGTTGGCCAGCATGGTGCCGATGGAGGTCACTGTGGAGGAGGTGTCCAGGTTGATGATGTGCAGGTAGCTGAGCATGGATTCCGAGAAGATGACCCCGGGGATGGTCATGACTGCTCCGGTCACGATGGTTCCCAGGGAATTGGGGAAAATATGCTTGAAAATGATGCGCCTGTCGGAAGCACCCAGGGTACGGGCCGCAAGCACATATTCCTGGCCTTTGAAACGGTAGAACTGGGTGCGTACCCTGGCAGCGGTGCCGACCCAGCCGGTCATGATGAATGCGAACAGGAGCGATACCACCGGCCCCACCTTGCTGGCCAGATGCAGCTGGAAGAGGGTCGCCACCACCATGAAGGGTACGCTGGCCAGGATATCGGAGATGCGCTCCATGATCATGTCCACCGCACCGCCGTAATAACCCTCAATGGAGCCGTAGATGATGCCCAGGCAGAAGTTGATGGTGGCAACGCAGATAGCCAGGATCAGGGAGAAGCGGGCGCCCACCGCAAGGCATGTCAGGATGTCCTGCCCGTACTGGTTGGTGCCGAACAGAAAGGATGCATGGAACCCGTTCCTGTAAAAGAAGTATTCGTCATAATCCACGCGGGCCTTGTATCCGGTCTGGTTCTTTTGGGCGTAGGTGTACCACACGCCGTTTTCACCGTCTCCTGCGATCCGGCTCCCGGTGTAGCCTGCCTTCTCAGGGTCATCGCTGAAAAGGTAATTGTTGATATAATGACCGTTCTCGTCCAATACCGGCGCGCCTGAATTGCCCTGGCTCTCATTTGCCAATTTGTACCAGAAATTAGCCCCGTCGTTGCCGAGAACAAAATGCTTGCTGTGGGTGGCCGCCAGGGGATAAAAGACCTGAATGCCGGATTTGTCCTGGTATTCCATCAACGCCTTGTATTCCGCGTCGCTCAGATTGACATATACATACCCAACGGAATTGTAGGAATCGATGCGCAGGTCATAGAACCTGGCACCTGTGGAGTCGTTGAAGGATCCATACTCCTTCATCACCGCGGATTTTCCGTTCTCCGCGCCTATAGCGTTCAGGTAAAGGTAGCCGGCCTCGTTCTGGGTCTCACGCTTGCCACCGTCCCAGAAACCGCTGTTTTTGAAAATGCCGGCTTTGGGTAAAACGGTCTTGTAATAACCGTCCCTGAAGGTGATGGTGTAATTGGAGACCACGGGAACGATCAGCGCGAACAAAAGCAGCACCAGGATCAGGATGAAAGCCACCACGGCGCTCTTATTGGTGCGGAAGCGGTTCCAGGCGTCGCCCAGGTATCCGACGGCCTTGGTCTGCAGTCTTTCATCGTGGATCCGATCCGTCCGCTTAACAAAAGCGAATTTTTCCTTTGCGATCTTAGGGATATCGCGATTCATTTTTTCTTCCATCATTTCTTCGACCCCATTCTGATCCGCGGATCAATAAATCCGTAGCTGATATCGATCACGATGCCGGATACCAACCCGATCAGGGTATAAAAGATATTCAGCGCCATGAAGAAGTTATAGTCGCGTACATTGATGGAATTGACATAAAGATTGCCGATGCCGGGGATACCGAAGATATTTTCGATGATCATGGAGCCGCCCAGGATGCCGATGAACTCACCGATGATCATCGGCAGAATGACCACCATCGCATTGCGCAGCGCATGGCGGGAAATGGCCTGTGCCTTGGTGAGTCCCTTTGTTCGGGCCAGCAGCATATAATCACCGGTCAAAACTTCGGAAAGCTCAGCCCGGGTATAGCGAGTGAACCCTGCGATGGAGCCGAAGGAAAGGCTCATGATGGCGGGTACCATGGATACAAACATCTTTCCGCTTACCAGGGAACCCGCCTGTGAAAGGGAGGCCAATTGCAGTGGGAACCAGTTCAGCTTGAAACAGAAGATATATTGGACCAAAAAAGCATATACATAGCTTGGCACCGAAATGAACACCATGACCATGGTGGAAATCACCGCATCCTGCCATTTGTTCTTTTTCAGCGCAGCGTAAATTCCGAGTCCAAGTCCCAGCGGGATCGAAAGCAGTATGGAGTAGAGGTTGACGACGATCGTGTAGGGAAGTTTCTGCATCATCACGTCCCAGATGCCGAGACCCTCATACATCTGCTCGCCGACACCCCAGTCCCATTCGGTAAATATGCTCTTTAGGTACAGGAAGAACTGCACCATGATGGGCTTGTTATAGCCCATTTTTTCACGCTTGGCCAGCACCAGGTTGATGTCACGGCCCATTTCGCGCACTGCCGGCAGCGGCAGCAGTTTGATCAGGACAAAGCACATGACCGTGATCACAAACATTGTCAGGAACATGAAGAGAATTCTTTTGACGACATACTTGGTCATGCCATATAGACCTCCGCTATCTTGATACTGCCTCCGCGCGGTGCGGAACGCTTTCCCGACCGCACACCGGATTCAGCGGAGGGCGGCAGGAGCAGTCATAAAAAGGAGCATAAAGGGCGCAGGAGAATAAGAAGGAGCAGCGGGCATGGGGAGGGCCCCCATGCCCGCGCTCTTCATCGGCGCAGCCGATCAGGACGGATCCGGATCAGTACACCAGGGTGTTATTGGCAATGTAGTCAGCCCAGGCAGCGTCATCATAGTTGTAGGTGTAATACTCAAGGCCGCCGAAGCCGATCACGTTCAGGTAGGTATCGCTGGCCCAGTTGACCTTCTGGGAGGTCAGGGAAGCCACGTTGCGGTAGTACAGAGAGGTGGTGGTGAACCAGTTCAGGAAGGCATGCTCAACGCCGGCCACGACTTCGCAGCGGGTGCTGTAGGCATAATCAGCGAAGGCGCCCAGCTTTTCGAAGATGACGGGCACATCGGCGGTGGCATTGTTGGCCCACATGGCCCAGTGCTGCAGGGTGTCGGTCACTTCGCCGATCTCGCCGCCGAAGTCATAGGTCACCATGATCTTGGAGGTGTCATAGCCGTATTCCATCTGGTTGCCGCTGCCGTCGGAGGCGTCGCAGTAGCAGCGGGCAAAGACGCCGAAGGGATCCATGGCCGCGCCGCCCCAGGTGGTGAAGATCATGTCCGCGCCGCCGGAGTAGTTGGTCTCATAGTAATCCGCGTCGGGGGTCATGGTCATGTCGATCTTGCCCTCGAACTTGGTGCCCTTCACGGCCTCGGTCAGCTGGGTCTTGAAGTAGTTGTACATCTTGTTGTAGATCTCGTCGCTGTTGTACACGCGGATATCCAGCGTGATGGCAGCTTCGCCGTCCCAGATGCCCGCTTCGATCGCCTTGTCGGCGGCCACGGCCATCAGTTCCCTGGCGTAATCCATGTTGTAGCCGGTCATGGCTTCATAAGCTTCGTCCAGGGTGGCGTAATCCTTGCCCTCGCCGTATTCCATGCCGAACAGTTCCACCAGCGCCTTCTTGGCGGGTACGCTGTCACGGTAGGCTTCACCGGTGAAGGGATTGTAGCAGTACATGTAGTTCAGCATGCCGAAACCGGCGGTACCGGCCGCGGTATAGGAGGTGGCGAAGTCATTGGCATCCAGAGCGAAAGCGAAGCCCTTGCGGAATTCGTCGATCACAAGGATCTGGCTGTTGGTGCCATGCTCGACCAGTTTGGCATAGTCGGTGTTCCAGGTCAGCTTGGTGGTGTAGCTCTGGGGAGTGTAATGGATGTATTTGCTGGAAGCATACTTGTCCATGTCCTCGCTCTGCAGGCCGACGCCGTCCACTTCGCCCTTTTCGAAGGCGAGCAGCTGGGTGGCATGGTCGGCGATGACAGAAACCACGATGGCGTCAGTCTGGTACTGGCCCAGATGTTTGCCGTCATGATAGCCGAACCAGTTCTCGTTGCGGCTCAGGGTGTATTCCTTGTCCAGCTGGAAGCTGGTGAGCATGTAGGGGCCGTAGGAAACAGTCTTTTCGAGGGAACGGCAGTAGTCACTCTTCACTTCGTCCGCTTCTTCTTCGGTTTCCACCTGGGCGCCTTCCTTGTAGAAGGTCTTGCAGGCTTCGTAAAGGTCCTTCTTGACCAGGAAGTTGCCGCTCAGATTGTAGGGAACGTAGAAAGCAGGCTCGGCCACGGCGGCCTCGAGCACAAAGTCGATGGTGTAATCATCGATCTTCTTCAGGCCGACGTCTTCCCAGGTCACGTCCTTGGCAGCGTTGGCGACCTTCAGGTAATCGCCCTGATAGCTCTCATAAGGAGCACCGGCCGCCAGATAGTTGTCGAACAGGTACTTGGCAGAGACCCAGTCTTCAGCCTTGCCCTCTTCCACGGCGGCGTCACGGTACAGAGTCTCATCGGCGATGGACACATACTGAGGAGCAGGATTGCCATCCGCATCAGGCGCGCCCACGATGCCCCAGAAGGACATATCCAGATACACTTCGGTGCCGGCGCTCAGCAGGTTCTCCGCAGTGTCCGGGATGGCATCGTACGTGGTCTTGCCGGCGTACAGGTAATTCTTCGCGTTCACGATGGAGAACGTGCCGTCATACCAGGAGTCCGCGCGGCGGTTGAGGATCTTGGGGTTGAGCTGCTGCTGCATGGAATATACATAATCGTCAGCAGTCACCTTAGTGCCGTCATTAAAGCACAGATCCGGATTCAGGGCAATACGCCAGGCCTTGCCGGTCTCGCCTTCCTTGATGCCGTACTGACCGACATATTCCGCGGTCACGTCCACGGGCATTTCAGCCGCGGCTTCGGGGGTAATGGAGTAACCGGTCTTGTCGCTGTTCATGTGGAAGCCGTAGAAACCGGTGATAATGTAGTCGGTGATGGCACTGTCATCACTGGTCTCCCAGCTCAGCACGTCCCAGTTCATACTGGAAGTCAGGGCGCTGGTGAAGTCATTGAAGGTGTACATCTTTTCATCGGTGTAATCCTTGCCTTCTTCACCGGCATAGATATCGGTGGTGATGCTGCCGCCGCCCACGGGAGCCGCTTCCAGGTTAACAGTTCCCGCATAGAATGTACGCTCGCCCACATCATAGGACGGCGCGGGCGTAAAGCCTTCAGCCAGTCCGGATACGGTCCCCACCATCAGGCAGGACGCCGCAGCAAGTGCCAGAACCTTTTTCATTGGTTATTCTACCTCCTGGTAATTTAATTAGACCGGAGAAAATTCGGCCTTATCTTAAAACATTCTACACGAAAAACTCTAAAAATGCAATATGGCATCACAGATTGTTCAAATATTTATAATTTATATTTTTTTGCAGAAGAGTTTTTAAGCTGAAATACTTAAAAAGCCATCTGTTCCATGCCCTGCGTGTTAAGATCTCATTCTTTTGCATAATAAAGCTCAAACCCCATTTTGCGCGGGTTTGAGCCTTGTTTTGCCGTCAGATGCCGATATCACCGTTTTTCATCATATTATTGTCTGTTTGCATATTTTCTTTTTTATGTATGCTTTTCATTCTCGTACGGGATCACCCGCCGCAAACGGCCGTCATTCCAGCGGGATATTTCTGTCGTGATATGAGCCCTCGATCGCACAGTAAACCAGGTTGGTCCACAGGTTTCCCCCGCGCGATCGCATCAGGAAAGTTTTTCCTCCCGTGGTCAGACGGATCAGAATGCTGTCGACGCTTCCATTGACCGGCATGGCCAGAATGACATCCTCATCACATACTGTGATCTTAAGGCACTGTTCCTCTCTTACATCGCCCCATGGCGGCATCATGGCATCCATGCGCAGATAATAGGATAATGCCTTGTAATTTCCCGGCGCCACCACGGCCCGCCTGCCCTGATATTCCGCAATGACCGCCCGGTCCGCATCCGTGACCGCTTCGCCCCCATTGGCCACAGACGCAGCCGAGAGAACGGCGTCAATCTGGAACTGATATTCCGCAGACGCCATCCGGGCGCGAACGGCATAGACTATTCCCGCTATTCCCACCGCCAGCGCCAGAATAGCCGTGATTATGACAGCCTTGGAAAACCATTTCACAGTCCATCACCCGTTTCTTTGAACTTTTTGATATATCCTTCCATGATCCGCTGCTGTCTGAAGGCCAGAAATGCCGCTGCGGCCGCGCACAGGAGCATTGCCGATCCTGCGATATCCCCCGGTGCGGGCCCGTTTGCCAGGATGCGGCCCATATTTCCTGCAAAAGCGATTCCCAGACAGATCATACAGCCTATGCTGCTGTGCAGGATCCTTCCGTAGCTTTTTTCCCGCTGCACACGGGTAAACCGTTCTTTGAGCCGGAATACACCTATTACGCCTAAAGTCCAGTAAAACAGCGGAAACAGTGCCGCAGCCGCAGGCAAAAAGACCGGAAGGCTCCTGGTAGCCGCATCATCTGTGACAAAAAAAAGGATCGTCAAAGCAAAGCAGGCCGCGAGCGGGATCCAGTATGCGCCCCTGCGGGCAGCAAGACCGCCGCCTTTTGCATCTGCTTCATACCAAATGCCCGTATATACGGGGACCCGCCGGTCCCGGCCTGTTTTTTCATCCAGGCGGACCTCATTGACCCAGTCGTTTATAAATTTGCGTTCTTTCATGGACGGAACCAGACAAATTGGCAAAACAATATGAACAGTACCAGCGCAAGGCACATGACCCCCGTAACAAGCAATGCCGCTTTCATGGCGCCGAAGGCATAAAGTCTGGCCTCCCGGCGGGTCATCCCCCCCGAAGCGGATCCCCTTTCGGCATGCCCCGGACCGGAGCGGGACAGGCTTTCTGTGCCCTGCTCCCGGTCCGGTCCCGGCTTTCTTTGCCCGGGCTGTTCGGGACTGAACCACGGCATGCCTTCCACGTTCATGGAAGCGATCGTCCGTCCGTCATCCCCCTCGGGCAAACGCGGCTTACTTTTCCTGGGCATAGCCGCTCTCCGGGTCATAGATATGGCAGGCAACGGTATGACCGCCGCCCATATCCATCGTACGCGGAGCCTTTTGACTGCAGACTCCCTTGCAGTTGCGGCAACGGGTATGGAACTTGCAGCCGCTGGGCGGATTGGCCGGCGAAGGAATGCTTCCCTCCAGGATGATCCTGTTCATCTTGACCGTCGGGTCGGGTACCGGGATCGCACTGAACAGCGCCTGGGTGTATGGATGCAGCGGCCTGGCAAAAATATCTTCCTTGCCTGCATACTCCACCATGTTTCCCAGGTACATCACGCCGACAGTATCCGAAATATGCTGGACCACGGACAAATCGTGACTGATGAAAAGATAGGTCAGGTTATACTCCTTCTGAAGGTCTTCAAGCAGATTAATGATCTGCGCCTGGATGGATACATCCAGGGCGGAAACAGGCTCATCACAGACAATGAAATCCGGATTGAGCGCAATGGCCCGGGCAATACAGATACGCTGACGCTGTCCGCCCGAAAATTCATGGGGATAACGATCCTTCTGATAATCGAACAGACCGCAGGATTTCATTATTTTGGACACATATCCATCCAGTTGATCATCCGGTACCAGGTGATGCTCCCTCACCGCTTCACCGATGATCTCACCCACCGGCAAACGGGGAGAAAGGCTGGAATATGGGTCCTGAAATATGATCTGGATCTTGGGACGAAAACTGCGGAGCTCCCTTCCGGACAGCCTGTCCAGGTGCACGTTTCCGTTAAAAATCACTTCCCCGTCCGTCTTGGGGGTCAGATTCAGCAGCGTCTTGCCCACCGTGGTTTTTCCGCACCCGGATTCGCCCACCAGGCCCATGGTGGTGCCGCGCTTCAGGGTAAAGCTGACATCCTCGACCGCGTGCACATAGCCCACGACCCGGCCGAAAAGACCCGACTTGATAGGGAAATATTTACAGAGGTGACGAACCTCCAGAACGTTTGTACCGGTTTCACTCATCAAAATGTCACCTCTTATCCGTCGCATTTTCATAACGCCAGCAGCTGACGATGTGTGTGGAGCTGACGTGCATTTCCGGAGGATATTTACCCTGGCACTTTGCCACGCATTTTTCACAGCGGTCACGGAAATAACAATAATCGGGCATATTTACAGGGTTCGGCACCGATCCGGGAATGGAATAAAGCCTGTCCACCTTTTTGTTGATGACCGGCTTGGACTCCATCAGGCCGATGGTATAAGGATGCCTCGGGTCCAGAAAAACTTCATCCGCAAGGCCCTTTTCAACGACCCGGCCGGCATACATGACCACGACATAATCGGCCATTTCGGCAATCACGCCCAGATCGTGAGTGATCAGCATGATGGAAGCGTTGATCTCCCCCTTCAGCTTGCGCAAAAGCTCCAGGATCTGCGCCTGAATAGTCACATCCAGGGCGGTCGTCGGCTCATCGGCAATGATCAAACGCGGATTGCATACAAGAGCCATGGCAATGACGATTCGCTGCCTCATACCGCCGGACAATTCATGCGGATATCTTTCGTAGATGCCCTCCGCGTCGGGGATCCCGACCATTTTGATCGCTTCCACAGACCGCTGTTTGACTTCTTCGTCATTCATATCGGGATTGTGGAGCTTGATCACCTCATCCAGCTGGAAACCGATACGAAAAACAGGATTCAGACTTGTCATCGGTTCCTGGAATATCATGGAAACCACGTTGCCGCGGATCTTCTGCATGGCCTCGATCGGCATTTTGGCAACGTCATATGCCTTGTCTCCAAGGTTCAGACGCATTTCACCGGATACCACCTGTCCGTTGGGTCTCTGTACCAGCTGCATCAGCGACAGGCTGGTCACGGATTTGCCGCAGCCGGATTCACCCACAATGCCGATCGTTTTTCCTACGGGCACATTGAAGCTGACGCCGTCCACCGCCTTCACGGTGCCTACGTCCGTAAAGAAATAGGTGTGCAGATCATCAAATTCGACCACATTCCCGGGATCCTTCATCTGGGTCAGGAATTCAGATTCAGGCACATGCTTGCGGCTCAGCCGCTTATCAAGTTTGCGGGTGATCTTCAGGTTTTCTTTGCTGATCCTGCGCGATTCACGGGCAGTGATAAAATTTGAATCTTTTTTCGCCATCGGTCTGTCCTCCGCCTTACCGCTTCATCTTGGGGTCGAACGCGTCGCGCAGACCGTCACCGACAAAGTTGAAACCAAGCACCGTCAGGACGATCAGCAAACCGGCCGGGATCCACAGGTACCAGCAGTTCGTCATAACATAGATATTGGAAGAGGAATTGATAATGCTCCCCCAGGAAGCCAGCGGATACTTGATACCCAGGCCAAGGAAGGACAGCGTCGCTTCCGCAAGGATGATGGAGCCCAGACCCATCGTAGCCTGAACGATGAGAAGAGGCATCACATTCGGCACCAGATGCCTGAAAATGCGGCGGCTTACCGGAATACCCGTAGCCTCTGTCGCAACCATAAAATCCTGTTCACGCAAAGACAGGATCTGGCCGCGGACCACACGGGCCACGCCTGTCCAGCCCATGATGCCCATGATGGCCATCATCATGTACAGGCGGATGTAGGGATCGACCTCGAAGGAATCCATGATCGCGCCGGCAATGATCATCATCGGATAGTACGGTATGGAGTTGAACAGGTCGACGAACCGCATGAGCAGCGTATCCACCCAGCCGCCGAAATAGCCTGAAACCCCGCCGATGATGATGCCGATAATGTTTTCCAGGATCATAACGATGAAGCCCACCATCAGGGAAATACGGCCGCCGTACATCAGGCGGGTCAGTACATCCATGCCGTGATCATCCGTTCCGAGGGGATGGGCAGCGCTGGGTGGGGAATACATGTCGATCAGGTAGGTCTGCTGCTGGGTAAAAACGATGTAGTTGCTTCCGCGCATCTGGATCGTATGGTGTTCGGGAACGCCTTCGCTGTTGATATAATCAAAGGCTGTGCGGCGTTCGGAAATGGCTTCACTCACCGCAGCCCTGTAATCCGCAGTTAAAAATATGCCGTTGTTCACCGGATTCACAATGATGTTGCTGATGCCCGCGATCTCCTTCCCCCCGGCATCCAGGACCACCGCATTGTTCTCGTCCTGTACATCCAGGGTGTAGGTAATGCCGTCAGCCACGGCTGTGGTTTCTCCCCGGTGCATCGCCGTTTCACAGGCTTTCCTGAATTCGTAGCCCGATACCAGCCCCGTATAGGAAGGATCATGGGGATCAAAGTTGAGCATGCTGACCATACCGACTTCTACCATGCTGCTCAAAGTATAATTCTTCCCTACGCCGCGGGTCAGGGTATAGCTGACGCCGTCAGCGGTAAAACTGCCCTCTCCGTTCCTGAGCGCCTGCTGAACAGCCTTCCTGGCTTCGTCCGTCAGTTCCGTGTCGGGCTCCAGATTGATATCAACGATCTTTCCCAGCTGGGCGACCGTACCCAAGGTCTTCCCGGCACTCAGGATATAAAAGCCGTCGTCGATTTTTTTGGCCGTGTAAGTCACGCCGTCGGCTGTAAATACCGTTTCGTCCGCACCGGACGATTTCACCTGGCCGTTGAAGGTCGCCCGGGTCATGGGGGTCAGGACTTCGCCTTCGACAGCCGTAAAACGATAATCGCTGTTGATGATCGCACTGGCATATTCCTTGTTTGCATTGTCGACCTTATAGAATACCTGGTCCTGTCTGTATGGTGATACCAAACCGCCGATAAAGGAAAAAACAAACATAAATATCAGGGTGCAGATACCGACGATAGCCAGCCTGTTGCGGATGAAGCGTTTAAAGACCATCATTCCGGGGCTCAGTACTTTTACACGGCGGCCGTCGTCAAGCGCCAGCTCTTCCTCGTTTGCCATTGTTTTTTTCGGTTCTTTTTCACTCATTTCGGTTTCCTCCCCGCTCTTAATTCACGCGTACGCGAGGATCTACCACCGCATACATGATATCTGCCAGCATCAGGCTGAGCTGCGTCAGGATCAGGCCGAACATGGAATAGAACATGGTAAACGGCAGGTCCCCGGCGATCATGGCATCATAGGCAATATAACCTATCCCCGGGATCTGATACAGTGTTTCAGTGATCATGGATCCGGAAAAAAGGCTGGGGATCAGATAGCTCATGTAACTGACCAGCGGGATAAGTGTGTTTCGGAACGCATGACGATTGATGACCGTTCTTTCGGGCAGCCCCTTGGCCCTTGCGGTACGGATGTAATCCGCGTTCAACACCTCCAGCATATTGGTGCGGGTATACCGGGTCAAACCGCCGATGTTGAGCATTGCAAGCGTCAATACCGGCAGCACCATGTGATGCATTTTATCAAGGATCTTGCCGCCCTGGGTCAATTGTTCATGGAAACGTCCGACCAGACCGTACAGGTCAAACCACCCAAGCTTGACCGCAAATGTGTATTTCAAAAGTGTGGCCAGGAAAAACGTAGGCAGGGATATACACAGCATTGCGAACACCGTAATGCCATAATCGAATCCACTGTATTGATGCCTGGCTGCCTGAATACCCAGTGGGATGCAGATAAGTACCTCCAGCACGATCGTGATAATGTTCAGTATCACGGAATGCCATATGACATCATTGAATTTCTGAGTCACCGGAATGCCATACTTCCAGCTGACGCCAAAGTCACCGCGGAGCACACCGCCCAGCCAGCTGAAAAAGCCGCTGAAAATATCGGTATTCAGGTGGTATGCTTCATTCAGCTGGTCAAGCCACTCCTGATATGTCGGTCCGCCCGTTGTTGCGCTGGCAGCGGCACGCTGGCGTGCCATGGATTCAACAAAGCTGGTCGGCATTGCCCTCATCACGCCATAAATAATGAAGGAACCCAAAAAAATGATGATGACGGCCAAACAAATCCTGCGCACAATAAACTTCCACACGCTGGCATCCTCCGGGTATCATTATTCCCTGACCGGCCCGGCACAAAAATGCCGAAGCCGGTCAGGGAGCTGGGTCTGATTTATTTTACTATTCTTTGCTTACTTCGTGGCATTCATGTTCATCGTCTGGACCTCGGAGAGCCAGCCCCAATAGGTGGTCACGTCGGGGGTGACGGTGGAAATGTCTACGCGCTCGGTGCTGGCGATAACGATGTTCTGGCGCTGATACGCAGGGATCTCGACCGCCCAGTCCATCAGCTCATCCAAAGCAGCCTTGTAGACTTCCTTGCGGTAAGCCTGGTCAGAACTGCGGCGGGCATCCAGGATCATCGCATCCAGTTCGGGAGACTGGACATGATAGTGGTTGGAATCAGAGCCGCCCAGGCCGACGATGTTGGAGCTGTGATACACCTGGTACATATCCGGATCGATCGTGGAGCCCCAGGCAGCGCACCAGATATTCTGGGTGCCGGCGTCAAGCGCATCCCACAGCACGTTGGAATCCGCGGGATCGTTGATCTTGAGTTCGATGCCGATGGAGGCGAGCGCTTCACGGGCGTCGGTCAGGATGGCAAAGGACGGATGGTCGCCGGTGCCGTCGCCGGGAATGATCGCTTCGTAGCTCAGGAAAGCGCCTTCGGGAGCGGCAGTGAAAATGCCCTGCGCCTCGTCAAAGGTGTAGCCGGCAGCCTTCAGGAATCCGATCGCGGCATTCTTGGCAGCCTCATACTTCTGCTCGGCGGTCATATCGGCGGTGTAGATGGGATTGCCGTCCACATCCACGGAGTACGCAACGCGGTAGCCTTCATCAGTGGCCTGCGGAGCAGCCCAGGAGGTGGAGGATATCGGGTAATTGATGACCGCGGCGGCATCGCCGTAATAGCTGTCAAAAGCGGTGTCACGGTACACGGCCAGGACGGTCGCAAAGGCCTTGCGCAGGTTCTTGGAAGCTTCGGAACCGGGCTCGCCGGCTACGTTCATCGTGTCGGCGTTCATGCCGATGTAACCATACCCCAGGTTCGCCACGGAGTAAGTGGTCACGACATTGCCGGTCACTTCACCATTGTCGTTGAAGGAACGGAGCATTTCGAAATTGGTCTTGCTGCCGGTCATTTCGCCGCCGTCCGCAGTGCCGGTCTGAACGGCAGAAGCAACTTCGGCAGCATTGGTTTCCTTGTACTGGAAGCTCTTGATGGCGGGAGCGCCCAGGTAGTAATACTCGTTCGCTTCGTAATAGACCACGCGGTTTTCATACTTAACGAACTTGTAGGGGCCGGCGCCCATGGGTTCGGCGATCTTGGACTGAGCAATGCTCAGATCACCAAAGGGATGACCAAACTGGTTGTTCTCATAATCATACTGCGCCGGATCGCCGTAATAGTGCAGCGGGGTGATGCTCAGGCCGAGAATGGAGTAAACGGCGGGAGCGGAGAAACCCTTCACCTGCACGGTGACGGTGTAATCGTCCACGCGCTTGATGCCCGAGATGTTGGGCACGCCGGCAGACATATCGATGCCCTGGTCCGCAGCGACCTGGCCCATCAGAGCGGAGTCGATAGCATCTGTGGTCGCACCGACAGCGGATTCGGTGCCCAGATAAGCAGTAATGTCACCGTTGTAGGCAGCAAAGGTAGCGTCGAAGTAATTATCAATGGTGGGGCGCTCGCCCTCGGCCAGCTTGAAGGACTTGCCGTCGGAGGTGGTGAAGACTCCGTCTTCTACTCCGCCGAATCCCCAAAGGGCCATACCCAGCGCAACCTTCAGGCCTTCGTCCCCACCGACCTCCTCAGGGGTGTAGCCGATGGTATCAGACGCATAAGCTTCCGCATATTTGTCGTACACATAGTTTACGATGCCCTGGTTGTCTTCCAGCCAGAGGGCTTTGGCAGCATTGTAATAGCTGTCGTACTCTTCCTGAGTGAAGGGGTCGCCTTCCTGGACGGTATAGTTAAAGCCGGCCGCCTTGATGGCTTTGACAATGCCGGTGACCGCTTCCAGGTTGGCTTCCGGGATCTGCGTACGATATGCCTGCAGGCCCAGGATGTCATAGCTGGAGAGGGTGGTGGAACCGTTGTAAGCGGGATCCAGATACACGTAATAGGTAAAGATGACGTCGTCGATCGTAACAGGCTTGCCGTCGGAGAACTTGAGATCCTCGCGCATTTTGTAGGAATACGTTGTGATATCAGTCGCTTCGTCATATTCGACCTTCAGATCGCCGGTACCGTAATAGGTGTAATCCGTTCCGTTATAGGAAATGGTCTCACCTTCGATGCCGTTGTAGATGATACCGCCCACACGGTCGGTGGTCATCATGCTGATCTGGGTCAGCCCGGCCACATTCTGGTCGTATGCGGTGTCCGCAAAGAACGGGCTGAACTTCTGGCTGAGAGCGCTGGTAGCCACAACCAGAGGCACATCAGTTTTTGCGGCTTCTTCCGCAAAAACCGCAGTGACGCCGGACAGCATGCACAGCGTCAGAAGCATCGCGAGCAGCTTCTTCATGTAGGAGTCCTCCTTAAAAAAATGAGATTTACCGTGTTGCCACGGTGTATGACAAACGGCTTTCGCCATTGCCTTCCGGGATCCGTTTAATGGGCAGCATGTGGATCGAAATTAAAAGAGGGGTTTTCAGTCAGCCTGTTGTATGATTATATCTCCTCATCGGCCAAAAAACAAGGTATTGAAAAAATAAATGCAGGCGCCCCGCGTGACAGGAATCATTATCCGGCAAAACAGGGATATGGCAAACAAAATGATCGCCGCCTCAAACTGCTCTGTGCAAAACAGGGACCCGGAGGATCAAAGATACTGAGTCGTATCTTCCCCCCGTACGTATTCCATTCGGTCATTCCCTGCCCAAAGACACGATGCGGAATTATCATACCTTGGGGACAGGGCTCTTGCACGCAGGATGAATTCCTCCAGGGATGCGCATTCCCTGCCTCCGCACAGGCATACACAGGCGATATCGTCCCCGTACATTCGTTTTTCACATCCTGTATTCAGTCCGACTGCGTCCTCCATGGAAACAGAGGACCAGAAGGCAATATATCCCCGGTCTTTCTGAAGGAAGATCCAGTTTTCTTCCTCAATAACCCTGTCAAACCGGCATAAAGGCGCGTAGACATGGATAAAATGCAGCGGATGCTCCTCGGGGATGCGGTAGATCATCAAAAGCATGTTCTTTTCCTGGCGCAGCATGGGCATCACACCGTTGCCATGCCAGTAGCCCGGACGCATATCGCCGCCTTCGGACGCGGACCCCGGATGGTTTGCAAACAGAACAGCTTCCCCTGATAAAGCCGCATACCACATATGCTGCTGGTAGCCGTAAACACCGGGCCTGAAAAAAGTGGTGCCGTGAAAGCATTCATTGTAGGACTTGGTAAACATGTGGGAAGCGGGATCGGCGCCGGGGTCCCGGATGATATTGGGCCACCTTTCCTTCCCGTCCGTCCGGGGGGACGCCACGCTGGTCAGAAGGAAATCCTCCTGTTTTTCCAGGAATATCAGCGCGTTCCCCGTCGAATACGACATGCTGCACTTTGACGCCATGATCTCTTTCAGGCCGTCCGGCAATTCGTACCTGCTGGTCGCGAAAAATCCGAGCCATCCTTCGCCGAAATCGTAGGGTTGGGATGGGTCCGCCAGGTTCATAAGCGCCATCGCCCCCTGCCAGAAAGGATACAGTACATCCCGGTAGACCCTGCCCATCGGGGCGATGATGCCTCCTCGGAAGGTATGACGCGCCAGGGAGCGCAGAAGCAGATCCGTCAGCCTCGCGGCCCGGCGGGAGATATCCTCAGGGGCATAATCCACCACGTTGATCAGCGCTGCGAAAGTGACGCACATATAAACTGTGGAAAGGAACTCTTCATATCCGTATCCCTCCACGTCCTCAAGCCATTCCAGCACCTTTTCCCGCCCGAAATCATGCAGTTCCTTTCCGGTCATCCCGGCCAGGGGGAAGAAATCGTCGGGATACATTTCGCCTGCCAGCATAGCGTTGGTATAGAACATCAGGCAATGATTCTCGCTCCAGAAGCACATGCCGTCAAATCCGTCCATTGTCATCCAGTATCGATAGCCGGTCAGCACCCTGCGGATATGCTCTGACGTTTCACTGTCCAGGGGTATATTTTTCATATAGCGGATCAGACCCGCCACCAGAAAATCCGAGCAGTCCACGCGGGATTCGATCAGCTCCAGCATTTCCCCCATCAGGCGCGCATCGTCCCGGCTGTGATCGTGTAGGTAAGAGCGGGCCAGCATATTGGATATGGGAAAGCCGAATTTCTCACCCCTGCTGAGACTCTCCACCGAAGCGATCCTTTTCAGGATCATCATCCTGTTTTCCTCATACCCGGGGACCGGGTCGCTGCGTTTGGGGCGAATGACCTCCGTGCGTTCAAATTCCCGCAAAACGTCTCCAAATAACGTCCCGACCCTGAGACGGACCAGGGGTTCCCCTTCCATGAGCTGTACGGTTGTAAGCCCGTCTGCGGTGATCCTGTGTTTTTCATCCCGTGTCCGCGCAAAATCCACCTCGCTGTGCCGACAGACGACATCGGTATCCTTTGGTGCAGGAAACGGAAAAACGAGCCGGTCACCCTCTATGCGGCTTTCCTCAGTAAAACGCAGGGCCGCAAAGAGCGCTTTGGCGCTGTCCGCGTCAGGCAGCGTCACCTTCAGGTCCTCACTGCCCAAAATCTGCAGCCCCACCGTGGACCTTGTATCCCTCACACCGAGGTTCTCACAGGCAATATAGATCAGATTAAGTCCCCGGCGCAGTCGGATCTCAAAGGGAACGCGCCTGATGGGTTTATACCGCGGGGCGTCGATGCGCTCCTTCAGTTCACCATTGACATACAGGTCCGCCGCAGCGTATCCCCACAGTACGGCATCCAACGCCGCATCATGGGGAGACCAGACGCTCACAACCGCGTCGAATTCCACCCTTCGCATCAGGGAATAGAAATCGGACAGATCTACAAAACAGCATCCCTGTCCTCCGTAGAAGCGCCATGGCAAACCAAGGCGACTGTTTTCCCCGGCGTGTGCGCAGGCAGAAGCATCCACGGGGATATGCCTTGCTATTTGTTCCCGGAGCCGCGCTTCGTACCGCAGTTGGTTATTGTCCCGTTCGGGAGAGGAAAAGTCGCTCACCCTCGGCCCGGAAACCAGGTAGCAGGGCACAAAGCCCTCCCGGTCCAGAGGATAGTAATATTCGGGTGCTTCAGCTTTTATCATTTTTCTCTCCCTTCCCGCACGGAATGATCTTTTTGATCCATGCTTCTCCGTCATTCTACCGCATCCTCTTCCCGCGGGCAACCTATTTTGGTATGTTCATCCGGGAAGTCAAACGCGGCCTGTGCTGTAAAGCACAGGCCGCGCACAGAGCGCTGTATTATCCCTTGACCGCACCTGCCGTCAGGCCGCCCATGAAAAAGCGGCTGAAGCAGCAGAAAACGATCAGGATCGGGATGATGGCAATGGTGGCGCCTGCAAACATGATGTTCCAGGCTGCCGCGCCGTCTCCGGCGTTTTTCAGCAGATTGACGCCAACGGTCAGGGGCCTCAGGTTGGGGTTGGTCATGGTGAATACCATCGGCATGATATATTCGTTCCAGCCCTGGCGGAAAGAGAGGATGGCGATGGTCGCCATCACCGGCTTCAGCATCGGAAGGATGATGTTCCAGTAGATCCTGAAGAATCCGCAGCCGTCGATTCGCGCCGCCTCGTCCAGTTCCCTGGGCACCGAATTGACATAGCCCCTGCACAGGAAGATGTAGGTAGCCTGTCCGCCGCCGATGGAAAACAGGATGACCGCCCAGAGGGACTTGTTCATCTTCATCTGGATCGCAAGTTCATACAGCGGACGCAGAGAGACCGAGCCGACGTTGATGAACATGAACATGACAAAGATACTGTAGATCAGTTCCTTTCCGGGAAAGGTCTTCCTGGAAAACACATACCCCGCCATGGAAGAAACGATCAGGGATCCCACCATGACGCCGAGACTCAAAAGGATGCTGTTTTTGGTATATACCGCGAAATTGGCCTGCTCCCAGGCATCGGTGTAATTCTTTACCACCCACTGGGACGGGAAAATATTGGACCCGCCCCGGAGCAACTCCGCGTTCTCCTTAAAGGAGCCCAGTACGATATACAATACCGGGAAAATGACCAGGAAGGCGAAAAAAGCAAGCACCACCCACAGAACGGCGCGGATGGCCTTCTGCGTTGGAGAATAAACGATCCTCGATTCGTTCTTTGCCATCTTTTTTCACCCCCCTCAGACCACGTCGTCCAGCTTGCGGGCCACCAGGTTATAAATGATGGTGACACCGCCGACGATGATCGCCGCCGCGACCGAAAGCAATGCGCCGTAGCCGATCTGGGCCTGTGAACCCGCTTCATTGGCGAAGATCAGCTTATAGATATACAGGAACATGACGTTGGTCCTGGTCCCGGGCCCGCCGTCGGTCAGGACCATGATGGCTTCATAGTCCTTGAAGGCGCCGGTGATCGCCAGCATCAGCACCACCTTCAAAACCGGCGCCAGCATCGGCAGCGTGATGCGGAAGAAGGTCTGGAAGGCGTTGGCGCCGTCGATGCGGGAAGATTCGTAAACATCCTCGGATATACTGGTCATGCCGGTCACGAAATACAGCATATAGTTTCCGAACCCGCCCCAGACAGACATGATCGTCACCGCTGCCATGACGACACCCACGTCCGTCAGCCATCCTATGGGAGCCTGCGGACTGATGATTCCAAGGCTTGTCAGCACGCCGTTGAGCACGCCGTTGCCGGTGGCAAAGATAAAGGTGAAGATCATGCCGGAGATGGAAGAAGAGATGACGGTAGGCATAAAATATACGCCCCTGAAGAGGGAAGAACCCTTCAGCTTCTGGTTGAGGAGCACCGCCATGATCAGAGCCAGCGGAATGATGAATATGAGCTTCAGCCCCGCGTATTCAAAGGTGGTCACCACACTGTTCCAGAATTTGGCATCCCCCCACATACGGGTGAAATTTCGCACGCCTGTGTATGTCGCCTTGAAACCGTTATAGTTATAACAGATATACCTGAAGATCCAGATGAACGGATAAACGGAGCAGATGCACAGGAAAATGATCGATGGCAGCAGCATCAGGCCTGCCGACACACCCCCGCTTTCTTTCAGACGCATTTTCTTGTCCCTGGGTCTCGCGGGTCTGTCCGTGTAGGTCACTTTTGTGGACACGCAGGTACCTCCCTTCAAAAGAAAAGCCGCCTTATGCTGAAGGAAAGCGCCGGCGGCTCACAAAAAATCAGGGCGCGCCGGCCCCGAAAGGCCGGCGCGCTACAGTCGATCAGTGGTCCAGATAGGTCGCGGTGCCGGCGGAGGGATGCAGCGGGTCATAATCCGGAATGACCAGGCGCATCACGGTACCGGAGGCGATATCCTCTTCATAGGCCTCGTTGTAACGGGTATTCAGGTCCTCGATGGCTGCGTCAATCTCCACATGTCCCATAATGGCGTTCCACAGTACCGTGCGGTAATTATCACCGGTCAGGTTGATGGTGGGAACGGTGGGATACACGGATTCGTAGGGCAGCAGGGAGAAGTCCGCCATGCGGCCCACAAGGGACTTGTCGATGACACCGTCCATGTGGGAGGAGATGGGCATGGTATAACCGCCCTCAAGGTAACCCTTCAGGAAAGCTTCACTCTGGAAGAACCTGATCACTTCCCAGGCAGCATCCTTGTTGGCGCAGGAGGACATCATGATGTAGCCCTTATTCGGGTTGGTCTGAAGGGCGCCCTTGATCTCGCCGTCCAGAGACGGTACCGGAGCGACGCCCCATTCAAATTTGGTGATGGGGAACTGGGCTGTGAAAACGCCGGCTTCCTGGGAAGCGTTGCCCCACAGCGCGAAAGCGCCGTCTGCGAACTGGGCGCGCATATTGTCAACGCCCTGCTGGTCGGGATACGCAACGGCAACCAGCTGGCGGCCCTTCTCCAGGAAAGGCTTGTAGCCGGTGAAGTCAAACCGGCCGTTGACATAATCATAGTAGAAAACGCCGCTCACCTGGGCCATCATTTCAAGCTGGCGCTCGAAAGGCGAAGAAGAGGTGAATCCGATGCCGTAATAATTGCCGGCGCCGGCTTCGGTGATCTTGGTCGCAAGGGCGATATAATCGTCCAGGTTCGTGGGGATGGAATCACAGCCCGCAGCGGTCACAAGATCGATGTTATATTCGATGCGGACGCCGCTGCGCATGCCGGAGGGAACCCAGTAGATGTCATCGCCCAGGGCGTTCAGGCCTTCGAATTTATGTTCGAAGGGCTCATTCACCAGCTGGTATTCCTCATCCGCGGCGATATAGGAAGTCAGGGATTCGATGGCGCCGTATTCGGCGAAGTTTTTGATATCGATGGACTGGCCGACAATGTCCGGGGCATCCCCGCCCTGGTAAGCCAGGAGGATGGAATTTTCGTAATTATCGGTCATGATGGTCATCACGATCTCGATATCGTCGTGTGCGGCGTTAAACTCAGCGATCTTCTCGGTCATATACGCTTCGTCGTGGCGGTCGTTGGACCAGTAATTGATGACCGTCTTTCCGGCTGCGGACACCGGACAGGCGCTCAGGACCATCGCCAGGCACACGGCCAGGCTCAGCAGGACTCTCAGCTGCTTCTTCATAAGCGGGAACCTCCTTTAGAGTTGTGTATGGCTCAATGCAACCTTGTGAAATTTATGATAGCACATAAATGTTCTGTTTGCAACCTTTTTTTGCATATTATAATACTTTACAGAATAAAGTATATGCATATTTATCATATATTAAAAAGAATTTTTTGTGATTATGTAATCCTGATATTGCGGAAGGGCGACTGTCCATGCTATCATAAAATGTATATATGTATATACCGGCCCGTGAAGATCGCCCGGCGCCGGAGAAAAGGAGGCAGGACGTGGTCCGCTCGTATATCGTCGATAAACTCGCTCCCCGGATCCAGGGGGACGGCGGATGGGTGGAGTTCATTTCCATGGAAGGCAGCGAAATAACGCTCGTCTTCCGGGGGGAATGCTCCAAGTGCGCCATTCTTGACCGCTGTACTGACTGGATCGCTCAAAAGATCAAAAACGACCTGGGCCTGGAGGTCCGCATCAAGGCCGTCCGCAGGAAACCGTTTTTCTGGGACAGCTGATCATGGAGGAATGCAAAGATGGCACATGTCAAAGTGGTCCGGCGCAGCATGCGTCCCGAGGAATGGACCCTCCTGCGCTTTTCCTGGCTCAAACGCGGCATATACGCCGACATGGAGGAGATCACCGAGATCACCATCCGCGACGCCCGGCAGATCTCCGAAAACGAATATGAATTCACCGACGGACCGGAACGCCCCCTCCGGCGGGGAGACCTTTACTTTACGCCAGACGGCACCGCCTTTATCCGCATGAAAGCGCATATCCCGGAGCGCATGAAGGGAAAAAACCTGTGCCTTCAGCTGAAGACCGCCGCGGAAATGATCGTCCGGATCAACGGCCGCTATGCCGGAGGGATCGATCCAAACCGGGAAAGAATCCCGCTTGATTTCTATAAAGACTGTGACGAACTGGATATCGAGATCGAAGCCTACAACCGCTCCAAGCCCGACGACGAACGCAATCCGGAGTCCCTGAACATCCGGGGCTGCAGGCAGGTATTCAACGGGGCCTTCCTGTGCCTGACGAGGGATAACCTGCAGTCCCTTATCTATGACTGCGTCCTGCTGACGGACATCGCCCAGTCGGAATATTTCGACGAAAACCTGCGTTCCTTCCTTTTCATCGAGCTGAGCCACGCTCTGGACCTGGTTGACTTTGACAATTGGGAAGGCGTGGACGCCGCTGCGGAATATATCCGCAGGCACATTTATGAAAATACCGACTACAAGGGGAGCGGAAACGTGGCCCTGGTCGGCCATTCCCATCTGGATATCGCCTATTACTGGCGGCGCATCCACGCGGTACAGAAAAACGCCCGCACGATCCTCATCCAGCTGCGTCTGATGGACCGCTACCCGGAATTCCGCTACACCCATACACAGGCATATACTTACGAAACCCTGGAAAAATATTACCCCGAAATATTTGAGGAACTGAAGCAGAAAGTCGCCGAGGGCCGGTTTGAGCCGGTCGGCGCCATGTATGTGGAACCCGACTGCAACGTTCCCTCCGCGGAAAGCCTGATCCGCCAGTTCCTGTACGGGCAGCTGTTTTTCCGACGTGCTTTCGGCCGCACCATTGACAACGCCTGGCTTCCCGATGTGTTCGGCAACAGCTCCATCATGCCCCAGATACTTAAAAAAAGCTGTGTGGATTACTTCGTTTCCAATAAAATGTCCACCTGGAACGATACCAACCGTTTCCCCCACAACAATTTCATCTGGAAGGGGCTCGACGGAAGCACCGTCTATGCCTGCGTACCGCCGACGCACTTCATCACCTGGAACATGCCCAGCCAGATCCAGGAAAACTGGGAAGCATACCAGGATAAGGACAGCGGCGGCGCCACATTGTCCATGTACGGATACGGTGACGGCGGCAGTGGGGTGACCGAGGAAATGATGGAAATGATCCGTCGTTTCCCCCATGTGTCGGCCATGCCCAAATGCGAGGTGACCGGCGGCGCGGATTTCCTGCACAAAAACCTGGGGAACAACCCAAACCTGGCCGTGTGGGACGGGGAATTGTATCTGGAAATGCACCGGGGGACTTTCACCACCAAGTCCGACATCAAAAAGGCCAACCGCCTTCTTGAATTCATGTTCCGCGACGCAGAGATCGCATGCGCTCTCCGGCATCCTGACGGAACGGGGTACCCTGCGGACGAGATCCGCTCCGCGTACAAGAAGCTCCTGCTCAACCAGTTCCACGATATCCTGCCCGGATCCCACATCCATCCCGTTTACGAAGACGCCATGGCGGATTACCGGCAGATCGAAAAAACGCTCAACGGCATTCTTGGCGAAAAGGCTGATTCACCTTATTTCAATTCCCTTAATTTTTCCCGTTCCGTGCCCGTTTTCTATCCCTCCCCCGAAGGAACTTTCGAAAGGCACGGTGTGCGTGGCTCTTTTGCCCATGTCGATGCTCAAGGCCTTGCAGCGGGGCGCGTCATGGACAGTGATGACAGTACTTCCTGGCTTACCGTGTCTTCCGACGGGAAAACGCTCAGGATCACCACGCCCCTATATCGGGCGGAACTTCATCCTGACGGCAGTTTTGTCTCGCTGTATGACGAAAAGCTGCACAGGCAATGGGTCCGGGAGGGGCACGGCTTCAATAAAGTCCACCTCTACGGCGATTATCCCGGGATGTACGACGCATGGGATATCCTTCCCAATTACAGGGACGTGGAATACCCCTTTATCGTATCTTCCCCCCTTAGCCTGTCGGTCATGGACGGTTTATGCGCCGAGTTCGAGACGACGCTTCAAACTGAACTCAGTTCATGGAAAATGCGCATCCGATTCTTCAGGGATTTTCCGGGCATCGAAATCGAACACATCGCCGACTGGCATGAAAAACACCGCCTGTGCAAGGTAAATTTTGCCCCGGATGTCCTTACCAGGGAAGTCGTCTGCGATACCAGCGCCGGCTTCATCCGGAGGGAATGGACAAAGAACACCTCCTGGCAGACCGCGCGGTTTGAGGTATGCCATCACAAATGGTTCGACCTGTCTGAAACCGGCGCAGGACTCGCGGTGATCAACGAAGGCAAATACGGCCTGGGACTTGAGGAAGAAGAGGTCTCCCTCAGCCTGCTGCGCGCCACCATCCGGCCTGATATCGAAAGTGATATGGGGCACCACGACTTCTGCGTCATGATTGTCCCCCATGAAGGGGACGCCGTATCGGCGGGGATCAACCGCAAATCACTGGAATACAACATTCCCATGCACCGCACCGGCCTTTCTTTCCCCGAACCGCTCCGCAGCGTGCTCTGCTCCTCTTCCCTGGTGCTTCAGTCCTTCAAGCTGTCCGAGGACGGCAGATCCTTCATCCTGCGTCTTTGTGAGCAGGACGGGAGGCGGGGGCAGATCGTCTTCCCCTTCCGGGTAAAGCTTTTGAATATGCTCGAGGATTCGGTCGCGGAAGGCAACGCCTTCCCCTTCCGGCCTTTTGAGATCCTCACATTCGGCATGCCGCTTTCCTGATCGATTGCCCTCCTGCCCAACAGCAAACCCCGGCCTTCTTTCGGGTGTTACCGGAAAAGAGGCCGGGGTTATTTGCAGAGATCGCATCAAAAGCAAAAAGAGCGGGTAACCCCCGCTCCTAAAGCTTCTAAACCAGTGGTTACAGCTGCACGAAGGTCAGGATCGTGGACTTGGCAGCCTTCACATTTTCGAACTGTCCAAGGGTCATGGTGATGATCGCGCTGCCATCAGCCTGGCACTCAGTGGGCAGAGTCTCATAGAAGTACAGGTTCAGGGCGGCATCATAGGTGCCCATCACGCAGACGGCCTTGTTGTAAGGAGTGGAACCCTTAACGCTGAAGGTAACGCTCTCTTCGGTGGTTTCGCCGCCGCACTTGACAGCAATCACATCCAGGACGTCCTTGGCGCCAGCGATTTCAGTAGCAACCTGGGTGTTGAACAGACCGTTCACCGCAGTCCCGCCGACGAAGGCGTTGCGCATACGAGCCACTTCAGCCTGGGCTTTGAAGTCGGGTTCCACGACCTTGATCCAAACGCCGTCAGTGAGAGAGACTACCTTGGCGATGGAGGAACCGGTCTTGCTGGGAACAACCGCACCCAGAGCACTCACGGAAGTGAGCACCAGAGCCAGAGCGATGAGCAGGGAAGCAAACTTTTTCATGGCTAAACACTCCTTTTAGTCCTCATTTGGGACTGTCATTATTCTGACAGGCTTCTGCATAGCCACTCCATGAAATGATCGCGCTTTCATCGATGGACCGTTCAGTGCCGTCAGTGCCCGGATTATATTCACCCGCCGGTAGCGGGAAGAATATCTCCTGTACCAGTTCCGAGAAAACACCTTCACAGTGCTTCACAGAACATCGGAATTACTTTACCACAAAAGGAAGGATTTGTCCACTGTTTTTTCAGGAAAAAATGCATTTCCGCCGTACGGAATTTACGCAGAATAATTATTGTTCACACCAGGCCGTGGATAATGAAGAATGCCCCCGCAATCCTCATTATTTGTCCGCTTTATCCCGGTCAGCGAATTTGCGCGCATATCTTTGGACCAGCGCGTCCATGGCGTCCATTTTTCGAAGCATGTCTTTTGCCAGGGCGATCTGGCACCTGGCCCTCACCAGGTTATGTCCCGGGCCGGACGTCTTAAAATATTTGTCTCCGAGAATATAATCATCCAGGAAACGGGTAGCCAGTTCGCAGGCAAGGCAAAAAGAGCTGACGGCCAGGGAATCCACCTCATTCTTTGTAAGTGAACAGGCCGTTTCGCTTAGAAAGCCTTCGGTGAACGCCCAGAAAACGTTCAGATCCAGAGACACTCTGTCCTCGTCCGGGCAGTCCTCCTCCACTGCGTTGGCGGCAAAACGGATGGCGTCGCCAAAGTCATGACCCGCCAGTCCAGGCATCACCGTGTCCAGGTCGATGACCGTAAGCGGCCGGCAGGTCCCCTCCTCAAACAGAACGTTGTTGATCTTGGTGTCGTTGTGCGTGACCCGAAGCGGCAGCTTCCCCTGCCGGAAAAGGTCCGTCAGCCGGCAGGCAAGGTCCCTGACGCTCATCAGATAGTCGATCTCTCTCGCCGCATCCTTTGCCCTTCCCAGGGGATCTGCTTCGATATCCCTGTCCAGGGTATCATAACGGACCCTGGTGTCGTGGAAATCCGGTATGGTGCAGAAAAGGCTCGACGCGTCATAATCCGACAGCATGGTCTGGAAATGGCCGAATGCCTTTCCCGCATTCCTTACCACCCGGGGATCCGAACAGGAGTTGAAGGTGACGGAAGGGATGTAATTGCACAGCCGCCAGAAGCCCGTCTCGTCGACAATATAATTTTTTCTGTCAGCGGTATGGTGGAAATGCAGATAGACATCCCCCGGAGCCTTCTGCCTGAGGGTCTCAGTCACTTTTTCGATGTTGGACATCAGCTGTTCCGGGGTCCTGAAGGCATAAGTATTGATCCGCTGCACCAGATAGCTTTTCAGATGGGCCGAGCCCGCTCCGTCCTCTACGACATAGTTCACCTTATATGTACGGTTCACATTGCCCATTTTGATCTCTTCATAGCTGAAGAAAGGGCCGGGAATCCGGAACGCCTGGCCGATCCTCTGAAGCAGCCGGGCAGTTTCCCGGTCTTCGGTTTTCTGGGATTCCTGCATTGTTTTTCCTCCGTATGCGTCTCTGCCTTCACCTGCGGACTTTTAAAAGGTCGCGGAATTCGTGTCCCTTGATCATACTCCCGGTCACCTTCAGCTGGCCGTTCATAAACAGTTTGTCGGGATCCTTTGTCCCATCGGCCATGGCCATCAGGTTGTCATAGCTGCATTCCACCTGGGCGTCACAATCCTCCACAGTCCGGGGGATCACCTCCATGCTGTCCCCAGTGAACCTCAGGCTGAAAACGCCGTCGCATCGTCCGGTCATCCTGATCTGAAGGGCACGGCGGTACCCGGGACGGTAGATCTCCGGGTGCAGGCGCTGGTTGGATTCGGTGATCTTCCGGTATTTTTCCGCCAGGGCATTCATCCCGTCCTCAAAAGCGATATGCTCATCGCACTGGTCCTCGCAGATCTCCCCGTACATCCTTTCGTATTTCGCGGCACTCTTAGCCCAGCTCAGATCCTTCTCCATGCAGCGCCTCCGCATCAGAGCAAAGGTCTCTTCGTCCCCGAGGTAAAGCCTTACTGCCTCCAGCACCGCCAGATACAGGTACTTTGCATGGTATTCCTGGAAGCCGAAGCCGTCCCCCTGACCGTCGAAATCGCTATAAAGGCGGACGCTGTCCTTCAGTCCGCCGGTTTCGTGGATGATCGGTACGGTCCCGTATCGCATGGCCATCATCTGGCTGAGGCCGCAGGGCTCAAAACGGCTGGGCATCAGATACATATCAGCGCCGGCAAAGACCTTCCGTGCCATTTCTTCCGTGTAATCGCTGCTGAAGCCCACCTGCCCCGGCCAGTTTCCCTGTGCCCAGCGGAAAAAATCCTCATAAACCTTGTCGCCCTGTCCGAAGACCACCAGCTGAACACCGATATCCATCAGGCCGGGCAGGACCAATTTGATCAGCTCCAGGCCCTTCTGCTCCACCAGACGGGCCACCACGGCGATCAGCGGCCAGCCGTCCTCCTCGTTGATCCCAAAGGCTTTCTGGATAAATCGCTTGCATTCCTTTTTTCCCGCCATGTTCCTTACGTCAAAGCGGGCGGGCAGAGCCTCATCCCGGGAGGGGTCGTACAGGTCCATGTCGATACCGTTGAGGATGCCCCACAAACGGCTGTCCACCATATCGACCACACCTTCAAGGCCGTGTCCGTATTTGGCGGAATGCAGTTCCCTGGCATAATTCGGCGACACCGTTGATACGGCGTCCGCCATCATCATGGCACATTTCATCAGGTTGATATCATGCCTGCCCTGGTACTCGTAGGCCATACCGCCGTCATACCACCCGCTGTCCAGTCCCAAAGTCCACAGCATATCCCGGCCGAACTGTCCCTGGTATGCTATGTTATGGATGGTAAAAACGGTCCTGATCCTGCGCAGTTCCTTTCTGGAATACTGCATATCCTTCAGATAAACCACAGTCAGGGCACTTTCCCAGTCGTTGCAGTGGATGATCTGAGGCTCAAATTCCATCAGGTCCAGAAATTCGAGGACGGCCTTCGAAAAAAAAGCGAACCGCACGGCGTCGTCGCCGTAACCGTACAGCCTGGGGCGGTCGTACAGTTCGTCACAGGCAAGGAACCACACTCTGACCCCTTTGTTTTCACCCCTGAACAGGGCAAAAACGCATTCTCTGTCCCCTACACGGACCGGCCTGTCCACGATATGCTCCATTTCATCGAACCACCCCAGCCTGGTTGAGCGATAGAGAGGGGTCACCACCGCCGTTTCGTTTCCGGCTTCTTTCAGGGCGATGGGAAGGCTGTAAGCCACATCCGCAAGCCCGCCGGATTTGCTGAAAGGCGCGCATTCGCTGGATACATACAGGATCCTCATGAACCGTTACCTCCGTTATTCATATGTCTCGGAACACAGCTTAAGTCAGTTCTCGCAGGATAGCACTTTTCAGATCGTCGTATTCCTCAAAGGCCGGAAGGTCGGGGTTGTCCCTGCGGATGCTTTCCGTGGAACGGAAAAGAAAGCCGGCTTTGGACGCGCGGATCATGCCAAGATCGTTGTAGCTGTCCCCCACGGCAATGGTATCGTATCCGATGGACTGAAGCGCTTTCACCGTAGTCAGCTTGCTCTTTTCCACCCGCATGCGGTATCCTGTGATCTCACCGCCGCCACCCACCTCAAGGGTATTGCAAAGCAGTGTCGGCAAGCCCAGTTTTTCCATCAGGGGCATGGCGAACTGGGTAAAGGTGTCGCTCAGGATGATCACCTGTGTGCGCTTCCTGAGGCTGTCCAGGAATTCCTTCGCACCTTCCATCGGATCGATGGAAGCGATCACGTCCCTGATCTCATTGAGGCCGAGGCGATGCTCCCTGAGGATGCCGATCCGCCACTTCATCAGCTTATCGTAATCGGGCTCGTCCCTGGTGGTCCTTTTCAGTTCCGGGATCCCGCTGGCTTTAGAAAAGGCGATCCATATTTCGGGTACCAGGACCCCTTCCATATCAAGACATACGATCTCCATCCGTCATTCCTCCGTCCTGCTTTGATTGCTTTCCTTCATTTCTTCCGATTCTTCCGCCATGCTGTTCACGCGGCTGGCGGATTTGTACGTCGGCACCGCCTTTTTCAGGGCCCGGCGCACCGCTTCGTCGTCCTCGCTGTCCGCTGCCCGGCGGAGCATCTCTAGTTTCTCAAGGATCTTTTCCCGGTTCAGGGGCTCATCCCGTTCTACAAAGATCATCTCGTTATCGGTCTTGTCCAGTTCTTCGGTCTTGATCAGCAGCTCTTCGTACAGCTTTTCCCCGGGCCTCAGACCGGTCTCCACGATATTGATCTCCTTGTATGGCTCATAACCGGACAGCCTGATCATGCTTTCGGCCAGATCAAGGATCTTGACCGGTTTGCCCATGTCCAGCACAAACAGTTCGCCCTTTCGCGCCATCGAACCGCAGGTCAAAACCAGCTGTGCCGCTTCGGGGATCGTCATAAAATAGCGGATGATCCGCCTGTCGGTAATGGTCACCGGTCCGCCGCGGTCGATCTGCCGCTGAAACAGCGGGATCACGCTGCCGTTGGAACCCAGGACGTTCCCGAACCTTGTGCAGCAGAAACTGGTTTTGGAATCCCTTCGGCTCAAAAAGATCATTTCGCACATCCGTTTGGTGGCGCCCATCACATTGGTGGGATTCACCGCCTTGTCGGTGGATACCATGATGGCCTTGTGCACTCCGTACTTTTCGCACATGTCCACCACGTTCAGCGTGCCGAAAACATTGTTGCGCACCGCTTCCACACAGTTGCGCTCCATCAGAGGCACATGTTTGTGGGCAGCGGCATGCAAAACCACGTCCGGCCTGCACCTGGCAAAGACCATGTCCAACTGCTCCCGGTCGCAAATGGTCAATACCTCCACAGTCAGGTCCAGCCGTTCCTGGTACTTCATACGGAGTTCCTGCTGGATATCGTAGACCGCGTTCTCATACACATCCAGCAGGATCAGCCGTTTCGGTTCCATCCGGGCCACCTGCCTTGCGATCTCGGCCCCGATGGAACCGCCTCCTCCGGTGATCAGGACCGCTTTGCCCCGGTAATAATCCCGCGTTTCGTCACTGAGGAATTCCTTGGGGCTGCGGAACAGGAGCTCCCGGATATCGAACTCCCTCAGTTTCCGGCGTCCGCCCTCCATGGCTTCGGCCATTGGATAGTCGTACACCTTGATCTTGCAGCCCATGTCCTTGTAATAGTCATACAGTTCCCTTTTTCGGTCGGCGTCGGCCTCGGTGATGGTGATGACCAGTTCCTGAATGGGCCAGGAACTGAGAAACCGGCTGTTGACCGCCGAAGGATCGTACACGTTCAGTCCGGCCACTTTCTGGCCGGCCTTTTGCGGATCGTTGTCGATGAAACAAACAGGACGGTATGCCGCACGGGGATTGTTCATCAGTTCCTCCGCGAACAGCACTCCTACCCGGCCCGCGCCGACGATGGCGATATTGATCTGCTGGCCCACCATGCCGGAGCGCTGTTCGCTTTCCCTCTTTATGCCGAAAAAATGCTGCAGAACATCCCTGATCACCTGCACATACCGGGACCTGCCGGAATCATAATCGTAAATATACTGGTAAAAAAGCCGGGCAGAGATCGAAATCAGCAGGCTGACGGCCACCGCTGCCGCCGCGCGGACAAAGCCGATGGTCCCAAAGGTATGGAACAGGCGCGTGCTCAGGTAAAACACGCATCCGGCGATAAAGTCGCCGGCCACCAGCTTCAGGTACAGCTTGGTGTTGCCGTAGCGCCATACGCTTGAATAGATGCCCATCAGGAGGCGAACGGAAATAATGCATACCAGCATGATCCCTATCTGGATCAGTGCCTGAGCAGTCGAAAGCCTGGTCACTCCGCTCGGGTAGATCAAAAACATGAAAATGCCGACCAGCAGGATCCAGACCGCGTCGATCCCAAGCAGCTGCCAGGCGCGCTTGCGCAGGCGGAAGCTTATCTTTTCCTGTTTCTTATCCGGCGCCGAAGGCTTCATAAAACCGCCTCATTCAAATCAGGATTTGTCCGGGACCGGGTCCCGGGATGAGCAGGGCTTACGCACGAAGCAAAAGAACACGAATCAAACACGACACAGGGGGGTTATCAGGGGGAACACCCCCTGATTGAAATCCGAGGGAGCGGCGTGTACGTGACCGAGGTTAAATTGCGGAGCAATTTTTCCTTACGG
>JAFXUZ010000099.1 GCA_017524725.1 Clostridia bacterium | reverse complement strand
GGATCCATATCGTGCTTTATCAGGGAGACCTGCCCTCGGGCGTGCATGAACTGACGGAAGAAGAACACGAAGCCCTGGAAGCATCGGCCCTGCAGGCCCGGCAGATGGAGATCCTCGGGGAATACCTGGCGGAGTGGAAAAGCCAGTACGCCATCGAAACGCACCCGGAACTTCTGCGCTGACAGGCAAGGCCGGGCCCGCGCGGGATGACGCGGCGTAAAAAGAAAACGCAAAAAAGAAGAGAAGAAAACGCAGAAAGAAAACGCAAGAAAACGCAGAAAGAAACGAAAACAACCCGTCCGGATCCTGTGACAGGCTTCCGGCCGGGTTTTGCTTATGTCAATATATCGCGAAAAGGGAAAAGGTCGATGGGGCAAAAGGGCCTGTGCCTCGATTGGGCTGCGGGGCTGATAAACATAACTGCCTGACATTTGTCAGGCACATTGATGCATCCGGAGATCAGCAGACAACCGACTGCCAGGCAAAGGGCAGCAGATCCTTTGCTTCGACCTTAATCAGTTTGCCGCTTTCATCATTTACGATCACTTTTATGCCGGGACAGTATTCGTAAAGCATTTGCCTGCAGTTGCCGCATGGCGGGATCACACGGTTCAAATGTTTATCATGCACGGCGACGATCGTGTCAAAATCCCTTTCACCTGCCGATATCGCGCATCCGATGGTTATATATTCGGCGCAGGAGCCGTGGATCCCGTCGCAGTTTACGCCGGTAAATATTTTCCCGTTTTTGCAGCGAAGCGCGCATCCGACCGTATGATTGTAGATCCCGTCGTCAAAATTGTTCTTCAGGACTTCAAGTCCCTTTTCGATCAGCAATTTATCGCTTTCATCCAGTTCATATCTTTGCATTTCAAAAAATCCTTTCGATCGATGAAATAATTATAAACCAAAGCAGGCACTCGGTCAATTTCCTTTATGCAATGCATCGGCCGCACGAAAAAATGATTGAACGGAAGTTGTTTATCCATTACAATATCCGATGAAAGGAAGGGATCAAAATGAAAAAAATCATCGCCCTGCTGCTTGCCGTTATGCTGGTTTCATTTTCCTTTGCCGCTCTTGCCGAACCCAGGATCACCGTGAAAGGCACCGGGGAGGTGCGGGTGAGCGCGGACACGGCCGTCATCTCGTTGGGCGTGAATGCCCGGGACAGGGATGTCCTGAAGGCGCAGCAAAAGGTAAATGAGTCGATCGCCGCGATCCGCCAGGCCCTGATCGACCATGGGGTGAAGGAAGAGGACATCAATACGGAATTTATCAATATCTATGCCATGTACGACTACGATAACGACCGGGAGCAGCTTGCCGCCTATAATGCCGGTTCTACCCTGGCTATCAGGGTGACGGATATGGAAAGCGTCGGGGCCCTGATCGACATTTGTTTTGCCGCCGGCGCCAATACGCTGAACGGCATCTCCTTTTCGGCTTCAGACACTGAGGAAGCAAACAACGAAGCCATGAAAAAGGCTGTGGCGGATGCGGTAAAGAAAGCGGAGATCCTGGCCGGCTCCGCCGGGCTGAAAATCACGGGGATCGAACTGATCTCGGAGGGCGGCGCGGTCAGCTACGAAAACAGTATCGGTAATGTTTATGCCAAGGGGTTCGAAATGCCGGACGCCGGGGAAGGCGCCGGTACGGTCGTCCAGGCCGCCAAACTGATCATCAGCGCTTCGGTGACCGTCACGTTCACGGCGGAGTAAACACTCTGCCGGGCGTCCGGCGGACGCTTTTTGGGTTTGATCATCGGCATTGTAATTCGGCATACGGGGGGAGGGAACGATCATGCAGCTGAAAAATCCCATTTTACCGGGTTTTCACGCCGATCCCTGTATTTGCCGCAAAGGAGAAGATTATTATATTGCCGTTTCCGGCTTCGAATGGTTTCCGGGCATACCCGTGTACCATTCGCGGGATATGAAGCATTGGGAGCTTTATACCCATGTGCTGACCGACGAAAAGACCTGCGAACTGAAAGGACTGCCCTCTGCGGAGGGAATCCGGGCGCCGTGCCTGACCTACTGTCGGGAGGACGGACTTTTTTATGTGGTGTACGGCGTCGTGCATTCCGCGGACGCCCGGTATTTTGACAGCGACAATTATCTGATCACTGCCCGGGATATCCGCGGCCCCTGGAGCGAACCGGTGTACCTGCATTCCGCCGGCTTTGACGCATCGCTGTTCCATGACCGGGACGGGCGGAAATGGGTGGCTGCGGTGGACTGGGAGACCCGCGAAGGCTATGAAAAGCCCGGACAGGTATGCATCGTGGAATATGACCCCCGGGCCCGGCGCGTCAAAGGGATCCCCCGCCGCATATGGCGGGGCGGGACCGACCGGGGCTGCCTGGAAGCGCCCCGCCTGTCACGCCGCGGCGAATACTGTTATCTGATGTGCGCCGAGGGCGGCACGGGGTATTACCACTGTGTTACCATGGCAAGAGCCAAAGACCCTTTGGGGCCTTATGAGGGCGATCCCGCCAATCCCATTGTGACGGCAGTGCCGGAAAACCGCGACGAACGGGCGTCCGCCGATCATTTGAAACCGCATTATTTTAATCCGGCCGGCTATCTGCAAAAATGCGGCTGCGGCAGTTATGCGGAAACGTCCCTGGGCGAGACCTATCTGGTTCACGTGTGCGCCAGGCCATTCACCCCCGAACTTCGCTGCACCCTGGGCCGGGAAACGGCCATCCAGAAAATGAAATGGACGGAGGACGGCTGGCTGCGGCTTTCTTCCGGCGGGAAAATGGCGGAGACCTTCGTGGAGGGCAGCAAACTTGAGGACTGGACGCCGAATGAAATTCCCGACCTGGATGATTTCGACGGCGGTCGCCTGGGCATCCAATACTATGCGCCGCGGATCGATCCCCGCTCCTTCTGCGATCCGGCGGCCCGTCCCGGGTGGCTCAGGATGCGGGGGCAGGAATCGTTGTGCTCCCTGCACCGGGTGAGCCTGCTGGCCCGGAAGCTGCGCAGCGTTCACGCTGAGATTGAGACCTGCATGGAATTTGAACCGGAGGCGTACCGGCAAAGCGCCGGACTGGTCCTGTATTATGACAACATGAATTTCGCGTACCTGCGGAAGTATCGCAGCGATACCCTCAAGGGGCCGGCCCTGGCCGTCCGGCGGATCAAAAACGGCGAGAAAAACGATTGCGAACCCGTGCCCGCCGGAAACGGTCCGGTATGGATGCGGCTGAAGATCGAAGGCCGCAGGTCCTTTTTCAGCTATTCCTTTGACGGGCGGCAATGGCAGCCCATCGGGCCGGTTTTTGACACCGGCGAATTTTCGGACGAGTATTCCCGGTTCGGCGGATTCACCGGCTGCTTTGTCGGGCTGACCTGCGATGACGGGATGCTGCGCCAAAAATGCGCTGATTTTGATTTCTTTTCCTGTCGGGACCTCCTGCCGGAGCTTTTTCCCGCCGCGGACATCGGCGGTACGGACACGCAGCTGATGACAAAGCAAAACCGGGAGATCAGGAAAAAGGTGCAGTCCCTCACCGCCGATCTGCAGGAAAGCGAGCGCAGCCACAATTCCTATTTGCAGGAGCAGCGGGAACAGGAGTGCATCCGTACGGGGAACCTGGACGGGCTAATGAAAACCTTTGACGAACTGGAAATGGACAAGGTTGGCAAGGTGTCCAGGGATGCGGTGCGGAACCTGAAGGACATCGCCATCGTGGTCATCGGCATTTCCTCCCGTTCCGCCATCCGCGGCGGCGTACCCTCGGAGGCTGCTTTTTCCATGAGTGACGTGTATATCCAGCAGATCGAGGCCCAGACGGAATGGATGAAGATCGGCCAACTGCTCCGCAACGTGCAGGTGGAGTTCTGCCTGGCCGTGCGCAGGTATCACCACGCGCAGACGAACAACCAGACGGTGATCCGCTGCCGGGAACTGATCACCAAACGCATCGCCGCAAAGCTGACGGTGAAGGACCTGGCCCGGGCCATGAACATCAATCCGGAATACCTGTCCCAGCTGTTTTCCAAGGAGGAAGGATTGCCCCTGAGCGAATACATCAGCAAGGAAAAGGTCCTCGCCGCGGCGCAGGAACTGATTTTCTCCGGCAGATCCTACGACGATATTGCGGCGTCGCTTTCATTTTCTTCCCAAAGCCATATGGGGAAGGTGTTCAAAAAATGGACGGGCATGACCCCACGGCAGTACCGGAAGCTGTATGGGGAAAAGAAGGACGGCCGCTGAAAAAGCAGATCGGCAAAAAACAAATAATTGTGATAAAACGCTCGGAATCGTGATATATTCCGGGCGTTTTCTTTGATATTATGATAACGGAAAAAAATTGACCACCCGTTGCATTTTTGATCGCTGAAGTGTTTTGCAAGCGGCGCACATCGGAAGGAAAGTGATGGATTGAAGATCAAAGGCGTCAATCTGGGAAACTGGCTTGTGCTGGAGAAATGGATGAGTCCAGCGCTGTTTTACGATACCGACGCGCGGGATGAATACGATCTGCCCCGTCAGCTTTCCAAAGAGGTCTATGAAGCTCGCATAAAGGTGCATCGCGCGGAATACATTTCGGAAGGTGACTTTGTTCGCATCCGCGCCATGGGGCTGAACACCATCCGCATTCCGATCCCCTATTTTATTTTCGGAGACGTGGAACCCTATATCGGCTGCATCGAAGAGCTGGACAAGGCCTTTGCCTGGGCGAAACGGTACGGCCTTCAGATCCTGATCGACCTGCATACCGTCCCCGGCGGCCAGAACGGCTTTGACAACGGCGGCATCAGCGGCGTGTGCAAGTGGGCCCAAAGCCGGGAAAAGATCGACTTCGTGCTGGATCTGTTGGAAAAGCTGGCAGAGCGCTACGGCCGTCATGAAAGCCTGTTCGGCATCCAGCCCGTCAACGAGCCCATGAACGAATGGCTGTGGAGTGTCGCGCATGTGCAGGACCGTTATCCCCCCAGGGACCCAGAAACGGCGGCGGGCAGCGCCGGCATCTCCATGGGTTTCCTGCGCTGGTTCTATGTGGAAGCCTACTGGCGCATCCGCAGGCATATGCCGGAGGAGAAAGCTGTGGTGCTCCACGACGCTTTCGACCTGACGGCCTGGAAGGATTTCATGCGGGAGGACTGCTATAAAAACGTGTGGCTGGACACCCATCAGTACCTGATGAGCGCCGAAGGCATGGGCTGTGAGCAGAGCGCTCCCGGTTATATACGCTTCATTATGGACAATTACTACCGGCAGATCGAAGAGATGGAGCAGTATTTCCCGGTGATCTGCGGCGAGTGGTGCCTTTTCAATTCACTGGCTGTCGGTCATGACACCAAAGGCGGACAAACCGTTCTGAACGGCCTGGAAGGCGTTTCCCGGGAGAGCATGGCCGACGCGGACAAAAAGGATCTGTACCGCGCGCTGGCGGCAGCGCAGCTTGCGGCCTGGAACCGGGGGCACGGATATATTTTCTGGAGCTATAAGCTTTTGACCGATACGGTCAACACCGCCGGCTGGGTCGGCTGGGACGCCTGGGACCTGGGCCGCTGCCATGATTTCGGGTGGTTCCCGAGCCAAAGAGAGGTGTAAAGGAGTTGGCGGAAATGAAACTTCGAGGCGTGAATCTTGGAAACTGGCTCTCTTTGGAAAAGTGGATGCAGCCGGAGCTGTTTGAAGGCATTGACGGAGAGGATGAACTTGATTTTTTCTCCCTCCTTCCCGAAAAGGAATCCTGCGCCCGCCTCAGGAAGCACTATGAGACCTATATCACCGAAGCGGATTTTGCCTTTATGGCGGAAGCGGGCGTGAACCTGGTGCGTATCCCCATTCCGTATTATATCTTCGGCGAACCCGGCCGGCCTGCCTCCGTCGACTGCCTGGACAAGGCCTTCGACTGGGCGGAAAAGTACGCTATCCGGGTGCTGATCGATCTGCATTCCGTACGGGGCGGCCAGAACGGCTTTGACAACAGCGGCTCCTGCGGCCTGTGCACGTGGCATAAACACCCCGAATACGTGGAAGAGACCCTGCAGCTCCTGGAGCGTCTGGCTGTACGGTATGCTCATCGGCCCGCCCTGTTCGGCATCGGTCCCGTCAACGAGCCCGCCAGCGACCACATCATGGCGCTGAACGCCTTCCTTTTCAGGGATAAGTATCCGGAGCGGGTGGCCCGGTCTGAAGCGGTGCCGGACGAGTTCCTGAAACGGTTCTATCTGGACGTATACCGGAGGCTGAAACCCCTGCTGCCGGAAAATGCCGTGATCGTTCTGTCCGACCAGTTTGACCTGTCCCGCTGGGCCGATTTCATGCCCAGGGACGAATTCCCCGGCGTGTGGCTGGACGCCCACAAGTATCTGACGTTCTCCGAAGGAATGTTTGCCTACAACGGCCTGCCATCCGGCTATGCGTACCATGCGGACGGGCAGGAGATCCATGGCGGCCTGATCATGGAAAACTATTTGAAGCTGATCCGGAACGTGTTCCTGCAGGATGTTTTGCGGGCGGCGGAACATCACCCCGTGATGGTGGGCGAATGGTGCCTGGTGCAGAACATGGAGGACATCAAAAACGCCGCCGGCGATGAAGAGATCCGAACGCTGTACAGGCAGCTCGCGGACGCGCAGATGGACGCCTGGGACCGGGTGGAAGGCGGTGTGTATTGGAGCTACAGGGTAACGGATGCCCGGCCTGACGCCTGGGATTTCCGCAAGTGCGTCAGGCGCGGCTGGCTGAAATACCGCTGAGGGCGGCGGGTATCCTGAAGATACGGGGATCTCCCCGAACAAAAACAGATCATTGCGGCCGATAGAACTTCAGACAGGATGTGAGGAAGAACATGAACAACGAAGTCGTCATTGAAGTCAGGAACATGGTCAAAAACTTTGGCCCTACCCGTGCGCTGCGCGGTGTGGACGTGAAATTCTACGCCGGACAGATCCGGGGCCTGGTTGGGGAAAACGGCAGCGGAAAATCGACGATCACATCGATCATTTCCGGTATGCAGAAAGCAACCAGCGGCGAAATGTTCTACCATGGTCAGCCCTGGAACCCGTCTACCATGGTTGAAGCGCAGGAAAAAGGCATCAGCATGGTGCTGCAGGAGGCGAACACCATTCCGGACTGCACCGTGGCGGAAAACATCTTCGCCGGCCGGTTCGACGAATTTTCCAGATTCAAGATCGTCAACATGAAGAAGGTCAACGAAGCGGCCCAGAAGATGCTGGACGACTTCGGCATTTCCCACATCAAAGCCACGGACAGCATCAACAAGTACGGTTTTGAGGACCGCAAGCTCATTGAGATCGTGCGCTGCGTGTCCGACGACACGCAGGTGTTTGTGGTGGACGAAACCACCACCGCCCTGTCGCTGGAAGGCCGCAGCATCCTGTACAAGCTGATCCATAAAATGAAGGATGAAGGCAAATCCGTTATTTTCATTTCCCACGACATGGACGAGATCCTGGAGCAGTGCACCGACCTGACGGTGCTGCGGGACGGGGAGATCATCGGCCACCTGAACCGGGCCGAAATGGACGCGCCGGACGCCGTGCAGCGCATTCGCTATATGATGGTGGGCCGGGAGATCGGCGAAGCATACTACCGGGAGGACTACGATACCTCCCATCTGCCCGAGGTGGCCCTGGAATTGCAGGACATTTCCTTCGGCCCCATCGAACACTTCTCCCTGAAGCTGCACAGGGGCGAGATCATCGGTTTCGGCGGCCTGTCCGGCTGCGGCATGCATGAGATCGGCCGCGCCGCCTTCGGCCTGGAAAAACTGCAAAGCGGCAAGGTGATCCGCAACGGCAAAGAGATCACCAACTGCTACCAGGCCATCAGCGAAGGCATCGGCTACATTTCCAAAAACCGTGACCGGGAAGCGCTGATCCTGGAGGCAGCCATCGGAGAAAACATCGTGCTGCCCTCCCTCCCGGCCCTGTCCCACATGACCTTTATCAGCCCCAAAGCGGAAAAGGCGATGTCCAATAAGGAAATCAACTCCTTCCGCATCAAATGCAACAGCGGCAAGCAGTGGGTGAACACCCTGTCAGGCGGCAACAAGCAGAAGGTGTCCTTTGGCAAGTGGACCGCCAAGGGATCGGATGTTCTGATCATGGACTGTCCCACCCGCGGCGTGGATATCGGTGTGAAGCAATCCATGTACGCCCTGATCGCCGAAATGAAAAAGCAGGGCAAGGCCATATTGCTCATCAGCGAGGAGATGGCGGAGCTCATCGGCATGGCGGACCGGATCATCGTGATGAAGGATTTCAAGGTATCCGGCGAACTGGAACGCAGCCCCGGCCTTTCCGAAACCGACATGATCGAATACGTGATTTAATGAAGGAGGGAGAAAAAATGAGCGTGAAAACAAACGAAGCCGAAAAGAAAAACTCCTTCCTGGCGTTCCTGGGAAAGCATGTGTATGACATTGCCGCCTACGCAGGCCTGGCGGTGACGCTGATCCTGTTCCTGGTTTTCGGCGGCAAGCGCCTGTCCTATAATGCGCAGACGGTACTGCAGACCAGCGCGCCTACCATCATCATCGCCCTAGGCGCGGTCTTCGTTTACTCCATGGGATATATGGACGTGAGCGTGGGGCAGCAGGTGGGCGTATACGCCATTCTGATGATCATGATCATCAACGCCGTGGGCGGCGTGCTGGGCGTGATCCTGGGTTTCCTGGCGGTGCTGGCGCTTGCGCTTTTGTGCGGCGCCTTCAACGGCGCCGTGGCCGTGTGGCTGAAACTGCCCTCCATTGTCACCTCGCTGTTCCTCATGTTCTTCTTTACCGGCGCCCAATTGCTCCTGATGGAAAGCACCGGCACCAACTCCATTTCCGTTCCCACTTCTCTTCTGCGTCCCGCCAACAGAGACACCTACAACCTGGTGCTGGTCATCATTATCGTGGCCGTCACCCTGGGCGCCACCTATTTCTTCCGTTTCACCAGGCTGGGCAAATATACCCGGGGCATCGGCGCCAACGAAACGGCAACGGCCCAAAGCGGCGTGAACACCACCCGGTGGAAGGTGATCGCTTACATGGCCTTCGGCGTATGCGTGGCTGTCGGCTCCTATGTGATGCTGATGCGTACCGGCAGCGCCGGCAAGGGCACCGGAACCGGCTACGCCATGGACATCATGATCTGCCTGATCCTGGGCGGCATGCCCCTTTCCGGCGGCATGAAATCCAAGGTCTCCAGCGCCCTGGTGGGCACCCTGACCTACGTGCTGCTGACCAATGACCTGACCACCATGGGCGTGGACCTGAACATGATCAACTTTGTGAAGGCGCTCATTTTCATCGTCATTATCCTCATTACCTGCCGCAAGCGGGGCGGCGTGCTTCCCCGCTGATCCACCTTTCGGATTTTACCGGCCCGGCGGTAAATCATAGATGGCACCTTGACGTTTTCCGGAGCGGAACCCAAATCATCAAAGGAGGAACCCATTCATGAAAAAGTTCACCAAATCTCTCATCGCGCTGATGCTGGCGCTTGTGATGGCGCTGGGCTGTGTGTCCGTTGCCGGCGCTGCGCCAAAGCACGCCAAGATCGGCGTTGCCTTCTACCAGGATACCGGCTTTGCCGTGGTAGCCACCAAGGCTTACCTGGAATCCCTTTCCGATGCTCTGAATGTGGAATTCGTTTACGCCGTGCTGACCCAAACAGATGAATCCGCCAACCTGGCGACCATCCAGAACCTGATCTCCGCCGGTGTGGACGGCATCATCTGCACCATGGACCTGGGCACCAACTCCATCATCGAGGAATGCGAGATGGCGGGCGTGTACCTGGCCGGTTATCTGTGCGACTACGATACCTCCTACACACAGAACTATGACCGGGTGTTCAGGAGCGAATACTTCCTGGGCACCGCCACCGACGGCCAGAACCCGGACGACACCACCATCGGCCACACCATGATGGCGAGCCTTCTGGAATACAACGCCCGGGCTGAAAAACCCCTGACCCATGTGTCCATGGCCATCTTCCCCACCTGGGCTTTCCCGTCCCAGCTCTTTGGCGCCAACCAGTTTGTGGAAGACGTGGAAGAATACAACAAAACCGCCGAAAACCCCATCACCGTGGATCCCCTGAATGAAGAAGTGGACGTGCTGATGTTCTCCCCGATGAACACCACCTACTTCTCCAAGCATCCCGGTATCGAGGGCATCATCTCCTTTGCCGCCGGCACCAGCTTTGTGTATCCCACCATGGTGCAGGCCGGCATGGACAAGGACATCCGCCTTTTCACCACCGGCTTTGAAGGCGGCGAAGAAAACAACTTCGGCACCAAGGGCACCCGGACCTTCCAGCAGAACATGGTGTCCGCCGTGGAATCCATCACCTATCCGCTGGTTCTCCTCCTCAACAAGGTCAACGGCGCTGCGTTCCCCGATATGCCCGAAACCGCCGAGCGCATCAGCACCAGCCAGTTCTGCATCAACAGCGATGAGGACCTGGAAGCCTTCATGCACAGCATTTACTACACCGGCAATGCGGCCGACGCCATGTACACCCCCGAACAGGTGCTGAACATGACCGCTTTCGGCAATCCCGACGCCACCTATGCCGGCCTGCGTGACCTGCTGGCCCATATGACCATCGAAGACCTGGCCAGGTAATGTCCTGAATGACGCGCATGGTATGCGCTGCCCGATGGGCAGCGCATACCGTGCCGTCCCCGCTTGAAAAGAAACGAGGTGCCAACCATGAAAATTGTGAAAAAAACGCTGCTGACGCTCCTGTTCCCGGCATTGATGTTTGCCGTCATGCTGGCCATCACCGCGTCCAGCGAAAAATGCTATGTCAACGGCCGGTTCATCTTTCTGCAGGCGGACATGGTGCGCCAGGTGCTGATCAACGCCTGCATGACCGTCTGTGTGGCGCTGGCCATCTGGCTCCAGCTGAAAAACGGGCGGTTTGACTTTTCCGCCGGCGCCAACATGATCCTCTCCGCCATTATCGCCGGCAATATCGGCCTGCAGACCAACAGCCCTGTGGTGGCTATGCTGGTCGCCGTGGTGGTTTCCGTGGCCCTGAGCTGCTTTACCGCTTCCATGTACATTTTCGGCAGGGTGCCCATCATTATCAGCACCATCGGCGCTACGCTGCTCTTTGAATCGCTGACGTATCTGGTATTCAAGGGCGCAGGCGTGCGCGCCTTCTACTCCACGCCCAGCCTGGCCGTTTTCGGCCGGCTGCCGGGCATCTTCGTGCCCACCTGCATCGCCGTTGCGGCCTTTGTGATCTTCGTCTATTTCACCACCCAGGGCAGGAAGGGCAAGATCCTTTCCAACAACCAGACCGCGGGCGTGAATATCGGCATCAATGAAAAAAGCAATATCGGCGCTTCCTACATCTTCACCGGCATCATCCTGGGTATGGCGGCCATCATCTACGTATCCCAGAACACGGTGACGCCCCAGTCCGGCCTGTCCACCTCCGGCATCATGTTTTCCTACATCGTACCGGTGTTCATGGGCATGTTCATCGGCCTGGCTTCCTGCGACGTGGTGGGCATCATCATCGCCGCGATCGGCATGGAGATCCTCAACTACGGCCTCAATTGCCTGAACCTCGGCGCAGGCGGCTGGCAGCAGATCATCATGGGCGTGTTCGTGCTGGGCTTCTATGCTTTCTCCGGCCAATTGGGCAACATCCAGGCGCTGCTGGCCAAAATGAAAAAACGCAAGGCGTAAGCGTAAGGGAGAAATACCGTGATCAATTTGAAAGCAAAACCCTTCTGCCTGTCCGACGCGCAGGAAAAATGGGTTTACGATACACTTGCCTCCATGACGGAGGATGAAAAGGTGGGGCAGCTGTTTTTGCCCATTGCTTTTTCTTCCGATGAAAATTATCTGCGTTATGAGATGCTGCGCTACCATGTGGGCGGAGTGCTGTTCAAGACCAGCCCGTCCAAAGAAGTGCGTTCAGCCCTGAAGTTCATGCAGGACAGCAGCCGTATCCCGCTGCTGTGCGCCGCCAACCTGGAATTCGGCTCCACCGGTTTTCTGGAGGACGGAACGATGTTTGGCCAGCAGCTGGGCATCGGCGCGGCAAATGATCCGGAGCATGCCTATCGCATGGGATACGTTTCCTGCAGGGAAGCATCCGCTGCGGGCTGCAATTTTGCATTCGCGCCGGTGAGCGACCTGGACCTGAACTGGCGCAACCCCATCATCAACGTGCGCTCCTATGGCCGCGACCCGGAAAAAGTTTTGGCCATGTGCAAGGCCTACAAGCGCGGCGCGGATGAAAACAACGTAGCCGTATCGGTCAAGCACTTCCCCGGGGACGGCGTGGACGAGGTGGATCAGCATCTGCTGGTCAGCGTCAACACCATGCCCATCCCCGAATGGGAGGAAACCTATGGCAAGGTATACCGGGGCATGATCGAGGACGGAGCCATGAGCTTCATGGTCGGACATATCGACCATCCCGCCTGGCGCCATCGCCTGGATCCGGGCCTGCCGGACGGCACTGTCCCCGCAACGCTGTCCAGGGAGCTCATGACCGGTCTTCTGCGGGAACACCTTGGCTTCAACGGCCTGATCATCACCGACGCCACCCCCATGGTGGGCTACAACTGTTCCATGAAGCACGCCGACGCCGTGCCGACCACCATCGCTGCCGGCGCGGACATGTTTCTCTTCAACAAGAGCCTGCCGGAAGATTTTGAATACATGAAGGACGGCATCCGCCGTGGCCTGCTCACCTGGGAACGCGTGGAAGAAGCCGTTACCCGCATTCTGGCCATGAAGGCCGCCATGGGACTGAACGAAACAGCCATGCAGCCCGAAGAAGCGATGTCCTGCATCGGCTGTGAACAGCATCATGCCTGGGCCAGGGAATTGGCGGATGAAGCTGTCACACTGGTGAAAGACACGGAAAACAACCTCCCCCTGGATCCGAAGAAAACCAGGCGGCTGCTGCTGGAGGTGCTGGGCGGCTGCCCCTCCGAAGGGCGTATCGCCGCTTATATGCAGGAGAAGCTGACGAAAGAGGGCTTTGAAGTCACGCTGTACCAACCGGAGGACTTTGCCACCTACCGGTTCGGCGTCAAGCCCTTTACCGATAACTATGACGCGGTCCTGTACCTGGGCAACGTCGAAAACGCCAGCAACAAAACCACCAACCGCATCAACTGGGTCACCTTCTGGGGCCACGGCAACAACGTGCCATGGTTCGTCCATGAGGTGCCCACGGTGTTCTGTTCCCTTGCCAATCCCTATCACCTGGTGGACGTGCCCATGATCAGGACATACATCAACTGCTACTCCAACAACCGGGAAACACTGGACGCGCTGGTGGAAAAGCTGATGGGCCGGGATACCTTCCGGGGAATATCGCCTGTTGATCCTTTCTGCGGGAAGGAATGGCTGAAATACTGATCAGCGATTGTGTATGCGCCCGGACGCAAAGAACGTTGGAGGTATGGAGATGCAACTTTCTTTCATCACACCGGCAAAAGCCATTGCATGTCCCCGCATATGGCGTGTTTTTTCCTGCGGCGGCGTCCGGCGTGCCGAATTGACCATCACAGGCCTGGGCCTGTACCGGGCGTTCCTGAATGGGAAACGGATCGGGCAGGATTATCTGACCCCCGGATTCAACGATTACGATGCTTATCTGCGGTACCAGACCTATGACGTGACGGACCTGATCCGGGGAGAAAACCGCCTGGAGGTATGGCTGGGCAACGGCTGGTACAAGGGCCGCCTGGGCTTTGACGGCGGGAAATGCGACCGCTGGGGCAGCCGGTACCTGCTGGGTGCAAGGCTGGAATGGACGGACGCCGGCGGCGCGGCCCATGTCCTGGAAACGGACGAGACCTGGATGGCAGATCAGTCACCCGTTTCGGACGGCGGCATCTATGACGGAGAGATCCGTGATGATACCCGGCCGGCGGGTGAACCTGTCCCCTGTGTCCGTGCTGAAAACGCCTACCGGACAGAACCCCAGTTTTCTCCCTGCATCCGTTCCAGGGAAGAGCGGAAGGGCAGCCTGATCCTCACTCCCGCCGGCGAGCAGGTGATCGACTTCGGACAGAACATGGCCGGGATCATCCGCTTCGTGAACCGTCTGCCCAGGGGAAAACAGATGCGCATCCAGACCGGGGAAGTGCTGCAAAACGGCAATTTCTACCGGGACAACCTGCGCACCGCAAAAAGCGAATTCATCTACACTTCCGACGGCGCGGTAAAAGAAGTGGAGCCCATGTTCACTTTCTTCGGCTTCCGTTACGCGAAGATCGAAGGGATCGAACGGGCAGACCCGGAAGATTTCACCGCGGTATGCCTGTCCAGCGACCTGAAAGAAACCCTTCAGGCGGAAACCAGCCATGCAAAACTGAACCGCCTGATGCAAAACAGCCTGTGGGGCCAGCGCAGCAATTTTCTGGATGTACCCACCGACTGCCCCCAGCGGGACGAACGGCTGGGCTGGACGGCGGACACCCAGGTGTTTGTCAATACCGCCTGCTACCAGATGGACTGCAGGGATTTTTACCGCAAATATATGCGGGATCTGCGGGCGGACCAGCAGATGTATTACAACGGCGACATCCCGTCCTACAGCCCGTCGCTGAAAGGCGAAGCCATTCACGGCGGTGCGGTGTGGGCTGATGCGGGAGTGATCATTCCATGGAATGTGTACATGAATTATGGCGATAAAGGCCTGCTGCGTGAAAACTATCCCATGATGCGGGATTACGCGGAATACCTGGCCGCCGCGGATGAACGCTCCGGCGGCAGCCATATCGTTTTCGATTCCTTCACCTTCGGCGACTGGCTGGCCCAGGACGGCATGGGGCCCCAAAGCCTCAAGGGCGGAACGGACGACGCCTTCATTCAGGGCATTTATTACCTGAACAGCATTGAATTGACCGCCAAAGCGGCCCGGGAGATCGGGGAAAAAGCGGATGAGGAGAAATATACCGCGCTGGCAGAGGAGATCCGCCTGGCGCTGTTGAATGAATATGTATCCCCGGGCGGCAACCTGACGGTCGATACGCAGACCGGATATGTCCTGGCGCTGCTTCATGGGATCTGCCGGGATAAGGAGAAGATGCTCCGGGGCTTCCGCCGCCGCATCGAACGGGACTTCTATCGCATCACCTGCGGCTTCACGGGCGCACCGCTGATGCTGCCTGTGCTGCTGGATAACGGCATGGCAGACATTGCCTATCGGATGCTTCTGACCGAAGAATTCCCCGGCTGGCTCTACGCTGTCAATCTCGGGGCCACCACCGTCTGGGAAAGGTGGAACAGCCTGGAGGCGGACGGCACGATCAGCGGTACCGGTATGAACAGCCTGAATCATTACGCCTATGGTTCGGTTTGCGAAGCGGTATACAGCCGCATCATGGGGCTGCAAAATGCCGCGCCTGGATGGAAAAAGGCGCTGATCGCCCCGAAAATCGACGGTCGCCTGAAGTATGCGTCCATCTCCTTTGACTCTCCGGCAGGCGCCTGGAAGGTCGCCTGGCGCATTTCAGGCGACGGCAGCGTCACGCTGGAGACCGCCGTTCCGCATGGAGCGTCCGCACACGTGGTGCTGCCGGACCACCCGGACGGCCGGACGGAGGATGTCGCCGGCGGCGCCTATCGCTGGAGCTGGCAGCCCGCAAAGGATTATCTGCATCCTTTTTCGATCGATTCACGCATGATGGATCTGTTGGACAACCCGGACGCCGCGGCGGTCATTCGGGAACATGTTCCCGCTCTGTTCTATGCTTGCCAGGGGCGCGACAACGAACTGCGGGTCATGCCGCCCATGCAGGTGGCCAACGTCATGCCGCTGGACAGGAAAGCGATCCGGGAAACGGATCGGCTGCTGCGGCAGGTAACGATCTGATAAAGGAGGAAGCGGCATGAAATACAAGGGCATTATTTTCGATCTGGACGGCGTGATCTGCTCCACCGACGAATACCACTATCTGGCCTGGAAGGCTTTGGCGGACCGGCTGGGCATCCCCTTTGACAGGGAGCGCAATAATCTTCTGCGGGGTGTCAGCCGAATGGCCAGCCTGGAGATCATCCTGGAAAAGAGCGATAAAACCTATACGGACGGGGAAAAAGCCGCCTTTGCCGAGGAAAAGAACACGACTTACCGGCAGCTGCTTGGCCGCATGTCGCCCGCCGATCTGTCCGACGATGTGAAAACCGCCCTGGAAGCGCTGCGGAAAACGGACCTGAAGCTGGCCATCGGCTCCTCCAGCAAAAACACGCCCTTCATCCTGGAGCGCATCGGCCTTGGTTCTTTCTTCGACGCGGTGGCCGACGGCAACTGCATCACCCATTCCAAACCCCATCCCGAAGTGTTCCTGAAGGCGGCGGACATGGTCGGCCTTTCCCCGCGGGACTGCCTGGTGGTGGAGGACGCCCACGCCGGAGTGGAGGCTGCCCTGGCCGGCGGATTCGACTGCGCGGCCATGGGCGACGCCAAAGACGACGAGCGGGCCAGGTGGCACCTGGAGCGCTTCGGCGATATCCTGCCTGTTGCGGTGGATTGATGTCAGATCCCACGCGGGATAAAACTCAATGCGGACCGTGCGCGTCCGCTTCCGTGCGAGTGTCATTCACGGCAAGACATGGATCAAGGCCCGGTCCGATCTAATTGCGAAATAACTGATCCGCCGGCGCGCCGGGAAACCGCGCCGGCTGGATCGGCCTGCGGCCGGATATCAAAGACCGTCCTTTGGGGCGGTTTTTTCATTTCGGAGTTTCGTCCGGTTCCCGCCGCATCGCAAATATGGTGAAAACCCGCAGTTGCCTCTTGTATTCCTGACAAATTCGTCTATAATAGATGCGTGTTTGATTACTCTAACTCAGCCGTGCCCGGGGAATAAAACGGGCAGGTCCGCAAGATCTTTATTCTTTTGAAAGGAGACCGAACATGACACGCCGTGATCAGATCAGGAGCGCTTACCGGCTGACCGGCAGCAACGCCGGCTTCTATGACGGGATGATGACGTATTCCACCCTGCCGGGGAAAGCCGTTTGCCGCCTGGTGTGGAACATGGACGGGGAAAAGAACCTGGCTTACCTGGAGAAAGCCCTGTCCGGCATCCCCGAGGGCTTCAGCGGAAAGCTGCTGGAGGTGCCTGTGGGCACGGGGGTGCTGACCATGCCGGTCTATCGGGAACTTCCCGACGCCGGCATCACCTGCCTGGACTACTCGCCGGACATGATGAAGACCGCGGAGAAACGGGCGGAGGCGCTGGGGATCGGAAATGTGCGATTCCTGCAGGGGGACGTGGGCGCGCTGCCCTTTGCGGACGGATCCTTCGACATCGTGCTGTCGCTGAACGGCTTTCACGCTTTTCCGGACAAGGAGGCCGCGTATCGAGAGACCTTCCGGGTGCTGAAGAAGGGCGGTGTTTTCTGCGGCTGCTTCTACATCAGGGGCTGCTGCGGACGGACGGACTGGATGATCGAACATCTGTACGTCCCCAAAGGATTTTTCACCCCGCCCTTTGAGACCCGGGACAGCCTTCGGGCGCGGCTTTCCGGGATGTATGCAAGCGCCGCGGTGGAAAATGTCGAGGGGATCGGCTGCTTCCGCTGCGTCAAGTGAAACATTTTTCCCGCCTTCACAAGCACTCAGGCATCATCGGGGTATACCTTTTCCAAAGATCGACTCGTTTATTGGGAGAAAGACCATGGCCAGAAAAGATTCGGACCGCCAGAAAAGATCCATGAGCGTCCTGTTCCGGGGAAGGGCGATCTTCAAGCCCCTGAACACCGGCCGGATCGACACACATGTCGCCTGCATAAGGGAATGGGTCGCTAACATCTTCTTTTACACCAAAAACGGTGTCACCGTCATGATCGACGCGGGGTACAACTACGCAAGGCTCCGGGAAAAGATGGGCTGGCTGGACATCGACCCGGGATCTATCAGGCATATCCTGATCACCCATCAGGACACCGACCACGTGGGCGCCCTGGAGAGGGACAGCGAGCGGCTGTTCAAGGACGCCGCCGTGTATATCGGGGAGATCGAAAACCGATACCTCACCGGGGAGACGAGGCGGAAAGTCTTTCATGGTCTGTATAAGCTGCCGCGGGTGGAGACCGACAACCGGCGCGTGCTGCTCAGGGACGGGCAGGTAATGCATATCGGCGATATCAAGATCGAGTGTATCCTGGTGCCCGGCCACACCTGGGGACACATGGTGTACCTGATCGACGATGCCTGGCTGTTCACCGGGGACACGATCTGGTTCGGCGCGGACGGCGGCTACAGCTTCATCAGCACCCTGGCGGAGGACAACCGGCTGGCGGTGCGGAGCCTGGAAAAGCTGGAGAAGAACATCCGGGCCCGGAAGCGTCCCATTGCGGTGGTAACAGGCCACACCGGCTGGACGGACGACCTGGACTTCGTTTTCCGCCGCCGGACGGAGCTCTGCAGGCCCTTCACCCGGCATTACACCGATCCTGAAGCGCCGTATGACGGCTATGTGGAGGACGACGACACCGAGGAGAAGGCGCGGACAGTCCGTTTGGCGAAGAAGGGATCCGCTTCGGGCGGCGTACAATGATCGGGACAAACGTCAAAATATCCGCCTGATGTACGCGATTTCCTTTTTTGTCCAAACAGCTTGAAAAGAGGAGAAACAATGGATATTCGGATCGCGGGAGGCATCCTGATCCCCTTCCTGGGTACAAGCCTGGGGGCGGGCATGGTGTTCTTCCTTAAAAAGCAAATCTCCGCAGGCGCGCAGAAAGCGCTGACCGGTTTCGCGGCGGGCGTCATGGTGGCGGCATCCTTCTGGAGCCTGCTGCAGCCGGCCCTGGAGAGCAGCACAGCCATGGGTACGCTGGCCTTCCTGCCCGCAGCGGTCGGTTTCCTGGTCGGCGTGGGCTTCCTGCTGGCGCTGGATATGGTCACCCCGCATATGCACCTGGACAAACAGCAGGAGGGCCTGCGAAGCGGCTTTAAGCGCACCACCAAGCTGATCCTGGCCGTCACGCTGCACAACATCCCGGAGGGTATGGCGGTGGGCGTGGTCTATGCCGGCTTCATCGCCGGGGATAAGGGCATCACCGCTGCCGGTGCGCTGGCGCTGGCCCTGGGCATCGCCATACAGAACTTCCCGGAGGGGGCGATCGTTTCCATGCCGCTGATGGCGGAGGGAATGCCCAGGCAGAAGACCTTCTGGATGGGCGTGCTCTCCGGGGCGGTGGAGCCGGCGGCCGCGGCCATCACCCTGCTGGCCGCCGGGCTGGTCACGCCGGTGATGCCCTACTTTTTGGCCTTTGCCGCCGGGGCCATGATGTATGTGGTGGTGGAGGAGCTGATCCCCGAGATGTCCGGGGGAAAGCATTCCAACATCGGCACCGTTGCCTTTTCCCTGGGCTTCGTGGTGATGATGATCCTGGATGTTACGCTGGGCTGAAGGGGGGAACACACATGAAAACGGCTGAACGGATCATGAAGAAGAAAGCCGCCATGCGTGCGGAAGTCGGGAAGTTTTTGCCGAATAAAAATACACAAAATATACCTTGACAATCATTTTCAAACGTGATATGATCTCGATGTTAGATTCATCTAACTAATGCCGCCGCGCATCGTGCCCTCCTCCAATGCAAGGCGGCTTTTATTGAAGAATATAGTTAGTCACGTCTAACAACATCGATTTATCAAACCGGAGGCCGCTATGTCCAACGAGATCCTGGTCCGCTGCTGTGCGCCGACAATGGCCTGCCTGAAAACGGGCAGCATGTTCAACTGCGCTTTTGAAAGCCGCCGCCAGATGACCGATGAGCTGCGCCGGCTCAATCAGCGCCTGGGACGGAAAGGCCTGAGGATCCTGCCGCTGAGATGGCGGGAGGGGAGAGCGCTGCTGTACCTGTACCGCCCCAAGCTGCTGGAACGGGATCTAAGCGACCTGTGGGCCAAAGCGCTCCTGTCGGAATGCGGGTACACCCCGGAAAACACCGGCGCCTGCCTGACGCGGCTGATCGCCCGTCTGCGGACAGGGGAGGATTTTCCCCATGAGATCGGGCTGTTTCTCGGCTATCCGCCGGCGGATGTGGACGGCTTCATGCACCGGAAGGAGGAATGCAAACTCTGCGGCCTGTGGAAAGTGTATGACGACGTGGAAAGCGCGATCCGGCAGTTTGCCCGGTGCAGGCATTGCACAAAGGTGTATCTGGATTGCCTGACCCGCGGATTCCCGCTGGAAAAGCTGGCAGTCGCAAGATAAAGACCGCTATTCGCAACCCTGAAAAGGATCGGAATAGACCAAACAGAGAAAGGAAGGATATCCCATGAGTAAAGCGGCGGTAATCTACTGGAGCGGAACTGGCAACACACAGGCCATGGCGGAAGCCGTGACCGAAGGCGCAAAGGCGGCGGGGGCGGATGTCGATCTGCTGGCCTGCGCCGATGTGACAGGCGTGGACGGTTATGACGCGATCGCCCTGGGCTGCCCGGCCATGGGCGCGGAGGAGCTGGAGGAGGGCGAATTCCTGCCCATGCTGGAGGGAATCGAACCGGCCCTGACCGGCAAAAAGGTCGTCCTGTTCGGCTCCTACGGCTGGGGTGACGGCGAATGGATGCGCGCCTGGGAGGCACGCTGCGGGGAGAAGGGCATTGCCCTGGCCGCGGACAGTGTGACCGTGAACGAAGCCCCGGATGAGGAGGGCCTGGCTGCCTGCAGGGCCCTGGGTGCGGCGCTTGCCTGACAGGATCCCCAAAGCGGCATGAAGGCTTTTCTGCCTTCACCGGCGCCCGGATATCATAGGAGTACGCTTTTCTCAAACACGATTTTTTATCAGGAGGATCTTACCCATGAAAACAGTTCGTTCGATGGCTGCGTTTGTGATCGCGCTTTGCCTTGCGCTGTGTGTGGGCTGTGCGCTGGCTGACCGGACGCTGGAAGGCGACGCCAATGTGGACCAGCGCAATTACCCTTCCACCGCGCCTTTCATTCATCCCCCGTTTTACAATGTAAGGCTGGTCGTCGAAGTTGACGACAATGGTGTGATCACCGCGGTGAAGGACAACGGCACCGGCGGTGCGGGTTCGGTGCAGGAAGGCAATGAAGAGTTCTGGGCCAATAAAAACAAGCCCTACTTCGACGCTGCCGTAAACGGCGGCCTGCTGGACAAATTCGTCGGCAAGACGTTGGAAGAGGTTCGCGCCATGGATATGACCGCCGGCGCGGACGCTGTTTCCGGCGCGACCATGGTGTGCGAAGCTTCCCGGGAAGCCGTCATCAATGCCTTTGAAGGCAAAGCCGGCAAGACCTTCCTGCCCGTGGAGGGCTCCGCCCTTCCGGTGGAATCCGTTTCGGACGGCGTGGTCACCCTGGTCAATGCCCTGCCCGGGGACTTTGACCTGCAGGTGCTGGACATCCGCTGGGGCGTGCGCAATCAGGAGATCGTTCCTGCGGACCGGTATACCGTCGAAACGGCCGGCGGCAAGGTGACCATCACCTTCCGGGATATGGCCGGCATGAAAGCGGGCTACTATTATGTGAATGTGGCGGACGCGGGCGGCAAATACCGTTCCCCCTCCTTTGAGGGCGGTCCTGCCGCCGCCCAGGCCCCCTGGTTCATTATCGACAGCGGCCTGGGCGCTGAGGATATCGGCTTTGACGGTCAGGCGGTGGTACTGAACGGCGCCGATACAGCGGATCTCGTGGCCAATATCCGGCACGTGCTGATCCTGGCGGAAGGCGCTGAAAAGCCCGTTGAACAGGAGATCGTAGGACATCACGGAACGGTCGGGAACTTCATCGTCCTGGATGAAAACGGCGTTCTGAATGCGGACGGCGTGGTCAGGGCCCGGAACGGAAGCGAGAGCCCGCTGTTTGAGGATGGAAAAAAATACACCGTCACGGTCGACGCTTTCGGTTATCCCGAGCTGACCTTTGCCTATGAGAAGGCGGAAAAAGCCGGATTCGGCGGCGTTTTCCCTGCCATTGCCGGGGAAAACGGCACCACCTACGTCAGCCTTTTTGATGTCATTATCAGCGACCGGTGGACGCCCGTGTGGCAGGATTTCATTTCCGCCGTTATCGGTGAGGACGCCGCGCCGGATATGACGGCCCGGCTCCAGAGCTCCATTACCTCGGAGCTCTACGGCGAAGCGGCGGTCGAAGCTTTTGCGAACGGCGGATATGCCTTCGACTGCGCCTTCATCAACGGCGCGCAGTCCATCACCTTCAGGGATGACACCGTCACGATCCTGAAGGCGGATGGGAAAAGCGAAACGCATACCTACGAATACCTTGGGCAGTACAGCGTGGGCGAAAAGGAGACCATGATGTACCAGGGAACGGAGATCTCCATGGCTTTCCCGGTGGATGTCTACAGGAGCACGGATGAAGCGGGTGAGTTCAACTACTTTTTCCTGCGCGAGGATACCATGGCGGAAACGTACCATATCGAGTTCCGCTACGGCCGGGACCTTGGGGAACTGCAGGGCTACCTTGTCGGACCCTATGCCTACTGGCTGGCGGCGGGCATTGACGAGAGTGCCGACGAAGAAACGCTCCGCAGGGTGATCGCCCTGTTCTGCCTGGAAAACCTGGACTATTCCGCCCATACGGACGCGGCGCTGGGTCAGCTGGCCGACCTCGGCTTTGTAGGCACCTGGAAGGCCGACCTGTCCGCCTATGGGGAGGACTATGCTTCCGTCGACCTGTCCATGACCATCGACGCCGGCGGCCATGGCGTCACGACGATGAACGGCGTACAGACCGCCGACTTCGAGGCCTATGCCGTGGACAACGGAGAGAAGGGCGACGGCCGGGGCCTGTATGTGGCATACAGCAACCTGGAATCCGAGGCCGAGTCCGCGCCTTATGTGTTCTCCGAAAACGAAAACGGCCGGACCGTGCTGACATTCACCGCGGACGACGGCGTTATCAGCTGGGTCCTGCAGGAAGCGGAGACCGCTTCGGATGTCATCGAGATCGACACGGCGGAAAAGCTGGCCGCGATCAACAATGACCTGTCCGGCCGTTACGCGCTGACCGCGGACATCGACCTGGCGGGTGTCGAGTGGACCCCCATCGGCGCCTTTGTCCCCGGCGGCGGAGAGGAAGGCGAGGTGCCGGACCTGACGGCGGCCTTCACCGGTACCTTTGACGGCCGGGGCCACACCATCCGCAACCTGACGGTCAACCGCCCTGAAGCCTGGGCCGTGGGGCTGTTCGGCTGCATCGCTGACACGGAGATCGGCAATTTCACGCTGGAGAACGCCGCGGCGGACGGCATGATGATGACCGCCGACGTGGTCGGCTACGCTTACCGCTCCACCGTTTCCGACGTTAAGCTGGTGAAGGGCAGGGTCACCGCGCATTATGCCGAGATGGGCGCCGAGGGCATGTACGGCGGCATTGCCGGCGCCGGGCTCGGCAGCCTGATCACCGGCTGCGATGCGCAGGCGGACATCGTGATCCCGGACGGCACCGCCAACGCGGGCCTGGTGGGCGGCGGCCTGGAGATGACCAGCGTGGTGAACTGCACGGCGACCGGTTCCGTGACCGCCGGCAGCAGCTGCTACGGCATCGGCGGCATCTCCGGATGCGGCTTCGCGGCGGAGCAGTTCACCGGCCTGACCGCCCGGGACGTGACCATCACCGTGGGCGAAAACTGCCGCTGGATCGGCGGCATCACCGGCTACGCGGGCGGCTATCCCGCGGAGGAGCTCGGCATGCCGGTGACCGTCTTCACGCTCTGCAGGGCGGTGAACGTCACCGTGAACGCCGGCGCCGGCGCGGACGGCGTCGGCGACATCGTGGGCAGCGGCTTTTACAGCGAAGAGCTTGCCGCTGCCGGCGCTCCCTTCGACCGCCCGACGCAGTATGAGCTGGTGGACTGTGCGGCGGAATAAACCGGAATAAAACAGCAGCGGCAGCGGACCGAAACGTGTCCGCTGCCGTTTTTGTGTGCCGGGCATGGCACAGTTCTTGCGGGTGAAAGTCCCGCCACGGGTAGTTACCGCCAAGTGTAGCGAACCGCAAGCTGCTGTCAGCAATGACAGGAGGGGAGGAAGCGGAGTAGCAAAGCCGAGGAGCCTACG
>JAFXUZ010000008.1 GCA_017524725.1 Clostridia bacterium | reverse complement strand
GCCGTAAGGAAAAATTGCTCCGCAATTTAACCTCGGTCACGTACACGCCGCTCCCTCGGATCTCAATCAGGGGGTGTTCCCCCTGATAACCCCCCTGTGTCGTGTTTGATTCGTGTTCTTTTGCTTCATGCGTAAGCCCTGAGGCAGCGGATAGGTCTCCGGGCGGCTTTTGCGGTGTGGCAGAAGAATGCGGTATATGGTATACTTGCTCCGGCAGGAAAATGAAAAAAGGAGGAGAGGCATATGGAAGAACGGGTGACGCTGTCGGAATGGATCGTGGGGGATATGAAACTGGTTTACCGGCAGGGGAAGGAGACCGGAGAGGTCGGCATGCTTCTGCTGCCCGCGGCCCTGAAGGAGGCGGAGGAAGAAAAGGACTGCCGCATCGAGCCTCTGATCCGCTTCAGGCTGTCCTCCATGCCCTGGCCCGGCGGGTATGCCCATGGGCGGACCATGCGGGGCTGCTCCGACGGTCAGCTGGAATACCTTGGGCAGGATACGGAGAGGGACGGCAATAAAACAAAGGTCATCACCCGTTTTTCCGGGCCCCGGGGCACCCTGTGGCGGCATACCGCCGCCTGGCGGGAAGGGGCCGGGTACCTGACGGTATCCGCTGCCGTGACCGCCGGGCAGGAAAAGGTGACCCTCGAATACATCACATCCTTTGCCCTGGGCGGCCTGACGCCCTTTGCGCGGGACGACGCTCCGGGGCGGCTGAAGGTCTGCCGCGTGCGGGCCAACTGGGCCGCGGAGGGGTATTTTACCCGGGAAGGGGCCGAGGAATTGCACCTGGAGCCCTCATGGCTGAAGCATAACGCGGTCTTTGAACGGTTCGGCCAGGTGGGGAGCATGCCCGTCAGGACATTTTTCCCCTTCCTGGCGGTGGAGGATACCCTTTTCGGTACGGTATGGGCCGCCATGCTGACCCACGGCTCCTCGTGGCAGATGGAAGTGGGGCGCACCGACGACGGGCTCAGTATGGACGGGGGCCTGGCGGACAGGGAATTCGGCCACTGGCGGGCCGACGTCCTTCCCGGGGAGACCTTTGAGGCGCCCGAAGCCATACTGACTGCGGCGCAGGGAAAAGCGGAGGACGCGGCGCAGCGGCTGACGGGATATGCGTCGGACCGGCTGAACGTGCCCGCGTCCGAGGAGGAACTGCCCCTGATCTTCAACGAATACTGCACCACCTGGGGCAATCCGTCTTCGACCCTTGCGGAGGCGGCGGCGGACGCCGTAAAGGACCTGGGGATAAAGTATTTTGTCATCGATTGCGGCTGGTACCGCCGGGGCGAATGGCCATGGTGGGACTGCGTGGGCACATGGGAGGTGAACAGGGAGCTGTTTCCCGAAGGCATCGGTCCCGTTGCGGACAGGATCCGCGCCCGGGGCATGATCCCCGGCATCTGGTTCGAGCCCGAGAGCGTGGGGATGGGCAGCCCGCTGTACCAAAGGGACGAGTGGCTCCTCCATCGGGACGGCGAGGTCCTGACCGTCGGGACCAAGCGCTTCCTGGATTTCCGCCTGGAAGCGGTCCGGGACTACCTGCGCGCGTCGGTCTTCGCTCTGATCCGGGAGGCGGGGATCGGTTATGTCAAGATCGATTACAACGAGACCCTGGGCATGGGGTGCGACGGGGACGTGAGCCTGGGCGAAGGACTCAGGAAGCATATCCTGGCCGTCCAAAGCTTTTTTGACGAGATGCGCCGGGAATTCCCGGACCTGGTGATCGAGGTCTGCTCCTCGGGGGGCAGCCGGACCGTGCCCTCCTTTATGGAGAGGGCGTCCATGTGTTCTTTTTCCGACGCCCACGAATGTGCGGAGATCCCTTTGATCGCCGCGGCGTCCCAAATGCTGTTTCTGCCCCGGCAGAGCCAGATCTGGGCAGTCCTCAGGAAGGACATGGACGAAAAACAGGCGCTCTACCGCCTGACGGCGGGGTTCCTCGGCCGTCTCTGCCTGTCGGGCGACGTAACGGAAATGGACGAAAACACCCGCGCCCTGGTCCTGAGGGCCCTGGATCTGTACCGTGCCGCCGCCGGGGTCATCCGGGACGGGGTGAGCAAGATCCACGGCGGCAGTGTGTCCTGGAGGCATCCCAAGGGCTGGCAGTGCGTGGTGCGCCGGGGCGGGGGACGGGCACTGGCGGTCCTTCACACCTTTGCCGGCGCTCCCGGCACAGTGCGTATCCCCGTCGGGCGCGGCTATTCCCTGGGGGCCGTGCTGTGCCGCCCCGGCATCCGGGTGTTTCCAGCGGGAGAGGAATGGGCGGTCACCGGGCTTGAGGATATGGACGGATGCGTGTTCCTGGCGGAAGGGAGAGCAAAATAAAGAGTGAAGAGTGAAGAGTGGAGAGTGAAGTTTTGGATTAGTAAAAAAGTGAAGAGCGGCCCTTTGGGAGGCTGCCCTCTCACACCGGACCCTCATGTAAGGCAAAGCGCCTTTTTCACGCCATATTATCATAAGCTTGTCAGGGGACGCCAGCCTGTGGCCGGCGCCCCCTGACTTTCCCCGAAGAACGAAGTCGGCAATGATCAGTTTACTCGAAACCAAACCAAAACTTCACTCTCCACTCTCCACTCTCCACTCTTCACTATTCACTCTTCGCCCTCCACTCTTCACTCTTTACTCGTGCTTTCGCTCCATCGCAACGTTTCTTCCAGCGCCTGCTCTTTGGGTACTCCCGTCAGGGTAAGGCGCCTTGCGTATTTCAGGGCGCGCCCCATTTGGGGACCCGGGGCGATGCCGCGCGCCCGCAGGTCGTCCCCGGTGACTCCGGGCCGGGATATGAGGCCGCGGTATTCGTTCAGCCGGGTCTCGGCAAGGGCCGAGGCTTCCCGGTCCCCGCCCAGGGCCAGGAGGCGGGCTTTTTCAGCCAAAGTCAGATCTCCCGGGCACAGGGAGGTGTCAAGAAGCAGGGCGAATTCGTCCCTGGAGGCGTTTCGTCGGACGAGGACGTCGAGGGGTCCCGCCAGGCGGCGCATGTCCAGGGCATATTTCAGAGTCCGCACGCTGTGGGTCAGGCGGGAAAGAAGCGCTTCCACCGACTTTTCCGGCAAAAAGGAGACGATGGAAAAGAACATCAGGTCCTCCTCCTGCTCCGCCCCGCCGCGAAGCGTCGCCGCTGCGTCGGCATAGGCCAGGCTCTCCTCACCGCTGGGGCCGTCCAGCTCTTTGAACCAAGGGGACATGCGCCCCATGGCCCGGACCTCCCGGAAAAAGACCGAAGGCCTGGGAGCGCGGAGCAGGGCCTTGCGCACCTCCTCGCCCACCCGTTCAAAGGGCAGGTCCCCGATGTCGAGGGAAGCGCATAGGGCCCGTGTCTGCGGGGCGACGGCAAAGGAAAAACGCGCCGCAAACTGGGCGGCCCGCAGCACCCGCAGGCGGTCGCGGGCAAATGTCCGGCTGTCCACATGGCGGATCAGGCCTTTTTTGAGGTCTTCCAGCCCGCCGAAGGGGTCCGTCAGTTCTCCGGTCAGCACGTCGCGCATCATCGCGTTCATCGTAAAATCACGCCGGCGGGCGGCTTCGGTGACACCGATGAAGGGATCGGCCCCGGATGCGAAATCCCCATTGTCTTCCTCCGGGGACTTTCGTGGCATGGAGATGTCCAGGCGGCAGCCCCGGAGGGAGAGGATGCCGAAGGACGCCCCCATGGAAAGGCGGGTGCCGACGGAATCCAGCACTTCTTCCAGCTGCCGGGGGGTGATCCCGTGGACCTCGATATCCACGTCCTTGCTTTCCAGTCCGAGGGCTTCGTCCCGGACCAGGCCGCCCACATAATAGACCCGGCCGCCCATTTCTGCCACCTTCAGGGCGATCCGACGGGCCATGGCCCTGTCGCCGTCCATCCTGTCATCCCCTTTTTGTCGTATCCCTGCGGCGCGCTTCTTCCGCTTTCCTGAGGCACAGCGCGGTATAGCGGGCTTCGGCCTCGTCCATGACCTGCTCCCAGGTGACAGGCAGCGACCTGGAGGCCTCCAGGCCGACCTGCTGCTTTAAGGGCAGGGCGGACAGGATCCTGTCGGCAAGGGAGGCGGGAGTATTGTCGCACAAAAAGCCGTCCACCCCGTCCCGGATCCCTTCGGCGCAGCAGCTTCCCCGGACCATCAGCGCCGGCGTGCCGGCTGCGGCGGCTTCCCTGACCACAAGGCCGAAGGTGTCGTATACCGACGGAAAGATAAAAAGGTCCGAAAGGGTATACAGGCTGCGGAGCGTGGTGTCGTTGTTGATGAAACCCAGGAAATGGACCTGCTTTTCAAGGCCCAGGCGGGCGCGCTCTTTTTCCAGGGTCTCCTGATCCGGGCCCATGCCCACCAGGAGGAGCTCAAAATCCTTTCCCCGCTCCTTCAGCAAAGCGCAGGCCTCCAGGGTCATCGGGATGTTTTTTTTGCAGTCGATCTGCCCCACGTAGAGGAAGATCGGGCATCCCGTACGGACACCGTATTTCTGCCGGACGGTGTCCACTTCGGCCTCACCCGCCGCAATCAGGTCCGTTCCGTTGGATACCACGGTGATCGATCCGTCAAATCCGTAGCCGCGCAGCACGTCGGCGGTGGAATTGTTGACGGTCCACACTTCGTCACAGTGCCGGTAGACGTTCACGATCTTGTGGACCACGGCGTTGGTGATCATTTTGGAATGGGTCGCCTTGAGAAAATCGTCGTAATACTTGCTGTGGAAGGTGGTCACGGTGGGGACGGACCGGGTCTTCAGGATATGCTTTGCCACGGTCCAGCTCTGGAAGGGGGAGTGGAGGTGCAGAAGGTCAAAGGGGATATCGTCCAGGCGCGCGATGAATTCCCTGTCCTCCAGGGGCAGGCCGTACTGGTAGTTCTGCCCGGGAATGTGGAAAGACCTGTACAGGAGGCAGTTGAGCCCCTCCACATGGGAATGGGCGGCGTCCTCAGGCGCGATGTAATAAACGGTATGCCCACGCTTTTCAAGGCCGTGGCAGTATTCCATGGCTACGCGGCCGACGCCGTCGCAGGTCGGGGGAAAGGATTCGCACAGTTCTCCGATGATCATAACAAACTCCTTGTTGAAATTCGCGGTAAAAGCTGGTACACTCGTCTGGTGCGGTTTAGGCCTCGGCGGCGAAAGGATCCGCCCTGAGGCCGGGAGGAGAAAAAAATGAAAAACTTCCTGAAAAAAATGTTATCCATTGCGCTGGCTTTGCTGCTTTTGGGAATGGAGGCGGGTATGGCAGAGGTAAATCCGATGTATTCCGGCAGGGATGAAGAGTGGTACCGCCAGGTCCTGGCGCGGTCCCTGATGTCCCCCGGCAGCAATCTGAGGCTTAAAAACGTGATCGCCCGGGCCCGGGCGGGAGAAGAGATCACCATCGCGACCATCGGCGGCTCCATCACCGAGGGGGCCGGGGCAGGCAGGTACCAGGACAGCTGGGCATACCTTACGGCGGCGCGGTTCGGCCGGATCTTCGGTACAAACGGGGGGAAAAACGTGAAGCTGGTCAACGCCGGCGTGGGCGGCACCCCGTCTACCTTCGGACTGATGCGGTATCAGAGGGACGTGGTGGAACGGGTGACGGACCCGGACGGACTGCCCGACATCGTGATCATTGAATTTTCGGTGAACGACTGGGGGGAGCCGACGGGGCACCGGTGCTTCGAGGCCCTGGTCCGCACCGCCCTTGATCAGCCCAACAAACCGGCGGTGATCCTGCTGTTCGCCGTGTTCAGAAACGGTTTCAACCTGCAGAACGAACTCAGGAAGATCGGGGACGCCTATGATCTGATGATGGTCTCCATCAAGGACGGCGCGTTCCCTGAGGTAGGGGTCCACTGGACGGCGAAAGAGTTCTTCTATGACGAGTACCATCCCACCTCCATGGGCCACGCGGTGATGTCGGACTGCCTGCTGACGGCCATCGGCGCCGCGGACGACGCCGAACCTTCCGAAAGCGACGCCGCGGTCACGGCAAAGCCCGTGTACGGCGCGGACTGGGTAGGACTCCGGACGGTTTATGCCGGCCGGGAAACAGAGGGCGTTGCCGTCTCATGTGGCGGCTTTGCCCATGACGACCGCTCTTCCTACACCAATACGCCCGTGGGCCGGGTCTGCGGGGAAAACTTTTTCCACAACGCCGGTGATTCGGACGAACCCCTGACCGTGACCGGAAAGTTCAAAAAGCTTCTGGTGGCATTCAAGGCTGCCCGTGGGAACGACTGGGGCCGAGCCGAGATCGTGGTCGACGGCAAAGTGCGGACCACTGTCGGCGGCGGCAACGACAAATGGGGCCAGAGCGAGGTGGTCCTGTGCTTGGACGAGGCCGCTGCCGGCGAACATACCGTGGAGATCAGGATGACCGAGGCGACGAAGGATAAAAAATTCACGATCACCTGTCTGGGGATCGTGCCCTGACAATGTCTGTTCGGTTGCCGCAGGGGGCTTGGCGCTCCCCTGCGGGGCAGGCCCTCACAGGGCCCGGGAAACAGCTTCCGCAAACGATATTTGCATTCCGCCGGCCGGGCAGCACAGCTGCCCGGCCGGCGTTTGTAAATATGCCGTTATTCGGCCCGGATCACTCGGCGGGGACAGTTTCGGTCATCGAGCGGGCGACCAGTATTTCGATGATCTCCGGAAACACCTTTTCCCCGGTAGCGCGGGAAAAGAGGCCGAAGTTTTCGCCGTCACCGTGGAAGGAGCCGTTGTCCCACCAGGCGACGGGCACGCCGTAGGCGGTGGCGATGCTGACGTAGGTCATGCACCACTCCAGGCGGGCGTCCAGGTTGTTCTTGTCCAGGCAGCCGCACTCGTCCATGATGGCGGGAATGCCCTGGGAGATGAAGTTTTTGTAGAGGACGGAAATGTTGCCGACGATATCGCTCCTCTGGGACAGGTTGCCGCGGGAGAAAGCTTTCCCGCCTTTGGTGTTCAGGGCGAAGTCATAGGGAGTGTAGGCATGGGCAAACACGATGATGCGGTTGTCCGCGGAGTCGGTGGGCATCACAAAACGGCCGGGGACCAGGTTCGCGGGGGAGGCGGCGTAGCCGGTGACGCACAGGTAGCGTGCGGCGTTGTTCCCGCCGGTGGCGCGGACGGTGTCCACAAAGATCTGGTTGAAGCGGTTGATGACGTCGGCGGCGTCCTTGCACGCGGCGCTGCCGGCCTGGAAGTTCCATTCGTTCGCGGTCCCCACCAGGCGGGGCTCGTTGAGGGCCTCCAGGATCACCCGGTCGTCATAGTCGCGGAAGCGCTCCGCCATCTGGGTCCATACGGCGGTCAGGAACTTCACGGACTGATCGAAGTGCGCGCTGTCGGGATAATACCATTTGGCGTCGTTGTCGTGGTGGGTGTTGACGATGACGATCAGGCCGCTGTCCAGGGCCCAGTCCACCACTTCCTGCACCCGGTCCATCCAGTCCTTGGAGACGTTGAAATCCTTGTCCACATGGTCGTGCCAGGAGACCGGGATACGGATGAACCCGAAGCCGGCTTCGGCGACGCTTGCGATCAGTTCCCGGGTGGTGTAGTAGCCGGTCCAGCCTTTTTCGTATTCCATGTGGTTTTTAAGCCAGGTGCAGTTGTTGGCGTCGAAGGTGTTGCCCAGGTTCCAGCCGATCCCCATTTTCCTCAGGAAGGCCATGGCCTCGTTGTCGGGGATCTCCTGGACAGGCGCGTTATATTCCGGGACGACGTTTTCCGCGAGCGAACCCGGGATCACCAGGGCAAAGCAAAAAAGCAGCAGCAGGGCAACGCATCTTTTCATGGGCTTACCTCCTGAAATAAGGATCGGGTCTTGTCATCATGCCGCCTCGTGGCGCGAAGGCACCGGAAAGCCGGGAAAAACCTCACGCCCGGCAGCTCAAGTATATCTCATCACGAGGCGCAAGGCAAGGAGTTTTCCTTTGGGTTCAGGGCAGAGGGATATTGCCTTCCCCCCGGAAGCGGATGCTTCCGGTGATGGAAACGCGCACATTCCCGTCAGGGCACGTTTCGGCCTCGGCGAGGATCGTGCCGCCGGGCTGGCGGACGGCTATGCGCTTTACGCCGCGGGAGAGGGCCAGGTGCGCGCACAGGGCGGTGGAGCCGCTGCCGCAGCCGTTTTCCCACACCAGCGTGCCGCTTTTTTTGACCAGGACCAGGGGACGCATGAAATCCCCGTCCCACTGCAAAAGCCCCACAGCCTCTTCGGGGAGGGCGGGGGCTGTTTTTAAAAGCAGCGTTTCGGCTTCTGCTTTTTCAAGGGGCGGGCCTTCCATGATCAGGTGGGCGATCCCCTCCATGGATACCAGCGCTGCCGTCCTGCCTCCGAGGTCCACATGGCGGTATCCGCGGACGGGGGGCATGGCCACCCTGCCTTCCCAAAGGCCGGGGGACAGGGGACGGACGGAGCACTCCACCGCGCCTTCCGCGCCGGATACCGAAAGCCGGACGGCCGTATCCCCTGCGGCTCCGGCTTTTTCCGCCAGGTACGCCGCGCAGGCCATGGCGGCGTTGCCGCAGAATTCCCCGCCCATCATTTCAAGCCTGGGCACCTCCCCGGAGAGTGTCAGGTAGCCCACCTGCTCGCAGCGGTCCATCAATATGTCCGTTACGGCGCTTCTCACATCCGGGGGTACGGGATCGGTCACCAGGCAGGTCAGGTTGCCGGTGGGGTCCAGAAGGACATACCGGATCTTGTTCATTGCTCCCGCATCCTCCTGAGGAACTGGATGGTCCTTTCCTTGGTGGGGCGGTCGATGACTTCCCGCGGGTCGCCCTCTTCCACAATGACCCCGCCGTCCATGAATACCACGTAATCCGACACGTCCCGGGCGAAGGCCATTTCGTGGGTCACGATGACCATGGTCATCTTTTTTTCGGCCAGGCCCCGGATCACCTTCAGGATCTCGCCGGTCAACTCCGGGTCCAGGGCCGAGGTGGGCTCGTCGAAAAAGAGGATCTTGGGGTTCATCGCCAGCGCCCGGGCGATGGATACCCGCTGCTGCTGGCCGCCGGAAAGCTGGCACGGGTAGGCGTCCGCCTTGTCCCGGAGGCCCATCTGCTCCAGCAGGTCCAGGGCTTCTTTTTTCACTTCGCTCTTTGCGCGCTTCTGCACCAGCATCGGCGCTTCCATCACGTTTTTCAGGACCGAGTAATGGGGGAACAGGTTGAAGTTCTGGAATACCAGGCCGAACATGTTCCTTACTTCCCGGATAGTCTCGGGCGGGGCGTATTCGGACCTGCCGTTTACGTCCCGGGCGGCGTAGAGGCCGTCGTATATAAGGTCGCCGCCGTCCATTTTTTCAAGCAGCGTCGCGCAGCGCAGAAGGGTCGATTTGCCGCTGCCGCTGGGCCCGATGATGGACAGCACCTGGCTTTTCCGGACGCTGAGGTTCAGGTCTGTCAGCACCTCCAGGCCGCCGAAACTTTTGCGGATGTGATTGATCTGAAGCAGGTCTCCCATGGCCGCCCCTCCTTACCTGTAATAATTCATGGCCTTTTCCGCCCGGCCCATCACAAAGTCCACGACGAGGTTGAACACATAATAGAACGCGCCGGCCACAAGGAACGGGACGAAGCTGGACTGGGAATTGGCGATCTGCTTGCCGATGGTGAACATCTCCTGGTAGGCCACGGTGAATGCCATCGAGGTATCCTTCACCAGGGTCACCACCTCATTGGTGACGCTGGGAAGGATGCGCTTGACCACCTGCGGAAGGATGATGCGCATGAAGGTCTGTACCTTGGAATATCCCAGCACTTCAGCCGCCTCGTACTGCCCCACAGGCATGGATTCGATGCCGCCGCGGTAGATCTCGGCAAAATAGGCCGCGTAGTTGATGGCGAAGGCGATCACCACCGGGATCAGCTTGTTGCGGGCCACTTTGAGGCCGAACAGGTAAAAGGGGCCGTAGGTCACCGCCAGCAATTGCAGCATCAGCGGCGTGCCCCGGAGAACGGATATCACAAGCCGTGTGATCCCGGAGACCGCACGGTTTTTGCTCATGCGCAGCAGCGCTACCAGCATGCCCAGGGGGAGGGAGAACAGGAGCGTCAGGAAAAAGATGGCGCAGGTCTTGCCGAAGCCTTCGCCCATTTTGATGATCATCGTTTCCAGGGTCATGGCTGCACCTTCCTGTCATATGAGGGTGGGGATGATAAAGGTCTGTGGCCGCAGGGAAAAGGGCGGGGAAAACCGTCGGGAAAAAATACCCGGGAGCCCGAAGGCGTCCCGGGTGAGAGCCCCGCGCGGGGGGATCAGTCTGCGTTCAGGAACAGCAGGTTGTTGACGATATCCGGGTATTTGGCTGCGATCTCGGCATAGGTGCCGTTGGCGACCAGTTCCTGCACCGCGCTTTCGACCTTGGCGCACAGCTCCGCGTCGCCGGAGCGGAACGCGATGCCGTACTGCTCGGCGCCCAGGCTTTCGTCCAGGATCATGAGGTCGTCCCTGCCGGCGGCGAAGTTCCTGGCGACGGGCAGGTCCACGAACACGGCGTCCACCGCGCCGCCGTCAAGCTCGGTGAAGCAGATCAGGAAGCTCTGGCAGGTGACCAGCTGGCCGAAGGTGGCGGTCAGGTCCTGGAGGTCGCCGTTGAGCAGCGCTTCGCCGGAGGTGCCCAGCTGCACCGCCACATACTTGCCCGCGAGGTCCGCGGAAGAGGCGATGCCGCTGTCCTTTTTGACCACCAGCACCTGGGTGTTGTCGTAATAGGGGGCGGAGATCACATAGCCGGCTTCCTTCATCGAATCCAGGATGGTCATGCCGGACCAGATGAGGTCGCACTCCATGTTGTCCAGCTGGATCAGCTTGTTGTCCCAGTCCACGGCGAAGATCTTGAAATCATAACCGAGAAGATCGCATACGGCCTTGCAGACTTCCACGTCAAAGCCGGTGTATTCACCGCTGTCGTCCATATAGCTGAAGGGGGGGTATTCCGGATCGATGCCCATCACCAGGGTATCCGCCAGGGCGGAAAGGGCGGTCAGGGAAAGGGCCAGGGCAAGGACCAGGCAGAAAAGCTTCTTCATTTTGTTTCCTCCTTATCCGCGAAAGAGCGGAGCGTCAAAATAGTTGCATTAGCACATTAACACTCTATCGTGCTAAAGTCAAGAGCCCGGCAACGCAAAATTGCTTTTTTATGCCTGTTTTTCCGCCCGGATACGGAAAAAGAACAGAAAGACCGTCCCGGATATAAACAGAACGATAAAAAGCGGGAAAAAGAATATAACAAAAAACTGCCACCCTCCGGCGGCGGCGCGTATAAAAGGGTGAAGACGATCATCGGGAAGGAGGAAGAAGAAATGACCGAAAACAAGCTGATGAGTCTGTTCGATTTCCAGAGGTTCGAAGGGAACGCCGAATTGGAGGAAGTGATCGGCGAGGTGCACGCCCGGTATTCTGCCCGGGAACTGAGCCTTGAGGAAGCGGGCATGGTCTGGGCCGCCGGGACTCCCGGGATCAGGCAGGAGAACAAGGACCTGAAATGAGCCGGGAACGGACATCGCATTCCCCGCGGAGCGGGGCAGACCGAGAACCCCAAATATAATCGAAATAAAAAAACGGGGAAGCCCCCCGTTTTTTTATTTCATCCTCGGCCGGTTGACGTTTTCGCTGGGTTCCCCCCGGCGGATCTCACCCGGCGCCGTACCGAAGTGCTCCGAAAAAACCCGGCTGAAATAATACGGATCGGAAAAACCGTGCTCCAGGGCGACCTGCTTGACGCTGTACTGCCCCGTCCTGAGCATCTCGTAGGCCTTTTCCATTTTTTTGTCCATCTGGTAGCGGTGGAAGCTGACGCCCATCATTTTCCTGAACCGGTTGGAAAAGGTCCTTTCGCTCATCCCGGCGATCTCCGCCGCTTCGGACAGGGAAAGGAAGCGCCGGGGCTGGGAGCTGAAGATGTGCAGGAGCGCCAGGATCCAGTCCTCCGAGGCGGGGATCCGGCTGCGGGCGGCGGAGGCCAGGTCGTTGAGGAGACTGTTCAAAAGCATGGTCAGCCGGCGGTCCTTGTCGTCCTCGTGTCCCCAGAACACCTGCACGATCCGACGGAAACAGTCGCTTATATCCCCGCCGGCCGTGCCGCTGACCAGGGTGGGCACGCAGAAGAAATTTCCCTTGGCGTAGGACAGGGCCTCCGCGGGGGACACCTCGGCCCCAAGTCTGTCCCCGGGCTTTTTTTCAAAATGGAGGAACATATTGCGGGAACCCACCGAGCAGGGCGCCGTCCCCCAGTGATGGCTGCCCGCGCGCAGAAGTATCACGTCCCCGGCCTTCAGGTCATAAATAACGCCGTCCTGGGCGATCTGCCAGGCGCCTTCGTGGATGTACATCAGGTCGTGTTCTTCCATGATCCTGTCCACGTGATATTCCGGGAAGGGATAGATATTGGTCCCGCACAGCGTCACGCGCCGGGTGGTGTCGTGCTGGAAAAGGTCCATTTTCATTGCCGTATCCTCCGGTTTTTCCAAAATGAATGTTCCTGAAAATCCATTGTTTTTCTGTAAAATCCATCATTTAATGGAATCATCACGAATATTTTAGCATTTATCGCAGGAAAATCAAAGGCCGGGCGCGGGGATTCTGATAATATGCTGCAAGACAAACATAAATAATAATGCAATATCCATAAAACAAACGGTTTGAAAATACATATATGTCATAAACGGTTACATATTACACTTTTTTAGCATTATTTCCGGAATATGCATTGCATCCTTTTCCGCGGGCAAATATAATTAAGCCAACAGACCGCCAAAGAACGTATGGCGGAAAAAATAATCAGGAGGTAAAGACTATGAAACGCATCCTTGCTGCCGTGTTGGCACTGATCCTGTGCCTGGGCTGCCTCTCCTTCGCCGCTGCGGAGGAAAAGGTGAAGCTGACCGCGGTCTTCATCGCCCACCCGCTCACCCAGAGCGTGTATGACATGGAATGGCTGGGCGAGATCGCGGACAAAGCCGGCGTCGAGATCGCATGGGAACAGATCTACACCGACTGGAACCAGGTGAAATCCACCCGGTTCGCCTCCGGCGACATCCCGGACCTTCTGTTCAACGCCACCGGCGACAGCGACTACACCACCTATGACGGCCTGTTCATGGAACTGACCGACCTGATCGACCAGTACGCCCCGAACGTCAAGGCCATGTTCGCCGAGGAGCCCGACACCCTGGCCCTGGCGAAGACCGCCGAAGGCAAAATCTACGCCACCCCGAAATTCCAGGGCAAGTGGCCGGACACCAACGGCGTCCTGTTCATCAACAAGGTGTGGCTGGACAAGCTGGGCCTTGAAATGCCCACCACCCTGTCCCAGCTCAAGAACGTCCTGATCGCTTTCCGCGACAACGACGCCAACGGCAACGGCAACCCCGGCGACGAAGTTCCCATGGACTTCAACGGCTGGTTCGGCAGCGCTTATTCCCTGTCCAACATGATCGGCTCCTGGGGCATCCAGCTGGTCAACTGGGGCTATGACGGCTACTTCGCCGAGGGCGGCGTGATCAAGAACTATGCCGTGGACGAGCGCTACAAGGCCATGATGGGCTACCTGGCGGACCTGTACCAGGAAGGCCTGATCAACCCCAACGCCATCACCAACGACTATTCCATGTTCCAGTCCCTCAGCCGCGGCGATTCTGACGGCAACGCCCTGGTGGGCGTGGTGTACGGCTGGGAAGAGACCGACAAGTTCGGCCCCAACCTGTACAGCCAGTATGTTCCCGTCGGGCCCTTCGCTGACGACATCGACGACCTGGCCACCTCCGATCCCCGCTGGACCTACGACTTCTCCGGCCTGAACATGAGCAGCAACCGCATCGCCATGAGCGCCAAGTGCCAGAATCCCGAAGCGGCCATGAAGTTCATCGACATGTTCTATGATCCCGAGGTTTCCGTGCAGGTGCTCTTCGGCGGCATCACCGACGGCAACGTGGCCAAGCTGGGCGACGACCACTACGAAGTGCTGGATCCCCCGGCCGAGGCCAATACCGACAACGGCACCTGGAAATGGACCTCCACCTTTGCCGACAACGGCCCCATGTACATCCGCCGCGCCACCCAGATCGACATGGCCAAGGATATGGCCTTCGCCCTGAAAGAGCGCGATCAGTACACCGAAGCCATTGCCCGCATCAATATGGACACCGAATACTATCCGCAGTTCCTGATGAAGTATTCCGTCGACGACCAGAACACCCTGGCCCAGCTGCAGGTGGGCGTCACCAGCGTCACCGATTCCTGGTGGGGCCTGTGGATGACCGGCGAGGCTGACGTCAACGACACCTGGGACGACTATGTCGCCGAAGTGTACGCCAACGGTCTCCAGCAGATCCTCGATATCCGTCAGGCTTCCTACGATGCCTGGAAAGCGAACTGATCCATGATTTCTGCGGGCGGGACGCGGACTTGTCCGCTTCCCGCCCCTCTTTATGGGGGGAATGACCATGACGGCAGTACGGACCAAGCGCAGTAAACATTCCATCGGTTATTATCTGAAGCAGGACTGGCAGCTGTGGGTGATGCTGCTCCCGGCCATCGTGTATATCTTCATCTTCTGTTATATGCCGATGTACGGGGCGCAATTGGCCTTCCGCAAATACGATTTTGCCAAGGGCATCTACGGCGGCGAATGGGTCGGCTTCAAGTATTTCAGCGATTACTTCAACAACGCGATGTTCTCCACCACCCTCAGGAACACCTTCCTGACTTCCCTGGCGAGCATCGTCTTCGGGTTCCCTGCGCCCATCGTGCTGGCGATCATCATCAACCAGATCCGCTCAAGCAAGTGGAAGCGCACGCTGCAGACCACGGTGTATATCCCCTACTTTATCTCCGTCGTTGTCCTGGTATCCATGCTGAATGTGCTCTTTGCCAAGCAGGGCGGCGTGCTCAGCGATTTCCTGAAGGCGCTCCATATCGTTCCGCAGAATGCGAACCTCATCGGCCAGAAACAGTATTTCATCTGGATGTACGTCGGCAGCGGCATCTGGCAGAGCATGGGCTGGAACAGCATCATCTACATCGCGGCCCTTTCATCGGTGGATGTGCAGCTGTACGACGCGGCCAAAATAGACGGCGCCAATGCGTGGCAGCGGGTCATCCACATCGAATTCCCGGTGCTGGTGCCTACCATCATGATCCTTTTGATCATGAACATGGGCAGCATCCTGAACGTAGGCTTCGACAAGGTGTTCCTGATGCAGAATACCCTCAACAAGCAGAATTCCGAGGTCATATCCACCTACGTCTATCACCTGATGGCTCCCACCACAGGCGCGCCACAGTTCTCCCTGGCGACTGCCGTCGGCCTGTTTACCAACGTCGTGAACTTCGTTTTCCTGATGCTGACCAATTTCATCAGCAAAAAGGTAACGGGTTCCGGACTGATGTAAGGAGGTGCGGCAGATGAGCAAAACAGCTTCCGTCGCGGTCAGCAGCAGGAACCGCATCAAGGACAGGGATCCCGCAGACCGTTTTTTCCACGCCGCGGTGCTTTTCCTTTCGATCCTGTGCTTCATCGTGATCCTGTATCCCCTGTGGTTCGTCGTGATCGCATCCATATCCAATTCGGACATGGTCAACCGCGGCGAGGTGGTCTTCCTGCCCAGGGATATCCGTTTTTACGGCTTTGAGCAGATATTCAAGGACAGCCGCATCCTGATCGGCTACCGCAACACCATCCTTTACGTGGTGGGCGGCACCGTATTGAACATGATCGTAACCATGCCGGCGGCCTACGCGCTGAGCCGGCCGGATTTCAGGCCCCGCAACAAGATCATGCTGTACTTCGTCTTTACCATGTATTTTTCCGGCGGCCTGGTCCCCACCTACATGCAGATCAACAAACTGGGCCTGATCAACACCCCGTGGATCCTGCTGGTGATGGTGCTGATCAATACCTACAACCTGATCATCGCGCGAACGTTTATCCAGAACACCATACCCAACGACCTGTACGAATCCGCGTCCCTGGACGGCTGCAGCCATTTCCGCTTCTTCTGGAGCATCGTGCTGCCCCTGTCCAAGGCCATCATCTCGGTGGAGATCCTGTACTACGCGGTCTTCCACTGGAACGATTATTTCAACGCCTTGATCTACACATCCAACAACGACATCCAGCCGCTGCAGATGGTCCTAAGGCGCATCCTTCTGCAGAACGAGGCCTTTGCCAACGGCAACGGCGGCGTCCAGGGCGGTTATGCCCAGTCCTCGGCGGACCAGGTGAAGTATGCGGTCATCATCGTTTCCACCGTGCCCATCCTGTGCGTCTATCCCTTTGTGCAGAAGTATTTTGAAAAGGGTGTCATGATCGGCGCCGTCAAGGGCTGATCCCGCCACCCCCGTCAGGAGGCATGCGGCTGCGTCTGCCTCCTGTTTTTTTCGTAAAGTAAGGAGAGAGATGCGATGATCACCTACCGTTTAAGGGGCATGGAATACGCGGATGTGAAGCTGCTGCCCAGTCCCTTCAAAAAACAGCGGGACGAGACCATGGCCCTGTATGCGCGCTGTCCCGCCAACGACGACATCCTTTTGCCCTTCCGCAAAAAGGCGGGCATCCCTTCCGACGCCCTCGGCATGCCCGGATGGGGCCAGTCCATCGGCCAGTACCTGGGGGCCTACGCCAAATGGTGGCGCAATACCGGCGACGAAGAGGTGCATAAAAAGGCCGTGTCCCTCTTTGAGGGCTGGCGGGAATGCGCCGAAAAGGACGGCCGGGTCCTGGATATGGGGACCTACCCGTACGAAAAAATGCTGGGCGGCCTGTGCGACATGATCGAATACATGGGTTTTGAGGAGGCCGTGCCCTGGATGCGGCGCCTGACGGAGCGGGCAAAGGAAAATTTCGATCCTGACATTCCCCGAGACGGCCTCCAGGACGAGAGGATGAAGGGACAGATCGAATGGTATACCCTGCCCGAAAACCTCTACCGCGCTTACCAGCTGACCGGGGAGGAAATGTACAGGGACTTTGCCGGGCAGTGGCTGTATCCCTATGTATGGGACCGCCTGGCCGCGGGGGACTTCCGCGTGGGCCCGCGGCATGCCTACAGCCACGTCAATTCCCTGTCCAGCGCGGCCAGGGCCTACATCGTGACCGGGGACGAACATTACCTTGAGGTCATCAAAAGGGCCTACGAGGGCATCACGGCGGACCACACCTACTGCACCGGGGGCTACGGCCCGGCGGAAACGCTGTTCGGCGAGGACGAGGGATACCTGGGGAACGCCCTGATATCCACCTGGGACCATCACTTCAGCAAAGGGAAAGGCATCGTTTATAAAAACTTCGCCGGCGGATATGTGGCCAGGAGCGACGCCTGGGGCAGCTGCGAGGTGTCCTGCTGCACATGGGCCGTATTCAAGCTGTGCCATTACCTCCTAAGGCTCACGGGAGAGGCGCGGTTCGGGGACTGGGCCGAAAGGTTGCTGGTGAACGGCGTCCTGGGGCAGCCCCCCGTTACCGAAAAGGGCCAGTGCCTGTACTACGCGTCCTATTTTGCCGACGGCGCCATCAAAAGCTATGACGACCGACGGCTGCAGCACATGGGCCAGAATTTCGTCTGGGTCTGCTGCACCGGCACCTTCCCCCAGGATACCGCCGAGTACGCCAATATGGTCGCTTATACCGATTCCGAAGGTCTGTACATCAGCCAGCTGATCCCCGCTGAGATCGCTTTTGAGGCGGGCGGGAAAAAGCTGACCCTGGTATCCGACGGCGCGTTCCCCTTCCGGGGCGAGGGGCGTTTCACCCTGCGCAGCGACGGACCGGTCCGCTTCCGGCTGCGGGTCCGCGTGCCCGGCTGGGCCGACAGCGGCAACACTGTCCGCGTCAACGGGGAGACGGTCTCCGCCCCCGCCGAGCCGGATACCTGGCTGACCCTGGACCGCACCTGGCAGGACGGGGACCGGGTGGAGGTGGACCTGAACTACCGTCTCCGTTTTTCACAGGTGGATGGGCAGCATAAGGATGTCTGCGCCCTGATGTGGGGGCCCGTGGCCATGTGCTGCGACGAAATGACGGTGCTGGTGGGTGACAGGGAGCATCCCGAGGAGTGGATCCGCCCGGTGGAGGGCATGGAAAACGTGTTCGAGACCCTTCCCGGACACAGCGGCATCTACAGCCATATCTGCCGGCGCTTTTATCCTTACTGGCAGATCGGGCTGATGAAATGGTATTACATGTACAACCGCCTTTACCCGGACATGGAGGCCCTTGACCGGGAGCACCAGGGATTCTGAGGACCGCGGGCGGTTATGAGGATCCGACGTAAGGCTGAGCGACTGCGCGCCGGGTGATCCGTCCGGCGAAGAGAGGAGAGGACCATGCGATATTTTGAGACCGAAGGGAACAGCCTCGTGTGGCGCAACCGGGGCGAAACGCTGATGATCACTCCCTGGGGGCCGGACGCGCTCAGGGTAAGGTCCTGCCTGATGGGCGAGATCCGGGACGACCGCTGGGCCCTGGTCGATCCGGCGGAATGCGAATGCCATGTTGAGGCGGAGGACGAGCGGGGGCGCATCGCTGTCGGCAGTCTTTCGGCCGAGGTCACCATGGACGCCTGGCACCGCTATGCCACCATCGCCTTTTACAAAGGGGATAAGCTGCTTATCAGGGAGACCGCCCCGGCCAACGCCCTGGCGCTGAAGAGCCGCAAATTCGAGCCCCGCCTGGGCGGGGATTTCACCCTGACCGTCACCTTTGAAGGGCAGGAAGGCGAGCATATTTACGGCATGGGACAGTACCAGGAGGAAACTTTGGACTGGAAAGGCGCCACGCTGGAACTGGCCCACCGCAATTCCCAGGCCAGCGTGCCGTTTTATATCTCCTCCCGGGGCTACGGATTCCTTTGGCACAATCCGGCCGTGGGCGAGGTGAGCTTCGGCAAAAACCGGACCACCTGGCGGGCGGAATCCGCGAAGCAGATGGACTACCTGGTCGTTTGCGGCGGCACCCCGAAGGAGATCAGCTTCGCCTATGCCCGGGCGACGGGCTTCGCCCCGGAGATGCCGGAATACGGCCTGGGCTTCTGGCAGTGCAAACTGCGCTACTGGAACCAGGAACAGCTGTTGAACGTGGCAAGGGAATACAAAAAACGGGGCCTTCCCATCGACGTCATCGTCTGCGACTTCTTCCACTGGCCCAGGATGGGGGATTACCGTTTCGATCCTGAATTTTTCCCGGATCCCGAGGCGATGGCGAAGGAACTGAAGGAAATGGGGATCACCCTGATGGTCAGCGTATGGCCCCAGGTGGCACTGACCAGCGAAAACTATCCCGAGATGCTGCAGAAGGGCCTCCTGGTCCGGGCGGAATACGGCGAACAGATCGGCATGCGCTTCGTGGAGGACAGCATGTTCTATGACGCCACCAATCCCCGGGCACGGGAGTACGTGTGGGACAAGTGCCGTAAAAACTACTGGGACAAGGGCGTCAGGATCTTCTGGCTGGACGAGGCGGAACCGGAATACGGCACCTACGAATTCAAGAATTACCGTTATCACCTGGGCAGCGCCCAGCAGGTGGGGAATATCTATCCACAGATGTATGCCCGCGGCTTTTATGAGGGCATGAAGGAATGCGGCATGGAACATCCGGTGAACCTTTTAAGGTGTGCCTGGGCCGGCAGCCAGCGCTACGGCGCCCTGGTGTGGTCCGGGGATATCATGAGCCGCTGGGAGGATTTCCGCCGCCAGGTCTGCGCCGGCCTAAGCATGGGGGCCGCGGGCATCCCCTGGTGGACCACCGACATCGGCGGCTTCCACGACGGCTGGCCCGACAGGGAGGAATTCCGCGAGCTGATGATCCGCTGGTTCCAGTGGGGATGCTACTGCCCGGTGATGCGCCTGCACGGGGACCGCAAGCCGGTGGAAAGGGTGCGCCGCGCCGACGGCACTGAGGTGCTTCCCTCCGGGAGCGGCAACGAGGTGTGGAGCTATGGGGAGGAAGCTTACCCGATCCTGAAAAAATACCTTTTCCGTCGGGAAGAGCTGCGCCCCTACGTGAGGGAGATCATGCACGAGGCCCACGTCCGCGGCACGCCGCCGATGCGGTCCATGGCCTATGAATTCCCGGGGGATGAAAGCCTTGCGGATGTAAAGGACCAGTACATGTTTGGCGGAAAGTACCTGGTGGCACCCATCCTGCGGCCCGGCGTCATATCCCGGGAGGTCCTTCTGCCCGGCGGCTGCACCTGGCGGGACGTGGATACCGGAAAGGTGTACGCCGGGGGACAGACTGTGACCCTGGACACGCCGATCGAGCGGATCCCGGTGCTGGAAAGGCTTGCGGAATGACGGGGAAACGGCCCCCGGCGCTTACGGGACGCTGTACGCCACAAATGGATATCTATTGACTGATGAAATACCATAAAACAAAAAGGAACGGAGTGATCCCGATGAAGTATACCCTGGGAAACGGCTTCTGGAGCCGCAGGATCCTTAAGGTGACGGAAAAAATGATCCCGCTGCAACTGTCCATCCTCAAGGACGAGGCTCCGGGCACCGAACCCTCCCATGCCATAGAAAATTTCCGCATCGCGGCGGGGCTTAAAGAGGGCGATTTCCACGGCATGGTCTTCCAGGACAGCGATATCGGCAAATGGATCGAAGCGGCGGCCTACAGCCTGAAGCTGAAAAAAGATCCGGCCCTGGAAAAGGAGATCGACGATATCGTCGATATCATCGAAAAGGCCCAGATGCCAGACGGCTACCTGAACACCTTCTATACCCTGAAGGAAAAAGGCCGGCGGTGGACCAATCTGCAGGACTGCCACGAATTGTACTGTTTCGGACACCTGACGGAAGGCGCGGTCGCCTATCACCAGGCGACGGGGAAAACGAAGTTCCTGGATATCATGTGCCGCTTCGCGGACCACATCGACACGGTGCTGGGGCCGGAGGAAAACAAGCTTCACGGCTATCCCGGCCATCCGGAGGCGGAACTAGCCCTTTACCGGCTGTACCTTGAGACCGGAAATGAAAAATACCTGAAGCTGAGCCGTTTCTTTATCGACCAGCGGGGGACCGAGCCGAATTTCTTCCGGGGAGAATGGGAAAAGCGGGGGCAGATCAACCATTGGACCGGCCGCCCGGCGGCGCTGAACCTGAAGTATACCCAGGCCCATATGCCGGTGCGCCAGCAGAAGGAGGCCGTTGGCCACGCGGTCCGGGCCCTGTACCTGTACACCGGCATGGCGGACATCGCCGCCCAGACCGGGGACGAGACCCTCGCCGCCGCGTGCGAGGCGCTGTGGGACAGCGCCGTCAACAGGAAAATGTACATTACGGGCGGCCTGGGCGCCACTGCCATGGGCGAAGCCTTCATGTGCGACTGGGAACTGCCCAACGACACCGCCTACGCCGAGACCTGTGCCTCGGTGGCGCTGTGCTTCTTTGCCCGGGCCATGTCCCGGCTGAAAACGGACGGTGCGCTGGACGACATGGTGGAGCGGGAACTGTTCAATGTGATCCCCGCCGGCGTCAGCCTGAACGCCGACCGGTTCTATTACGTCAATCCCCTGGAGGCCGTCCAGGGGGTGTCCGGCAAGGAAAAGGGCCTGGAGCACGCCCTGCCCGCAAGGCCCAAATGGTTCGCCTGTGCCTGCTGTCCGCCCAACGTGGCCAGGCTCATGACCTCGCTGTATGAGTACAGCGCGCGGGAGACCGGGGACGGTATCGTCCTGAGCCAGTACCTGGACGGCACCATGGACTTTGACCGGGCCCGCGTCACCCTGGAGACCGGGTATCCCTGGGAGGGCGCCCTGCATTATACCGTGGAAGCCAGGGAGGACCAGGACGTCTTCCTGCGCGTGCCCGGATGGGCCTGCCCGGAGGAAACGGCACTGACCGTGGACGGGGCTCCCGCGGAGGTAAAGCCCGAAAAGGGTTATGTCCGGCTGGCGCTTTCCAGGGGGACCCATCGGATATTGATGATCCTTCCGATGAAGCCCCGCAGGCTTTACGCCAATGAGCATGTCCGTCATGACGCGGGCTGCGTTGCCTTCGCCTTCGGCCCGATGATCTACTGCCTGGAGGGATGCGACAATCCGGAACCCCTGTGGAACCTGAAGGCCGATCCGGACGCGGAGATCACTGTTTCCGACTTCCGGTCGGAGCTGCTCGGCGGCGTCCGGGTACTGAAGATCCCGGGATACCGCCGGGCCGATACCGCGGACGGGCTTTACAGCGAAAAGAAACCCGTTTACGTTCCCCAGACGCTGACCGCCATTCCCTATTACGCCTGGGCCAACCGGGAGGAAAAGGACATGCGGGTCTGGGTCCGGGAGTGAACCTGCGGCCGTAAAACGGAAGAGGCGCATATAAGCAAAATATCCGGTGAATGATCCTCCATGGTGCAGGGGACTGCCCCCGACAGCCGGCTGCGGCTGAGGGAGGCAGTCCTTTTTATTCGTATTTTCCGCATGCGCCGCGGCCGTTCCCGGCGTATGCGGGATCAGATGAGCAAAAACCGTCCGGCCCGGAACATGCCCCATAGGCATTCGCCCAGGGTTGTTTCACGAACAGAAAGAAGAATAGTGAGAGAAGCCATTATTGTCGAGGATTAAAGCCGCTATACAAAGCGGTAAATAATCCTCGACATATTTGTTATGTAGAGGTATAATATCCTTGTAGTAGAGGTATACGGTACCTATACTGAAAGGAGGATTTTTATGCCTGCTACAGCCATAACTTATCCAGAATGGGTTCAAAAACACCGTGTACGAGGAACCACAATCAAGAAGAAAGGGAATTCATACTATCTGTACAAGCGCACATCAAAACGAGTTCCCGGGAAAAAGTATCCTCAGCCAGTGGATACGTACATCGGATTAATCACGCCGGAAGGAGTAGTTTACAGCGACAAGAAGAAAGTAACCTTGAGTAATATAGAAGTCAGAGAATACGGCTTCACCAAAGCAATTCAGGATCTTTGCCCGGACGGGTGGAAAAAGCCATTGGGAGAAGACTGGAACGATGTGCTGAGCATCATTATTTTGAAATGGTCTCCGGAGTCCTTTCTCAAGGATATGCCGACGCAAAAGACAGAAAATGACTTTCATTATCAGTTTGCGGCGCAGGCAGCGTCATTGAGCCGGAGAATTTATAAAAAACATGGAATTGACCTGAAAGAGCTGGAAATCCTGAAGACGATATATTTGGTCCGTATTGAGAAAAATAGCGCCATATCGGTTATCAGTCCTGCGCAACAACAGATTATTGACCGGCTCGGAATGAGTCTGGAGATGTAAGAAAAACAATCGCATAATAAAACCGCTCATTGAATATATGCGAGCGGTGGATGATCCGCGATGCCCGCGGGCGAAAAAGCACGATCTGGCAGAAGTTCTTACCTGTCTTGTTGTGGGATATTTGACAGGTCATACAGGGCTTCGCAGGTGTCACGACTGGTGCTGCCGTCATTTGAATTGGCTGCGGCAGGGAATGGAACTGAAAAATGGCATTGCATCTGTTTCAACAATTTTCCGCTTGGTGAGTACAGTGGATGAGACGCTGTTTCTCTGCTCATTTATGGAATGGATCGGCGAAATACTTGATACCCGTGGTCTGCATATAGCGATAGATGGTAAAGCGCTACGGGCTTCTTTGTCAAAAGTAAAGGGCGGGCATACTCCTATGCTTCTGAATGCTATAGATACAGCCACAGGATTGGTTCTGGCCCAGCTGCCGATTCAGAACAAGGATTGTGAGATAACGGAGATACCGGAACTTCTCAAGTTACTTGACATTCAAAACAGCATCATCACAACGGATGCAATCGGGACTCAAACCAATATCATGCAGCAAATAGTGGATCAGGGCGCTCACTTTGTTATGATGGTCAAGAAGAATCAGCCCACAAGCTACGATGAGATCACCAGATTGTTTTCAGAATTGGAGACAGATGCAAAACTCATAAGGGAAGGCAAAAGCGGGTACCATCACTATGATTTGTGTGACAAGTACTACTTCTGCAAGAACTTCGAAAAGAACCGTGACCGAAACGAAACACGTCTTTATGAAACTTGTTCCGAACCTTCGTATATAACAAAAACGCACAAGGAATGGCCGTTCGTTAAAACGATTGGTCTGTGCAAACAGCTTCGCATATTGCGTATCAGCAATAACGACGGGACTGATATTACGGTTTCCGCGTGCTCCGTGTGTGCGAGGAGGACGACGAATGGAAGGAAAAGATCATCGCCTGCGCGGAAAGGGTCAGGAAGCTGGAGGGGAAGGCGTAGGGACGGGCCGTCGTGGACGATGGGAACACGCGTTGGGTATAAAGAGATTTGCTTTTACGCGGTGCTGTGCCGGTTTGTGTTCTTTGATCGACAGGCTCAGCACTTCATCCGCGCTTACCTTATACTTTTCGGGATCGATGCCGTCAGCTCCGGCTGTCTCAGGACCGGTAAGACGACCGCGCCGGCTCCATGGTCCCGGGCGGCATCCCCGGACAGGCGGAAACAGCATGACATTTGCGTCAGATCTCATCGCCGGATCGGGGTGCAGGGGAGAAATCCCCTGCCGTGGGGTCCGGGGCCGCGGAGGCCCCGGGAAAGCGGCATGAAACAGCCCCCGCGGAGGGGGCTGTTTATTTACGTCACTCCAGCAGATCGCTGTCGCGGAACTGCAGTGAATACAGTTTTTTATAGGTGCCGTCCTTTGCCATCAGTTCCTCGTGGGTACCCCGTTCGGTGATGCTGCCGCCGATGACCACGGCGATCTCGTCGGCGCCCCGGATGGTGGAGAGCCTGTGGGCTACGACCAGGGTGGTGCGGCCCTTGCACAATTCGTCCAGGGACTGCTGGATCAGGACCTCTGTGGTGTTGTCCAGGGCGCTGGTGGCCTCGTCCAGGATCAGGATGGCGGGATCCTTCAGGAACACCCGGGCGATGGAGAGCCGCTGCTTCTGACCGCCGGAGAGTTTTACGCCCCTCTCGCCGATCTCGGTGTCGTAGCCCTTTTCCAGGGTCATGATGTAATCGTGGATATTGGCCCTTCGGGCGGCTTCCTGCACCTCCTCGAAGGTGGCGTCGGGGCGGCCGTAGAGGATATTGTCCCGAATGGTGCCGACAAACAGGAACACGTCCTGCTGAACGATGCCGATGGAGCGCCGCACCGAATCCAGGGTCAGGCTGCGTATGTCCTTGCCGTCGATCAGGATGGCGCCGTGCCCCTTTTCCAATTCGTAAAAATGGGGGAGGAGGTGGCACAGGGTGGTCTTTCCGCCGCCGGAGGGCCCTACCAGGGCCAGCTTTTGGCCTTTTTTGATCTTCAGGTCCACGCCGTGCAGCACCGGGTGGACGCCGTCGTAAGCGTAATCCACATTGCGGAATTCGATGTCGCCCCGGACGTCCTTCAGTTCCACCGCGTCTTCCGCGTCGGTCTCGGGCTTTTCGTCCATGATCTCCAGGAAACGCTTAAAGCCGCTGACGCCGTTCTGGAACTGTTCCATAAAATTGATCAGGGTATTGACCGGGCCGATGAACAGGTTGACCGAAACGATGAAGGTGGAATACTCGCCGAAATTGATCCGTCCGTTGTAAAGGAAGAGGCCTCCGGCGATCAGGATGATCACATTGAACACGTCGGTGACAAAGGACGTGGAGGAAAAGAACATCCCCATGGCCCTGTAGGCGTCCCTGGAGGCTTTGACGAACTCCAGATCGCCTTTTTCGAATTTTTCCACTTCCCGGGCGGCGTTGGTGTAAGCCTTGGTGACGCGGATGCCGGTCACGCTGCTCTCCACCGCCGCGTTGATGGTGGCGTTGCTTTTGCGGCGGTCGTCAAAGGCCTTGCGCATGGGCCGCCGCATGCGGATGGTGACCACCACCAGGATCGGCACGCAGGCGAAGACGATCAGCGTCAGGATGGGTTCGATGGTCATCAGGTAGGTGAAGGACAGGATGATCATCACCGACGAGATCAAAAGGTTCTCCGGGCCGTGGTGGGCCAGCTCGCACACTTCGAACAGGTCGCTGGTGATGCGGGTCATGATCCTTCCGGTCTCGTTGTTGTCATAAAAGCTGAAGGGCAGCTTTTCCAGGTGGGCGAACAGGTCCCGCCGCATGCGGCTCTGCATCCTTACGCCGATCATGTGCCCGTAAAACTGCACAAAATACCGCATCAGCATCCGGACGGTGTAAAGGAAGAGCACCAGGAGGCCGGCGATGACGATGGTGGAATACATCCGGTTGGGAATGTAGTCGTTCAGCATCCGGTTGGTCACCACGGGGTAGACCATGCCGATCAGGGAGATGAGGAGCGAAGCCAGCAGATCCATGACCAGCAGCTTTTTGTGGGGCCTGTAATAGGCGATAAATCGTTTAAGCATCTTTTTCTTCCCGCTTATTTTTCAAATCGTTCGGCGCACTGCTTCAGGTATTCGATAACATTCAGGTGCTGGGGACAGGCGCTTTCGCACTGCCCGCAGGCCACGCAGTCGGAGGCGCGGCCTTTTCCGGTGGTGGCGATGTTGTATTCCCGCACCTGCCGGAATCCTTCGTTGTTGCGCTGGCGGTTGGCCACGGTGAAGATGTCCGGGATCGGGATGCCCATGGGGCACCCGTCGGTGCAGTAGCGGCAGCCGGTGCAGGGGATGTCCCGGTTTTCGTCCAGGGCGGCCTGGGCCTTTCGGATCACGGCCTGTTCGCGTTCGTCCAGCGGAGAGAAATCCTTCATGAAGGAAAGGTTCTCCTCCATCTGGGAAAGGGTGGACATGCCCGAGAGCACCGTGATGACGCCTTCCAGGCCGGCGGAAAAACGGATGCCCCAGGAGACCAGGGGAAGACGGGGGTCCGCCTCGGCGAAGATCTTCCTCACCGACGGGATCGGGTCTGCCAGGGCGCCGCCCTTGAGGGGCTCCATCACCACGATGGGCTTTAAATGCTTCCTGGCGGTCTCCCAGCATTCCCGGGAGGCGATGCCGGGGTTTTCCCAGTCGGAATAGTTCAATTGCAGTTGGACAAAGTCCACTTCCGGATGGGCGGTGAGGACCTCGTCCAGCAGTTCCGGGTCGGCGTGGAAGGAAAAGCCGGTGTGCCGTATAAGGCCTTTTTCCTTCTGTTCCCGGATGAAATCCCACAGTCGGTAATCGTCATACCGGGTGTATGTGCCCCGCATGATACAGTGGAGCAGGTAAAAGTCGAAATACCCGGCGCCGGTGCGCTCAAGGCTGGTGTAGAACTGGGCCCTGGCGCTTTCCGCGTCGCTGCATTGCATATTGGCGTTCAGCTTGGTGGCCAGGGTGTATTTTTCCCTGGGGTACCTGTCGGCCACGGCGGCCCGGAACGCTTCCTCGGAGCGGCCTTTGTCGTAAACGAAGGCCGTATCGAAATAGGTGCCGCTGGCGGCGATAAATTTGTCCGCCATGGCGCATACCTGGGGAATATCGGTGCTTCCGTCGGGCAGCTTGGGCAGGCGCATCAGGCCGAAACCCAGTTTGAAGGTGTCGTTTACGATCCGGCTGTCCATTCGGCATCCCTCCCGATGAAGAATCTTATTGTTGTTATCGTATCATAACACGGCCGGGCAGACTTGGCAACGGGGGAAAGAGTGAAGAGTGAAGAGTGGAGAGTGAAGTTTTGGAATGGTCATGACATTTTTCTTCTGGATAATTAAGGTGTATGATATGATGTGATGGGATGCGGCATTTTG
>JAFXUZ010000098.1 GCA_017524725.1 Clostridia bacterium | reverse complement strand
GCGTTCGTCCTGAGCCAGGATCAAACTCTTGTGTTAGATCCTGCGGATTTCTTTCCGCTTAACTCCTCCGAGCCTCTCGGCTCTTCAGATGTCTTTGACTCGTTCGAATTGACTGTCGTTCTTCATCCGGATCCCTCCGGATGTCTGATCCTGTATCGTTTTCAAGATCCCCGCGCTCTCATCTCCGCCCCGCAGGGGGCTTCGCTCGAGCGCTTGTGTATATTAATCGAGGAACGGCTTTTTGTCAACCATGTTTCCGCGTTTTTTTTAAAACTTTTTTGGTTTTTTTGCCTCGTAAAAACAAAGCGCGCCGTATTCTGAAAAACGTTCGTGTTTTTGACGTTTTGCGGCTTTATCAGCGCCTTATCGTTCGTATTTTTATATTTCCGGTTTTTTCTCGGGTGTTCTCCCGGCCGGGGCGCCGCCTTTCCCCCGGCGTAACTCCCGCGTCTTTACACGGAGCCGATGTTATGATATACTAACATCAATCGAAAGGATCCATAAACCGCGACTCTATAATACAAGGAGGCACATATATGGTCCGTACAGATATCGTAAATCTGACAGTCATCAAAGCCATCGCATTCCGCCAGAAACTCATGGCCGGCGGTTCGGGCGTAACGATCCTGCGGTATGATTACAAGCAGCCCGGCATCGCGTCCATCAGCAAGACCTCCGGCGATCCGATCCCCGCAGCCAACACCCCCGCGGATATGTATCCCGCGGAAGCCTTTAAGGAAGCGATCACCCTGACCTCCGGGATGCCCTATTCCAAGCGCGGCAGCGTGCGCCTGGAAGCGGAAGCGCCGGTAGATGCCGCTCCTGAGGCCGCCGAAGAGGTCACCCCCGACGACGTGGTGGTCGACAGCGCCGATTACCAGAAGGTCGTCGCCCGCTATACCGACAAAAACGGCAAGCTGTCCTACGAACTGCTGAACCGTGACCTGATCAAGTTCGCGCATTCCAGCAAAACGGTCCGCACCATGCTGGAGGAAGGCGAATCGGTAAAGAAGGTGCGCACCTACATCATCACCTCCAAATTCAGGACCGTTACCGGCAACAGGAAACTGACCGAAGAGCAGGCCGTCAAGATCGGCGAACTGCTGGATGAAGTCAGCCCCAAGGGCGTGTTCAAGGAACTGGACGCGGATATACGTAAATCGAGCGGCTCCAGCAAGCGCAAATAAGCGTATGCACCCACACCGGCTGCCGGTCCCTCCCCGGACCGCCGGCCGGTTTTTTTCTTTTTTATTTCCATATATAATGCGTGAAAACCGTTTATCTCCCGGTTGTTTCCATTGAAACCGGGGGAAAAAAGTGGTATACTGACTCAAGCGGACGCGCCCTCAAGATCCTTCCGGGCGCCGGAAAGGCGGGACATTATGGCAAAAGCCTCAAAGAAAACCGACAAACAGAAAAAAAAGGAACTGATCGCCGGTCTGGTCGGCGGCGGTTTCGTATGCGCGCTCTATGCTTCGATCTTCGGCTTCACCAGGCCCATCCATCTGCTGATCGGCATCCCGCTGTCCATCCTGGCCGGATGGGCGGTCTCGGTGATGGCGCGGCCCCTGGACACCCATAAAAAGGCCCCGGAACAGCACAAGGACCCGATCCCGGTGACCGGCAACGCCTACGCCGACGATATGATCGCCCGCGGCCAGCAGCTGATGAAGGAGATCCGCGAGGAAAACGAACAGATCCCCGACGCGCACCTGACCGAACAGATCGTAAAGCTGGACGAGGTAACGGACAAGCTCTTCCGCGCCGTGGCGGAGCAGCCCGGCAAGGCGCCCCAGATCCGCCGCTCGATGGACTATTACCTGCCCACCACCCTGAAGATGCTCTCCGGTTACCGGGTGATGGACGAAAGGAACGTCAAGGGCGACATGGCCGAAAAGACCCGCAGGCAGATCCACGACGCCATGGATATCGTGGTGACCGCCTTTTCCAGGCAGCTGGACACGATGTACCAGGCCGACGTACTGGATATTTCCACCGACATCGACGTGCTGGAGACCCTTCTCAAGCAGGACGGCCTCCTGGAAAACGTGATGCGCCGCGCACCGCAGCCCGCGAAGGAGACCAAAGCGGAGGACGCCCCCGCCGCGGAAGAGATCCCCGCCGAAGCGCCCTTCTCCCCCTCCTTCTCAGCGCCCTTCTCCGGAGGGGATCAGGCCCAGGCGGTCCGGCAGCAGGTGAAAAAACAGTAAACCATGGTCACACACCCATTTTTTATTCATATTTATTTAGGAGGAGATACCCATGAGCGAGAACAATTTCAATGCCGGCGCCCCGAAGCTGACCCTGAACCCTCAGGCCGTCGAAGCCAAGGCCCTTGAAAACGCGGTCTCGGCGCTGGACGAGCTCAATGCCATTCCCCAGCCCGCCGCACCCGACGCGAAGGAAGCCGTAGCGCAGCTTGATTTCCAGCTGTCCGCCGACGAGATGCAGCAGGTGAACGAGTTCGCCTCCCAGATCGACCTGACCAACACCGACCATGTGATGATGTACGGCGCCGACGCCCAGAAAAAGATCTCCGCTTTTTCCGACAGCGTTCTGGCCAACGTCAGGACCGACAACACCGGCGACGTGGGCAACATGCTGACCAAGCTGATCTCCGAGCTGAAGGGCTTTGAGACCGCCGCCGAAAAGCCCACCGGGCTCAAGGGCCTCTTCTACAACGCCAAGGCCCATCTGTCCACCGTGCAGGCCAAGTACGACGACGTGGCCGCCAATGTCGAAGGCATTGCCGCCAGCCTGGAGCAGCACCAGGTGCAATTGCTCAAGGACGTGGCCATGTTCAACAAAATGTACGAAATGAACCTGGAATACTTCCACGAGCTCACCATGTACATCGTGGCCGGCGAAAAACGCCTCCAGGAAGTCCGGGACACCGACCTCAAGGCGCTGCAGGACGCGGCCAAGGCCAGCGGCGACCCGATGGACGCCCAGAAGGCCCAGGATCTCGCAGCCATGTGCGACCGCTTTGAAAAGAAGCTGTACGACCTGAAGCTGACCCGCCAGATCAGCCTGCAGATGGCCCCGCAGATCCGCCTTTTGCAGAACAACAACGCCCTGCTGGTGGAAAGGATCCAGTCCACCCTGGTCAACACCCTGCCCCTGTGGAAGAACCAGATGGTCCTGGCCCTGGGCCTGGAGCACTCCAGGCAGGCCATGGCCGCCCAGAAGGCCGTAACGGATATGACCAACGAACTGCTCAGGAAGAACGCCGAGACCCTGAAGCAGGGCACCATCGAGACCGCCCGTGAGTCCGAGCGCGGCATCGTGGACCTGGAGACCCTGGTCGCCACCAACCAGAGCCTGATCGATACCATCAACGAGGTCATGCAAATCCAGAAGGACGGCCGCCAGAAGCGCCTGGAAGCCGAACGCACCCTGGCACAGATGGAGCAGGACCTCAAGACCAAGCTTTTGAGCATGTGATCCAACGCCCCGAATCGGGCGGGCCGGGACTAACCCGAAGCGGGACGGTCCCGGTTTTTTAACGGAGGAGAACGCTTTGGATACCACGCTGACCGTCACCTATTACCACCACGCCGGTTTTTCCGTCACGGACGGGACCGTCTTCCTTGTTTTCGATTACTGGCATGGTGAAAACGACGAAATGAGCTCCTGTCCGCTGACCGGCGAAGAACTGACGGGCTACAAGCGGGTATACGTTTTCATTTCCAACGACCGGGAAGACCATTTTGACGAGACTGTCTTCACCTGGGACAGGAACGCCCCCAACATCACCTACATCATCGCCGGGAATATGGACGCCGAGCACCGCCGGAAAGCCCGCGGCCTGGAAATGAACCCCGGGGACGACCTGAAACTGGAAGGCGTCGACATCCGCGCCTACGCCACATCGGACCGGGGCATCTCACTGCTGGTGACCCTGGACGGCCTGAAGATCTTCTACGCCGGGGAACTGAACCTGTGGCACTGGCGGGAGGAAAGCAGCCTCAGCGAGATCCAGGAGGCTGAACGCGCCTTTGAAAGCGCCATGGCACCCATAGAAAAACTGCACGTGGACCTGGCCATGTTCCCTCTGGATCCCCGGATGGGCGGCCTGTTCGACGCCGGAGCCAACCACTTTATCATGTCGGTAAAGCCCCGGCTGTTCATCCCGATGCAGTGGCACGGCCGCAAAAACGTGGCCAGCGACTACGCACGGCGCGCCCGCACCCGCTATACCGAGATCCTGGCCCTGACCTCACCCCGCGAGCAGGCCCAGGTCACCTACCGGGACGCCTCCATCACCTGGAAGATCCTGCCTCCGTCACTTCCCAACGAGGTCAGCCTGGATTCCCTGGCGCAGGATGATCCCTTTGCGGACAGCGACCTGCCGGTGGCGCTGGATACCGATACGGAACCTGACCGGAAGAAAGGGAATACACCATGATCATGATCGGCCTCACAGCCGGGCGGAACAAGGACCGGGCTGTACAGATGAACAAAGATTATCCCGCCGCCATCCTTGCCTCCGGGGCGGCCCCGGTGCTGATCCCGCCCACCGGGGACCACGCGGTGCTGGAGCGCATCCTTCAAAGCCTGGACGGCCTGGTGCTGACCGGCGGAGGCGATGTGGAGCCCTCCCGCTACGGCGCACAGCGCATCCCCGAGTGCGGCGAAAGCGACGAAGAGCGGGACGAATGCGAGATATACCTCTGCGAACGGGCCATTGCCGCGGGCCTGCCGGTCCTTGGCATCTGCCGGGGCTTCCAGGTGCTCAACGTCGTCCTGGGGGGCGAACTTTACCAGGACATCGGCACGGAATACGGCAGGACCATCGAGCACCGCCGGATGGATGAACCCGCAGGACAGGTCCACACAGTGGACGTCGCGGAAGGAACGCTGCTCTGTAAGGTTCTTGGACGCCGGACCCTTGGCGTCAACACCCGGCACCACCAGGCCCTGAAGACCCCCGGCCGCGGGCTGGTCATATCCGCCCGGGCTCCGGACGGCATCGCGGAAGCCATCGAACTGGCCGGGGACGGTTTTGTCCTTGGGGTCCAGTGGCACCCCGAAAGCCTCCGGGCGGCAGGGGTCGAAGGAGCGAAAAAGATATTTGACGCTTTTGCCTGCGCATGCAGGCAGCGCCGTGAAAACCGACAGTAAAAAGGAGGCGGCTCAGATGCCCGATGAAGAATTCGACCTGGTGGAGATGGAGGACGATGAAGGCGGCACCGTCACGCTGCGTGTGGAAAGGTATTTTTTCTATAACGGCGACGAATACGTCCTTTTGAGCGACGATATCGAGGGAAACAAACCCGAAAGCGATATCGCCCGGTATGTGATGAAGGTGGTCCCCCTGCCCGAAGAGGGCGAGGACATGGAGGAATTCGTGCCCGTGGAGGATGAACTGATGGAACGTCTGGTGAAGGCGGCCCAGGTCACCTTCGGAAACGGCGGGGACGAAGAGGAAGAATAAGTGAACGAGACCCTCAGCCGAAAGATAGCCATGCTTCCCGACAGTCCCGGCTGCTATATGATGAAGGAGCGGGGGCAGATCATCTATGTGGGCAAGGCGGTCAACCTGAAAAACCGTGTCCGCAGTTATTTTCATGCGTCCTCTCACACCCCCAAGGTGGAAGCCATGGTGAGCCATATCGATGATTTCGATATCCTCCTGTGCCGCACCAACCTGGAAGCGCTGATCCTGGAATGCAACCTGATCAAACTGCACAGGCCCTATTACAACATCCTCCTCAAGGACGACAAGCACTATCCCTATATCCGGATGGACCTGAAGGACCCTTACCCCAAAGCGGAAATGAGCCGCCGCCTGGAAAAAGACGGCGCCAGGTATTTCGGCCCCTACATCGGCGCCGGAGCGGTCAGGGACGTAATGGAGACCGTGCGCAGGATGTTCCCCCTGAGGACCTGCTCCCTCGTTTTCCCGCTGAAAAAGCCCCAGCGCCCCTGTATCAATTATGAGATCGGCCGGTGCCTGGGGCCCTGCGGCGGAAAGTGCACCGACGAGGAATACCGCCGCACGGCGGAGCGGGTGCTCGCCTTCCTGGGAGGCAGCGACAGCGAGATCCTGGACGCCCTGAAAAACGAGATGGCCGCCGCCGCGGCCGCCTTCAAGTATGAGCGCGCCGCGGTCATCCGTGACAAGATCCGCGATATCGAAGGCATGATGCAGCGCCAGCAGGCCATCCAGACCCGGGGCGGCGACGAGGACGTGATCGCCCTGGCCGGGGACGATATGGACGCCATGGCCCAGGTGCTGCTTATCCGGGACGGCAAAATGGTGGGCGGCGACGCCTTTGAACTGCCCGGAGAGGGCCGCGAGGACCCGGCCGAGGTTCTTTTCGACTTTGCGCTGCAGTACTATGACAGCCGCAAGCCCGCCCGGGAGGTCCTGATCGCCGACGTCCCCGAAGAGATCCGCGCGGACCTTGAAGCTTGGCTCCGTGAACGCCGGGACGGCGCCTGCACCCTGCTTATCCCCCAGCGGGGCGAAAAGCGCGCCCTGGTCCTGATGAGCGAAAAAAACGCCCGCGACGCCCTTGAAAAACGGAACTCCCGCAAGCAGATCCAGTACGAACGCACTGTAGGCGCCTGCCGGGACCTGGCCGACGCCATCGGCATGAAGGGATACCCGAAAAGGATCGAGGGCTACGACATTTCCAACACCCAGGGCATGCTCAGCGTGGCCAGTATGGTGGTGTTCATCGACGGCGAACCCGCCAAGGGGGAATACCGGCGCTACCGCATCAAGACCGTGGAAGGCGCCAACGATTTCGCCTCTCTGAACGAGGTGCTCCTCCGACGCTTCAGGCGGGCCATGAGCGAGGACCCGGACGAAAAATGGCCCATGCCGGACCTGGTACTGATCGACGGCGGCCCGGAGCAATTGGCTTTCGCCCGCGAAGCCATGCTGTCCACCGGTGCCGACGTGCCCATGTTCGGCCTGGCCAAGAAACGCGAGGAGATCTTTTTGCCCGGCAGGGACGACCCGGTGATCCTGGACCACCACACCCCGGCCCTGCACCTGATCCAGCGGGTCAGGGACGAGTCCCACCGCTACGCCATCACCTTCCACCGGTCCCTGAGGACCGCCGATTCGGTCCGAAGCCGCCTGGAGGAGATCCCGGGCATCGGGCCGGAAAGGCGCAAGGCGCTGGTAAAGCATTTCGGCTCCGCCAAGGCCGTATCCCGGGCGTCGGAAGAGGACCTGGCGTCCGTCAGGGGCATGACGCGTCCCGCCGCCAAAGCCGTTTATGCCCATTTTCATCCATCCGACGGAGAAGAAAGCTGAAAAATTGACCGAAACGGAAAAATTTTGGCTGTTATTTTTGTATTTTCCGGTTTTCAGTGCCTAATTTTGCAGTTTTTATACCATTTGTGCCATCCTTTATCGTATTCATCCTTGACTTTCGGCCATATTTAGTATACAATCACCGTAGCGGCTGAAACGGCTCGTGCCGACAGCTGTTTTCAGATACATGATTTGCTGATTTGATGGCGGTTTCACCGCACGAGCATATAAAGCGGCCAGTTCTTGATTGTAGCCAACACAATTGATCCGGGTCCGGCTTATGTGGTTTACGGTCGGCAGCGATGCCGGCGCATCGACATGAATAGTGTATCCGATGACAGTTGCCGCGCGGAACAAGTCTGTTCCGTGCGTTTTTTCCGCCCCGCAAAGCATTTGACGTCCCATAAGTATCGAAAAATAATCGCAGACGAAAGGAGGAACAACAGGTATGCAATGGCTTTGGTATATCCTCATCGCCCTGGCCTGTCTCGCGGCCGGCTCCGCCTTCGGCTATTTCTACCGCAAGAATGAAGCCGAAAAGAAGATCGGCCGGACCGAGCAGTACGCGCAGCGTCTCCTGGACGACGCCACGCGCAAGGCCGATGAGCAAAAAAAGGAAATGCTCCTTGCCGCCAAGGAAGAAGTGCTTCACCTCAAGAGCGAAGCCGACAAGGAGATCCGCGCCCGCCGGACTGAGCAGCAGCGCTCCGAGCGCCGGCTGACCCAGAAGGAAGAGAGCCTGGACAAAAAAGAAGAAGCCCTGGACAAGAAGCGCGACGCCCTGGCCGAACGCGAGGAAAGCCTGGATAAAAAGGCCGAAGAGATCCAGCGCAGTCTGGATGAAGCCGAGAACATCAAGGAAAAACAGCTGGCCGAATTGGAGCGTATCGCCACCCTGACCCACGACGAAGCCCGTCAGATGGTCATCGAACGGGTGCAGAAGGAAGCCTTTCACGACGCCGCCGCCACGGTGCGGGAGATCGAATCCCGGGCCAAGGAGGAGGGCGAAAAGAAGGCGCGCAACATCATCGCCCTGGCGATCCAGAAATGCGCCGCCGATCACGTGGCCGAGACTACCGTATCCGTCATCAACCTGCCCAACGACGACATGAAGGGCCGTATCATCGGCCGCGAGGGCCGGAATATCCGGGCCCTGGAGACCGCCACCGGCGTGGACCTGATCATCGACGACACCCCCGAAGCCGTGATCGTCTCCGCTTTCGACCCGGTGCGCAGGGAGATCGCCCGCATCGCCATCGAAAAACTGATCATGGACGGCCGTATCCATCCCGCCAGGATCGAGGAATGCGTGGAAAAGGCCAAAAAGGAAGTGGAGAGCCAGATCCGCGAAGCCGGCGAGCAGGCCATCTTCGAGACCGGCCAGCACGGTATCCATCCCGAGCTGGTCAAGCTGCTGGGCCGCCTGCGCTACCGTACCAGCTACGGCCAGAACGTATTGAAGCACTCCATTGAGGTCAGCCACCTGGCCGGCCTTATGGCTTCCGAACTGGGGGCTGACGTCCAGCTGGCCAAGCGCGCCGGCCTGCTCCACGATATCGGCAAGGCCGTCGACCACGAGCAGGAAGGCACCCATGTGTCCCTGGGCGGCGAGCTCGCCCGCAAATACGGCGAAAACAACGACGTGATCCACGCCATCCTGGCCCACCACAACGATGTGGAACCCCAGACCGTGGAGGCCGTCCTGGTCCAGGCAGCCGACGCCATCAGCGCGGCCCGTCCCGGCGCACGCAGGGAAAGCCTGGAGAATTACATCAAGCGCCTCACCAAGCTGGAGGAGATCGCCACTTCCTTCCAGGGCGTCGATAAGTGCTACGCCATACAGAGCGGCCGCGAGGTACGAATCATGGTCAAGCCCGAGGACGTCACTGACGAGGGAACCAAAATACTGGCCAAGGAGATCGCCAAACGGATCGAAAAGGAAATGGAATACCCCGGACAGATCCGCGTCAACGTCATCCGCGAGACCCGCAGCATCGATTACGCCAAATAATGATCCATGGGATTTTTCCCGGGGCCGGCACACGCCGGTCCCGGTTTTTTCTTGCGCTGCGCATACGCTTCTTCAGCCCCGGACCGGCGGTGTGAGCCGCAGGCGCGTTCCCTTGTCCTCCGGGCGTATCCGCCGGTATCCCGCTTTAGACGGCATGCCGCGGAAGAAGCGGAAAAAGTTTTATGCAGGCTGTTGACACATTCATATGAATATGCTATCATATGAACAGACATTCAAATGAACGTTCGCTCATGCGAATGGACTGAACTCGAAAGGAGCCGCTGCCATGACAGGAACACGGCACGATCACCGGGCGCTGATCGACAGGGTCATGAAGCTGAGCCCCGGGGACGAAATGATCTGCGACCTGGCGGATCTGTTCAAGATCTTCGGGGATACCACCCGGATGAGGATCCTGTACGCCCTGTGGGAAAGCGAGATGTGCGTTTGCGCCCTGGCGGAATACCTGGGAATGACGCAGAGCGCCATCAGCCACCAGCTGAAGGTCCTCCGGCAGAACCGCCTGGTGGGCAGCCGCCGGGAAGGCAAGACCATTTTCTATTTCCTGGCGGACGACCATGTCCGGACCATCGTCGCCCAGGGCTGGGAGCACCTGACCGAGAAGGACGGCCCCTGAACCCATTCCCCGCACTTTTGGAATATCCTGTTCCGCAGGCTTTGACACAGCTGCCGGAAAAATAACAAGGAGGCGTAAAAAGATGAAAAAAGCATTCAAGATCGAAGTGGACTGCGCCAACTGCGCTTTGAAAGTGGAGGACGCCATCCGCGCTGTCGACGGCGTCAACGACGTAAAGGTCAACTTCCTTACCCAGCGGATGACATTGGACGCGGCGGACGACCGCTTTGACGCCGTCCTGAAGGAAGCCGAGAAGGCCGGGAAAAAGGTGGAGAAGGACTTTTCCATCCTCAGGTGACGCCTGGGGCGTTTCTCCGATAACGTGCGGCATCGGTCAAAAACCTTGTCATGCCTTTCCCGGGGCTTTCACGGTCGGTGTAAAGCGCGCGTGGAAAACAGGTACCGATGCGTGGAGGAAAACCATGAGCAAAAAGCAAAAGCGGAGCCTGTACCGCATTCTGGTATCGCTGGGGCTCCTGATCCTGTGCATGGTCATCCCCTTTGGGGAAAACCGTCTCCTGAGGCTCGCAGCTTTCCTGGTCCCATACCTTGTATGCGGCTGGGACGTGTTGAGGGACGCGGCGCTGAACATCATCCACGGCCGGGTGCTGGACGAAAAATTCCTGATGGCCGTGGCGTCCCTCGGGTCCTTTGCCCTGGGCGAGACCACCGAAGCCGTGGCCGTCATGCTGTTTTACCAGGCGGGTGAATGGTTCCAGGGCATCGCCGTGGGCCGCAGCCGCAAAAGCATCGCGCAGCTCATGGACATCCGGCCTGACACGGCCCGTGTCCTGAGGAACGGCGCGGAGACGGAGGTCGCCCCCGAAGAGGTGGAAGTCGGCGAGGAGATCGTGATCCGTCCCGGTGAACGGGTACCCCTTGACGGCGTCATCCTGGAAGGCGCCACTTCCGCGGACACCGCCGCGCTGACCGGCGAAAGCGCGCCGCGGGACCTGGGCGTCAGCGACGTCATCCTTTCCGGATCCATCAACCTGACCGGCGTGGTGCGGGTGCGCACCACATCCTCCGCGGAGGAAAGCACCGTATCCCGCATCCTGGAACTGGTGGAGAATGCGACCGACAAAAAGGCGCCGGTGGAGAACTTCATCACCCGTTTCTCCCGGGTCTATACCCCGGCCGTGGTCATCGCCGCGGTGCTGCTGGCCGTGGTTCCGCCGCTTGTCTTTTCCGGATCCTGGAGCGACTGGGTCTACCGCGCGCTGACTTTCCTTGTGGTCTCCTGCCCCTGCGCGCTGCTGGTATCGGTGCCGCTCAGCTTTTTCGGAGGCATCGGCGGGGCCAGCAGGCAGGGCATCCTGGTAAAAGGCGCCGGCTATATGGAGACGCTGGCAAAGATACGCACCGCCGTGTTCGACAAGACCGGCACCCTCACCCGGGGCTGTTTTGAGGTGACCGACATCCATCCCAGCGGCATTTCCCCCGCCGCCCTGATCGACCTGGCCGCCCTGGCGGAAGCCCATTCGACCCATCCCATCGCGCTGTCCATCCTGCAGGCCCACGAGGGACACATCGACAGGGATCGCATCACATCCATCGAAGAGCTCAGCGGCATGGGCATCCGCGCCGTGATCGACGGAAGGATCGTGCTGGCGGGCAACAGCCGCCTGATGGAGCGTTTCGGCATCCGTTGGAACCTGTGCGGCGGCGACGGCGGGACCGTTATCCACATCGCCGCCGACGGCGAATACCTGGGGCACATCATCATCAGCGACAAAATGAAGGAAGACGCCCCGAAAGCCCTGGACAAGCTTCGTGACCTGGGCGTCGAAAAGATCGCGGTGCTGACCGGCGACACCGCCGAGGCCGCAAGCCGCGCGCTGCAGGGCCTGAAGGCCGATCTCGTGGTGCCGGAACTCCTGCCCCAGGATAAAGTGTCAAAGGTGGAAGAGCTCCTTTCCCCCGGCAAACCCCTGTGCTTTATCGGCGACGGCATCAACGATGCGCCCGTCCTGGTGCGCGCGGACCTGGGCATCGCCATGGGCGCCATGGGCAGCGACGCGGCCATCGAAGCCGCCGACGTGGTGCTGATGGACGACAGCCTCTCCCGCCTGCCCCTGGCCATGGCCATTGCCCGCAAGACCATGCGGGTGGTGAGGCAGAACATCATTTTTTCCCTTTCCGTCAAGGGGGCGGTCCTCCTGCTGGGCGCTTTGGGTGTGACCGGCATGGGGATGGCGGTGTTTGCCGACGTGGGCGTTTTGTGCCTGGTGATCCTCAACGCCATGCGGTGCCTGAGGACCCCGCGGATATAAAACCATTAAAAACCACATTCCACGTGCGCGGGATCAGCCGGCCGGGGAATGTGGTTTTCTTTTTTTTCGCTTTTCCGCGCCTTTCGTATCTGCCGGGCGGATCACCTAAATACGGGAATGCGGCACCGGCTGAGGGAATTGTCCACAGTAAAGGCGTAATCCCGCGTCACGGGCACCAGGGCCAGGGGATCCAGGCCCATTTCCTCAAGGGAATCGGGCGTATTTTGGTCATACAGCGCGCTGTCGTCGGAGAATGCGCAGAACGGCACGATATACATTTCAAGCCGATGCCCCGCGGGAACGGTGTAGAATACAGGCTGCAGGTACACCGTGCAGTCGTACCAGGTGTCCGGAAGGATGTCCTCCTCCCGGCGCACGGCCGAAGAGGGCTCATAGCCGGCCTCCGGGTTTCTCAGGTCCATGCTGCCATAGGAAACGATCACTTTTTCGCTTTCCCTCTGCCGCCAGGAGACCAGGTCGTATCTTTCGGCGCCTTCCCCCCGGTCCACTCCGCCTTCCAGGATCACGTCCTGGTCCAGCACGCCAACGGCGCCCGTGTCAAAGCACGGGAACGGGTTGTCCGCCCGGTCCACCAGCACAGCGCCCATCATCAGGATATTTTTGTCCGTGTCCCCGGTTTTCACCCTCACCCGCACCTCTGCGGAACCGTTGATCGTGATCTCTTCCGTAACGTCCATGGCCCACAGGAGCCGGTCCGGCCCCGACGCGCCGTCAAAGGAAGTGTCCGACAGGCTGTAATTGCTCATATGGGCGCCTTTTGCCGAAACGGTATGCTCCTCCCCGTCCCCAGGGGAAAGAAGCAGCGTGTTCCCGGTCATCCACTGATCAGTGGAATAAAACCTGCCGTCCACGTTGCTCTGGACAAGGAAGTCCGGCAGTTGCGCCGCTTCGTTGTCCTCCCCGAGAAGGGTGTGGGTGAACCACAGGCAAAGCCACTCGGTAAAGGTGCGATCCCCGATCATGATATCCGTTTTTGTCTGCTCGTTGGCCGGCGTCACATGCCCGTTCATGTGCAGGATGCATTTCACCTCGCAGCCGCAGCGCAGGAACGCACGGCGCATCAGGTCGAGTTGTTTGGGGCGGACCGTTTCGTCCCTCATGCCCTGTACGATCAGGGCCGAAGCACGGAAATCCGCTCCGGCAGCAGGCTCCCGTTCGGCCCAGAAGGGACCGTAATCCCCCTCCAGGGCGATCTGCCGGTCCCTGAGGAAGGCGAGGCAGTTTTCGTACAGCGTCCGCGTTTTTTCGTCTCCGCCGTCAAAAAAACGGCTGGCGCACATAATGGACAGGTCCGCGGCAAAGTCCCAGGTGGAAAGAAGCCCGTTTGGCGCCCCCTGGGAATTGCCGTATTCGTACCAGCTGGCCGGACCGGCCACCGACACCACGGTCCTCAGGCCTTCCACCCCGGTGGACGCCACGCTGCAGGCCAGCGCCCCGGCATAGGATCTGCCGATCATGCCGACATCCCCGCTGCACCAGTCCGCGGGGATCACGGTCCGCCCATCCGGGCCGGTGAAAGCGTTGCGCCGGCCTGTCAGCCATTCGATCACGCACCGGAAGGCAGCCGTCTCCTGCCGGCTGCCGCACATCAGGAGCCCCTCCGAACCAAAGGTCCCGAGCCCCGCGGACTGCACCACCGCAAATCCCCGGACCAGCAATTGATCATAGGCCGTCAGGTTGCCGAGGTACCTTTGACCGAAGGGATCGCTCTCCAGGCGGTAATTCCAGTCCGAACAGTTCGCCTGAAGGGCAGCCTCAAGGGCATCCGCCTCCCCTTGAGGAACGCGTTTCTGCGGGCAGTCGAGCAGGCTGTCCCCGTCGGTTGCCGAGGCTCCGGGCACGGGGAGGTCCGGGTTGTATACGTACATCCCGGCGATATAGGGCCGCGCCTCGAAAACAACGGGCGCATGGTACTTTCCCTCCGCCGCCGCCCGGGGCAATTGGACCATCGCCTTGACCAGATCCGGCTTTCCGTCCAGGTCGGTGTCATGATCCGTCTCCACCCACACCGCGAAACGAAGGATCTGGCTGTTTTCATTGGAATAATCCTCATCCCACGGATCGGAATAACGCACAAAGGGCATGGCCTCGCCGTTTTCTATGACCATGCCTTCCCCCCGGGCGCCTCCGGGATCCAGGGCAGCCAGGAAAAACATAAAGACGCAAAGCGCCGCGATCTTTTTCATTGTCCTCCTCCACCAGGCTCCTCCCCGCCTGCCGTCGCGCCTTAACCCTCATCCGCTCCTCAGGAGATCCTGGCGCCAAAGGGCGTCAGAGCCAGCTTTGCGATCTTGAAAAACTGTTTCCCAAAGGGGATCCCGACGATCGTGACGCACCACAGCATGCCGGTCACCGCGTTCCCCACAGCCATCCACAGACCGCAGAAAACCAGCCAGACGATGTTGGCCAGGGTAGAAGGCGCGCCGCCGCCGTAAATGATCTCCTTTCCGAAGGGAAAGAATGAAAGCTTTGCAAATTTGAAGCACTGACGCCCCAGCGGGATCCCGATCACAGTGACGCAGCAAAGCAGCCCGGCGATCAGCCAGCTCAGTCCGCTCAGGAATCCCCCGAAGATGAACCAAAGAATATTCCCGATCGTTTTCATGCCGTATCCTCCATGGATATCATGTTCTCAGACAGATGAGCCGGGCGCGTTCCCGTTTTTTCGGGGAACGCGCCCGGGCTGTTTTTTTATCAGGGCTTCTTCCCCTGCCGGGAAAGACGGCTCAGCCGCGGAACACCTTTTCGGCTTCCTCGGCCATGTGCTCGGCGGTGATGCCGAACTCCTTAAAGAGCGTGGCGGCAGGAGCGCTGTCGCCGTAGTGGTCCAGGCCGATGACGCTGCCGTCCAGGCCGACATAGCGGTACCAGGGCATGGTGGCGCCGGCTTCCATGGCTACCCGGGCGCGCACATCGGCGGGGATCACGCTGTCGCGGTATTCCGCGCTCTGGGCGTTGAACAGCTCCATGCAGGGCATGGAGACCACGCGGGCGTCGATGCCCTTCCCGGCCAGGATGTCGCGGGCGGCGACCGCCTGCTCCACCTCGCTGCCCGAGGCCAGCAGCACCACGTCGGGCTTCTCGCCCTTTTCCTTCTTCAGGATATAGCCGCCCTTCAGGGCGCGGCCGTCGCTCTCATCGTATGTGGGAAGGTTCTGCCTGGTCAGCACCAGGGCGGTGGGCTTGCCCATGGTCAGGGCCGCCAGCCATCCGGCGCAGGTCTCGTGGCCGTCCGCGGGACGGAAGGTGAGGAAGCCCGGCATGGACCTGAGGGCAGCCAGGTGCTCGATGGGCTCATGGGTGGCGCCGTCCTCGCCGACGCCGATGGAATCGTGGGTCAGCACATAGGTGACGGGCAGGCCCATCAGCGCGGCCAGGCGCATGGAGTGCTTCATGTAATCGCTGAAGACGAAGAAGGTGCCGCAGTACACCCTCAGACCGCCGTGCAGGGCCATGCCGTTGCAGATGGCCGCCATGGCGTGCTCACGGATGCCGAAATGGAAGTTCCTTCCCAGGCGGTTGTCGGGGCCGTAATCGCCGCCGCCCTTGATGTTGGTCTTGTTGGAGGGGGCCAGGTCGGCGCTGCCGCCCACCAGGTTGGGGATCAGGGCAGCCAGGCGGTTGATCATCTCGCCGCCGGTGGCGCGGGTGGCGGCCTTGCCTTCAAACTTCCAAAGGTCGCCGTTCAGGAGCACCTCGTCGCCCAGTTCGCAGCTGTGCCATTTATCCCATTCCGCGGCCAGGTCCGGATAGGCGGCGCGGTAGTCGGCGAACATCTTTTCCCAGGCTTCGCGCTTGCCTTCGCCGCGCTGCATTTTTTCCTTTACCCAGGCGTACACGTCGTCGTCCACATGGAACATTTCCTTGGACAGGCCCAGGTATTCGTGGGTCTTGAGCACGTTCTCCTCGCCCAGGGGTTCGCCGTGGGCGCCGGGAGTCCCCTGCTTGGCCTCACAGCCGAAGCCGATGATTGTGGGGCAGATGATCAGGGTGGGTCTGTCGCTCTTTTCGCTCTCCTTCAGGACCGCGAGCACCTGGGTGTAATCGTTGCCGTCCTTCAGGCGGATCACGTTCCAGCCATAGGCCTCAAAACGCTTGCCCACGTCTTCGGTAAAAGCGATATCGGTGTTCCCCTCGATGGAGATATCGTTGTCGTCATAGAGCAGGGTCAGCTTGTTCAGCTTCAGCGTGCCGGCCAGGGAGCAGGCTTCGGAGGCGATGCCCTCCTGCATGCAGCCGTCGCCGCAGACCGCATAGGTGCGGTGGTCCGCCACGGGGAAGCCGGGACGGTCGAATTTGGCGGCGAGGATGGTTTCGGCAATGGCCATGCCCACGGCGTTGGCAACGCCCTGGCCCAGGGGACCGGTGGTGGTCTCCACACCGGCAGTGCGGCCGTATTCCGGATGGCCGGGCGTGCGGGAGCCCCACTGGCGGAAGTTCTTCAGATCGTCCATGGAAAGGTCAAAGCCGCACAGGTGCAGAAGCACATAGTTGAGGGCGCTGGCATGGCCGGAGGAAAGCACAAAACGGTCCCTCCCCTCCCATTTGGGATGGGTGGGGGAAACGTTCATGGTCTCCATCCACAGGGCGTAGGCCAGGGGAGCCATGCCCATGGGCGCGCCGGGATGACCGCTCTTGGCCTTCTGGACCGTATCGGCCGCGAGCACACGGATGGTGTTGATCACTTTGTTCTGGATATCCATTTCTGCATCGTCTCCTCTTTTATATTTGATCTATCATAGAGCCGGGGTGCAAATACGATATTTCATGTGCCTCAGGCGCCGGCGGATGCGATAAACTTTTCCAGATTGGAGGCGTCCACATCCCTGATGCCGCCCAGGACTTTCATCAGCTCCCGGGCCATCCTCAGGCATCCGCCCTTTACGTCGCTTTCCATGTTCAGGGGCAGCACCGGGTCATGTACCGACAGCCTCAGGAGGAACCAGGCGCTTTCCTTTTTGCCGTCAAAGTCGAAGGAGATCCTGATACCCTCCCGGTTGTCGGGAGCGATATGCCACTCGGAATCGCTTTCGGCCCTGGCGGTGACCCGGTCGATGGCTTCCTGGCCCACGGTCCTGAAATCCGCGGCGCCGATGGTCAGACGCACCTCGGCGCTCTCCATCGGATCGGAAAGGTCCGCGATCAGGTCGAACAATTCCCGCCCGCGGCGTTTCATACGCACGGCGTCACCGATGAGCACGGTCACCAGGTACATGCCATCATCCAGGAAATGGTTTTCCCTGAGCGCCGCGTGGCCGCTGGTCTCCATAGCCAGGGGGCAGTCCACCCCTTCGGCGTTCAGGCGGCGGGCCTGTTCGATCACATTATGGTAGCCGCGCTTGAAACGGTAATGGACGCCGCCCATGGAAGCGATACAGTTCTTCAGCCCCGTGGATGTGACCGAATCGGTGACCACCGTGATGCCGGGCGCTGCGTCCAGGAGCACCGCGCTGACCAGGGCGATCAGCCGGTTGCGGTTGATCTCGCGGCCGGTGGAATCCACGATGGCCGCCCGGTCGCAGTCGGTATCGAAAATGACGCCCATGTCCGCGCCGCTCTCACGCACCGCCTCGCTGATGGAGGCCATGGCCGTCGGATCCTCGGGATTGGGGATATGGTTTGGGAAATGCCCATCCGGCTCCAGGTAACGGGAACCCTCGGTGACGGCGCCAAGGCTTTGGAGGAAGTCCGCGTAAAAGCCCCCCGCGCCGTTGCCGGCGTCCACCGCCACATGCAGGCCGCTCAGGGGTTTCTCCTCGTCGGTGCCAAGGCCCTTGAGGATCCGGGCACGCAAAAGAGAGCAGTAATCGGGGAGGAAATTTTTCTCCGTTACGCTGCCCCCCGCCCGGGAATAATCGTCGCCGCTTTCCGCCAGGGCCAGGATCTCCTTCAGGGTCTCCAGGCCGATGCCGCCGTCCGGAAGGAAAAACTTGAAGCCGTTCCTGTCCATCGGCAGGTGGCTGGCCGTGACCATGACCGAGCCGTCCCCGCCCCAGCCCTCGGTGATCAGGATCATGTACATCGCGGGCGTGGTGCACATCCCGACGCTGACCACTTCGGCGCCGGCGGCGCACAGGCCCTCGGCGAAGGCGGCGGAAAGCTCAGCGCCCGTCAGGCGCGAATCACGCCCGATATAGACCCGGGGCCGGCGCCCTGTTTTCATCTGCAGGAATCGGGCAAAGGATCCGCCGAGCCTTTCGGCCACCTGCGCGGTCAGCGGAGCGCCTTCGCCCAGCGCCCTGCCGCGAACGTCCGATCCCGAGATCAGCGCGCGAAGATCTGTCATATTCTCACTCCTTTTCCTTATACGAGAGGTCCGGGACACAGCCCCGCAGGAGATCGTACCACGGCTTGAGATAAGCGTAATCGCTGAAAACGCGGTCCGTGATCGCCGGCGAATAGATCCATTCCATCCGGGCGCCGATCTTTTCGAAATAAACCGACTTTTTGAGGTACAGGGACTTCAGCCGTCCTTCGACGCCGGGAGGAGCGGCCTTCTTTTTCCATTCCGGGCCGGCCATACAAAAGCCCGCCTCGTCCAGGAGGGAGAAATACCTCCCGATCCCCTCGGGATCCGCCTCGATCCTGCGGCGCAGCGCTTCCATGGCCTCGGTATTCTCGCCCCAGAGGCCCACGCCCCAGGTGACCTCCTCCGGCCGGATCTCGAACCAGAAGAACGGCATCCCTTCCTTGCTGACGCCGCTTTCCCTGAAGGCCACCCACAGATGGTCCCTGTAAGGGGATTTGTCCCGGCTGAACCGGGTATCCCGGTTAATCCTGGACAGGCACTTGGCCGGCCTGACCTCCAGATCCGGGATCATGGCCTGCATCCGGGGCCCAAGATCGTCGATGAAACGGCAGAAGGGCTCCCGGACGAAGACGCGGTACCTGTCCCGGTTGGCGTCCATAAACGCCCTGGAATTATGGAACCGGAGATCCAGAAAAAACGGGATCATCTCCCCGCTGAACCCCTCAAACACCCGATCACCTCACATACGCGGCACCTGAAAAATATTATACCCTGCCGCAGTTTTTTTTTCAAGATGCGCGCGAGAAACAGAACAAAGAGACAGGCAAACGGGAACGGAAACGGAAACGGAAAACGGGAGCATCCCGGGAAAACGCGCGAAAAAACCGCGCCGAGGGGGATCGGCGCGGCCTGAAGCGGTCCGCGGCTCGCGCCGCGGGGTCTCGCCGGCCGAGGGGGCAGCCGGAGCAGACCTTTCCGCAATGCCAGTATAATCATTGATTCGCTCAAAATTGTGTCATCAATGGGATCCTTTTGCGTTTTTTGTTTTTCCGCCTTTGCCCCCTGGCGTGGTATAACCCGAGTTTGACGGGAAAGAGAGTGAACCCCATGTAACGTCAGAACGAGAAACTGGCGTCGCATGGGGTTTTTCAGAGGGAAGGGAGGCAAAAACGGGCTGAAAAGGAAGTTGACAATATGTACTACGAAT
>JAFXUZ010000097.1 GCA_017524725.1 Clostridia bacterium | reverse complement strand
GCATATTCGTAGTACATATTGTCAACTTCCTTTTCAGCCCGTTTTTGCCTCCCTTCCCTCTGAAAAACCCCATGCGACGCCAGTTTCTCGTTCTGACGTTACATGGGGTTCACTCTCTTTCCCGTCAAACTCGGGTTTTACCAGAGTGCCGAAAATATTACAAGCTTCCCGGCGGGAAATACCGCTGTACAACCATTAGATGAAATGGTATAATCCGACGCATACGAAGCCCCGGACCATCCCGGGAAGAGGAAGCGCACAGAACATGTCCGCCGACCGTTCAGGAGGAGAAGCACGATGAAATACGGGGAAAGTACCTTTGATGTCATTTACCTGGCGTTTGCCATTGCCATGGGCATACGCATCCTGCGCATAAGGAAGGACGCTGTCGGCAAAATGATGGGCTGGGCCGTCCTGATCCTTGGGTGCGGAGACGCCTTCCACCTGGTCCCCCGTGTGCTCAATTATTTTGCAAACGCGGATTTCACCCCCTGGCTCGGCGTCGGAAAGCTTGTGACTTCGGTCACCATGACGGTGTTTTACCTTCTGATGTATCGGATCTGGCTGAAGGTATACAATGTCCGAGAGGACCGTACCCTGTCCGCCGCAGTGTACGCGCTGACGGCTGTCCGCGTACTTCTGTGCCTGCTGCCCCAGAACCGCTGGCTCCGGAACGAGGGTTCCGTCCTGTGGGGCGTCCTGCGCAATATCCCCTTCGCCGCGCTGGGAGGCGTCATCGTGTGGCTGTTTTGGCGGCGGCGCGCGGAGGTTTCGTGCCTCAGGCATGTATGGCTGCTTGTTGCGCTGTCCTTCCTCTTCTACATCCCTGTAGCGGTCGGGGCAAGCCTTGTGCCGATGCTCGGAATGCTGATGCTTCCCAAAACGGTATGCTATATGATCCTCATCTGGGCTTTTTGGACTTATGTGAAAGAAAAGAGGTAACAAAGAAGCGGTTATGCAGTCAAAACGTGAAGATCCGTCGGCGCTTCTGGGTACATTGCCGATAAGTAAACTGGTGCCCAGGGTATCGGTCCCCATTATGGTCAGCATGCTGGTACAGGCGCTGTACAATGTGGTGGATTCCATTTTCGTTTCCAGGTACGACCCGGACGCGCTGACTGCCGTCAGCCTGGCCTATCCCATCCAGATGCTGATGATCGCCTTAAGCGTGGGCATGGGAGTAGGTATCAACAGCCTCGTCAGCCGCAAACTGGGAGGCGGGCATCAGGACGAGGCCCGCGGGGCCGCGTGGAACGGCCTTGTCATCGAACTGTGCGGCACGGCGCTGTTCGTTCTTGTCGGCGCGCTGTTCGCGGGCGCGTTCCTGAACGCCCTCACAAATTCCAGCCTGAACAACGCGGACAAGATCCGTTCCCTGGGCGCGACATACCTGTCCATCGTTACCGTCTTTTCCCAGGGGCTTTTCATGTCCGTCCTGCTGGAAAGGATGCTGCAGTCCACCGGGAACACCGTCCTGTCCATGATCACACAGATATCCGGCGCGGTTGTCAACATCATCCTGGACCCCATCATGATCTATGGGCTGCTCGGATTCCCGGAAATGGGTGTGGCCGGGGCGGCCATAGCTACGGTGACCGGCCAGTGGGCGGCCATGGCGGTGGGTTTTATACTGAACCAGAAAAAGAACCCGGAGCTGCGCCTGAGGCTGAAGGAATTCAGGATCGATCCGGCTGTCATCAAAGCCATCCTGGCGGTCGGGCTGCCTTCCACGGTAATGCAGGCCATCTCATCGGTCATGACCATTGGGATGAATACCATTCTGTCCTCCTTCCCCCGGCAGGGAAACGATGCGGTAAACGTGCTGAACATTTATTTCAAGCTGCAGTCCTTTGTTTTTATGCCCGTGTTCGGTCTGGGCAGCGGCATGGTGGCTATCATCGGCTACAATTTTGGCGCGGGACTTAAAAAACGGGTATACGAAAGCATCCGGGTGGCTCTGAAGCTGGCGCTGATCATCCTGGCAGTCGGCACGGTGATCTTCCTGGTGTTCCCGGGGCAGCTGATGAGCGTTTTCGAAGGAAAGGAAGCCGCTGCGTCCTCCTCCATGCAGGCCATCGGGGTCACGGCCATGCGCACCATATGCCTGCATTTTATGGTCGCCGCAGTGGGCATCACCCTGTCCAATGTATTCCAGGCGGTAGGCCGGGGCATGTACAGTATGGTCATCTCCCTGTGCCGCCAGCTGCTGGTGCTTCTGCCGGCGGCCTGGGTACTGTCCAAAGTATCCCTGAACGCAGTGTGGTGGTCCTTCCTGATCGCCGAATTCGTGTCAATGACGCTCAGCGTCATTTTTTACAGGCGGTGCGACCGCACGATGATCTCCGCGCTTCCGGACGGGAAAGCCGGCAAAAGAGCTGATGAGTGAGAAGGATGACGATTATGGAGATATTCGATCTGTATACCGCGGACAGGGAAAGGACTGGGCTTACGATGGTCCGGGGAGAAAAGACGCCGGAGGGCTTATATCGTCTGGTGGTGCATGTATGCGTTTTTTCACCCGAAGGCAGGATGCTGATCCAGCGGCGGCAGCCTTTCAAGCGCGGCTGGTCCGGGATGTGGGACGTCAGCGTGGGAGGCCATGCCGACGCCGGAGAGACAAGCGCCATGGCCGCCCTGCGTGAGACCCGGGAAGAACTGGGGCTGCGGATCCCCATCGAAGGGGCGCGTCCCGTGATGACGCTCCACTGGGAACACGGCTTTGATGATTTTTATACCGTTATACGCGATGTCGGAAAAGAGGAGCTCCGCCTTCAGGACGAAGAAGTCGCCGAGGTCCGCTGGGCGGACAGGGAAGAGATCCTGGGCATGATCGACAGCGGCAGCTTTATCCCATATGAAAAAAGCATGATCTCCCTTCTGTTTTTCCTCAAGGACCATCGAAGCGCACATACAAAAGCCGATGAAACATGACAAATTGCCGTGATGGGCTTTTCAGGGTAGCTGTTTGGTGGTATAATGACCTGAAAGGGAGGTGACGCCGATGCTGAGTATGACGGGCTACGGCAGCGCCCAGACCGAAAGGGACGGGCGTGTGATCACGGTAGAGATCAAAAGCGTGAACCACCGTTTCCTCGATCTCGGCTTTCGCCTTCCCAAGGGACTCGTGTTCCTGGAAGACATATTGCGCCAGGGAGTTTCCGCGCGCATCAGCCGCGGACACGCGGAGATTTTCGTCACCTACAAAAACCGCCGCACCGACGCGGTGCGCATGACCGTCAACGAAGAACTGGCTGTCCTTTACCGGGACGCCGCCGCAAGGCTCGCCGGTATCCTCGGAAAGCCCGATGACTGCGGAACTGCCTTTTTTGCCTCCCTGCCGGACATGATCACCCTGGAGGAAGCTGAGGAAGACCGGGACGCTGTCGCCTCCCTGGCCGCCGAGACGCTGGACAAGGCCCTGGACGGACTGGTGGAAATGCGCTGCCGGGAAGGTCTGAGGATGAAGGGAGACCTGGAGACACACATGGCCCTGCTGGAGGATGAGGTGTCAAAGATCGGGATCCTGGCGCCTCAGGTCCCCATCGCTTACAGGGAGCGCCTGAAAGAACGCTTAAGGGACATGGGGGCAGAGGCGGATCCGCAGCGGCTGGCGCAGGAGGTGGCCCTGATGGCCGACCGCTGTGCCATCGACGAGGAACTGGCCAGGCTGCGCTCTCATTTTTCCCAGATGCGCGCTGCCTTCGAACAGGAGGGTCCGTCGGGCAAAAGGATGGATTTCCTGATCCAGGAAATGAACCGGGAGGTAAACACCATCGGTTCCAAGGCTTCCGACGCCGGGATCACGGTCCACGTCGTCGCCGCCAAGGGTGAGATCGAAAAAATGCGCGAACAGGTCCAAAACGTGGAATAGAGTCGGGGTAATGATATGCGCCTGGTGAATATCGGCTACGGCAACATGGCGAGTGCGTCCAGGATCATCGCTCTGGTCTCCCCGGACAGCGCGCCGGTGAAGCGCCTCGTCCAGGACGCCAGAGACGCCGGGCACCTTGTTGACGGGACCGCGGGAAGGCGGACCCGGACGGTGCTGGTGATGGACAACGGATCCGTCGTTTTGTCGTCGCTCCTTCCGGAGACCCTCTCTGTACGGCTGCAGGGTGAGGGCGGCGGAAGCGATACGGCGTATAAAAGAGGGGAGAAGGATCAGGATGAATGATAAGCGGAGGGGAATTTTGCTTGTCCTGAGCGGCCCGTCGGGGGTGGGCAAAGGCACTGTGGGCAAAAAACTGAGGGCGTCGGACGACAATATCTCTTTTTCGGTTTCTGTCACCACCCGTGGGATGCGTGAAGGCGAGATCCCCGGCGTCGATTACCTGTACATCACCGAGGAAGAATTTTCGGCCCTTGAAGAAGGCGGCAAGCTGCTGGAAAGCGCTCTGGTGCACGGCAACCATTACGGCACCCCGGAGGAGCCGGTGGACCGGCAGCTGGCCGAAGGAAAAGACGTGCTCCTGGAGATCGATCCCCAGGGCGCCCAGACTGTCATCCGCAAACGTCCGGACTGCGTGTCTGTTTTTGTCCTGCCGCCTTCCTGGGCTTCTCTCCGCAGCCGCCTGGAGGGGCGTGGGACTGAGAGCAGGGAACAGGTGGAGACCAGGCTCCGCAACGCCCGGGAGGAAGTGAAGACTGTCCCGATGTACGACTACGCCATCGTGAACGCGGATGGCCCGGAGGGCATCGAAAAGGCTTTCCTCTGCCTGAAGGCCATCATGGAAAGCGAAAAATGCCGCACGTCAAGATATTCCGGCGGGATCCCCGAAGAATAACAAGGGGTTTCGCCGATATCATATATCAGCATCTGCAACAGGAGGAAATCATATGCCGCTGAATCAGCCGCCCATCAATGAACTGCTTGAAAAAGCCGACAGCTGCTATACCCTGGTGGTGGAAAGCGCCAAACGGGCCCGCGAGATCATCGCCGGTTCCCAGCCGCTCCTGGACCCCAAGGACCACAAACCGGTGAGCATCGCCGTGGAGGAGATCCACAAAGGCTATCTGCGTTATCACCGGAACCTGGAGGATGAGGAAGAGTAATGTCCAGCCTGGAAGGAAAAAACATCGTTCTGGGAGTGACCGGGGGTATTGCCGCGTATAAAGCCTGCGACCTGACTTCGCGTTTGCGCAAATCAGGCGCGCAGGTTTTTGTCATCATGACACAAAACGCCTGTAAGTTCGTCTGCCCGCAGACCTTCGAGACTCTTTCGGCCAATCCGGTCGCGGTGGACACCTTTGTCAGGGAGGAAAGCTGGCGCGTGGGCCATGTTTCCCTGGCCCAGAGGGCAGACTTGGTCGTGGTCGCTCCGGCCACCGCCAATATCATGGCCAAGATGGCTCACGGCATTGCCGACGACATGCTGTCCACCACGCTGCTCGCTGCCTCCGCCAAACCCATTATGATCGCTCCTGCCATGAACACCGCCATGTGGGAACATCCAGCCACGCAGGAGAATGTCCGCGTCCTTGAAAGTCGAGGCTGCCTTTTCGTGGGTCCGGAGGGCGGATTCCTGGCCTGCGGCGACGAGGGGAAAGGCCGCATGAGCGAGCCGGAAGACATATTTGACCGCATCCGCCGCTATTTCGAGGCCCGGGGCGATATGGCCGGGCTGAAGGTGGCGGTCACCGCCGGTCCCACCCGTGAAGCTGTGGATCCGGTACGCTTTATTTCCAACCGTTCCAGCGGCAAAATGGGCTACGCCATCGCTGAGGCTGCCCTGGAAAGGGGCGCGGAAGTCACCCTGATCACCGGGCCTACCGCCCTTAAGTTGCCTGTGGGCGCCCGGGTCATCCGGGTAGAGACCACCGGGGACCTTTTGGACGCAGTGACAAATACCTGTGGGGACTGTGATATCCTGATCCAGTCCGCGGCTCCCGCGGATTATACCCCCGTGGAAAAAGCGGACCAGAAGATCAAGAAGGCTGACGGCGAAGCGCTGGAGATCGTCCTGAGGGAGACCCCGGATGTGGCCAGGGCCGCGGGAATGATGAAAATGCCGGGGCAGGTTTTCGTCGGTTTTGCCGCCGAAACGCAAAACGGCATGGAAAACGCCAGGAAAAAGCTGAAAAAGAAAAACCTGGACCTGATCGCCCTCAACGACGTCAGCCGCAAGGATGCCGGATTTGACGTGGATGACAACTGCATCACGATGATCACCCAGGATAACGTTATCGAGCTGCCGCTGATGTCCAAGAAAGCGGCTGCGGAAAAGCTTGTGGCAAGGGTCGTTGACATCTGGCGCAAAAAAAACGGGCAGTGAACCGGGGTAAGCATGAGCTACGCTGAGGTCATCGTGGATATCGCCACCGAACAGGTGGACCGGGTGTTTACCTACCGGATACCCGAAGCGATGGAAGACAGGATCGGTCCGGGATACCGTGTCCGCGTTCCCTTCGGCCATCGTGAAAAAGAGGGCTATGTCCTTAGAGTAAAGGATACGGCCGATTATGACGAAAACAGGATCCGCGACATCCTCGCGCTCCTGGAGGATTATCCAGCGCTCCTTCCGGCGCTGATCGAATGCGCCCTGGAGATCAAAAAGGAGACCCGGTGTCCCCTGTGCGAAGCGCTCAGGCTGATGATCCCCGCCGGTATGCGGCAGGGGCGGGTCGCTGTCCGCAGGGAAAAGATCTGGCGGATCACGTTTGATCCAAAGGACCTGGATGAAAAGCTGCGGGGCGAAAAAAGATCCCTGAACCGGACGCTGGCGCTGACGGCACTCTCGGATGGGGAGTGGCATTCTAAAAGCGAGCTTTCCGGCGTGGTCCGTGACGTCCGCTCGGCTATGACGCCGCTGGTGCTCAGGGGCCTGGCGGAGGAGAGCGAACGGGAGGTCCTTCGACGCCCCGAGGAATACGGCCCGGCAGTTCCTATGCCGGATCCGGTCCTTACCCCGGAGCAGAACGAAGTGCTGGAGGACATGCTGCCCGCACTCAGAAACGGCGATAAAGGACACACATACCTTCTTCACGGAGTCACCGGCAGCGGCAAGACCGAGGTTTTCATCCGTCTGGTGCGGGAGTGTGTCAGCATGGGAAAAAGCGCGCTGATCCTGGTGCCGGAGATCGCTTTGACGCCGCAGATGATCACATGGTTCCGTTCCCGCTTCGGGGACGGGCCGGCAGTGCTTCATTCCCGCCTGACGGAAGGGGAGCGGTACGACGAATGGCGCCGGATCCGTCTCGGTCAGACGAAGATCGTCATCGGTGCCCGTTCGGCGGTTTTCGCGCCGCTTCAGGATCTCGGGGTCATCATTGTCGACGAGGAGCACGAGACCACCTATCTATCCGATCATTATCCCCAGTACGACGCCCGCCGCGTTGCCCGGGGGCGAGCGGAGCGTGAGGGGGGCCTGGTGGTCCTTTCCAGCGCGACGCCCAGCGTATATTCCTATGCGATGGCGCGCCGCGGGGACTATACCCTGCTGGAAATGCCCAGGCGTGTCCTGGACAGGCCCCTGCCGGAGATCTTTCTTGCCGATATGCGGGAAGAGATGCGCCTGGGCAACAGGGGGATCTTTTCGCGGCGGCTTGCCGGAGAACTGAAGGACTGCGTTTCCCGTGGACGGCAGGCCATGCTGTTCATCAATCGGCGGGGTTACGCCCCATTTGTCAGCTGCCGCAGATGCGGTGAGGCGGTCAAGTGCCCGAACTGCGACGTATCCATGACATTCCACGCCACCGACCGCATGCTGCACTGCCATTACTGCGGTGAGAGCATCACGATGCCCGAGGTCTGCCCCTCCTGCGGCAGCAAGTATATCAAAAGCTGCGGCACCGGGACTCAGCGGGTGGAAGAGGAGGTAAAAAAGCTCCTTCCCGGTGTCGTGACCATCAGGATGGACAACGATACCACCGCCTCCCGCAATGCCCATGCGGAACTTCTGGAGCGTTTCCGCTCCGGGAAGGCGCAGGTGCTCATCGGTACACAAATGATCGCCAAGGGCCTGGATTTCCCGTCTGTCACCCTGGTTGGAGCGGTGCTTGCGGATATGACGCTGAACCTGCCCGATTACCGCGCACCGGAAAGGACTTTCCAGCTTCTGGTGCAGGTGGCGGGGCGCGCGGGCCGGGGTGATGAAAAGGGCAGGGTGGTGATCCAGACATACAAACCGGATCATTACGCGATCGCCGGGGCTGTAAAGCAGGATTACCGGGCTTTTTTTAACGAGGAGTTTGCCCGGCGGAGGATGGACCTTTATCCGCCTTTTACCCAGATGGACCGTATCCTCGTGGAAGGGAGCGATGACGAAAAGGTTTACGGGAAAGCTGTATCCTGGGGTGAAAGGGTCAGCCGCTTCACGAAGGAAAAAGGCCTTGACAGGCTTGTGCTCTTCGTCAGGGCCGACAGGGCTCCTATCTCCAGGCTGAAGAACCGCTTCCGTGCCCACGTGGTCATAAAGATCATCGATTCGCCGAAATGCGCCTCGCTGAAGGCATTTATTACAGATACGCTGCGGGAAGAAAACGAAGAATTGCAGGCTCAGGGGATGACCGCGGCATTTGAGATCAATCCGCTGAGCCTGGCATAGGGGGTCAGTATGGTACGCAAGATCATTAAACTGGGTGACGAGAACCTGAGGAAGGTCTGCAACCCGGTGAAAAATTTCAATATCCGCCTGGCGCTTTTGCTGCGGGACATGGCGGAAACCATGTACAAGGCCGAAGGGGTCGGACTGGCTGCGCCTCAGGTAGGCATCCTGCGCCGGGTTGTGGTCATCGACGTGGGCGATGGGCTGATCGAACTGGTCAATCCGGTCATCGTATCCGCCGAAGGCGAGCAGGCCGGGCCTGAGGGATGCCTTAGCGTTCCGGGCAGGCGCGGGTATGTGGTGCGTCCCAACAAGGTGACGGTCCGGGCCCAGGACAGGAAGGGCAATTTCGTGGAGTACACCGGCGAAGGACTTCTGGCCAGGGCGTTCTGCCATGAGCTGGACCACCTGGACGGCGTGATGTACGTGGATAAAATGGATCACGAGATCTTCCAGGAAGACGAGGAGAGCGGGGAAGAGGACATTCCCGGAGAAGACGGACAGGACGTTCCCAAGGACGAATGATCCGATCAGGGAGGCGGGCCTGGCAAAAGCCTCTCCCATGCTGTATCGGATGCAGAAGGGGACGGGAAGAGCTTTTCCTTCCGGAAGCATCAGGAGGACATGAATGAAGATCGTATTTATGGGAACGCCGGAATACGCCGTTCCGTCGCTGGACGCCCTTGCTGCCGCCGGGCATGATATCGCGGGCGTCTTCACTCAGCCGGATCGTCCCAAGGGCCGTGGAAATACCCTGGCGGCTTCCCCTGTCAAGGAGTGGGCGCTTCGGCATGACGTACCGGTATATCAGCCGCGACGGATCCGCCTGGAAAGCGTGGAGGATCTGAAAGCCCTCGCGCCAGACGTCTGCGTGACCGCCGCTTTCGGGCAGATCCTGTCCCAGGAGATCCTGGATATACCCAGGCTCGGCACTGTGAACGTGCACGCGTCCCTCCTGCCGGAGTTCAGGGGTTCCAGCCCCATAGCCTGGGCTATTCTGGAAGGCAGGGACAAAACCGGCGTCACGACCATGCTGACGGACAAGGGTATCGATACCGGCGCCATCCTGATGCAGGAGGAATGCCCGATCCTTGATGAGGATACCGCGGGGACGCTGACTGAAAAGCTTGCGCGGCTCGGGGCGGGCCTGCTCATCCCGACCATCGACGGACTTGAAAGCGGCAGGCTGATCCCCCGTCCCCAGGATGAGAACGCCATGTCCTATTATCCCAAACTGGAAAAGAACATGGGCGAAATGGATTTTTCCATGCCGTCCCAAAGACTGCATGATATGGTCCGGGCTTTCGATCCGTGGCCGGGATGCACGTTCCTTTCCGGTAATGACAGGATCAAGGTGTGGAAAACCGCCGTCAGGCCCTGGGACGGCGATCAGACGCCCGGAGCGGTGCTTGCCGCAGATGCAGAGAAGGGACTGTGGTTCAAGACAGGCGACGGAGCCCTGGAGATCCTCGAGATCCAGGCCCCGGGCGGCAGACGGATGCGGGCTGCGGATTACCTGCGCGGGCACAGGATCACTTCCGCGACCTGAGCATGATACTGAGGCGCAGACGCGCGTCTGCGCCGTTCTTTTTACTGTTCCCTGCTGCTTGGCACAGGAAGGGGAGACCGGAAAAATGTTGATCAGGCTGCACCGTGCGGCTCTTGAATCCGGGGAAATGGGTAAATTGGGCCCCACGGACCTGGAAGCTGCACGGGGGGACAGGATCGTGCTGCTCGGGCCCGACGGGGGCGTCCTTTTCCATTTGCTGACGGGGAAAAGGCAGCCCTCGGAAGGCATGGTCCGCTTCATTTCCGGGGGAAGGGAGCTGACAGAAAAGGAAAGGCGCCGCGCCGTATGCCTCATTCCCCGCAACGGAGGACTATGGGACGAAATGACCGTGTGGGAAAACCTGCTGACCGTCTCCCGGATCTTTGGCATGAGCCGGGCCGGCAGCGATCTTGAGTGCTCCCTGGCCATGAAAAGATGCGGCCTGGATATGGCCGAGGATATTCCCTTCGGAAAACTGCCTGCCGACTGGCGGAAAATGACCGCCGTGGCTTCAGCGCTGGTCGTCGGCGCGTCCCTGGCAGCCTTTATGGAGCCGGAATACGGCCTGGAGCCCCACATGGCGCTGCGGGTGGCGGGCATGATATCCACCGTTTTTCCTCCGGACATGACCGTGATCGTCCGTACAGCTTCTTTTGCAAATGCTGAATTGATGGGGCGTCGGTTCATCCTCGCAGGCGGGGGAAGGATCCTGTTTGACGGGGGGGAGGATGCCCTGAGACGGGCGGGCATGTCGGACAGTTTTGGTACAGCGGCGGAAAGGATCCTCCGGGAGGCGACAGCATGAAATGGTTCCACCTTTTCCGGGCAAGCCTGATCGCTTCCGTCAGGAAGCCATGGATCATCCTGGCACATACGGCGGCCTGCTTCGCGGCCTTTGGTTTTGTCACGTTCCTCGGAAGGGGCAGCGAATCCGCCCGGATGCTGCCGGGGGTGACCGGAAGCGCGGCCATGAACCTGGCCGCGGGGATGCCGGCGCTGATGTGCGAACACTTATCCCGCCGCGCAGGGGAAGGCGGCGTCCTGCAAAGACTGTCCCTGTCCCCGGCGGGTGCGGGCATGACATCTTCCGCCATGATGGCGGCGGGGACCCTTGCGGGCCTTTTTGAATCGACGCTTATCCTTGCCTTTTCGCTTGCCCTGGGGGCGCCATTTTTGCCGCGGATGCTTCTGGCCATTCCGGCGGCGCTTCCCGAGATCCTCTTTTTTTCATCGGTGGGGATTTGGGCAGGATGCATGCTTTCAAGGAACGCGGCGTGGATGGTCTGCGGGCTGGGTGTTTCCGCCTGCGGAGTATGGCTGTCCCATCTGGTGATCGATCCCTCCATGCTTCCCCCCTGGCTGGCCCGGGCGGTATCCCTGACCCCGCATGCGGCATTTACTTCTTTGATCCATGCGTTTTTCTTTTCCGGGGAGGCTTTTTCCCCCCGTGCCGCTTTGCTTGCGGGCATATATGCGATTGCGGGTCTTTCCGCGGGGACGATCGCGGTAAGCCGCAGAATGGGCGGATAGGAAGCGCACGGGAAAAGTCATGGGATCCTACAGAACGAATGAACTTTTTTGACGATTGCCCTTGAAATAAAAAGGCAAATGTCGTAAAATAAGGTGTCTGTCCATATACGGCAGACGGTGGTCTGTACATCCATGGAACGCCTGCGCTTGTTTTGGCGCAAAAAACGGCTGCCGATACTGTTTTGCGGGGTCTTCGTGATGAAAGGATATTCGCACGGGCTGCGTCACCCGTCAGGGAAAAAAGTGTGGATCGGCCTTGCGGCCATCCTGCTGGCCGCGGCGGCGGTGTTCCTGGCCGGTCATCTGCTTGAGTCGGATTCCGCCCGGGAAGAAGCGCGGGGCGACCTGGAGCAGTTTCGCCAAAGCAATGAGGTGCTCATGGAATGGAACGGCGTGACCTACCGCATGCGTAAGGACCTCACGACGATCCTGCTGGCGGGCGTGGATCATAGGCCTGAAATCGAAAACACGCTTCGCAGCGGAGGCCAGGCTGATTTCCAGAGGGTGATCGTGATCGATCCGAAATACAAAAAGGTCTGCCAGATCGCCCTGGACAGGGATACCATGACCGAAGTCACCACGATCAGCATCCTGGGCAACAGGACCGGAACCAGCACGATGCAGCTTTGCCTTGCATACAGCTTTGGCGACGGCGGTCCCTTGAGCGCGCGGCTGCAGACAGAGGCGGTGTCCCGCTTCCTGATGGATGTGAAGATCAGCGATTACGCCGTGATGTCCATGGACGGGATCGCGGTGCTCAACGACCTTGTCGGAGGAGTCACGGTGACCGTGGACGATGATATGACGGTCATCGATCCTTCCCTGACGCTTGGGGCCAGGGTCACCCTGAAGGGTGATCTCGCCCAGAAGTTCATCCGGGCAAGGATGACCGTCGGGGGAGGCACCAACGTTGAGCGCATGGGCCGTCAGGAATCCTATCTCAGTGAGCTCCTGAAAACGGCCAAGGCCAAAATGTCCGAAACCAAGTCGTTTATCGGCCAGACCTATGACACCATGACCCCTTACATGGTGACCAATATCCCCAAGGGGCGGCTGGTCAACGAGGCGTGGGCTGCCAGGAGCTATGAATGGACCGAGCCCATGACCATTGAAGGCACGCATCAGGTGGGCGAGGACGGGTTCATGGAGTTCCATGCGGATCCGGATTCGGTCCGCCAGGTGGTGCTGGATGTTTTCTACGAGCCTGTTTCCCGTTAAAAAACACGCATATCGGTAAGATTTACAGGACAAGATATGATCGGAGAGCAGTATGTCGGAAAATGAGAAGAACCAGATCCCAGCTGTGCCCGCGCCGGCGCAGAACAGGCCCACAGCGGCCGAGCAGGAAAGCGAGATCGACCTGCTTGAGGTAATGTTCCGCCTGTTGGGCGGGTGGAAGCTGATCGTCTGCCTTGCCGTGGCCGGAGCCCTGATCGCGGGGATCTATACACGGTATTTTGTGACGCCGATGTACGAAGCGACGGCGCATATCTATGTGGTTTCCAGGAACGATTCGGTGATCAACATGTCGGACCTGCAGATCGGTACCGCCCTGACCAACGACTATATCAGGGTCTTTGATATGTGGCCGGTCCAGGAAGAGGTACGGCAGGAACTGGACCTTCCGTATACCTATTCCTACCTCAGGAATCACCTGAGGGTCCGCAATTCAAACAACACCCGCATCATCGACATCACGTATTCCTCGCCATCGGCCAGTGAAGCGATGGAAGTAGCCAACGTATACGCCAAGGTGGTCTGCAGTTTTATTGCCGAGACCATGTCCACGTCGGAACCCAACATAATGAGCAGCGCGCTGCTTCCCAGCAGCCCCGTATCTCCAAGCATGAGGAATAACGTCATCATCGGCTTTGGCGCCGGTTTTCTGCTTGCGAGCGCCATCATCATCATCAGGATGCTGGCTGACGACAAGTACAAGTCCGCCGAGGATATCCGCAGGTTCACCGGTCTGACCACTTTGGCCGTGGTGCCCATTGACGACAGCATGGAAAGCGAACGCGAAAAGGCAGACCGTGAGGACAAACGCATAAGGAAGAAGAGGAGGTCCAAATGAGCGGCATTCATATTATGAGGTTCCCTCCTTTGGGATATTCCTGTGACGAAGCGATCAATACCCTATGCACCAACCTGACCTTTTCAGGCCAGAACGTCAAGCGCATCATGATCACCAGCTGCCATGCGTCGGAGGGCAAATCCTTCCTGACCATGAACATCATGCGGACCATGACCGAATTCGGCCGGTCGGTGGTGTTTGTGGACGCCGACCTGCGCCGTTCCATGATCCGAACGACCTACGGCCTTCAGTATGACGACGATCAGAAGCATCATATGGGGCTTGCCCATTATCTCAACGGCATGACGGATCTGGAATCGGTCATCTATTCCACCAATATCAACAATGCGTGGATGATCCCTATCGGCCGTGAAGTGAGCAACCCCAAGCCGCTGCTCACCAGCGAAAGGATGCCGGAAATGCTGGGGACCCTTGGCAAACGTTTCGACTACGTGCTGGTGGACGCGCCTCCCCTCGGGACCGTCATCGACGCGGCGCAGATCGCCGGTTACTGCGACGGCGCGGTCCTGTCCGTAAGGTATAACAGCGTTCGCCGCCAGGAACTGCTGGACGTCAAGGAACAGCTTGAAGCCACCGGATGCCCCATCCTGGGGTGCGTGCTGAACCAGGTGGAGTACGATTCCTACCTGAGCAAAAAGTACCAGTACAAGTATTATTACTCCAAGTATTCCAAGGGAAAGTACTATTACGGCGGCAGCGAAAAAAAAGATGACAAAAAATGATCCGTGACTGTTTCCGCGCTTCCAATTCGGAAGCGCTTTTTTAGTGTACTTTCGTTCTTCTTTCCTACATCTCCGATAAACAGGGCAGGAGTGCGCGCAAAAAAGATGTGGAAAGTATGCAAAAAGCACAGAAGGCGAACAGGGGCGGTATTGACATTTCCTTAAGGTTGGGGTATGCTGTCACGCGGGTTTTCACAGATGCGGCGCTCCGCCCGCGACGGCGCTCCCATACGGGGGACGGTTATGCGGGATCAGTGAGCGGACTTCGGAAGGAGAGGAAAAAATGAAGCTGATCTACAATGTATCGGACCGGGTGCCCTTAAAGAGAAACCTGATCTTCGCCATGCAACAGCTGCTTGCCATCATCGCAGCCACCATTCTGGTGCCGACCCTGGTGAACAACAGCTCCGGCACGCAGATCCTGGACCAGGCCTCGGCGCTGTTCGGGGCGGGCGCGGCCACGCTGTTCTATCACCTGGTTACCCGCCGCCGCAGCCCTGTTTTCCTTGGAAGCTCTTTTGCTTTTATCGCCCCGCTGACCAGCGCGGTAGCCTTCGGTTACCTGGGCATCTTCCTTGGTGCGGTGTTCGCCGGGCTTGTGTATGTTATCGTTGCCCTGGCGATCAAATTTTCCGGGACCAAATGGATCAACAACCTCCTTCCCCCGGTCGTCATCGGGCCGACCGTTGCACTGATCGGCCTGAGCCTTTGCTCCTCGGCCGTCGGCAACATGTCCTCGGACCAGAATGGGAACTATAACCTGATCGCGATCCTGTGCGCCATCATCACCTTCGCCGCCTGCGTGTATGCCTCGCTGAAAGGCGCAAGGACACTGTCCATGATCCCCTTCATCGTCGGAATCGCCGTCGGCTATGCGGCTGCTTCGCTGATCACCCTGATCGGCAGCCTGACCGGGCTGGAATACCTGAAGATCGTGGATTACAGCGCCCTGGTGAAAAACTTCAGCCCCCTCACTTTCTCCAGCTTCTTTGATGTGCCGGATTTCACCTTCCTGGGGATCCTGCGGGAAGGAACTGAGCGCCTTACCCTGGCCAACGTGGGACAGATCGCTGTCATCTTTGCGCCGGTAGCCTTCGTGACCCTGGCGGAACATATTGCCGATCACAAGAACCTTTCCTCCATCATCGAAAAAGACCTGATCACCGATCCCGGCCTGGACAAGACCCTGATCGGCGACGGTGTGGGCACCATGATCGGTTCCTTCTTCGGCGGCTGCCCCAACACCACCTACGGTGAAAGCATCGGCTGTGTCGCCATCTCCGGCAATGCTTCGGTCTCCACCATCTCCGTCACCTGCATCTTTGCCATGGTGCTGGCTTTCTTCAGTCCCTTTGTGGCCCTGGTCAATACCATCCCCACATGCGTAGTGGGCGGCATCTGCATCGCACTGTACGGCTTCATCGCCGTCAGCGGACTCAAGATGCTTAAAGATGTGGATCTGGGCAGGAACAGCAACCTGTTTGTCGTCGCAGCTATCCTGGTCGTCGGTATCGGCGGACTGACTCTGGACTTTGGAAAGCTTACCCTTTCGCCCATTGCTACTGCCCTGATCCTCGGCGTGATCGTGAACCTTCACGTGCACCGCAGGAAGGGTGACAGAAAAGTGATCTGACCCGCGACCCGGCCTAAAAATATACATTGACAAAATGGCCGGATGTGTTATGATTGATACAACTGAATACCTTATCAAGAGTGGCGGAGGGACTGGCCCTGTGATGCCCGGCAACCGGCTGAGAAGCTTGGTGCCAAATCCAGCAGCACCTATGTGCTGGCAGATAAGGCGCGATAGACTGTTCCCCGCTTGATCTGCAAAGGTCAGGCGGATTTTTCTGGTTCGATCCTGCGCCTGGGTATGAGGTACTTGGAAACAAACAAGGAGATGATGAAAATGAAAGAAAGACTGTTTACCTCCGAATCTGTGACGGAAGGGCATCCTGACAAACTGTGCGACCAGGTATCCGATGCGATCCTTGACGCTATGCTGGCCCAGGATCCCATGTCCCGCGTGGCCTGCGAGACCTGCGCCACCACGGGTCTTGTCCTTGTGATGGGCGAGGTGACCACCAAGGCTGTTGTTCCCGTGATGGACGTGGTCCGCAGGACCATCAACTCCATCGGCTATGACAACGCCGCGTCAGGATTCAACGGACACACCTGCGGCGTGATGACCGCCCTGCACGAACAGAGTCCCGATATTGCCATGGGTGTGGACGAGGCCCTGGAAACCAGGAAGGAAAAGACCGGGGAGATCGGCGCCGGCGACCAGGGCATGATGTTCGGGTTTGCCTGTGATGAGACACCCGAGCTGATGCCCATGCCCATCGCCCTGGCCCACCGTCTGACCCGCAGGATGGCCGAGGTCCGCAAAAACGGCATGTTCCCCTGGATGCGTCCCGACGGCAAAGCCCAGGTATCCGTACGCTACGACGGCCTGAAGCCCGTGAACGTGGATACGGTGGTTATTTCCACCCAGCACGACGAAGAGGTCTCCATGGAAACCATCCGTGAAGCAATGATCGAGGAAGTCGTGCGGCGCGCAATTCCGGCGGATATGATGACCAAAACCCCCACGTTTTTTATCAATCCCACCGGCAGGTTCTGCATGGGCGGACCGATGGGCGACAGCGGGCTGACCGGAAGGAAGATCGTCGTGGATACCTACGGCGGATATGCGCCCCACGGCGGCGGCGCTTTCTCCGGCAAGGATCCCACCAAGGTGGACCGCAGCGCGGCTTATGCCGTACGGCACGCGGCCAAAAACATCGTAGCGTCCGGCCTGGCCGAACAATGCCTCGTTTCCGTGGCTTACGCCATCGGCGTAGCCCACCCGGTAAGCTTTACGGTGGATACACGGGGCACCGGTGTTATCCCGGATGAAAAGATCGCGGAGATCGTTTCCTCCCTTTTCGACATGCGTCCCGCCGCCATTATCCGCCGGCTGGACCTGAGGCGGCCCATCTATCAGGGTACCGCGGCTTATGGGCATTTCGGCAGGCTGGATCTGGACCTTCCCTGGGAAAAATGTGACATGGCAGAAGCGCTCCGGGATGCCGCAGGGCTAAAATGTTAAGAAATATGTAAAAAAGTTACGAAAGTGTTTCAAAAACAGGTGTAATTATTACAAAAGTGTGATATAATCGCTGTGTGCAGTGCACATGGCGTTTTTTTTATCTGGATCGATGGGAGAACTCACGTTATGATCATCAAGGAACAGACTGCGTCCGGAAGAAGAAACTGGGACCTTTCCTTTCGCCCGCGCCTTTCAGCGGGGGAAAAGAGCGCGCTCCGGTGGGCGTCGGTGGAAGAATACGACCGTGTCTTGGACATGGAGTGCTCCGGGGGTGCGCTGCTCATCGCCCTGAAGGACAGCCTGCGCATCCGTGCCTGCGGAATGACCAGGGATACGGGCGAAGCCAATGAGATCATGGAGATCATCGACGATTCGGATATCATCATGGCGACACCACGGGATATTCCCTTCAGGACCGGGTCCTTTGACGCGGTTTTCGTTACCCGAAACGTGGGCGAAAATATGAGCGAACAGGGGTTATCCGAGGCCGCAAGGGTCCTGAGGCCAGGCGGCGAGCTCGTCATATCCTGCCATATCTTTCCCAGGGTCACCGCTTTTTTCCGCGGTGCTGAGCCTGAACCCGACAGGCATACACTGATGAGGCGGCTGCAGGAACACGATTTCAGGCATATTTCCTACCGCCGCAGCGGTCTGAGGGGTGTTATCATCGCCTGGAAGAAGGAGAGTATAAAGTAAGCTGATGTTTCCTCAATAGCATTAGCCTGCAGGCGGTCCCGCGGACCGCTTTTTTTCTGCATTTCCATGTGTGCCGAGCTTCAATAATTTACTTGCCTTAGGAAGGAAAAAAAGGTACAATAAAGAAAATTTGATTCTGGAGGGCCGAGCTATGTATAAAGCTGTGATCGAAGAAGCCAAACAGAAAATGCAGAAGACATGCGACTTTTATCAGAAGGATATGCTTTCCCTTCGGGCCGGCAGGGCCAATCCCCAGATCCTGGACAAGATCATGGTGGATTATTACGGCACTCAGACCCCGCTGAAGCAGATGGGCAACATATCGGCACCCGAACCCAGGCTGCTGACCATCAACCTGTGGGACACCAAGGCGATCCCCCTGGTGGAAAAGGCCATACTCAAAAGCGACCTGGGCCTGAACCCCTCCAACGACGGCAAGGTGATCCGCCTGGTGGTGCCGGAATTGAATGAAGAGCGCCGCAGGGATCTGACCAAGCTGGTCCGCAAGGGCGCCGAGGAGGCCAAGGTGGCCGTTCGTTCCATCCGCAGGGATGCGATGGAACAGATCAAGAAGCTCAAAAAGGACAGCCAAATCACTGAGGACGACCAGCGCAAGGCCGAGGACGAGCTTCAGAAGGTGACTGATGCCAAGATCAAGGACGTGGACCGCATCGCTGCCGACAAGGAAAAGGAGATCATGGAGGTTTGAGTCTGTCATCTCTTCTCGGGCTTCCCCTGGATGAGGCGCTTTCCCTGGCCCATTCTGAGGGCCTGAAGGTGGATCGGGTGGTCATGACCGGCGCCAGGGGCAGCGCCAGGCAGGCGGCGGAACGCGACGGCGGCTTTGAGGAACGCGTGGTTTCCTGCGGGGAGGACTACCTGATCGCGGCGCGTTTCCGTACGTCCGCACCGGCGGAAAAAACAGGGGAGGATTATGTCAGCCATGAGTGAAATCCTTCTGCCCAGACATGTGGCCATCATCATGGACGGCAATCGCCGCTGGGCGCGCAGGCACCGGCTGCAGGCCGCCCTCGGCCACCGCAGGGGAGTGGAGACGCTAAGGAATATCATCAGGGAAAGCAGCGATCTGAAGATCCGGGCCCTTACCCTGTATGCGTTTTCCACTGAGAACTGGAAAAGGGATTCTTCCGAAGTTCAGGCGCTGATGGATCTCCTTCTGGAGTTTTTCACAAGCGAGATCGATGAACTGGATGAAAAAAATGTCTGCATCCGCATCCTCGGTGTTAAGGAAGCGCTGCCCCCCGCCCAGCAGGAGGCGCTTTTCCGGGCCGAGGAGCGGACAAAGGACAATACGGGTCTTTGCCTGAATATCGCCATCAACTACGGCGGCAGGGACGAGATCGTCCGCGCTTTCCGGAAGATCGGGAAGATGATCGCGGAAGGGAAACTGTCCCCGAATGATATCGGCGAGGACACCGTTTCCGAAAATCTTGATACCCATGGCCTGCCCGATGTGGATCTCCTTATCCGGACCAGCGGAGAGATGAGGCTGAGTAATTTCCTGCTTTACCAGTGCGCTTACGCGGAATTTGTTTTTACGGATGTCCTGTGGCCGGATTTCAATCTGACAGCGTATCACGCAGCCCTGGAGGAGTACGGCAAGCGGCAGCGTCGGTTTGGGGGAGGCTGAGGCGTATGGTCAAGAGAATCATTACGGGCGTTGTGCTTATCGGCGTTCTCGTAACAGCCCTGACATTATGGGGCTGGTTTTTTGCCGTTCCTTTCATGGCTCTTCTGGGGATCGCGCTTTACGAGGTGTTCCGCGCTTTGCGGAATACCGGGGTCCCCCTGGTCACATGGCCGGTATACCTCTTTTTTGCGCTCAGCATCCCTCTGCTCACGACCGGGATCGGCGGAGGCGGCGTCCTCCTGGCTCTGGCATTCGGAGCCTGCCTGTTTGTGACGATCCACGTTCTTTTCAGCAAGGAACCGACTCTTGAAAGCATCCTGTATTCGATTTTGCCGCTGTTTATCGTGCTTCTGCCCGGTATGTGCACCCTGGGGCTTCTGCGCGGAGAAGACCGGGTCACGCAGCTTATGCTGATGATCATGGCCTTTGCGGTACCCCTGGCGGGGGATACCATGGCTTATTTTATCGGTGTCCTATGGGGCAGGCATAAACTGTGTGAAAAGGTATCTCCTCACAAAACAGTTGAAGGCGCTGTCGCGGGGCTGATGGGCTCCGTTCTGGCAGGTGCCGTGGTGCTGGCCTTCTTCCTTCATCGCTGCGCCGTCCCGTGGTGGCATTACCTCCTGCTGGGCCTGGTCGGCGGTATCGCCGGTCAGGCGGGGGACCTGTTTGCATCCATTGTCAAGCGCACCTGCGACATGAAGGACTACGGCTCCATTTTCCCGGGACACGGTGGGATCATGGACCGGCTGGACAGCGTTTACTGGGCGGCGGTTGTCATGTACTGCTATATGACGATCTTCATTTGATAATGATCTGGCTCCTCTGACGACCTGAAAGGACATTTCTGCTTTCTCATGGAAAATATATCCTTGCTTGGCTGCACCGGTTCCATTGGCACGCAGGCGCTTCAGGTGGCGGCGCTTCATCCGGACCGTTTCCGGATCACCGCGCTGACCGCCCACAGCAACGCCGAAAAGCTGTTTGAACAGGTGCGGCTTTTCAAACCGTCTTTCGCCGCACTGACAGGCGGCGAATGCGAGATCCCCCCAGATCTGAAGAAGGCCTGCACCTGGTCCTTCGGTCCGGATGCGCTGAGGGAAGCCGCGGCGCTGCCGGAGAGCGACGCGGTGCTCGACGCTGTGGTCGGGATGGCCGGCCTGGAGGCGGTCCTCACCGCCGGAAAGGCCGGAAAACGGGTCCTGCTTGCCAACAAGGAAGCGCTTGTGGCGGGCGGTGAAATGGTCATGTCGGTCTTTGGGCCCCTGAAGGACCACCGGCTTCTTCCGGTGGACAGCGAGCACAGTGCAATTTGGCAGTGCCTGGAAGCGGCCGGGGACAATGTTCCCGAAGAGATCCTTCTGACAGCCAGCGGCGGTCCGTTCCGTACCTGGGAGGCGGACAGGATCAGGAACGCTTCGGTAGCGGAAGCCCTGGGACATCCCAACTGGCACATGGGTTCGAAGATCACTGTGGACAGCGCCACCATGTTCAATAAAGGCCTGGAGATCATCGAGGCCCGGTGGCTGTTCGATATGCCTGAAGACAGGATCAGGGTGGTGGTCCATCCTGAATCCATCGTTCATTCGGCGGTCCGCTTCCGGGACGGCGCGGTGCTCGCCCAGATGGGGGTACCGGATATGCGGCTGCCCATCCTGTTCGCTATGGCGTGGCCTGACAGGCTTGCCACCGGTGCGGAGGAACTGGATCTCTTCCGGGTGGGCCGGCTGACCTTCGAGGAACCGGACGAAAGGAAATTCCCCGCGATGGCCCTGGCCCGCGCCGTACTGAGGGAGGGCGGAGGCGCGCCATGCGTGATGAATGCGGCCAATGAGGAGGCTGTATACGCGTTTCTCGGGGGAAAGATATCCTTTGGGAGCATCTACGATATCGTAAGAAGCGTAACGGAGACCATCTGCGTCGGGAAGCTCCGCTGTTTTGAAGACGTCAGGGAATGCGACGGTCGGGCCAGGACCTTGACCCGGGAAAGGATCAAAGAGTTTCAATGATCACTGTTCTTTATGTGCTCGCTGCTATACTGATGCTGGGCATCATGATCATGATCCATGAATGCGGGCATTTCTGGGCCGCAAGGCTGACAGGCATCCCCGTCAGGGAATTTGCTCTGGGCTTTGGGCCGAAGCTGCTTGAGAGGAAAAGTAAAAAGCACGACACCATGTTCCTTCTGCGCCTGATCCCCGCGGGAGGGTACTGCGCTTTTTACGGTGAGGACGACCCTGACAAGGCCATGGGTGACGATCCGAAGCTTTTTAACAACGCCAAAGCCTGGAAACGCTTCGTTACCATCCTGATGGGGCCGGTGATGAATTTCATCCTTGCGCTGGTCGTTGCTTTCGGGTTTTATCTTGTCACCGGCGAAGTCACCGGCGCGGTCTATGGCAGCTGCGCCGTGGTCAGCGTCGAAAAGGGCAGTCCCGCCGACATTGGCGGGCTGAAGGCCGGGGATATAGTGAACAAAGTCAATGGTGAGGACGCATCGGGCCTGGATGAAAAAGGCGAAGGGTATAAGCTGATGTCCATGATATCCGCCTACCGGGAGGGGGACGATCCCCTTGTGTTCACGGTGACGCGTTCCGGGGAGGAAACCACTGCCGTTGTTACGCCGCGGTATAATGCAGCCGAGGGAAGGATGATGGTGGGCGTTACGCTGCAGGGAAAGGCGGATTATGTCTATTCGCCGGTCACTGTCTTCAGGGCCGGGAAACTGGCTTTTGATTACTGTGCGGAGGCCGGAGGATTGATCCTGAAAAGCCTGAAGAACCTGGTGACCCGGGGCGAAGGGCTAGAAGACGTAGGCGGTACGGTCCGCATCGTGCAGGTGATCACCGAGGAGACCAGGGAATACGGCCTGGAAGCCTATATCAGCCTGCTGATCATGATCTCGGTCAATTTAGGCCTTGTGAACCTGCTGCCCATCCCCGGACTGGATGGCTGCCGCCTGCTTTTCCTGATCGCTGAGGGGGTCCTCCGCCGCCCGATGAACCGCAAGCTGGAATCCTATATCCATCTGGCAGGCTACGCGATCCTCCTGGTGCTCTTCGTGTTCCTGACATACAGGGACATTCTTCACCTGTTTTCATAAGGAGGGGATAAGTGATGGCATCCGCGATCCGTGTAAAAGCCGGAAAGCTTGAGGTCGGCGGCGGCGCACCCGTTTCCGTACAGAGCATGACCAATACCGACTCCCGGGACCGGGAGGCGACCCTTCGGCAGATCCTTGACCTGGCAGCATGCGGGTGCGAACTGGTGAGGGTATCGGTCTTTGATGAGATCTGCGCTGAAAACGTCCGCTACCTTGTGGACCATTCCCCGGTGCCCCTGTCGGCAGATATCCATTTTGATCACCGTCTGGCCATCAGGAGCGTGGAAAACGGTATCCACTGTCTCAGGATCAATCCCGGGAACATCGGTTCGGCGGAGAAGGTGCGTATGGTGGCGGACTGCCTGAAGGCCCACCGCATACCGGTCCGCATCGGCGTCAATTCCGGTTCCCTTGAAAAGGAAATCCTGAATAAATACGGCCGTGTCACGGCGCAGGGGCTGGTGGAGTCGGCCCTTGGCCACGCCGCGCTGCTGGAAAAAGAAGGATTCAGGGACATCATTCTGTCGATGAAGTCATCATCGGTCCCCATGACGGTAGAGGCCTACCGTATTGCGGCAAGAAAATGTGATTATCCCCTGCATGTCGGTGTGACCGAAGCGGGCCTGCCCGGCGCGGGGACTGTGAAATCGGCCATCGGCATAGGCGCCCTGCTTCTGGACGGCATCGGCGACACTATCCGGGTCTCTCTCACCGGGGATCCCCGGGAGGAGGTCCGTGCCGCGCTGGACATACTGCGTGCCCTGGAGATCCGACGCGGATTCCGCCTGGTGGCGTGCCCCACATGCGGCAGGACCCGCCTTGATACCCCTGCCATCGCAAGGCGCGTGGAGGAAGCTTTTAAGGACGAAAAGAAGGACATTACCGTCGCGGTGATGGGGTGTGTCGTCAACGGCCCCGGCGAGGCGGGGGAAGCGCAGGTGGCCCTGTGCGGAGGCGACGGCTGCGGCGCCCTGTACATCGAAGGCAAATATGTCCGCAAGCTGACCGGGGATGTGGCCGGGGAATTTATAGAGGCTGTACGGAGTTATCTGGATGACATACGATGACCTGATCTCGGACCTTATGGGTGTGATCCCCGACAACGAGGGCAGCCTGGCGATAGAGAACATCCGTTTTTACAAAAGTGAAAATAAAGCCTGCTTCTCCATTCTGTCCGATCAGGTGATAGGGGAAAAAGGCTTTTTTGCCGTTAAAAAAGCGCTGCAGAAAGCCTTTCCGGAAATGAAGATCCAGCTGAGGATCGCATGCCCCGACAGGGCTGCGGATTTTGTGCGGGATCCGGATAAATACGCCCTGCCCCTGAACCAGCTGCTCATGAGGGAATGCCCCGCTGTAAGGAGCTGGGAGTTTGACCTGTGCTGGAAGCCCGGCAACGGATGCGTTTGGCTGGAAGTGCCGGACGATTTCTGCATGCAGTTCCTAAAGCGGGCGGGAATGCCCGAAAAGCTTTCCCAGGCTGTTCACGATATCTTCCGGCTGGACAGCGGCGTGGAGATCCGTGTTGCCGGGGACTGCGAAAAGCGCCTGAAGGAAATGCAGGAGGAACGGGTAAAGAATGATGAGCTCCTCCGGAAACGGTTTCAAACGGAACGGGAGGAGTATAAGGCCGGGAAGAAAGTCTCACCCGGCCCCAAGCCGCAGGACGACCGCATTCGCGGCCGTCTGATCAGGGATGACCCGAAGCCTGTCCGCGAAATAACCGACGCGTCGGGAACAGTCACGATCCGGGGCGAAGTGCTTTCGGTCGATACGAAGGAGGTCATGGGCGGTGAAGCGCTCCTGGTCACTTTTGACGTCACCGACCATACCGACACGATCAAATGCAAGAATATCATGTATTACAGGCCCAAGGCGGAGGGAAGCAGGGAAAGCCTGCCCCCCGTTTCACCCGCTGAAAAGGAAAAGGTGAACGCCGCTGTTTCAAGGATCAGGACGGGGACCGGAGTCATTGTACGCGGCAACGCGGAATTTGATCCTTACTGCAAGGAGACGGTCATCAGGGCCCGGGACATTACCGCGTGCACGCTGCCGAAGAGGACCGACGACGCACCGGAAAAACGGATCGAACTTCACCTGCACACCAAATTCAGCAATATGGACGCGGTTTCGTCCCCGACGGACCTGATCAGGCAGGCGAGGGAATGGGGCCATGAGGCCGTCGCCATTACGGATCATGGCGTGGTCCAGGCATTTCCCGAGGCTTTTTCCGCGGCCAAAACCGCGGGGATCAAGCTGATCCCCGGCATGGAGGGTTACCTGACCGACGACGACCCGGTCGTTGCCGGTGAGGGCGACCGACCCATCGACGGCCCCATCGTGGTGCTGGATTTTGAGACCACGGGCCTCAACGTTCAGACAGACCGGGTGATCGAGATCGGCGCCGTCAAGCTGGAGAACGGGCATGTGGTGGACAGCCTGAACCTGTTTGTTGATCCCGGCATGCCCCTGCCCCCGAAGATAACGGAGATCACCCACATCACCGACCAGATGCTGAAAGGAGCGCCCAGGGCGGAGGAAGCCATCACGAAGCTGATGGAATTTGCCGCCGGGGCGCCTATCGCGGCCCATAACGCTAAATTTGACTGCTCCGTTCTGCGCAGCGAGCTTTCCCGCCTCGGCCGCGTCGACCCGATCTTCAGCCTGGACACCCTGACCCTGGCCCGCAAACTGTATCCGGAACTCAAGACTCACAGGCTGTCCAGCGTGTGCAAGCACCTGCACGTATCCCTGAAAGGCGCACACCGGGCGGTGAACGACGCCGGAGCCACGGCTCTTTGCCTTCGGGAAATGCTTGACGCCTGCCGGGCAAAGGGGATCCGCACCCTGAAGGGGATCAATGCCGTTTCCGACGGTTATACCCTGGGGCGCTCCACCCATATCATCCTTCTGGCCGCTACCAGGAAGGGCATGGAAAACCTGAACCATATGATCTCCGAGGCGCACCTGAAGTATTTCAAGCGCAAGCCGATGATTCCCAGGGCGGTACTGCAGAAATACCGGCAGGGCATCATCGTGGGCAGCGCATGTTCCGAAGGTGAACTGTACGAGGCGATCCTGGACGGCAGGGACACCGATGAACTTCTCCGGATCGCCCGGTTTTACGATTACCTGGAGATCCAGCCTGTCGGGAACAACGCCTATCTTAAAAGATCGGGCCGCTGCAGGGACGACAGGGAGCTAAAGGACATCAACCGCCGGATCGTCGGGCTGGGCGACAGGCTTGGGCTGCCGGTGTGCGCTACCGGGGACGTTCATTTCAAGGATCCGGACGACAGTATATTCCGGACCATCATCCAGAACAGCCAGGGATTTGATGACTGCGACAGCCAGCCGCCCCTGTATTTCAGGACCACAGGGGAGATGCTGGATGAATTTTCGTATCTCGGGGAAAGGAAATGCCGTGAAACGGTCATCGACAACCCACGGCTGATCGCCTCCCGCGTGGATAACGTGACCCTGTACCCCAAACACCCCGAAAACAAGACCACATTCTCGCCCTATTGGGAGAACGCCGAAAAGGACGTCACCGATATGACCTGGGGAAGAGCCCGGGAGCTGTACGGCGATCCACTGCCGGAGATCGTACAGAAGCGCATCGAGAAGGAACTTAAATCCATCATCGGCTACGGCTATGCCACTTTGTACGCTATCGCGACAAAGCTGGTGGCCAAATCCCTTAAGGACGGATATGTGGTGGGCAGCCGTGGAAGCGTAGGCTCCAGCCTGGTGGCCTTTATGACCGGCATCACCGAGGTCAACGCCCTTCCGCCCCACTACCGGTGCCCCAGGTGCCGCAGAGGCATCTTCGATATCCCCAAGGGCTTCACCGTCGGGGTCGACCTGCCGGATATGGACTGTCCGGAATGCGGACAGAAGCTGGAAAAGGACGGCTACGACATTCCTTTTGAGGTATTTTTGGGCTTCAAAGGGGACAAGGTGCCGGATATCGACCTGAATTTTTCGGGTGAGTATCAGCCGACCGCCCACAATTACGTCAAGGAACTATTCGGCGAAAAATATGTCTACCGTGCCGGGACCATCGGGACGGTGGCGGAAAAGACCGCATATGGCTATGTGCTCAAATACCTGGAGGAGCGGGGCCTGACAGCCCGCGAGGCTGAAAAAAACCGCCTGGCCAGGGGCTGCGTGGACGTGAAAAGGACCACCGGACAGCATCCCGCCGGGATGGTGGTGGTCCCCAAGGAATACGACATCTGCCAGTTCACAGCCGTGCAGCACCCGGCGGACGACGCGGGATGCGGCATCATCACCACACACTTTGATTTCTCATCCATGCACGATATCCTGGTCAAGCTGGATATCCTGGGGCACGACGATCCAACCATGCTCCACTTCCTGGAGGAACTGACGGGCGTCAATTATCTTGATATCCCGCTGGATGACAAGGGCGTTATGAGCCTGTTTACCGGTCCCGGTGTCCTGGGCGTCACCACGAAGGATATCGACTGCAACACCGGCACTTTGGGTGTTCCCGAATTCGGCACGCCCTTTGTCCGGGGTATGCTGATGGATACCCGTCCCACCACCATGCAGGAACTTATCCGCATTTCAGGCCTGTCCCACGGTACCGATGTGTGGCTTGGCAATGCCAAGGACCTGATCGATTCCGGGACGGCGACCCTGAGCCAGTGCCTGTGCACCCGCGATGACATCATGAACCAGCTGATGGAAATGGGTGTCGAGGCCAAGATGGCTTTCGATACCATGGAAAACGTCCGCAAGGGAAAGGGCCTCAAGCCGGAGATGGAAAGCGCCATGCGCGATAGGAACGTGCCGGAGTGGATCATCGAAAGCTGCAAAAAGATCAAGTACATGTTCCCGAAAGGGCACGCTGTGGCTTATGTGACCATGGCTCTACGGGTGGCCTGGTACAAGGTCTACCGCCCGCTGGCTTATTATGCGGCTTATTTCACCATCCGCGGCGACGGATTTGACGCCTGCCAGATGATCGTCAATGACAGGGAAGAAGCCATGGCACGGCTGAAACAGTTCCGGGAAAAAGCTTCCGCCAAGGATAAAACGGCCAAGGACGAGAGTATGGTAACAGCCATGGAAATGGTTTTGGAGATGATCGCCCGCGGTTTCAGGTTTAAGATGGCGGACCTGTACAAAAGCGACGTCAGAAAATTCCTGCCCCTGGACGACCATACTCTGCTGGTGCCCTTCACCGCTCTGGGCGGTCTGGGGGAAAGCGCGGCCCAGGGTATCGTGGACGCCCGCGTCCAGCCTTTTATCTCGGAAGAGGACCTGAAGAACCGCGCCAGGGTGACCACGGCCGTCCTGGATATGCTCAGGAACGAGGGGTGCCTCGGCGACCTGCCCGCCACAAGCCAGGTGACGCTTTTCTGATCCGAAGGAAGGGGACCATAGATGGAAGAGACCACGCTTGCCTACCTCCGCCGAAAGGGAGAGACCCTGCTTCTGCACAGGGTCGGCAAAAAAAACGACGTCAATCACGGTAAGTGGATCGGCGTCGGCGGACATATCGAAAAAGGGGAGACCCCCGAGGAATGCATGCGCCGGGAGGTTTGGGAGGAGACCGGCCTTACGGTGCGTGACTTTATCAAGCGGGGGGTGGTCCGCTTCCTGTCAGGCGAATGGCAGGAGGTCATGCACCTTTACACCGTCGACGGCTTTGAAGGGGAACTTCACGGCTGCGACGAGGGGGAGCTTCGGTGGATCCCAAACCGGCAGATCCCTTCCCTGGAGCAGTGGGAAGGGGACAGGATCTTCCTGGACCTGATATCCTCAGGCGCGCCGTTTTTCTACCTGACCCTCGTCTATGACGGCGACAGGCTGATATCCCACCGGGTGGAATATCCCGGGGATGCGGATCAGTAGACGGTGGGGATGTCGTCCTCGATGCCGTAAGCGGCCTTGAAGGCATCCAGGTCATTCTGACCGCGGATCAGGGAGACTTCGATAAAGCGTCCGGTTTTCAGATCCTGAAAGCCGGCGCTTTTTTCGCCGGTACAGATGCTGGAGCGGATGACAGGACGCACCGCGGCCGGATCGTAGGACCGGACGGCCGGGTGTTTTTTTAAAATGTTTTTTTTCCGGAACATGGCGGCGCCTCCGTGCTTTTTTATGATCTGAATGTAACCCCTTTTTCCGATCCTGTCAAGGGGCGGCGGGGAACGCTTTACAAACGGGGCTCCTTCATGTATCATCATATGGAAACAACTCGGGGGAGGGCAGCGCCGGAAAAGGCGGATGCGGTATGGAAAAACAGAAGATCATGGGCAATACGGAGGGCGTCAGGGATTCGGTGCTCCGCAGGATGGAAGCCTGGTATGATTTTGAGATCGGAGCTGATGAATACATTACGCAGGAACTGTGTGCGGAGATGGCTGCGGTCTCCTTTGAGATCCGCAGGGAGATCGCCGTATTCGTCACCCGCGGCGGCGGCATCCCGGAGATCCGCGTGGGCGACATCGGACGGGTGTCGTCCCAGTGGTCCAGGCTGCGCCGCCACTCCAGGGGGCTCAACCGGGTCAGGCTCCTCCACACCCATCCCGGCGGTGATTATTCCCTGAGCGAAGCGGACCTGAGCACCCTGACTGTGATGGGCTTCGATTCGGTATGTGCCATAGGTGTCGGCGACACGGGCGAGGTGACCGGCCTGATGGCAGCCTTCGGGAATTACGAACCGGAGGCTGATTCCCGTTACCGTCTCCTTTCCGCCCACCGTTTTTCTCGCATAGACCAGGAGGGCTGGATGCGGGAGATCGCTGTGTCGGAAAACGAGTATATCCGTTTCCGGCGGGAGGAGGACGGCCCGGAAAGGGTGATCCTGGCCGGATGCGACAGCGAACGATCCCTGGATGAGCTTTCTGCCCTGGCCGACAGCGCCGGGGTGACAGTTGTCGCCAAATACTACCAGAAACGTCCCGGGGCGGACAGCAGCCTGTATATTGGGCGGGGCAAGGCTGACGAGATCGCACTGGCAGTGCAGAATCTGGACGCCGACGCGGTGATCTTCGACGATGAACTTACCGGGCGGCAGATACGCCTGCTGGAGGAGATCATCGGCGCCAAGACCCTGGACAGGACAGCGCTGATCCTGGATATCTTCGCTCAGAGGGCAAGGACCAACGAGGGCAAGCTGCAGGTGATGGCCGCCCAGCTTAAATACCGTTCCACCCACCTGATCGGCCAGGGACTGGTGCTTTCCCGCCTGGGCGGCGGCATAGGAACCCGGGGCCCAGGCGAGACCAAGCTGGAGATCGACCGCCGCCGCATCCGGGAGCAGGTGGCCGATATCGGCCGCCGCCTTGATGCGATGAAGCGTGAAAGGGACCTCAGGCGCAGGAACAGGGAAAAAAACGCCGTTCCCGTCGTAGCCCTGGTGGGCTATACCAATGTGGGCAAGTCCAGCCTGATGAACCGCCTGTCCGGTGCCGGGGTTTTTGTGGAAGACCGCCTGTTTGCTACCCTGGATGCAGTATCCCGGCGGGTAGACATGAAGGACGGCGCCTCTTTTGTGCTGGTGGATACGGTGGGCTTTGTCAATAAGCTTCCCCACGACCTTGTAGAAGCCTTCCGCTCCACTCTGGAGGAGGCGGCGCTGGCGGATATCCTGGTGATCGTATCCGACGCTTCCGACCCGGAGAGGGACGCTCATCGGCAGACGGTGGAGGAAGTGCTGCATTCACTTGGTGCGGATACCCAGCCAAGGATCGAGGTACTCAACAAGTGCGACCTGGCGGAGGACGCGGGGGATATGCCCGACGCCGTGAGGGTCTCTGCTTTGGACGGTTCCGGGCTGGAGCTGCTGCTTTCGGAGATCGTCCGGTTTGTCCGGTCGCGGGAAAAAGTGTTCACGGTCCTGATCCCCTACAGTCGTTATTCCCTGATCGGGGTGCTGCGGGGCGCGGGAAGAGTGCTTGCCTCCGAGGATGGCCCCGAGGGGACCAGGATCACCCTGGCGCTGCCCGACAGCGAACAGAAACAGCTGTGTGGCAAATATTCCCTGGAGATGACTCCAGCCGAGGAAAACGGCTGATACGTATATCGCTCGGAGCGGAATAGTTCAGGACTAAAAACCTTGCGTAAGGCATGAAAATGTAAAAAACATTGCGGTAAAGACGGTAAAAAAACGCGGAGCAATACCAAAAAGGCTGAAAATGGTGTATAATCCACTATGTGTTTTTTGTTTGGGCTTCCTGTAACGAATCACCGAGGGTACCTGGAGGACGGATGCTGCAAAAACTCTTTTCACTGCTGATGATCCTTGTGTCCCTGGGGTCGGGGACTCTTCGGGAATATGCCGACCAGATGAACCTGGGAGGGTATTTGTTCCTTGTGAACCGGGATTATCCCCTGACGGCGGATTATGTGCCGCAGGACCTGGTGATGCCGGACGTGAAACGCGTGTCCGACGCGGTGCTCCTGAGGCGGGACGCAGCGTCCGGGCTTGAGGGGTTGTTCACGGCGGCAAAGGACGAGAAGGGTTTCGTCCTGACAGCGGTCTCCGGGTACCGTAGCTATTCCACCCAGAACGCCATCTTCGCCAGGAAGGTGGCAAGCGTCGGCCGGCAGAAAGCGATGCTCCTGGTGGCTCCGCCGGGATGCAGCGAACACCAGCTGGGCCTGGCCATGGACATCGGAACCTCCCGGGACCATTCCCTTACCTTTGCTTTCGGCGAGACTGACGAAGGGAAGTGGGTGGCTGAAAACTGCTGGCGCTTCGGCTTCATTATCCGCTATAAGGATGAATGGACCGACGTGACCGGCTACAGCTATGAGCCATGGCATTTGCGATTCGTGGGTGTGGACCATGCCCGGCGCATCCATGAAAGCGATATTCCCTTTGAGTATTATATCGAGCAGCTGAAGGAAGCGCGTTTTGAAGCGGCGATGAGCGGCTTGTGACGGAGGTGGAGGCGCAGTTGAAAACAAAAACCCTGATCCTGGGACTGATGCTGGCCCTGGCGGTACTTCTGCCTGCTCCTGTCTTTTGTGAACCGGAATGGACTTACCCCATTGCGCCGGACATCCTTGCCAACAAGGAGGGTTACCTGACCCTGGCGAACCGGGAAAGGCTCCTGTCCGGGGATTATGAGCCCCAGGACCTGGTGACGCTGACGGTTAAACGCACGGTGGGGAATACCCAGATGCGGAAAACCGTTTCCCGTGCACTGGAAAGCATGTTCAGCACGGCGCAGAACGAATACGGCCTCACCCTGTACGTCAAAAGCGGCTACCGCAGCTACCAGACGCAAAGGACCATGTATTTCAACCGGGTGGATTCCATGGGTTATGACGACGGACTGGTCCAGTATCCCGGCGCGTCGGAGCACCAGACCGGCTTGTGTGCAGACATCCTGAATTACGAATGGACAAAGAAGGACGGCATGAACTACCGTTTCGCCGAAACGGCCGAGGCCAAATGGATGGCTGAGCACTGCTGGGAATTCGGTTTCGTCATACGCTACGAAAGCGACAAAGAAGAGATCACCGGCATCAAGTACGAGCCCTGGCATCTGAGGTACGTCGGCAGGGAATGCGCCAAATATATGTGTGACAATCACCTTTCCCTGGAGGAGTTTACCCTGGAATGGGAGGGGTATATCGCCTCCTGGGAAGCCCGGGGCGGTGATTTTGATGCCCTTGTGATGAGGATGAACCTGCCCAACGAGGTCATCATTGTGGAGACGAGCGAAGATGGCGAAGAAGAGATTTCGGCGTATTATTGATCTCGCTATGGTCGTCCTGCTTATATCCTCCCTTGCTGCCGGCCATGCGCTGGCCGGCAGCTTCGACGACGGGGGGCTCCTGAGGCTGATCAACCGCTGGGAAACGCTCCCCAAGGATTACGTGCCGGAAGAAATGATCCTGCCGGAGGTGGACACCAACAAGGCGGGCCAGAAGGAGAGCATCTATATGGTCCCCTGTGCGGCTGCCGCGCTGGAAGAGATGTTCTCCGCTGCGGAAGAGGACGGGTATATCCTGCTGGCGGTTTCCGGTTATCGGTCATATTCCACCCAGTCGCTGCTGTTCAAAAACAAAGTCGATTCGGTGGGCTCCCGGGAGACCGCCCAGAAAACGGTAGCCCCGCCCGGAGCTTCGGAGCACCAGAGCGGCCTGGCCATGGATGTGGTCTCCACCAATTTCCGATACCTCAACCGGGATTTTCTGAACACGCCCGAGGGGAAATGGGTCGCCCGGAACTGCTGTTATTTCGGCTTTATCGTCCGCTACAGGGACGGCTGGACCAAAGTGACCGGCTGCAATCCGGAGCCATGGCACATTCGTTATATCGGCGTTGAGCACTCGGTGGCGGTGACCCGCCTTGATATCCCCTATGAGACTTATGCCGCCAAGGCGCGGACGCTGCCGGAATATGTGCTTTCCTGGGGGACCTCGGAACTGTTCTATGGCCTGGTAGGTGATATGCTGCGGGGGGACGAGACCAACGCAGAGGAGCTGCGCCGGGCAGAGGAAATGGACGAGGACATCCGGTGGGAGACGCTGGACAGGATCACTGCTTTGTACGACTCTTGGGAATGATCAAAGAACAAAGTCATATCGGGAGAAGCGGATGGCACTCTCGCTGCGTGAAAAACTGAAAACCGCCGGTGCAGTGCAGAAAAAGCCCTCGGCGCCTGTTTCCGATGGGCAATGCCTCATTCGGACGGAGGAAAGGCCCGCAGGGGAAATGGGTCTTCCTCCCGTTGTGTCCGGACAGGTCCTCCGGCTGTTGCAGGGACAGGAATATACAGACATTCGAAGGGAAGATCTCCTGTTCCTTGACACCGAGACCACGGGACTCAGCGGCGGTGCGGGCACTGTGGCGTTCCTGGTAGGTGTCGGTTATTTCGAGGGAGACAAATACCGCCTGGAGCAGTTCCTGATGCGGGATTACAACGAGGAAGCCAGTGTGATTGCCCGCACGGCGGAAAGGATGCGGGACCATCCCATCCTGTGCACCTTCAACGGCGTCACTTTTGACCTGCCCCTACTCAGGAGCAGGGCGGTGATGCAGAGGACGCGCCTGCCGGCCGAAAAAGGGCATATCGACCTTTTGCACATATCCCGCCGCGTTTGGCGGATGCGGCTGAAAAAATGCAATCTGAAGAACATCGAGGAGCAGATCCTGGGCCTTACCCGGGAGGACGACCTGCCGGGCGCTATGGTGCCCGAAACCTATTTCCGTTTTTTAAGGACCCGGGATATGTCCCTGCTGGAGGGGATCCTGGAACATAACGCCCAGGATATCGGCTCCCTCCCGGTTCTGCTTGACCTGCTGATGAAGATCCATTCGGATCCGCTTTCGCTTGAAAGCTCCGAGGACCTGTACAGCATGGGCCGGGTACACGAACGGCGGGGCATGAATGAGGAAGCCCGCAAATGCTACCGGGCCGCGGGGCAGAAGGGCCTGGCGTTCCTCAGCCGCGTCAGGATGGCCGAGATCGCCCGGCGTGAGGGGAAGTATACAGAGTCCGCGGAGCTTTATGAAAGCGCCCTGCGCAAGCGTCAAAGCGCGGAAATACACATTGCCCTATCCAAGATATACGAACACCGGCTCCGGGACCTGCCCATGGCCCTGGAGCACGCGTCCAGGGCCATGATGCTGACACCCCCATCCGACCGTGCCGCGGAAGACGCGCTGATGAAGCGTATGCGCAGGCTGAGGGGAAAAATGGACCGGACGAACGGAGAAACGTAAAACGTGTGATGTCCGCAGGCGGCGGAAGCGATCGTTCGCACAGGTGTTTTCCGCTGCGTTGAATTCATGTCGTGAATTCATCTTTGGACGCGCTTATTGCAAAAGCCCCTGCCGTATGATATAATCGGCAGGAATTTTATAAAAAAAGACACCGGCAGCGCACCGCTGCGACAGGAGCGGAACAACTGCCGACCACAGGAAAAGGGGATCAGAATGAAGCATACCGATATCAGCCTGCTGTTCAGGGAACCGGAAAAATACATCGGCCAGGAAGTGACTGTGTGCGGCTGGGTGCGTACCAGCGCCGAGGTAAAGCCTATGGCTTTCATCCAGCTTAACGACGGGTCCACCTCCACCACCAATCTGCAATTGACCATCCATCAGGAAAAGTATTCCCCGGAAGATTTTAAAAACAACATCAAGCCCCTGATGATCCTGGGGACAGCGCTGTCCGCCAGGGGAACAGTGTGCGCGTCAGAGAGGAACATCGTCGAACTGGAAGTGGACGAAATGACCCTGCTCGGTCCGTGCCCGGGCGATTATCCCCTGCAGAAGAAAAAGACAAGCCTGGAATTCCTGCGTACCATCCCGCACCTGCGCACCCGCACCAATACCATGAAGACTGTGATGATGGTCCGGTCCCGTGTGGCCTATGCTATCCATACCTATTTTACGGAGCACGGGTATTTTTATGTCCATACGCCCATCATTACCAACAGCGACTGTGAAGGCGCCGGCGAGATGTTCCGCATCACCACCCAGCCATGGAGCACTCCGCACAAGACCGAAAAGGAATACTATGGCGAAGACTTCTTCGGTGAAAAAGCGGGCCTTTCCGTTTCATGCCAGCTGGAAGGTGAAATGGCCGCCCTCGGCGGCCTGGGGCGCATCTATACCTTCGGCCCCACCTTCCGCGCCGAAAAGAGCGACACCAACCGCCATGTGGCCGAGTTCTGGCACGTGGAGCCGGAGGTATGCTTCGTGGATATCCACGAGATCATTGAGATCGGCGAAGAGTTCATCAAATACGTGATCCGTGATGTCCTGGAGCACTGCGGCGAACAGCTCGCCTTCTGTGACCGCTTCCTGGAAAAGGGCCTGCTGGACAAACTGCGCCACGTTTCGGAAAGCGATTTTGCCAAGGTCGACTACACCGAGGCCGTCGAGATCCTGCAAAAGAGCGGCCGCAAGTTCGAATATCCCGTTTCCTGGGGAGACGACCTGCAGAGCGAGCATGAACGTTTCCTGACCGAAGAGTATTTCAAGCGCCCGCTGTTCGTTGTCAACTATCCCAAGGAGATCAAATCTTTCTATATGAAGCAGAACCCCGACGGGAAGACCGTCGCGGCGACTGACCTGCTGGTCCCCGGCATCGGGGAGATCATCGGCTGCAGCGAGCGCGAGACCGACTACGACAAGCTGGTCGCAGCCATGGAAGCGCGCCATATGCCCCTGGAGAGCTACCGCTACTACCTGGACACCCGCAAATACGGCACTGTACAGCACAGCGGTTTCGGCCTGGGATTTGACCGGCTGGTGATGTACATCACGGGCGTTTCCAACATCCGCGACGTGCTCCAGTTCCCCCGTACCTACAAGCATATCTACTGATTGCCTGTAAAAAAAACATTACCGTCAGGATTCCGCCGAAAAGAGCGGTCCTGACGGTTTTTTACTGAAGGTGCCTTCAATCAGCTTTTCTTTGCGGAGTATGATCCGTATGCCGGCCGGAATTGTTACGAATGTACCGAACTGCCCAGAGAGGAACAAACAAGGCGGACTTCATCCTCCATGAGGCAGAAAGCCGGGTCGTTTTCGCTTGCGGCACGGAGGCATTCACCGGCGGGGAACCAGCGCACCTCGGAGACTTCTTCCCGCTGCAGGGAAAGCATGGGCAGGATGTCCGTTTCCAGCAGGAAGATATGGGCAAATTCCCTGTCGATGAAACGTATGCCCCGGGGCATGGTGACCCGTTTGGATCGGAGGACGCCGATGGGGCGAATGCGGGATCCGGCTGCGGTAATGCCAAGCTCTTCCTTCAGTTCCCGTTCAGCGCCGTGAAGGGGCTCTTCTCCGGCGTCCAGGTGTCCGGCAGATGAGATATCCCAGCAGCCGGGGTAGGAATCCTTCGTGGAACTGCGCTTTTGAAGCAGGAGCAGCGAGGGAAACCGGGCGATCCATACGTGGGCTGTCCTGTGCCAGAGTCCCAGGGCATGGGCCTGCTCACGGGTGCAAATTTTTCCGGTGAGGGCTCCTTTTTCATCCAGCACGTCAAACCTTTCCAATGCTTTTTTCCTCTCTGCGGCACAGGATGCTGCGATGGTAGGCAACGGCCTGCAGTGCTGTGCACATCATCCATCCCACCGGGTAAGCCAGGGAGATGGCGGTAAGGTCGTTGCCCAGCTGCTTTGCGGTAAAAAGATATGCCTGGCGGAACAGGACATAGCTGAAGAGCATGATATACATGGGGGCAGTGGCGTTGCCAATGCCCCGGAGCGCACCGGCATAGGTCTGGGTGAAGCAGGTGAAGATGTAGAAGGGCGAGATCAGGGTAACAAAAAATACACCGAACCGGATCACTTCCGGGTCCGGCGAGAAAATGGCGATGGCCTGCCGGGCCCAGATGACGCAGGCGAGGCACAATACCGCTGTGATCCCAAGGCTCATAAACAGGCTGACCCTGACGCCCTCCCGGGCCCGGGAATACCTTCCGGCGCCGGCGTTCTGGGCCACGAAGGTGGACGCGCCCATGGCAATGGACTGGGAGGGGACAAAGATATAGGCGTCCAGTTTGTTGTAGCTGGCCCAGCCGGCCATGGCAGCCGAGCCGAAATAGTTGGTGTAGGACTGGACGAATACGTTGGAAAAGCTGGTGATGCCCTGCTGGATGCCGCTGGGAAGCCCGATGGTGAATATGTCCCGAAGGATCCCGGGGACCAGGCGAAGCTGGCGCCAGCGGATGCCGTAATCCCCTTTCTCCTTTGTAAGGAAGGCCAGCACCAGCACGCAAGAGGCCAGCTGGCTGAGAATGGTGGCCCAGGCCGCGCCGGCGACACCCATGCGGAACACGATGACGCACATAAGGTCGGAAACGATATTGACCACCGCAGAAACAAAAAGGACTACCAGGGGCCGGGTGCTGTCCCCGACGGCGCGCATGACCGCGCTGCCCATGTTGTACATCACAAGACCGGCAATGCCTCCGAAATAGATCACCAGATAGGTGCGGGCATCGGCATACACGTCATCCGGGGTGTTCATCAGGCGGAGCATGGGATCTACGATCAAAAGCCCCAGCAGCGTCATCAGGATACTGAGAAGGACGGCTACCAGGATACTGGTGTGTACCGCGTCCCGAAGCCGGGGAGCGTCGTGGGCCCCGTAGGCACGGGCAATGACTACGCCCGCGCCTGTAGAAAGACCCGCGCAGAAGCCTACCAGCATATTGCAGATGCTGCCGGTGGTGCCCACGGCGGCCAGGGCCTGGCTGGACACATACTGGCCCACCACCAGGGCGTCCACCGTGTTGTAAAGCTGCTGGAGCAAAAGCCCGAGCGCCATCGGGATGGCAAAAGCGGTAAGGAGCCGGGGTATACTTCCCACGGTCATGTCCGCGTCCCTTCCCGCGAATAATCGGTTCATAAGCCTCCTGCTGCCGGTAAAGCCCGGAAGGTCGTTTCAGCGGGTGCCGAAGGTGATCAGGCTGGTGACGCTGCGCAGGTTTTTTGTGGTCTTGTTCAGGATCTTACCGTTGAATATCAGGCATACGGTGCCGCCGCCATCCAGGTTGAGGGCCTCGGTGCAGCCAAGATACAGCATTCTCTGGGCCAGCCAGTCAAGGTAGATGCCCTTGCTGTCGTCGCTGCGGCCCTTGACCGTAAGGATCACATAATGGTAGGGTTCGATCATGCCGACAGCGCAGCGGGGTTCGCGGTAATGGTAATAGGACGTTGAGGTCATGTGGGGGCCGAGACGGCCGTCAGTCACAAGGATGGGGCCGAAGGCGAAGGTGCTCACGGCGCCCATGTCCAGGTATTCCTGGGCGGTATGGGCGTCGCTCAGGTAGCATTTCATACTGCCGTCCCTGAACAGTGCCAGCACCTCCAGATTCGGAAAAGCGCTGCGGTCCGCGGCGTAGGTGCGGCTGCCGATCACTTTTCCGTCGCGGATGACGACCCCGGTGCGGTAATTGTAATTGAGGCGGAAGCCAAAGAAATCGTCGGTCAGGCATAGGATGGCGCCGCTGTCCTCGGCCATTTTCAGGGGGCTCATATAACGCTTGCCGGGGGTGTTTCCGGGGGACAGGTAACTGGACATGGGTTCTTCCGGACTGCACCATACCTCGGTCTCGAACCAGACGAGGTTATTTTCACTGTAGCGGGCGATGGTGATGGAAATGTTCTTCGTCTTGTAAAGCCACAGCCCTGCCGAGTCGTTTTCATACAGGTAGCTGTCCTCCGTCAGGAGAAAGCCCTTTTCATCGGTCGCGGGGACTTCTTTCGGCAGGTTGCTGGGACTGAGCGGCACCGGCGAAGGGGTGGGTATCGGCGTAGGAGCAGGGGCGCCCTGGGTGGGAACGCACATGCCGCTGAAGACGAGCTCCTGCAGTTCGGGGGAGGCGATGCCGTCCTCTTTCAGGCCGTTGGTCTTCTGCAGGGCTTTGACGCGTTTGACCATCACGTCGTTATAGGAGCCGGTCACATCCAGGCTGGTGAAATAGCCCAGATAATACATGGCGGTCTTCAGCCGGAGCACCGCGTCACCGTTGTCGCCCTTTTTGAGGGTGCGATAGGGAGAGGGGGTGGCCGCGCCGTCTTCTGAAGGCGGCACAGGAGTCGGGGTGGACGGCGGCATTTGCCCGGGCGCCGTGGATCCGGCAGATGGGGCATCTATCGGTGTGGGGGAAGGAGATGGAGATGCCGTCCGGGCCGGCGACGGGACAGGGGTGGGCGCGGGTGCGCCTTTGGCAGGGACACACTGCCCGCTGAATACAAGGGCCTGCAGTTCCGGACCGGCGACGCCGTCCGCCGTAAGGCCGTTGGCCCGCTGCAGGGCTGTGACGCGCTCCACCATCACATTATTATACTGGTCGGAAACGTTCAGGCTGGTAAAATAGCCCAGGTAGTACATTGCGGTCTTGAGTGCGGTCACGTCAGGACCGCTGTCGCCTTTTTTGAGGGTGCGATAGGCTGAAGTGCTTTCAGTGCTTTCTCCCGATGACAGGGCCGGGAGCGATGCCACGGATATAAAAAATACCGCAAGGCAAAGAAAAGCACAAAACCGGATAAACACAATCTTCGATCTCATTTCTCAGGCTCCGTTTCCTGGGTTGTTGGGAAAGGACTTAGTCATTATACCATCAAACCGCCCGTTGTTAAAGGAGTTTTCGATTTATCCAGGGGCGCGGTTTCATTGTTTCCTTCTCGTACGCGGTGCGGGGAATATGCCGACCGCCTGTTGAGATTACTCGTCACAAGGAAGATCCCGGCGCACAAGACCCGCCCTTCATTTTTATTATTTTTCCGCTGTTTTTTTGCTCTGGCTGACCTTCAGGGTCCTCAGGTACGCCTTCTGTTCGTCCGTGATCCTAAAGCTTTCCAGGCTTTTCTGGATCGCCTTGTTATGTACCCGGACGTCCAGCCGCTTTTCTTCCAGATAGGGTATAATAAGGTCGTACTGCTTCGCCAGTGCCGTCGCAAAATACCATGCTGTCATCATGTTGACGTAATATTCCTCCGACCGGACAGCCGCCGCCATGTCCGCATACTCTGTGCTGAACCGATCGTCCAGGAAATGCTGCATCAGCATCCCTACCGCAAACCTGACCGTGTAGGTTTTGCCGGACCTGATCCATGTCCGAATGCAGGGAAGCAGTTTCTCCGGCGCTTTTTTGAACGCCTTTGGTGACAGCTGATCGCAGGTGGCCCAGTTGTCAATGTACGGCAGAAAAGCTTCGACCCTCTCCATGCATTTGTCAAAGTCCTTCTCCAGGGATATCACAAAAGCGTGCAGCTGGTTTTCGTCAAAATACCTGTGCGGGAGGCACGAAAGAAATCCATCCGTATCGCCGCTCCTGCAAAGATCTCCGGCAAATGTACGGAGAGCCGGTGTCCTGACGCCTATGATCCTGTCAGCAGGTACTGAGGGAATGATTTTTGCCTGCAGAAGGGCATAGTCATTATCCCGCATCCGGAACAGCTCTTCCACGATCTCGTCCCTGTTCATTTCTGTTTTTCCTCTCCTGCTTTAAAGAACTTCGAATAGTGAAGGCCGGTAAAAAAACGGCAAAGGGTCCCGGAGCCATGTTTTTTGCTTCATTCACGGCGGGCTCCGGTTCTCAGGCGGAAACCACCGGAAGTATATCATAATGTTTAATTGACATGCAATCCCGGATCGGAATATGAGGCTGCTGTCTGTCCGCCAGTTAACGGCGGACAGACAGCAGCCTTGGTTTTCTGCATATAATATTGGCTGATCCCGGGACGCTTTCCCGTGACGATGTCCCGACCGGGACCGGGGAAGGAAAGGAGTGACAGCGGATTCAGACGCGTTCCACCGTAATCACGTCCATGAAACCGACCAGGTCGAAAATAGCGATGATGTATTCGTTGACGTGGATCAGCTTCATTTTTCCGCCGCAATCTTCCATCCTTTGTTCAGCCATGAGCAGTACGCGAAGACCGCTTGAGGCGATGTATTCCACCTTTTCAAAATCCATGATGATCTCGGTAACGCCGTCAAGCTGCGCTTCCAGTTCGTCACTCAGAATGGATGAAGCGGCGGTATCAAGACGTCCTTCCGGTTTAACGGTAAGCAAAGAGCCTTTTTTCTCAAATACGGTGGCCGACATGGTCGCAACCCTCCCTGATTCCACGTGCTGTCAGTATTTTTTGCGGACGGTCAGGATATTCTGCCCGTCCTGGTAGCTGTATGAAATATCATCCATGATCTTCCTTACCATGAACATTCCCAGACCGCCGATAGAGCGGTCTTTCGCCGGCAGCGAGATATCCGGGATTGCCGCTGTCAGCGGGTCATAGGGCGTTCCCCGATCGATAAAGGTCAGAACGATGTTTCGAGGATCGTTTTCAGTTTCAAACCGCACCGTCGCGTTTCCGGCTTTCTGATGGTATGCAAATCTTGCAATGTTGCTGAGGATCTCATCGATGGCGACATCGATCTGTATCCGGAACCATTCATCGCAGCCGGCCTCAGTCAACTGCCGGTTGATAAAATCCGTCGCCGTTCTGATCTCATTTAAGGAAGCGTTTACGGTTATTTCAGGCATATCGCATCCACCACCCTTCAGTTTACGAAAGCAGGCCCGAAAAGTCTTCGGGTTTCATGGTGAATCCGATCATGAATCCGTCAGTACCGCAGTCCGTGACCTTTGCGTATGCTTCTTTATCGTTGATACGGAGCATCAGGTTCTGCATGGGCTGAAGAATGCTTTCTGTTGTAAGCATGCCGAATTTCTCATCTTCGGTCACCCTGGTCAGCTTGCCGGCGTGGGGTTCCGGGTCAACAGTCTTCCCGTTCAGCATATAAAAGACGAGTTCCTTCTCCGCCGGCAGGGTCCGCCAGCGTTTCTCTTCGCAGGCGCCCGAAAGGGTAATGCCGCCGCTGATCCCGGCGATAACGTAAAATTTCATTTCTTCCTTGCCGCCTTTGGGCATGAAGCTGCTTTCCTTAAGGATCTTTACCCCTGCAGGGATTTTTTTTCGGGTGCATTCGGTGATGCAGACCTCACCGCCCAGGCTGAGCCCCTCCAAGCGGCCGGCCATGTTTACTGTTTCACCCATGCAGCCGTATTTCATTTTATGCGCGGACCCGATGTTTCCGACGACCGCCGGGCCGGAATTGATGCCGATCCCCATTTCCAGATCCGGAAAACCGTGCTCATGGTTCCAGGTGTTCACATCCGCCATGGCATTTAGCATCTCCAAAGCGCAGGAAACGGCGGCTTTGGCATGCTCCGGCATGCTTTGAGGTGCTCCGAAAACAACAAAGAGCCCGTCCCCCAAAAATTCGATGACCGTTCCCTGATATTTTTTGATCACCGCGGCCATAACCTCAAAATAATGGTTCAGCATGGTGATCAGTCTCTCGGAGGGGATACGTGTGCTCATGGCTGTAAATCCCCTCAGGTCGCTCATCAGGACGCTGACCTCCGCTTCCCGGCCGCCCTGTTTTTCCCCGTCAGGGGCGGTCAGTACATAGTCCGCAATCTCCGGGGAGGTGTAGCGTTCAAATGCGGAATGGACTTTGATCAGGTTGGTAAGGTCGTGGATAACGATCAGCGCCATGTTGTCGTTGTCAGATTGGCAGGTCAGGGTCACATGCAGGTTAAAATGTTCGCCTTCCCGATTCACATAATCCACCAGCGACTGAAAGGATTTTTTCCTTTCCATGCCGCCGTCAATAAACAGCTGGATAAAGGCGTCGTTTTCCTCGACGTAGGGGATCGCGTCCCATAGCCTGTCACGCCCGCGGACTTCCAGGCCGAAGAGCTTGTCGGCGGCCGGGTTCGCGAAAAGCACTTTTCCGTTGGACCCGGTCAGCAGTACGGCGTCCTCCATATTCGTGAGGATGTAATTGATCCATTCCATCATATGGTCCGGAAGCATTTTTTTGCCCACACTCCTCTTATTTCGCGCCGCCCTCCCGGGTCAGTTTCATAAGGTATTCGATGTCCTCTGCCAGGGGTTCACCATGAAAAGCCGGACGGGTATATTCGATCACCCGCGGAATACCGGGCGCCTCATGTTCCAGGAACGGAATAAGCGATGCGAAATCGAGCGTTCCGTCCCGAAGGCGGTTGTGCCGGTCGCGGACGCCGTCGTTGTTGTGGAGATGGAACCCGCCGATCAGCTTTTTCAGATCCCTGACCAGTTTTTTCAGGTCCCAGCAGTTGGCGTGGGCATGGCCGACATCGATCAGTACAGGAAGCTGCCGGTCCCTGCAAAGATCGGTGAATTCCTGCTGATCGATCAGCTGAGTCCCTTCTGACAGAATGCCGGTATTTTCGGTAAGGAGCGTGGTATCCGGGAACATATCCCATGTTTCTTCCAGGCTGCGCAAGGCATTTTGAAGCATGATATCCCGTTTTCCGGGGGGCACCTGCCCGTTGTTCAGATGGAATACCATGGCCGAAGGGCGCAGGATCAGGGCATATTTCTGAGTAAGACGGAGATGGCGCATGCCTTCTTCCCACGCCGCGCTGCCGCGGGGAGCGGTATGCTCCACCCCCCAAACGGGCTCATGGAACATGAGCGGGCCGGAAGAGAACAGATCGAGATTCTTTTTCAGGTCATCTTCAAAATCATCCAGATCGAACATCATCAGAAGCTCAAAGCCCAGGGATCGCCCGAAGCGTTCGCGGTATATCCGCCCGGCTTCAAGATGCGCACGGGGCAGTACGCAGGTGTCGATAAAGATGCCCATGTTAGTTTCCCTCTGTCCGCTGAAAAACCCGGAAACCCGGCGTTCACCAGGTCCCGGGTCCAGCATACGCTGCTCCTTGGGATCAAGCTTATTTTGCGGCAGTCCAGCACAATCCGAGATAATCCGCGGTGAGCCTCCGGAGGCGGTTGGCGAGGTGCCCCAGGATCATTTCGACCTTCATGGGATTGGCTTTGAACAGCGTCTCCAGGTCTTCCGCGCGGATGGCTTCCAGCACGGTCTCGTTTTCCGCCACCACAGCCGTCGCGCTGCGCTTATCGTTGGATACAATGCCCATCTCGCCGAAGAAAGCGTTGGTATACAGCGTTGTCAGTTTCGTTTCTTCGGACGTACCGTAGTTCACAAAGATGGAGACGGAACCGCCGTGGATCTGATACATGAAGACGCTTTCATCGCCTTCACGGAAAATGATCTCACCCGCGTTATAGTATTTAACCGGCAGAACCGCTTTCGCCGCGTCCTCGCCAAAATCGTCCCTGGCCTTGTCCTCGACTGTGACGGCGCCGAGCTTCGCTGCGTAATCCCTGACCTCCTTATATTTTTTCAGCCTGGAAAGGAAACCCTCTTTCTGCTGTGCGCCGGCTTCCTGCTTTTCGCGGATGAAGGCGTTTACGTCATCGTAATCCTTTGTCAGTTGGCGAAGACGATCGCCCAGCTGGTTCATCAGCGCCTTGATCCTGTCCGGCTGCTCATTGAAAAAGAAATTCAGGTCTTCGGAGGTCAGCTCGATGGCGCGCAGTTCTTCTTCCGCCACGACGGTCGCACTGCGGGGCCAGACTTCGATGATCGCCATCTCGCCGAAATACTGGCCGGGTTTCATATCAGCCAGCTTCTGCTGGTCCGCCTTGCCATAATGCAGGTAAACGCCGGCGGTGCCTTCCGTGATCTCGTAGAAGGTCTTGCCTAACTCGCCCTCGCGGAAGACCACTTCGTTTTTAGCGAAAACCTTGGTATTCATGTCCGTTTATTCCTCCCCTTGTCGGCTATGTCCCTGGAAAATGATTCTTTGCTAATGATACTCATTTTGCGTCCGTTTGTCAAGGCAATATCTATGTGGTATAATCGTATTGTCAGGACCCTGCTTCAGGCTTCTGCCCGCGGGAAGGCGATCCCGTGCAATATGGGCATAACGTAAAGGATCTGTTCCGTCTTCGGTGCGAGGCGTCCTGAATAATCGGGCAATTTCATGCGTCGGCGGCTGCCGATCTGTGTTAAGAGGCGCGCCGGAAGGAGAAGGATATGGCACCCAAACCGATACTATGGATCGTGATCCCCTGCTACAACGAGGAAAAGGTGCTGCCCATCACAGCTCCCATGTTCCTTGACAAGCTGGCTTCTCTGACGGAAGCGGGGAAGATCAGTTCCCGCAGCCGTGTGCTGTTCGTCAACGACGGATCCCGGGATTCCACCTGGGAGATCATCCGTTCCCTGGCGGAAAAGGACGAACACTTCATCGGCATCAGCCAAAGCCGCAATCGCGGTCACCAGAACGCGGTGCTTGCCGGACTGATGGAAGCCAGGGACAAATGCGACATCACCATTTCCATCGACTGTGACGGACAGGACGACATCAACGCCATGGACAGGATGGTGGACGAATACCTGGCGGGCTGCGAGGTGGTTTACGGAGTCAGGTCCAGGCGAGATACCGATACCTTTTTCAAACGCTTCACTGCCGAGAGCTTCTACAGGCTGATGAAGCTGCTTGGAGCGGAGATCGTGTTCAACCACGCGGATTACCGCCTGGTGAGCGCCCGGGTGCTGAAGGAATTCGCCGATTTCCAGGAGGTGAACATCTTCCTGAGGGGAATGATCCCGTTGGTCGGCTTTAAAAGCTCCACTGTCTATTACGAGCGTGCCGAGCGCCTTGCGGGGGAAAGCCATTATCCCCTGCGTAAAATGCTGGCCCTGGCCTTTGACGGGATCACCAGCCTGTCGGTGCGTCCCCTGTCCATCATCACAGGGATCGGGGTCTTTTTCAGCCTGGCGGGGCTTATTGCCGCTGTCTGGGCGGTTGTGATGGCGATCCGGGGGAATACGGTGGCCGGCTGGGCCTCCACCGTATGCCTCGTGTGCATTATCGGAGGCATCCAGCTGATCTCCACCGGTGTCATCGGGCAGTACCTGGGCAAAACATATATGGAAACAAAGCGCCGTCCGCGCTATATCATCAGCGAACGCACCTGGGAGAAGACCGGGCGCCGCTGGCTGGAAGGATCGGAAGGGGAGGATAACGAATGATCAGGAAAGTGAAAACGGAAAGCGGCTGGGTGGCGGGATTGCCGGCGGCAGACCCGCGCATTACCAGCTACAAGGGGATCCCGTATGCCGCGCCGCCCGTGGGCGCCAACCGCTGGCGCGCGCCGCAGCCCTGCGTTCCCTGGGAGGGTGAAAGGGCCTGTTATGCTTTTTCGGCCATCCCGATGCAGGCGCCCATCAGCGCGGATCCCAAACAACTGTACGACAGGGAATGGCATGTGGACCGGGAGATACCCATGAGCGAGGACTGCCTGACGCTGAATATCTGGGCTCCGGCAGACGGGCGCAGGGATATGCCTGTGTTCGTGTGGTATTTCGGCGGCGGGCTGCAGGTGGGATACTCCGCCGAAATGGAATTTGACGGCGAACGTATTGCCCGCCGGGGTATCGTCGTGGTCACGGTCAATTACCGGGTGAACGTGTTCGGTTTCTTCAGCCATCCGGAATTGACGGCGGAGGCTCCCGAGGCGCCGGCCAATTTCGGCTTTCTGGACCAGCAGGCCGCCACGCGCTGGGTCAAGAGGAACATCGCTTCCTTCGGGGGCGATCCCGGGAACATCACCATTGGCGGGCAGTCGGCCGGCGGCATGAGCGTTTCCGCCCAGATGACCTGCCCCGCCAACCGGGGCCTGTTCCAAAGGGCCATCATCCAGAGCGGCACCTTCCATTCGCCCTATCCATCGGAATTCGGCCTTTCCAACGATAAAAAGTCCGCCGAAGAAAAAGGCAAGGCTTTTTTTGACTTCCTTGGAGTCAAAAACCTTGATGAAGCACGTCAGATCGACGCCGTGACCCTCAGGGACAAGTCCCTGGAATGGGACGGGATCCACGGCTGGGGCAAAACCTTCTGCGAAGCGGTGGACGGAGTGTTCTCCATGCGCTCAAGCGGCGAATGGTTCCTGGACGGGGAAAGGCTGAAGGTACCGGTGCTGCTGGGGCACACCGACAGTGAATTCTTCGCCTGGCCGGATCTGGTGAAAACGGGTGAAACATCCGGGGAATATGCCCGGCGTCTGTTCGGAAACGACGCGGACAGGTTCCTTGCCTGCTTTTCGGATCCGGCGTCCCGGGAGACCGTTTCGCGGGAGGGTGGGATCAATTCCATCGAGTTCGCTATCCGCGCCGCGGCGCGGCGTTTTGAAAAGCAGGGGGAGAAGACGCCGCTGTATTATTACCTTTTCTGCCCGGAGATTCCCGGATGGGACCATCCAGGCGCTTTCCACTCGTCGGACCTGTGGTTCTTTTTTGAGACGCTGGCAAAATGCTGGCGGCCCTTCACCGGGAAGCATTACGACCTGGCCAGGCAGATGTGCGATTACTGGTGCAATTACATCAAAACCGGCGATCCCAACGGAGAGGACCTTCACGGAAACGCCCTGCCCATATGGCAATCCTTCGAGACCCGTGATCCGGTCAGGATGCGCTTTTGCGATGCTGCGATGAGCGAAAAATGCCCCGAGGCACCGCTGATGACCTTCCTGCAGGAACGGTTTGCCGGGGAGATATGAGCTTGTGAACACACCGCCGCAGAGTGATCAATCACCGCGGCGGTGCTTTTTCTTACTTGGTTCAATCACTAAATCTGTGTGATGATACATTCCGAACATAGCCCTGGCGACTCATGTCGAAGAGCTTCAGGAAGAAGTATTCATCATCTGGATACCCATAGCCGTGCCACCTGAGTGTCTTGATTTTCTGGTTAATGCCTTCGATCTTACCCGCTGATATCTGATATGTTGCATGAGCAATAATTCCAGGGAAGTGCTCATCCAGCAGTTTCCGGAACCAGAGGAGATGAGGGTTGCCGGTAGCTTCGCAGACCCCCATGATGTCAATGATCTTGTCTGCCATCTTCGCTTCATCTGTCATCCGGTAGGCATGCAATAACAAAAAACCTTTGTGATCGCATAAATCATAAACTTGACGGATGTTTTAAAAATTGAGATAATGAAAAGCAGATAGCAGGGGGCTATAAAGACTCCCCGGTACTTAAGCAGCACATGACCCTGCATGTACAGGGAGACAACGTAAAAAAAGAAAGGGGTATCGTTATGCTTATCGTAACGACGGAGAACATTGCGGGCAGGGAAGTGGAGCCTCTGGGGATCGTCAGGGGCAGCACCATCCAGACGGTCAACGCTTTCAGGGATATCGGAGCCGGTTTTAAAACTCTGGTGGGGGGCGAACTGACAAAATACAACGAGATGATGGACAAGGCCCGCCGGATCGCCACCGATCGGATGATCGAGGAAGCGAAAAGTCTTGGAGCGGACGCCATCGTATGCATGCGATATGCAACCTCCAGCATCATGCAGAGCGCCGCGGAGGTCATGGCTTACGGCACAGCGGTTAAATTCAGGTGATATCAAGGTAGAATAACGCCATGAAAAAAAACTTGCTATCCTGATGGCTCTGTTCCTTTTTGCCGCGGCAGGCATCGCCGGCACGGCGATTTCGGAAGCGACGCCTGTTTCCGGGACAGAACATTCCCGGGCCAGGCTCGATATGGAAGCGTACCTTGAAGCCGACCCGGAACTGAAGCCCTGATGGAAAAAACCATTGCCCTGGCGCGGAAGATCAATCCCGATGCCCAGACCAATCCCATCGGCAGTGTAGACGAACTGTACGATTATATCGACTGGCTCACCACCTGCATGCCGTGGAACGTGCTGAAGGACGCGGAGTATCCCTCGCTGTACGATACCATCGACCAGAGCATCGACTATATCTGGTTCCTGTTCGACCAGCCGCTGGAAGAACTGGAAGGAAAGGGATAATATTATCCCACGCTTCAGTACCATGAGCCCATTGCGTCCTGGCTCAGTGATTACTCCGATGAATGGGGCGCTTTTCTATCCACGGAGGAAAGCTGGAACGATTTTTACTGGAATCGGATCATGAACGATCCCTCCATGAATATGCAGTACGGCTGGTATGCCGGGGAGAACGTATGGACCACCTTTAACGATTGGTTTGCCCGGCACCTGATCGATCCTTCCGTACGTCCCGTTGCGGACAGCGAAGTGGTGTCTCCGGCGGATTCCAAACCGCAGGGCGTATGGCGTGTTGACGAACACGGTGATCTTGTGCAGGCTGAAGGCGTAAAGATCAAGTCCGCCAATTTCACGTCCGTTTCTCAGCTGCTGGGGCCGGATTCCGCTTATGCGGACGCCTTCCGCGGCGGCACGCTGACGCACACCTTCCTGGACGTGAACGACTATCACCGGTATCATTTCCCGGTCAGCGGGACCATCGTGGAGCTGAATAAGGTGCCCGGCACCAACGCGGCTGGCGGCATCACCGTTTGGGATCCCGTGACGGGGCGCTATGTGCTGGAAGATGCCATTCCGGGCTGGCAGATGATCGAAACGCGGGACTGCGCGGTCATCGATACCGGAGAATACGGCCTGGTGGCGGTGCTCCCCATCGGCATGTCCCAGATCTGCTCCTGCAACTGGGAGGAAGGCCTGGCTGTGGGCGACAGAGTAGAAAAAGGGGATCCCATGGGATACTTCCTCTTTGGCGGCAGCGATATCGTGATGGTGTTCCAGGCCGGCGTCGAAGTGGAACTTACCTGCCCGAAGGGCAGCTCCGGCGAAGGCTTTGAACATATCCTGATGGGCGAATCCTACGCACGCCTGAGACTTACCCCCGAAGCGGAATAAAACGGCCTTCGGCCCGGGATCCCTGGCCGTATATTATTGCAGACGGAACAGGACTGATAAAGAACATAAAACAATGATGGAGGCAGATCATGAAAAAGCTGTTTGCTATGCTGGCTGTATTGACGCTGCTTCCGGCATTCGCTGTGGCGCTTACGCCGGAAAAGCACACCTGCGGTGATTTTGAATACATCCTTTTGAAGGACGGTATCGCGGAGATCGTGGGTTTCATGGGCAAAAGCGCCGATCTGATCATCCCTGCCGAGGTGGACGGATACCGCGTGACGGGCATCGGCAATATGGCGTTTTACGACCGGCAGGACCTGACCGGCCGCCTGGAGATACCGGAAGGAGTGACGCGCGTCGGGGACGCCGCTTTCTACAACTGTCCCTTTACAGGGGAACTCAGGATCCCAAACAGCATGGAGACGCTGGGTGAAGGCGCGTTCAGCTGGTGCTATTCCTTTAACGGTGAATTGAAGATCCCCGAAAATCTCAGGGAGATCGGCCCGGACGCTTTCCGCTTATGCATTGGGCTTGAAGGCAGGGTCGCCATCCCCGCAGGCGTCGAGAGCATCGGCGAAGGAGCTTTTGCTGGGTGCCGGGAGCTGACCGCCTTTACAGTACCGAAAGGGAATAAAAGCTACAAGACGGTGAAAGGGATCCTGTTCACCGCTGACGGGACTGTGCTGCTCGCTGCTCCCGGGGGAAAGAAGATGAACGATTACGTTGTCCCCGACGGTGTTAAAAGGATCGGGAGATCGGCTTTCCAGTACTGCGGCGGGCTGAATGGCAGCATCACATTCCCGGACAGCCTGACCGAGATCGGGGCAAATGCTTTTGAGTCGTGTGTGTCCCTCACAGGGCAGCTCAAGCTTCCTTCCGGTCTCAGGGTCATTGAAGGCGTCGCCTTCAACTTCTGCACCGGTTTCACGGGGAAGCTGACCATTCCGCAGGGCGTGACAAGCATCGGCTGGGGCGCTTTCGGGGACTGCACCGGCTTCACAGGGAAGCTCACGATCCCCGATTCCGTCACATTCATCGACTGTTACGCTTTTGAAGGCTGTACCGGCATCACCTCCGCCGCCATACCGGACAGCGTGACTGAGATCGGCGAATACGCTTTCGGCTGTCGGTACAACGGCGCCGGGTACGAGATGATCCCCGGGTTCGCCATCAGCTGCAGCGAGGGATCTGCCGCCGCGGCGTATGCGGAGGAAAACGGGATCACTGTCAGATGAACCGCAGGATCCCGTACGCTTTTGCTGTTAAGACAGATCGCCGCCGTGCTGCCGGGATCGCAAAATGAGTTCTGACTGTCTGTATGCTTTCCCCTTGCATACAAGGCAAAGAAAAAGCGGTGACAGGATAAAGAAAGGAAAGACTACCATGGCCATCAGTTTTAACACAAGCGGGATCTACACCCTGAAGCCCATTGAGATGCAGGAGGTCCGCAAGGAGATATACGCCTTGCTGGTGCCCGGGGAGGTATGCGTCACAGCGTTCCAGACAGTCCGGGACCAGGTGGTATTCACCGACAAACGGATCATTGCCGTCGACGTGCAGGGACTGGCGGGAAAAAGGAGATCGTATGCCAGCCTGCCCTACAGCAAGGTGCAGTTCTTCTCCGTCCAGACCCCGGGAATGATCGAACTGACGCCGGATTCCGAATTGACGCTGTCCTTCGGCAACGGGGTGGACGCCACGTTCAGGATCAGCGGGAACACGGATATCGGCGCGCTGGCAAGGATGATCGCGGGATTTATCCTTTGATATCCGCAGGAAAAACACCATTTGACGAGCGACGTCATCAGGCGTTTTCCGGACTGCCGGCGGGTTCCGTACCGGTTTCCCGGGCGTATTGCTCCAGGAAGGCGAGCATAAAGGCGTGCCGCTCTTCGGCCATGGTCCTGGCGGTGAACGTATTCATTTCGTCCTTCAAGAGGAGAAGCTTTTCATGGAAGTGGGCGATGGAATCGTCCGGGCCCCGTCCGTGCTCCCCGCCGTAAGCGAATGTGCGGGCGATGCCGATGGCGCCGATAGCGTCCAGGCGGTCCGCATCCTGTACGATCTTTCCCTCCGGGGTATCAGGACGTTTCCCGCGGTTTTGGCTGAAGGATACGGAGTTGACGGCCGCAATGATCCGTTCGGCTTTATTTTCGTCCACGCCGTGGGACGCCAGGAAGGAACGGGCGTTTTGGTTGTTTTCCGTATGGAACAGCTTATGGTCGTCGGCGTCGTGGAGAAGGGCCGCAAGAGCGACGGTCTCCGGATCGCCGTTTCTTTCTTTTTCCTGGATCATCATGGCATTGCGGTACACCCGCAGGGTATGGGCTGCGTCATGCCCCCCGGCGTTTCCCCGGAACAGGTCTTCTACGTATTTCCTGGCGGCTTCAATGATATCCATGTTAGGACCTCCTTTAAAGTGTACGCGCGCCGGTCAATACCGTAATACTGCGTACGATACGCGTCATATGCCCTTCAGAGCGCGGTAATACGCGAATATATACTGCTGGTATACACCGTTGTAAGGACTGTATTTTTCATAGGGCCAGCCGGTCGGGTATTTGTCTTTCAAGGCGCGGTTGATCCAAACGTCCCGGGGAAAAGCGTCCAGACGGTGGAGGCCGAAAAGAGCGGCGCAGCAGGCAACCTTGTTCCCGACTCCGTATATTTTTTCAAGTTCCTTTACGGCATCGGCGCAGGGCATGCTTTGCATCGCTTCAAGGTCCAATGATCCCGATGCGGCGTCCTTCGCTGCCTGTAGGACATATTTGTCACGGTACCCGAGCCTGCAGGCGGCCAGATCCTCCGGGCTGAGGGAAGCAATGGCGGAGGGGGAGGGAAAGGCAGAATACTCATTGCCCCGGGAGTCGGTCTTTTTTTCCCCGCACAGGGAGCACAGCTTCTCCACCGAGCGCCGGATGGCGGGGATATTGCGGTTCTGGGAGATGATGAAGGAGACCAGCGTTTCCCAGGGATCCTGCCGCAGGATGCGGATGCCCCTGCCATGTTCCGCCGCGGCATGAAGGAACGGGTCGGATGCGGGATCGATCCGTGCGCGGATGGAAGCATAGCTTTCATCCAGGTCGAAATAGTCCTTCCAGCGGCGGGTGAATTCGTCTTCACTGCAGTCAAAGGTATATGCGCCTTTGCCGAGTGAGGAAATATACAGGCATGAACCGCCGCTGAGGACACGCCAGGTATCCTTGTCCGTCCGTGTCCAGCGGAAGCACTGGCCGCTGTTTTCGATTTTTTCAAGGTCGAAGTCGTCCGGAATATGAATGATCATTTTTTACCTGTCATGATGTATCGGAGACCGGCTGTATCCCCGGGAAACTCCGGCGTTCCGGCAGGACCGGAACATGTGTTATGAAAGCTGGTCGGGGATCGTGTCCCTGCACTGTGCGGCATATTCTCCCGGGGTCAGGCCGGTCCTGGCCTTGAACTGATGGATCAGCGCGCTCGCGTCGCGGAACCCGCACTTTAGGGCGATCTCCGACAGGGAAAGGACGGTATTGGCCAGAAGGTAGCGGGCGGCATTCAACCGGGCCTCGATGCGGAACTGGTGGGGGGAGAGCCCTTTTTCCCGCCTGAAGGAGCGGTTCAGCTGGCTTTCGGACATGTGGACCATTCCGGCCAGTTCGCGGGTCGTCACGCGCTCGGAAAGACGGTCGGACAGTTTGGCGGCAACAGTGTCCATGGCGGACGCGCTTTCATTTTGCCCGCCTGCAAAGAAAAAGCAGATCATACGCGTGATCTCGGTGTGGATGCGCACGTCGTCAGGCGCGTTCCCGGGGTCTGAAAACATGCCGTAAACGCTCATCATGCAGCGCCGCATTTCATACGACCAGGCCCCGGGCCGAAGGACGCGCCTGGAGGGCTCCAGCGAAAGGATCATCCTGTGCGCCGCCGCGCCACCGAAATGCACCCAGAGGATGCTCCAGCCGCTGCTTGTCCCGTAGCAGTGGGGAAGGTAGCAGTCAAGCAGCACGGCGTCCCCCTGCCTGAGGGTGTGGCGCCTGTCCCCGATCTCAGCGTAGCCGCTGCCTTCCAATACCAGCAGGATGAGGCCGCTTTCATAGCTGTGGCGCTTTACCATGTATTCCGGTGTGCAGTCATAGCGGCCGGCACACAGGAGCGTAAGGAATATTTCCTTTGACGCGGCGGAGGGCGTATGGAAGTAAACGTCGCTCGACGTCAGAACGCCTGTTTCCCTGACTTTCATCCCGCTCCTCCCATCCGGAAAAGTTTAATTGCGCTGCGGCTTCGGTGCGTGTCCGCTTTTTTGGCATATGCCGTGCATGCGGCGGTGCGTTTATATAAGTATACCACTGCCGCGAGGAAAAATGATGCGTGTTTTTTACAATCAACAGGCTTTTTTTTCGGTTCTGTTTTCTGCTCGGTCAGTGTACAATAGAATCAAATCGCAGCATTAATAACTGGGGTGGCCGTTATGGAAAACACGGTATTGCAGAGCGAAACCCTCAGCGCAGTATTCATGCCGCGGCGCGGCGGGAAGCTTGCTTCACTTGTATATCGGCCCGCCGGGATGCAGATGCTTGCGCAGCCTCCCGGCGCCTATCCGCCGCTCAGGGCGGGAATGCCCTTTGGGGAGGGCGACGCCTCGGGTTTTGACGATGTGTTCCCCTCCATGGGGGAGGCGGGGAAAGAGGGGGAGTGGCCCCCTGTCCCCGACCACGGGATGATCTGGACCAGCCCGATGGAAGCATCGTACACGGAAGGCGGCCTGCTCCTTCACCTGTGGGCGGACGGATGGGATTACAGAAAGACCGCGCGGCTGGATGAAGATACCCTCCGTTTGCGATGGGAGATACGCAACGACGCCTCCGCCGCCCGTCCCTTTTGCTGGGTGTGCCACTGCCTTTGGCAGCTGGATCAGGATACGGTCTTCCTCTATCCGCCCTCGGGCAGGGAAGCGAGGGACGTCCTTAAGCCGGGCGCGCCGTCGTGCGATGTGATCCCTTCGCCTCCGCCTGATGGCTCGATGGCAAAGTTCTATTTTTCAAGGCCGCTTCAGACGGGACAGTGCGGATGCATATGGCCGACGCGCGGTGTGAATATGTCCATGCGATGGGATGCGGCCGAGCTGCCCTACCTGGGATTTTGGATCACGAACGGCGGTTGGCGGGGTGACAGGAATTTTGCCTTCGAACCCGGACTGTCCTATTACGATACCCTGTCGGAAAGCAGCGCTTCCGGCACGCTCCGGACGGCCGGACCGGGGGAGACCGTTTCGTTCGAACTTATGATCACGCTTGGAAAAACATGACGGGGGATAATGCATGAAAAACGGACCTGTATGCGCCCGGTGCGAAACCGTCGGGATCCCGACCTATATGCTCGGGAAACCCGACAGGAATCCCATGTTCCTGGACCGCCGCGTATACAAGGGTTCCTCGGCAAAGGTCTATCCGCATACGGTAACGGACACCTTTACCGATGAAAAGGAAAATGCCCCCTACACGGCGCTGTGCCCGGAGAACGATTACCTGTAATGTCACGATCCTGCCGCGGCTGGGTGGATGCTTTCGGCGCGGCCGGCAAAGGGGACCTCGCGGCGCTCAGTCAAAGGATGGACAAGCTGGACGCAGCCGTTCCCTGTAACCCCGTGATCACACAACAGCTCTGGCCCTTCAAGCGGCTGACGGGCCTTTGCGGCGGAAAGGAGACACAACGATGATCAGGCAGAATGAAAACAGGATCTTTCTGGAAACAAAAGGCTTTTCGTATGTGATCTCGCTGGAATATCCTACGCCTGTCGGGCTGTACTGGGGAAGAAAGATCGACCCCCGTGACGGCGCATATCTGCGCCCTGTGCGAGACAGGTCCTCTTTTGAATCCGAAATGTGGCGCGCGTATCAGGAATTCCCCGTTTTTGACGGGCGTACCTTCTGCCGTACGGCCCTGAAGGCCGACTGCCCGCTGTTCCCTGAAACACATCACGTCCGGATCGAAGGGGAGGAACTGACACTGTCCCTGGCAGACAGGGAAACGGGCTTTACGGTGGAGCTTTACTACCGCGTTTTCCCGGAAGAGGACGCGATAGAACGTACGGCGCGTGCTCGCTGCGGAAAGGAAGCGGTGAAGATCCGCCGCTTCTTTACGGCGTCCGCACCGCTTCCCTGCGGCGAAAAACCGCTGACGGCACATTACTTCAGCGGCTGCTGGTCGGGCGAATTCCGCAGACAGAGTCAAAAAATCGGGCAGGCGGCGATCCGCATCGAAAACCGCAAAGGGCTTTCCGGGCCGGACAGTTCACCCTTTATCATGCTTACCGAAAATGAAGTGGAGGACCTGGGAGCGGCATACGGCTTCCTGCTCAGCTGGAGCGGCTCATGGGCGATTGAGGCAAAGGACGAACTGCTCGGCGGAGGCCGGCTTCTGGGCGGATGGAACGACGATGATCTGTGCGCAGCGCTTTCTCCCGGTGAGGTGTTGGCGGCGCCGCCGGTCTTTCTGTGTGCGGCTCCCGACGGGGCAGGGGGACTCAGCAGGGCGATCCACAGCCTGGAAAGGAATGTGCTGGCCGGGCGGCGGCATGAGCGGAAGGTACTGTATAATTCCTGGTACGCAACGGAATTCGACGTGCGTTCATCGCAGCAGATGGCGCTGGCCAAACGCGCCGCGTCGATCGGGATCGAACTGTTCGTCGTAGACGACGGCTGGTTTTCCGGCAGGTCCAGCGACAGGTCAGGGCTGGGCGACTGGCAGGTGGATCCGGTCAAGTTTCCCAACGGACTTGAGGAACTGATCGACTGTGTGCACGCGCTCGGCATGTCTTTCGGCCTGTGGATCGAACCGGAATCCGTCAATCCGGGCAGTGCCGTTTTTGAGGCGCATCCGGACTGGATCTTTTCCCTGCCGGGCAAGGATCCCCTGCGGCAGAGGAACCAGTACCTCCTCAACCTTGGGTTACGGGAAGCGGAGGCCTATGCGCTCAATACGCTGCGAGGCCTGATGAAAAAGTACAGGATCGATTACTTTAAGTGGGACATGAACCGGACGATCGCGGACTGCTGCGAGGCTCTTTCGCCCCTGGCACGGGAAAAGCATATCCTGGCGGTCTACCGCATTGTCGAGGCCCTGCGGAAGGAATACCCGGACCTTGACATCGAGGCCTGCTCCGGCGGCGGTGGACGTGCGGATATCGGCATGATCTCACGCACAGACCAGTTCTGGGTATCGGACAACACCGATCCCTTTGACCGGCTGCGCATCCAGGAAGGCGCTTCGCTGTGCTATGCGCCTGTATATACCTCCTGCTGGGTCACCGATCTGCCCGGGAACGCGCGGAAGGGCGGAAGGGACGAAATGAAATACAAATTCCATTCCGCGATGCTCGGGACCCTGGGGATCGGGGCCGATCTGACCCGTTACACCGAAGATGAACTCAGGGAGGCGGCGCGGCATATCGAGGCATACAAACAGATCCGCCATCTCGTGTTCGGAGGAGACCTGTACCGGCTTGCTCTGCCATCTAAGGATAATCTGTGCGCCGAAATGTTCGTTTCACCCGATAAAAGTGAATTCGTGCTCTTTTCGTTCCTGCATTCACAGGAGTACGGCGACGCCTGTCCCAATATTCGCCTGAAGGGCCTTGATGGTGGCCGGCTGTACGAATGCAGGGGCACCGGGGAGCGAATGTACGGAAGCACGCTGATGAATCTTGGAGTCAGTCCACGGTTGAAAGGAGATTTTGACAGTGATATGCAATACTGGGTATCCGTGCGCGGATGAGGGGTCAAAAGGCGCGGTGAAGGTCCTTTCCATCGGGAACAGCTTTTCCCAGGACGCTCAGAGATGGCTTCACGCGATTGCCTCCGATGAGGGGCAAAAGATCGAATGCGTAAATCTGTACATCGGCGGCTGCTCCCTGAAGCGGCACTGGGAAAACGTTTCCGGGAACCGTGCGGAATATACGCCGGAGCGCAACGGCATGCCTGTCGGTGACAGGACGGTGTCGGCGGGGGAGATCGTCTCCCTGCCCGGCTGGGATGTCGTCACATTGCAGCAGGTCAGTCATGAAAGCGGACAGTATGAGACCTATCTGCCTTACCTGTCCCTGATGGCCGAATGGATCCGCGATACCGCGCCGGGCGCCCGGGTCGTGCTTCAACAGACCTGGGCTTATGAGAACGACAGCACGCACAGCGAATTCTGCCGGTATGAGAACAGTCAAAGCCTTATGTACTCCAAACTCCGTCGCGCCTACCTTCAGGCGTCGGTGCTCATACAGGCCCCGCTGATCCCGGTCGGTGACGTGATCCAGGCGCTCCGCGCCTTGCCGGAATTCGATTACCCACGCGGCGGGCGTTCGCTGTGCCGGGACGGCTTCCACCTGAGCCTCGGTCTGGGACGCTATGCTGCTGCGGCTGCCTGGTACCTGTTCTTATTCAGAAGGCCCATCCGGGGCAGCTTTGCCCCGGAAGGGCTGACGGAGGAGGAGATGGATCTTATCCCTCTGATACGCAGGACGGCGGAGAGGATCGTGCTGGCGGATTAAGACCGGATACGGGGCGTTATCCCGGAATAGGCATTCACGGAAAAAACGCAGGACGTTTTGCGCGTACCGGGTACTGCTGCATGCGCAAAATTGTCCTGCTTGTTTAATCATGCCGATATCAATCGGTCCGGCCGCGGCTTTGTCCCTGCTATGTCCGGTCATAACGCATCAGCGCACAGCCGCGCGGCGGGAGAGGAATGGAGAGCACAGGGCCCGCGCAGGTAAAGCCGCTCACCGTGCAGGTAAACACCGCGTCTTCCGGTATGCCGGGGATGCGGCGCACCGGTAAGCTGAGGACCGCGTCTTCGTCCTCAAAGTTGAAGACCGCAAGGTATACACGGTCCCCGTCGTCCCGGGTATAGAACCTGCTTGCGGATTCGCCCCTGAAGCATTCGACGGGCAGGAACGCCTCTCCGCGGCGCGCGATCTCAAGGTATTCTGGCGTAAGCAGCGCCTCGGTGCGTTCCACGGCGCGCGTGTCTCGGTAATCGTCGCTCAGAAGCAGCACGGTGCCGCCGATGGCCGATGCGAGCAGGCGGCTTCGCGCCTCCTCGGTCTCGGACACGGGGCGTCCGACGCTGTGGTAAAGGCAGGTGTGGTCCGGGTCCGTATAGGGATAGATCGTGCCGTTCTGCCAGAAGCTGTAGGTAAGGGAGTTTAGCATATATTCGGTGTCATAGATCTGGCCGAAGGAGTCGCAGGAGATGCGGCGCGCGTGCGCGTAGCCGTGGGGAAAGAGAGGCGCGATGGAGAAGTCCAGGAAGAAGGGACGCTTGAGCGTTTCCGGACGGATGAGCGCGCACATCGCCTCAAGGCCGTAGCGATAGGCTTCCACGCCGGTGGTCACGCTGCGGAGCCAGTGTACGCCCTCGCACGCACCATGAGACATGAAGTCCACCTTCAGGTAATCAAAACCCATGTCGATAAAGCGGCGGATCCGTCTTTCCACCCGCATCAGGTTGCCCGGGTGCGTGGGGTCCACGGGGAACCCGCCCGCAATGGGCGGGATCGGGTTATCGTCCTCGTCGCGCAGGATCAGGTCCCGCCAGGTCCAGCGTCCGTCCGTATCCTCGACCACGCGGTCCAGGTCATGGGTCCAGCAGGTGAATGGTGTATAGTAGATGCCCGCCTTCTGCCCGCGGCTGTGGACCGTATCAACGGCTTTAAGAAGCTCCTGCGGGGTCAGACGGTCCCAGAAGGAATCAAAATTGACGTACACCTCCCCGCTATTGGAGAAACCGATCGTTTTCCAGCGGTCGAATGTTTCGCTGACTTTCAGGTAGGCGTCCAGGCTGACGGACGTGGTCAGGCAGGCCCAGCTGTTCCAGCCGAATATTACGCCCCTGTCCCAGGCGGGCGGAGGCGCAAATTCGGCATTGAGAAGGCCGTAGAGGCGCAGGCCTTCACGGAAATCGTCGCTGTAGAGCAGCATGATCGCGGGGGATTCGATCTGTTTTCCGCGGACGGCGCCGTGAGGATGGCCGGGATCGCGCGTATTGGTGTCGGCGACGCCGCCGAAGACACGCATCATGCTTAATTCGCCGTATCCGCCGTGGGTGACGATGCCGGTCTTCCAGTGATCGTGCGTGACCGAACCGATCACGTATCCGTTGCGGGTATCGTCGTCGTACACCGCCGTCAATTCATAGCTTGTTCCGCAGGCCTGGAATTCCTGCGCCTTGTAGCGGATCCATTTGTCGTTGTCATAGGGAACGTACAAAAGCCGCGGAAGACGGCTTTCTCCCAGAGGGAACACCTTCCCTTCGACACGGAGAGGACACATGTAGTTGGATGAGATGATGTCCTGTCCCTCCAGGCTCAGCCGGACGAGGAGCGATTCCCGGCGTTCCGAGAGGGTAAAGCGCCAGCGGACCGTCAGGGAGGGAAGGAAAATTGCGAGCACGGCAGTGCTTTCCCCGCCCATGTGTTCACAATAGCATTTCCTTGAGCACATGGAAAGCTCTTCGCCCCTGTATATTTTGCCCCTGTAGCGGAATTCGAAGCCGCATGACCCGACGGCGGGCCGGCCCGAGCGCTTGAAATCGATCTCGCAAAGGGCTTTTTCCGTCTGGCAGCGCACCGCGGCGGCTTCATTTTCAAGGATGAAACCTTCGGCGCTTTCCCGATAGCATAACTGACCGTTCATGGCGGTACCTCCTGCCCGTGGCTGATAAAAATAGTCCTCTGATGACTCTTATAGAGCCTGCCGGATCTATAAGTCAATGCCGCAGCAATGAAAATGTGGAGAATTGTTATTTTTGTGGATAATTGCTATTCAAACCGTTCGATTCAGGGGTATTTTGATTGTAAATTGTTATATATGGTTAATTATTTGCCTATATTTCCTGCTATAAAAAAGGTATGATGGAAACGGACAAGCAAGGGGGATTGACAATGGATACAGTCAGACCGGGCAGCGCGTTACGCGGCCCCACCATGGGTGAACGCTTCCTGAAAAGCTGGAAGCGCCATAAATTTCTGTACCTTCTCATCCTGCCGGGTGTGATCTGGGCTCTGATTTTCTGCTATGGCCCAATGTACGGTATTTACATCGCATTTATTGATTTCAAGCCGAGGATGGATTTCCTCAGCAGCTTCTTCCAGCAGAAATTCGTCGGGCTGAAATGGTTCGAGTATTTTTTCACGACGGGTGATTTTCTCAGGATCATGAGAAATACCCTGATGACCAGCCTGATCACGCTCCTGTTCTCCTTTCCCGCGCCGATCCTGCTGGCGCTGCTTATCAACGAATGCCGGCTGACCAGGTTCAAGAAAACCATCCAGACCATCTCATACCTGCCGTTTTTCATCTCCTGGGTCATCTGTGCGAATATCTTCCTAACGATCATGTCCTCGACCGGTGTGGTCAACGAAGCGCTCAAAGCATTGGGGATCATCCGGAGCCCGATCCTTTTTTTCCAGCAGGGCCGTCTCTTCTGGGTGCTGCTCGGGATCGCGAATACCTGGAAAGGCATGGGCTACAACGCCATCATCTATCTTGCGGCGATCACCTCGATTTCTTCGGATATCTATGAAAGCGCGATGATCGACGGCGCGAACCGTCTCCAGCGCGTCGTGCACATCACCTTTCCGTGCCTGCTCCCGACAGTCAGCGTCATGTTCGTGCTTGCCGTGGGCGGCCTGCTCAACGCCGGTTTTGAACAGCAGCTTCTGATGAGCAACAACACCATCATCACCTACTCGGACGTCATCGACACCTACGCGTACCGCTACGGTTTCGGAAGCGGCATGTACTCATACGGTTCCGCCGTCGGACTGTTCAAATCCGTTGTCAATTTCATCTTCGTGATCACTGCGAATACCTTCGTCAGCAGGATCCGCGGCCGGACGCTGGTTTAAGGAAGGGCGGTGAGAGCATGAAAAACAGCGCTTTGCCTAACAGGCACAACCCTTTCAGCCGCCGCAACGGGCATTTGTCCTATGATATCGCGGTCACCGTTCTGCTTGCGTTCATCGGATTCATCTGCCTGTACCCGTTCTGGAACGTGGCGATCATCTCCCTGAACGACGCCCAGGATACCGTGCGCGGGGGACTGTATTTCTGGCCCAGGAAGTTTACCCTGGAAAGCTACCGGGAGGTGTTCAAAAACAAGGAGCTTATCCACGCGGCGTTCATTTCACTGGCAAGGACCGTGTCCGGCACGGTCATCGCCCTGTTCTTCAATACCCTGCTGGCCTACGGAATGAGCAAAAAAGACCTTTTCGGCAGCAAGTTCTTCGGATACTTCTTTGTATTCACGATGTACTTCGGCGGCGGAATCGTTCCCTATTATATGGTTCTCAAGACGGTGAAGCTGATCGATACTTTCTGGGTATACATCATCCCCGGTGCGATCAGCGTTTACAATATGATCCTGATCAGGATCTATATGGAATCCCTCCCGCAGGAGCTTGAGGAATCCGCGTACCTGGACGGCGCGGGGGATATCGTGGTCCTGTTCGGCATCGTTTTGCCGCTGTCAAAACCCGTCCTGGCAACCATCGCCCTGTTTACGGCCGTTGGCCAGTGGAGCAGCTGGTTCGATACCAACCTTTACACCTATAAGACCAGTTTAAAGACCCTGCAGTTTATCCTGGTGCAGATCCTGAACAATTATGACCTGGGCAATTCCAAATCCGTCGCGGAAATACTGCAGCAGGCTTCCAAGCAGAATCCCGTTTCCAGCGATTCCATCCGGATGGCGACGGCCATGGTGGTGACTGTTCCCATCATCGTGGTGTACCCGTTTGTACAGAAATACTTTGTGAAGGGGATCATGATAGGCGCCGTGAAGGGCTGAGATAAGCAAAACCGGATACGTCCGGCTGCTGAATAAAATCATGGAGGTATTCATCATGAAAAGGTTCCTTGCCGTGTTACTTACCGCGGTCCTGATGCTTCCCTGCCTTGTCGTCGGCGCGGCGGCGGACGGAGAAGTGAGGGAGATCACTGTCTTCTTCAAGAATGAACTGCCCTGGGACAACATGGTGGCCGAAGCCATCACCAGGATCACCGGTGTGAAGCTTTCCTTCGTTCCCGTGGCCGGAGACGCTGCTGAGAAGCTCAACACCATGCTGCAGTCCGACACCCTGCCGGACATCATCGCCATCGACCGAGGCGCTGCTGCGAATGACAATTACATTGCCAACGGCGCGGTGATCCCGCTGGACGACCTGATCGAGCAGTATGCCCCCAACATCAAGGCTCAGCTGGGCGGCACGCTGGACAAGGTGCGCAACCTGAACGACGGCAAGGTTTACGGCCTGCCCTCATGGTTCCAGGATGAAGTCGCCCCCAGCGCCGTGTTCGGATTCAACCTCCGCATGAACTACGTGAAGGAACTGGGCTATTACGACACCTACGTGGAGCAGGGCTACTTCACCAAGGACCAGTTCGTTTCCCTGCTCAAGGAGTGGAAGGCCAAATACCCCGAGATCAATGGCCATAAGACGATCCCGCTGTGCTTCAACGCGGACAATGAAAGCGCCACGATGTATACCTTCCGGGGCATGTACGGCATTGACCAGTACTATGTGGACGAGAACGGCAGCCTCTTCAGCAACATCCGCGACCCGCACTCCAAGGATATGTACCTGTTCATGAACGAGCTCTACCGCGACGGCCTGATCGACATCGACTGGCCTAGCTGCAAGAAAGCGCTCTTTGATGAAAAGTGCAGCGGCGGCTATGTGCTGGGCGCGCCGGAAGCCTACTGGAACATCGCCAACACCGCCCTTCAGTATGACGCGGAAGGCAACAAAAACGATGACAACATGATGTATCCTTTCATGGTCGTCGCGGACGGCGTCGATCCCGCCAAGACCACCTATGGTCCCACCTCCGTGCTCGGCTGGACCTATACCTATATTTCCGCCGACTGCAAAGATCCCATTGCCACCATCAAGTTCATGGACTGGCTCATGAGTGAGGAAGGCCAGTATGTGACCCAGTGGGGTCCCGAAGGCGTGACATGGAATTATGTGGACGGCAAGCGTGTTCTGACGGACGAGACCATCGACGCGCTCAACGCCGACTTCTGGAACTTCCTGACCGAAAACGGCATCCGCAAGTATGAACTGCTCTTCAAGAGCGGCATCGCTCAGGATGGCCAGTACTATGACCTGAACTCCGCTTTCCCGATCATCACCGGGTCCCAGAACGTGGTGGCTGCCTTCGCCAACAAGTATCTGGGTGTGTCCGCCTACGATACCACCTCCATGGACAACCTGTCCCCGGATTCCGGTTCCATGGAAGCCCTGATCTCCACCAAGACCGGCGATATCCGCAATGCGGCTTTCCCCATGATCCTGATGGCCGAATCCGAGGAAGAAGCGGCAAAGCTGTTCGATCAGATGCTCGCCGATTGTGAAGCCGCAGGCCTCAGCCAGGTCGAAGCGATCGCCAATGAAAAGTACCAGGCCAAGATGTCGATCTGGAACGAGGAATGATCAGACTTAAGCGGCGCTGAGAAAAGAGAGCTGCTGAATAAGTAAAAAACAGGCCGCCGCGATCCGGGCGCCCACAGCGCAGGAGATCGCGGCGGTTTTTTACGTAATTCGGTGTTTTGTCAATCACAGGGGTTTTCGCAGCGCATGGCCGTGCCCCTGCGCATCAGGTATGGGCGGAAATAGGCAAGGCCGCTGCACAGCGGAAGGACCTCTTCGGGCAGGCGGATCCCGAGCTGTGTTTTCACAAAGGAGCGCCTGGCCTGCATGCGCGAAAACAATGCGGGATACTGCGCCCTGAGCGCACCGCGAAGCGATGCGTCGGCGAGGGCGATCCCGTTTTCACATCCGGCGCCGGGGTATCCCTTCAGGGAAGGAATGATATCCGTCTGGAGGAGCATGCCGCTCCTGAGCGTTTCAGCGGATCCGGAGCGGATGGGGCTGCACAGCCATTCCTCATCAGCTGTCAGGTGGCCGGGACACAGTCCCCAGCCGAAGCGCTCCCGGGGAAGGGCCTCTTCGACGACGGCGTACATTTCGCCGCCGGTCATGCCGATGCGGATGTTTTCAAGCCACGCTGCCAGCGCTGAAAAATAGGGGGCCGCAAGCGCGGTCAGGTAATCGGCGCAGGCGTCGGGGATCTGGGTTTCATCCTCTGCCAGTATCCCGGCCCGGCTGGAAAGTCCTCCCGGGTAGCCGCAGGTCAGCGACATGGCGTCGCCGGTGCGCAGGCGGCGCGCGGTCGGATAAAGATTGCCCTTTTCATACCGGGGACCCGAGGCGCAGATGGTGACCACATTGCACCTCTGTCCGCAGGCGTTCATCAGGCTCCCCAGTTCAAGTTCCGTTTTTCCGGGGGCGAGCGCGTCCATGGTGCGCATAACGCAGTCTGAGGACAGTGCCGAGCCGTATTCATAATGGGCGATCTCATTGGCGTTATTGCATATGCGTACGCCTTCCGGGCCGATCATCAGGTCCGTGGCGTTTTCGATATTTTCACCCCCCGCCGCGTCGCGTACGGCGTCCGTGATATAGGCGGGCACGTCGAACCATCGGGAGGTATCCGCAAAAGAGGAGCGCAGCAGCTTCCACCCGATAAGGCCGATGCGTCCGGTCTGTGTGACGCCGGCTGCCCAGAGCAGCTCACACAGCGGCTTTTCCCCGTCCATGGGCTGGTCCGGCAGCGAAAAATACGGACAGTGGAGCACCCGGGCGGGCAAGGCGCTGTGGGGGGCGAGCTTCAGGTTTTCGTTGCCGACGATCAGCGCTGCTTCTCCGTTCCTGCGCAGGATCAGCAGCGCTTCCTCAAAGCGGGTGACAAATCCGGTAAGGTAAGCGAAATTGGCGCTGTGCTCCAGGTCGCAGTAGATCACCAGAGTGTCCAGCGCGCGTTTTTCCATGCGATCAAGGACTTTTCCAAGTCTTTCCCGCATAGTCTCGTCGGTCAGCGGTACGGGATAAGCGGTGTCCGGCCGGGGCGTTTCGATCTCTGAAAGGACGGCGGGTCTGACCTGGTATTTCACGGCGGCACCTCCCTTATATGCTCAGGAAGAAGTGATATGAGCAAACCCCTCCGGCGCCGGATCGGCCCTAAGGGGTGACGGTGCTTTTCCCCGGATGGCTTTTGACGGCGTAAAGCCCCGGGGACAGCGCTGTGGTGTTCAGGATATGACAGGCAGAAATGCGCCCGTTATCCATCGTATTTGTCTGTTCGGGATCCTTCGCCGCCCGACCGGGCCGCCCTGAGCTGCCAGTCAGGCAGTTCGGCGGCGGTGCAGTAGGGAAGACGGAGCGTGACCAATGTCCCGCCCTCCGCCTGCGGGGCGATGGTCACGCCGTACTGCGTGCCGTAGAGCATCTGTATCCGCCGGTGCACGTTGCGGATACCGAAGCCGACGGCGCTTTCATCGGATGCGAAGATCGCGTCGACCGTTTCCTGCGTGATCCCGACGCCGTCGTCCTGAACAGAGAAAATGACTTCATTTCCGTTCCTGACGCCGCGGACCCGGACGTGCAGGACGCTGTCCTCCTTCATAGCGTGGCCGACGGAGTTTTCGATGAATGGCTGGATGATGACCTTGGGCACGATCGTGTCCATGATGCCGTCCTCCGCGCTGATCTCAGCCTCCAGCAGGTCGTCAAAGCGGTTGGAGATGATATAGATATAGCTTTTCGTCAGCGCGATCTCATCTGCCGCGGTGATGTTTTCGCGCCCCTGGTTCAGGGAAACGCGGTACATATCGGAAAGGGATTCGACCATGGTCTCAAGGCGCGGATCGTGATGCCTGCGCGCAAGGGACAATACGCTGGAGAGCGTGTTGTAGAGAAAATGCGGCTTGATCTGCGAATAAAGCAGCTTCAATTCGGTATCCCGTTTGGCGATCTCCTTTGACATGACCTCGTTCATCAGATAATCCACACGGTTTTTCAGTACGTCGAAGGAGTAAATGGCCTGGTCGATCTCGTCTCCCCGCGCGCAGGGCTCCTCCTCCGGACGAATGCCGTATTCCACCGTCGTGGAACGGATCTTCTCATCCAGGGTGCGGACCTTGGTGGTCATTTTCAAAAAAATCGTGAGGATGATCGCAAGGAAGGTGACGAGGATCAGGGTCATGAAGAGCATCATGCGCCCGAAAACGGAATTGATGCTTTCAAGCAGGGTGCTCATTTCGGCGACAAGCGTCATTTTCCACTGGAAGGGAAGTTCCTGCTCTTTGGCGGCCTGGGTATTTTTGATGGTCAGCGAGGTATACATGTCGCCGCTGACCTCCGTCTTTCCGTCGTAGTGCATCTGGATGCGGGCATGGCTGTCCAGAATATAGGCCTGATGGGATCCGAGACCGGACAGGGCTGAGGAAAACAGCTTTTTCTGGAACTCGATCACAACGCCGAAATCCATGCCGCGGTAGCTGGAGGCACGCACCAGGCAGAAATTCTGCCGGTCCGAAATGGTGTTGTAAGTATAATATGTGTCGGGGAAAACCTCCTGCATGGAATAGAGCCCCGCGGCTCCGCGCCGGGAAAGGACCTCCCTGTAGATCGGGAGGTCCGTGAATTCGCTGTACTGCCGGATATAGGTCTTGTCCTGAGGAATGGTGGGGTTATCCACGTAAAAGGTCACAAGCGAGATATTGTCGTTCATGGCCATGATCGTGGAGGAGTACACGTTCACATAGGAATACAGCTGCCATATCTCCAGGGTGTTTTCATATTCCCTGACCAGGTTCTGCCACAGGTTCTGGTCTGCGACGCTGGTGTAGATGATCCTTGAAAGGGACATAAGTTCCGACGAGATCCGCGCAGACATCTGCGCGGCGGAGCTTTCCATCTCCTCAAGGACGTAGGCTTTCATTTTTCCGCCCATACCGCCGTAAAAAAACATGACGACAATGGAACTGCTGATCAGAACCGAGATCAGCAGGAAAACCAGGAGCCGGTTGACAAAACTGAGGCGTTTACGGGGAGTCGGTACACTTGTCGTTTTCATAAGCGAAAGCTCCGTTTTTGCCCGGCAGCTGCATCCTGTAGTTCATTGGCGTGGTCCCGAACATATCGGAGAACACCTTGCAGAAGTAGGAAACATTGCGGTATCCCGTGCGGGCCGCGATCTCCTTGATGCGCAGGTCCGGATCCGCCAGCAGCTTGCGGGCCTGTTCGAGCCGCACGAGGGTGAGGTATTCGTGGATCGTCTTTCCGGTCTGTTGTTTGAACAGGGAGCGGATGGTGTTGGAGGCCAGGTAGAAATCTCTGGTCAGTGTCTCGGCGGAGATGGCTTCCTGGTAGTGTTCCCCGATGTGACGCTTGATCCGGGACACGGTGTCCATCCCTGCCCTCTGGAGATCGGGAGAGACAGTTTTCAGGCCTTCCCGCAGGGAAATGATGCAGCATTTCAGCGCATCGAGGCTGGGCTGCTCCTCCAGCATGCTGAGCGTTTCCTGCCGGTCAAATCCGCCGGCCCCGGCGCTTTCCGTGCTGTCCCGGAGAGTATTGAGGAGCGCTTCGCATATCCTGTAGCAGTCCGCGATGATCACCTTGCGCGCCGTGCGCCGTGCGCGTACGGAAAGAAACCAGCTGTCAAGCGCGCTCAGGACGTCTTCATCGGGAAGACCGATCGCGGAAATTGCCCGGTTCAGGGCCTCCTGCGGGTCGGCATTGCTCTCTCCGGAGGGAGCGGAAGGGCGGTACTGATAGAAAGACTCCCTGCGTTTTTCCGTCAGTCTGCGGTACTGGGCCGCGAATTCTCCTGCGGTGATCAGGGGGTTTTGGGACGCGAAGAAAAAGTCGAAGCCGATGCTTTCGCCCACCGAATCGGCCAGTTCGTTCCTGTCCGCGTCCGTCATCGCGGAAAAATCGTAGGACGGGTCCGCCGCAACGATAAATTCGCCGTTTGACAGATACGCCGCGCAGAAATTGTCGCAGCGGCAGGAAAAGAAGTATCTCAGGCGGTCGCGGACTTCAGTGGCGAGCCATTTCATCTCCGCCGAAGAACGGTTGCGGACGATGGAAGGGAAATTGGCGATCTGCAGGCTGAACAGCTGCCAGAGTCCCGGGTACGATTCCCGCGCTTCGGGGCTGTTTTCGTCGCTCAGGAGATGGATCAATTGTTCTTCGCGCTTTAACTGCATGCCGTATCTGGCACTGGTGATCAGGTCAAGACGGCACATCGCCTCTTTCACCGCTTTGTGCAGCTGTGGCAGGTGTACGGGCTTTGACAGATACGCGACCGCGTTGAGTTCGATGGCGGAACGGGCGTATTCCGCGTCGTTATAGCTGGTAAGGAAAATAAACTGCACATCCGGATAACGCTTCTGGATCTCTTCGGACATCCTGATCCCGTTCATTACAGGCATGCTTATATCCGTGAGCACGATATCGGCATATTCCCTCGGCAGGCGCGCGAGGGCCTTTGCGCCGTTGCGTTCCGCGAAGGAAACCTCGATCCCCCAAGCTTCCCAGTCCACGTTGTTCACGAGGTCGTCCAGCAGCAGCCGTTCGTCCTCGACGATCCCGATCTTGATCATTCGTCCTCCGAAAAAAATGATTTCACGGCGGCCGTCCCGTGTTTTTCTGTCCTCACCGGGGCAGGGCTCCGGGACACACCGGGTGAGATGGAAATGGGATATCCGCGCTTTTTTGCGCGAGACACGCACTTGGCACGATGATGAATGAAGCGGTCCCTCGTAAAGTTATCTCTGAAGATTGATCACGCCGCTCCTGCAGGCTTCAAGCAGCCGCATAAGGTCGTTCATGCGCTCCGTCAGTACCCGGCCCTGGTCGGTGTCGATGACGTATTTCCTCTGGGCGAAGGTTTTGAATTCGAAGGACTGTGAATGGATGTCCCGGCCGGTTTCCTGGGCGTCCCTCAGGGACGTGAAAGGCTGGTGGGACATCAGCCGCATGCCGTGGCTGTTGGATATCAGGGTGTATCCTGCGATGCCGGTGGTTTTCTGGTAGGCGCGGCAGAAACCTCCGTCGATCACCACCAGTTTGCCTCCGGCTTTCAGGGGGCTTTCTCCATGGGTCACCCGGATGGGCGTATGGCCGTTGACAATGCAGGAGGTATCCTCGGTCAGGCCGAATTCCGCCAGGATCTCCCGGCACTTGCTTTCGGAATTGTACCATTCATAGTAGGGATTGCGAGGCTCCTGCCAGGCTCGCTCGTCGGGAACGAAGGCGCGGGCGAAGGTCTTGACCCGGCGGCCGCACACCGGGGAATCCGTGCCGCACCACAGGTACCACATGAAGTCCAGAGCCGCCCGGTCCCCGTTATAAAAAGCGCGGCGGGCGATGCGGTCCGCGTGATCCATCAGGGCCTTGCCGCTCAGTTCCTCCCCGTCCAGCTTCTTTTTAAGGAACGACCCGTCTTCGTTCAGCGGCACGCACCCGTGAAAGAGCAGGTTCCCGTTGAATGCACGGTACATCCATCCCCGCCGGTAAAGGAATGCGATGTGTTCGTGCAGCCTCAGGCTGTGGGTGAAGGCGCGCTTCAGCCCCGCCATGACCTGTGCTTCCTCGTCCGTCAGGGCATAGGGATCGGAGGGGTCGACTGTAGGCAGGGGAACAGGCTTCATGGGCCAGGTCTTTCCGTCGATCTCAACCGTCTGCCGATCCCTGCCGATCTTATCCAGCAGCAGGCGGTCCTCCATGTCAAATTCCGGGTTCCTTAAGATCAGCTGTCCTTCCAGCTTGAACATCATTACGTTGACCGCCTGCACCATGGCCTGGTCCGGCTTCAGATCGGGATACTGCTTTTCGGCATAAAGGGTCAGTTCCCGGAGGGGGATGCCGTATCCGCGCTCAAGGATCTCCATGTTGCCGTAGGAAATGGAATTGCGCAAAACACCGGCGATGCAGCATTCGCTCCCCGATGCCGCGCCCATCCACAGGATGTCATGGTTGCCCCATTCGATGTCCACGGAATGATGGTCCATCAGGATATCCATGATGCTGTCGGCCCGTGGACCGCGGTCAAATATATCGCCTACCACGTGCAGCCGGTCCACGGACAGGCGCTTGATCATCACGGTCAGGGCCTCGATCAGGCTGTCGATCGAGCGGGTGGATATCAGGGCATCGATGATGGCGTCGTGGTATCGGCGGCGGTTGCCCTCCTGCTCGCTTTCCTCATTGGTTTCGTCGTTCTGGTAGTGCATCAGTTCATCCAGCAGAAATGCCAGGCCATCCGGCATGAAGCGCCGGACCTTTTCCCGGGAATACTTGGACGACAGCAGCCTGCACAGGCGGATCAGGTGTTCCGTCTGGCGTTTGTACCATTCCGGGGGGATCTCCCCCTTGTGATGGTGCTGCTTGAGGATGGCGGCGGGATAATAGATCAGCGTACACAGTTCGTCCGCTTCCCGGACGGACAGGTCTCCAAGCCACAGGTTTACCTTTTCACGGACCACGCCGGAGCAGTTGTTCATGATGTGGCAGAAGGCCTCGTATTCGCCGTGGATATCACTCATGAAATGCTCTGTGCCCTTGGGCAGGCTCAGTTTGGCGCTGATGCGGGTGATCTCCGCGCACAGCGCTTCGACGGTGGGATACTGTTCCCCCAGGAGACGCAGGTATTTGAGGTCTGCCTCAGAATTATGCCCGTCCACCGTTTTTCCCCCTGTTCGTATATGCTTCACGTTATGCTGTTATCCGCCGGATGACGGCGGTCGGTTGCCTGAATGTATTTTACCACGGTTTGATGTGCGGGGCAATGGGATTCTTGTGTTCTGACAGGCTGTGGCCAGCGGACGGAAAGCCGGGGCGGCCACATCCGACACTGAGCCGGCACATTATCCGCAGAGGCAATACAGAGAAGCCGTCTTTGAAAACAGGCGTACTCTCGTCATGTCCGATCGCCGGTGAAGGAAAGAAAACATAGAATGAAAAGGCCCGGGCATTCCCTGTTTCGCGTGGAATACCCGGGATGTCGGATACGGGAGCCGGCCGGGCTTATCTCGATCCCAGTTCCAGTATAAACACGTCCCCTTCCTGCCGGAAGCCCACATGTGTCAGGTAGTCCCTGTGTTTATCCACATCGCCCCGGGCGATCAGTTTCCGGTATCCTTTTTCCTTCAATTGGGCATACAGGAAGCGCCCGGCGGAGGTGTCCCGGTAGGCGGGGACAGTGTAGTCGAGCAGGACTGTGAGATCCCCCTTGCCGGCGTTTTTCGCCAGGAAGATCCCTGCAGGGTCGCCCCCGCAGCACACCATCAGGACGCAGTCCGCCTGCGCAGCCTTTTCCGTGAATCTCGGGAAATGGGCGGCGATGTCCGTCCGGTGTTTTTCAAGGAAGTAACCGACGAATCCGTCGTCAGGGGACGCGGCGACTAGGTCGTATTCCTTGTGGTTCCGGAACAGGCGAACCAGATGGTATACATTGATGGCGATCAGGAAAAAGTTCATCACCGCCGTAGGATAGGAGCCGATCACCAGGGCGTAACCCATGAAGATGGCGCTGCCGACGGTGTTCACCACCCTCAGCTTCACCACGGACGCCATCAGCATGGAAACGACCACCAAAGCGGAGCCCAGGTAACCGATCAGTTCGATCAATACTTTGGTATCCATATTCTTTGCTTCCTCCTTATTTTATATTTTTCGATACGACCGGGCATTAATCCTGCATGATACAAAAATCGTGACACGGCCTCCCTCTGTTCACGGGCTGCGGTATTGCGGTAAGGATGTGGGGACACGGGCGGCAGGAATGAACGTTACAGCAATGTTACCTGGCCGTCCTTCCAGCTTTCCTGCTTCGCGTCGCGCACCAGGTCGCCCGGAAGAAGACGGCCGATCAAAAGCGGAGAGGAAGGATCGTGCAGACGCATGTTCCTCCTGACGGTTTCCGCATCATAATTTGCGTAGCAATAACGGCACAGGTGGCCGCAGGTGTTATAGGCCCCGATATCCCCGCCAAGGAAGCAGGCGCATTGTTTTCGGGCATACGCCTTTTTGGGTGCCTTCAGGCGGCAGTGAATGGCCTGCTCATACATGGATACGGTCATGCAGCCGCTGCAGTCGGCGCCGAATCCGGCAAGTTCCTCTCCTTCGGCGCAGGGGCGGATGGTGATGCCGTAGCGCCTGCCGATATCGATGAAAGCTTTGCCAAGGGCAAGGCGGTCTTCCGCGGAAACTTCCCTTGCTTCCGGAAAATTGCGCCTGGTCTTTTCATACAGGTCGATAAAACTGATCACGGCGGTATGGGTATAGCCTGACAGGGCCTTCGCCATATATTCAAAGGCCCTGACATGCCTTTCAACCGGATAGGCGTCGCTGATAAATATGGGATCGTAACGCCAGCCGATGCTGTCGGCGCCGACGGTGAGGGACAGGCGCCTGAAACTGTCCAGGACCTGAATTTTATTCGGGACCCCGGGTTCGATCTCCCTGCCGTAGGGCGTGATGGTCACATACCAGAACTGGCCGTACGGTTTCAGCAGATCCATGCCTTCAAGCATCGGGGAGGGATCCTTGGTGCAGAAGCCGATCACGTCCACCACGTCCGGGGACAGGCGGTAACGGGTGACGGAAGTGGGATCGTAAGGATTCCGCACCATAACATAGCCCGCTTTAAGACGGTTGAAAAACCATTCGGAATAAAACGCCGGGATATCCGTGCGCTGGCCTGTGTTAATGATCATTCAACTCAATGGTCCCTTCATCATACGCAATGGCTGTTTGGCCCACATAACGTTTGATATCCCGGATGCTTAGAATATCACACGAAGAAAAACCGACAATATGCGCCTGTCGTCATGAACGATCCCTTTGTCAAGGGTTTGTTTCTGCGTCCTGAAAAAAGAAGGGTTATTTTCCCTCTTGATTGCAATATGATTTTCATCTTTTTCCGCTGTTCTTTGTAATAGATATATTTCAATGATGACGCTCCTTCTGTTTTCCAGAAAGGCGGTCAAAAATAACATGACCATTATATGAAGCGGAACGGTTCCTGTCAATCATGATATGTCACCGAATGCCGGATTCTATGACGCAAAATCACAAGGGATTCGCATATGCGACCTGATAGGTTTACCGTCACGGAAGTGCTCAATGACTTCGATACGTAATTCCGCACCTGTCTGGAAGTGCCGACCAGCATGTGGTAAAAGCGCGTGCTGTTTGGCGTGATCCATAAATGAACCGGCAGGGGTGTCTGACAAAGCCGACAGACTCCCCTGTTTTTTTATTACCTCCAATGGGGTGAAGAACAGTCTGCGCCGGTGTCAAAGACCGGTTGACGGTGATAGCGCTTTGCCGCCTGTTATATTGGCCCCTTGAATAGAAAAAAGGAGATTTTTTTAATAAGATACATTGACAGATGAAGTATATAGTGTTATGATGACTCCGGAGGTGAAGTAAATGGACCTGTCATCCGATCTGCTTCGCGGCTATACCGACAGCATCATTCTCCGGAGGCTTAAAAACGGAGAAAGCTACGGCTACCGCATCAATCAGGAGGTATCGAAGCTCAGCGGCGGCACCTTCGAATTAAAGGAAGCCACACTTTACACCGCTTTCCGGCGGCTTGAGGCGGCTGACCTGATCCGCTCCCGCTGGGGGGACGAACAGAGCGGCGCCCGGCGCCGGTATTATTCCCTGACCGAAGAAGGAAAGGAAAAACTTAGGGCCGACATCGAGACCTGGGAAAACACCCGGGCGCTGATCGACCTTTTGCTGAAGGAGGAGTGTGTATGAACGGGAATGTGACGCGGGTCGTGGATTTTCTGTTCCGTGATATCGAGGAAAGCGAAGAAGTTCTGTCCATCAGGGACGAGATCATGAACAACTGCCAGGAGCGCTATGACAACATGATCGCCTCCGGCTACAGCGATGAGGAAGCGCTCGGCGCCGTGGCCGAAAGCCTGAAGGGTATGGACGAGGTGCTGAAGGATTACCCCAGGAAGGGGCAGTATACCGATGAGGATTTCAGCAAGGAAAACATAAACGCTGAAAAAAAAGAAGGCGAGGTCTGTATCGATTGGGATATCCTTCGCGCCCTCAGGATCAACGTGCGCAGCGCCGATGTGGAGATCCTGGCGACAGAAGGAAGGCAGACCCTGGAACTCGTTCAGGGCACGGCAACATATCTTGACGCTCAGTTGGAAGGCGACACGCTGGTCATTACGCAGCATCTCAGGGGCGACCAGGCCCAGCAGGAAGAATCAAAGGACACCGGGATCCTCGGCATGATCGCGAGGCTGATCGGCTCGGCGATCCGGGCGATCCCGGACGGAGAGGAATGCCGTGTGAAGATAATGCTGCCGGCGGATCAGCTGCGCAGGGCCCAGGTCCAGACCATCAGCGGTGATATCACGTTTGAGGTATCCGCGGATCACATCGACCTGCAGACCACCAGCGGCGAACTGAACGTCAGCGTTCCGGATAAAAAGGCTTTTTCGGACGAAAAATGCTTCGGGGAAGGCGCAGGAGCGGCCGAGGACGCCCCGGAAATGAAGGCAAGGAGCATCAGCGGCGGGATCGACGTGCGCGGATGCTTTTCGGCGGCGGCGCTGTCGAGCACCAGCGGCGATATCGACTTTGCCGGGAGCAGCACGGAGCTGTCATTGAAGACTGTCAGCGGCGATATTGACGCCGAAACCGTTTCTCCTTCGGTGAACGGCAGCAGTGTCAGCGGTGATATTACCCTGGCCGTAAAGGTTAGCTCCGGGGAGATCCGGCTGGATTCCGTCAGCGGCGATATCGAACTGGAGATCCCCAATGCAGGCAGCGGCATCCGGGCCGAAGCCGGCTCCCGGTCGGGGGACGTGAATTATTACAACGTTTCCCTCAGGGACGACGCACCTATGAAGGTCAGGGTGAAGACCGTTTCCGGGGACGTGACCGTTCAGGGATAAAAAGTGATCCCGGTTAAAAACCGTGACCGCCGCGCAGATCAATAACGCGGCGGTCCTTTATATTATGCGAATGACGTCAGGGTGCATACGTCCCGGCGCGTTCTCCTCCGCCGGGGAGAGAGACTCGGCCGAGGATACCGTTCAGGCAGGCAAGGGCGATGCCGTAATTGCAGATGGGCACCCCCTGGCGCTCGGCCTCTGCGATCCTCCCCATCATCTGGCGGCGGTTGAACATGCAGGCTCCGCAGTGGATGACCAGGTCATATCCTGTCAGGTCCTCCGGGAAATCCCTGCCGCGCACAAAATCCACCCGCAGGCCTTCGCCTGCCTTCTTTCTTAACAGGGTGGGTATCCGGACGCGGCCTATATCCTCCTCCGCCGGGGCGTGGGCGCAGGCCTCCGCGATCAGGACGCGGGATGAACCTTTCAGGCGCTCCAGCGCCTCCGCACCCCGTATAAAGGCGTGGATATCGCCTTTATACGCCGCAAAAAGGATGGAAAACGAAGTCAGCAGGCTTTCGGGCGGCTTTTTTTCACACACCGTTTTGAATGCCTGCGAATCGGTGATGATCAGGCGCGGCGGGAACGTGAGGGAGGAAAGGGCGGCTTCCAATCCGTCCGGCGTACAGGCGGTGACGAAGCAGTTTTTGTCCAAAAGCTCCCGTATGGTCTGTACCTGGGGGAGGATGAGGCGTCCTTTCGGCGCTTCCCTGTCCTGGGGCATGACAAGCAGGACGGTATCTCCTGTCTTTGCCAGGTCTCCGGTGATGGAAAGCTCCCAAAAACGCTCGGGGGCGGAGCTGACGACGGCATTTCTCAATTCTTTGATCCCCATGCCGGATACCGCGCTCACCTGGATGGCCTTAAGGCCGTAAAGGCGGCCGATATCTGTGGCGATCGTGTCCGGATCTTTCAGGATGTCGCATTTGCCGACGAGCGCGATCACGGGGATCTGCCTTTTTTTCAATTCCGCGATACGGTCCGCCTCGCTTTCAGGCGCGCCGTCAAAAACATAAAGCGCCACGTCCGTTTTATTAAGGGCTTCCATGGCGCGGGAGACCCGCATGCCGCCGAGCTTTCCCTCGTCGTCCAGGCCGGGCGTATCGATAAACACGACCGGACCGAAGCCGTGGAGCTCCATGGCTTTGTACACGGGGTCTGTGGTGGTGCCGGGAATATCCGAAACCAGCGCGGTTTCCTGGCCTGTGATGGCGTTGATCAGGCTGGATTTGCCGGTGTTCCGCCTGCCGAACAGGCCGACGTGCAGCCTTTCGGAGCGGGGGGTGTCATTCATGTTCATGGAAATATTCTCCTGTGTCGATCGCCCGGCCGGTCATTTCGGCGACGCGGGAGATATGGCCGCGGTCTGTGAGATTCCTGACGTCGATCACCCGGAAGCTGCGGGCCTGCGGATCGGACAAAAGATCCCAGAACAGCACGTCGGCGCCCGCGTTCACCGCGGCGGCGTTGCCCTCCGGATCGGAAAGGCCTTTGCTCAGGTCCTCCCCGGGCTGCTGGGCGGTGATGTGCACACCGGGGATCATCAGACGGAGGATGGCGATCTCCCTGAGCATCAAAAGACGGCTGCCCGGTCCGCCTTCTTCAGCCAGGGGCGTGCCACGGGCAGGCAGATAGGGGATGACGGGGGCCCAGCTGATGCCGAGGGACTTCATCAGCATGATGTCGTCCGCCAGTTCGTCCGTCGTCTGGCCCGGCCAGTCGACGATGTTCCCGGACGCGAGAAGCATGCCGCTGTCCTGTACCGCGCGTATGGAACGCATCCGGCGGTCAAAATCCGTGGATGGATTCAGGCGGTCAAAGCTGTCAGGATGGGACATTTCAAACTTGATCACATATTCGTCAGCGCCGGCAGCGCAAAGTTCACGATACTGTGCGGCATCCCACTCGCCGCAGGCGAGGCTGATGAACATCCCGCGTGCTTTCAGGGCCGAGGTGATCCTCAGGAGCTGATTGAAACCATAGCCGGGGTCTTCGCCGGAGATCAGGAAAATGCGTCCGAATCCCGCATCGGCGGCCGTGTTCCCGGCGGCGATCACGTCCTCAGGCGGGATTCGGTAACGTTCCGGGCCCGTGCTGCCGGCCCTCATGCCGCAGTAAAGGCAGCGGTTTTTGCATATGTTTGAAAAGCCCATCATCGACGTGACCCGGAGCTTTCCGTCAAGCTGGTCTGTGAACGCCTTCCGCGCTTCGGGCACAACGTCCCGAAGGAAGGTTTCCATGGGCATTTGCAGGATTTCAAGGACCTGCGCCCTGTTTTCGATCTTCATGTTATGATCCTTTCGGCGGATCCGCCAAGCTCCCGCTGTTCGGGTTTATCCAGCAGGATAAGCTTACCACCCATATATTCCGCCTCGGCGGGGTCGTGGGTGACGCAGATGATGATCCTGCCCTTCTTTTCGGCAAGGATCCTTTCCATGGTCAGTTGTTTTCGTTCTTCGTCAAGGCCCTTGAAAGCTTCGTCCAGGATCAGAAGATCCGGCCGGAAGCACAGGGCCCTGGCGATGGCGACGCGTCTTTTCATGCCCCCGCTCAATTCCCTGACGGGGCGATGGGCGCTGCCATCAAGCCCAAGGGATACAAGGCATTTTTCGATCTCCCCGTCCGTAACGCTTCTGCCTGTGACAAGGCGGATATTGGCCGCGGCGGAAAAATCCTCGCAAAGACGGTCCTCCTGGAAAACGAAGGATATCTTTTCGGGCCGTCCCGTGACGGTGCCGCTGTCGGGCTCCGCAAGGCCCGCGATGATGCGCATCAGGGTGGTCTTGCCGCAGCCGGAAGGGCCCATAACGCAATTGACGCTGTCAGGAGGAAAAACCAGGTTTACATCCCGCAGCACGGTCTTGTCGCCGAAGCGTTTGGCGACATGTTCGAGGATCAGGTCCTTCATCGGTTTTCCATCCTTTTAAAGATCCGCCTGAGCAGGAAGAGGATCGTCTTTTCGAATACCACGCTGATAAGCACGATCATCACGGTCCAGGCGAACAGGTCCGAGGTGAGAAAATAGATCTTGGCGTCGTACAGCTTTTCACCGATGGAGCCGCGGACGACTCCGATGACCTCCGCTGCGATGCCGGCCTTCCAGCTCATCCCCAGGGATACGGATGAGGCCGACAGCAGGTAGGGACGGATGGCGGGAATGTAGATATAGAAAAGCTTCCGTTTCCAGGGAACGCGGTAAAGGGATGCCATCTCCAGGAGGGCGGGATCGGTGCTTTTGATCCCCTGGAGCACGTTGGAATAGATGACGGGGAACACCATCAGGAAGGAGATAAAGACTGCCAGCTGGCTGTTTTTCAGCCAGATCAGGCTGATGATGATGAAGGAGGCGACCGGGACGGACTTGATGCCCGTCACATAAGGCCAAAGCAGCGTTTCCATCAGGGAGGACCTGCCGGATAAGACGGCCAGGAGCGTTCCGAGGAGGAGTCCCAGGAAAAAGCCCGCGGATATCCTTAGAATGCTGAAGAACACCGTCGGCCAGAAGTCCCGTTCGAAAATAAGATGGAAAAGGCGGACGGCCACCGTCCAGGGGGATACGAGCAGGATCTCGATCCCCACGGCCATAGCCGCCGCCTGCCATATCGCCAGTACCAGAAGTACGGCAAGGATCCTTGAAAGCGTTTTTTTATTCATTCATCCAATAGAATTCGTCCCCGGGGATGCTGCCGCCCAAAGACGCGGGATTCTGGTCGAAAAGGACCGTGAAGTAACCGGAGACGGCGTCCTTCATCTCTGCGCCGGTAATGCACACGATGTTGCAGTAGGGGATGGCGGTGCGCGCGACGGCGGCCTTCACGATGCCGTACTTTTCCACAAGCAAAGAGGCGTCGTCCGTGTTTTCGTTCACGAACCGGGTGGAGGCGGCGTATTCGTTAAGGAAGGCGGCAAGGGCTTCGGGATGCTGAAGGGCAAAATCCGTGCGAACGATCAGGCCTGCGGTGATCATCCGGCTGCCGTTGTCCAGTTCGTCCCAGGAGGCCGTCAGGTCCAGGGCGACGCGCAGGTCCGCAAGCTGGCTTTGGGCGACGGTAACGAAGGGCTGGGGCAGCAGGGCGACGGCGCTGTCCATCGTGGACATCTCCGCCACGATCTCCGTGGGCTCGCTCTTCCATTCCATGGTCACGTCAGTGTCGATGGACAGCCCGTGGGCCGAAAGCAGGTAGCTGAACGCGTATTCCGGGGTGGATCCCTTGCCGGTGGAGAAAACGGTCTTTCCGCGTAGGCTCTCCCAGTCGGTGACGGTTTCGCCGCCCTTTTCCACCAGGTAAATGACGCCGAGGGTATTGACGGCGATCATCTTCACAGCGCCGTTAGACCTGTTGTACAGAATAGAACCCAGGTTGGCGGGAACGGCCAGGATATCCAGTTCGCCCTTGAGCAGCGGGGCGGTCAGCTGGTCCGCGGAGCCGGCCATGGTGAACTGGTATTCGTTCGCGGTCAGGCCTTTTTCGCTGTCATCCAGCAGCTTGACCATGCCGATGGAGGTGGGCCCTTTCAGTCCGCCCAGGCGGATCGATGTTTTTCCTTCGGAAAGCGCGGCGGAAAAAACAGTCAGTGTCAGGACGAGGGCCAGGATGCAGGAAATGATCTTTTTCATCGTTAATCCTTCTTTCTCGGTCAATGGGTGACCTGGGGAAGTATAGCACAGTCGCCTGCTAAAATACGTTGCAGATGCAACCGAAAAAGGACGATCCAGGTAAAATTCGGGAACTTTTCACCGAAGGAAGGCGAATAATCATTTCCATTGACACTTTTGAAAGATAAGGGTATAATACAGTCAGCAAGGGCCGGGGTGCCCGGTCCCTAAACCAAATAACGGAAAGGATGTGTCTTTTTACCATGAAAAAACTGATTTCCATCCTGCTGTCAGCGATGATGCTGATCTGCTGCGCCTCGTTTGCCTCGGCGGACGCGGCTGACTTTGACGCCGATCTGGTCGCCGCCGCCAAGGCGGAAGGCGCCCTGATCGTGTACGGCTCCTGCGAAGAAGAATATCTTTCCGCTGCCTGCGAAAAGTTCCAGTCCATGTTCGGCATCAAAGTGCAGTATCAGCGCCTGTCCACCGGTGAGGTCCAGGCCAAGATCGAAGAAGAAGCCGGCAATCCTTCCGCGGACGTCTGGTTCGGCGGAACGACCGATCCCTACAACGTCTGCGCGGCCGAAGGCCTTCTGGAGGCCTATGAAGCCAAGAACGCGGCTCACCTCCTCTCCGCGGCCTACAGGGACGCGAACGGCTGCTGGTACGGCATCTACAAGGGCATCCTCGGCTTCATGGTGAACACCGAAGAGCTCGAGCGCATGGGCCTGCCCATTCCCCAGGACTGGCCGGACCTGCTCAAGGAAGAATACAAGGGCCTTATCTGGCTGTCCAACTACAACACCGCCGGCACGGCCAAGCTGGTCATCAATACCATGATCCAGAAATACGGCCATGACGAAGGCATCAAATTCCTGAAGGACCTGGACCAGAACATCGAAGTTTACACCAAGTCCGGCTCCGGCCCCTCCAAGAATGTGGGCACCGGCGAGTGCGTGATCGGCATCGGCTTCCTGCATGACGGCATCACCCAGATCGTCGACAACGGTTATGACAACATCGGCCTGGTGGTCCCCTCCAGCGGCACCTCCTTTGAGATCGGCGCTACCGCCATCTTCAAGGGCGCTGCCCATATGAACGCCGCGAAGCTGTGGATCGAATATGCCCTCAGCCCCGACTGTGTCGAGCAGGCCGATGAATTCGGTTCCTACCAGTTCCTGGTCATCGACAACGCGGAGCAGCCCGCCCAGGCGGCGGAATTCGGCCTGGATCCCGAGAACGTCATGGACTATGACTTCGAAGACGCCAAGCTGAACATCACCACCTACATCGCTGAAGTTATGGAAGCCCTCGGCGGCGGAGACGACCGTTTCCAGACCAAGTGATCCGGTCTTAGCGTTCGGTCCCGGCAGGATGTGTTTTTGACGTCCCGGAACAGGTCGCTCCGTTCCGGCGCAAGGAACAGAGTCCCTTCAGGACCGTGAGAAAGACGGGGGAAGGAGGCTGCAGCCGCCTTCCCCCGTTTTAAAAGCATTTTCAGGCTTCCCGCCCTGATCATTCAGAAAGGAGAGACCGCTATGTCTGTGCATCAGGGTAAATCCCTGGACCGGAAGAAACTGATGGGCGATCCGGTACTTGTGACCACCATCGTGGTCCTGATCGCTTTTCTGACGGTTTTCATTGTCTATCCTCTGGCGATCCTTCTGGTGGACGCGTTCTATTCCTCGGATACCGGCGTTACCCTTGATTTCTTCCGCAATTCCTTTGCATCGTTTGCTTTCAGGAGGGCCATCGGCAACACGCTGAAGATCGGGGCCGTCGTAGGCCTTCTGTCCACGTTCATCGGCCTGCTGTTCGCCTATGTGGAGGTATACGTCAAGGTCCGTACCCGCTTTATGGCCGGGCTGTTCAAGGTGGTCTCCATGCTTCCCGTGGTTTCGCCGCCGTTTGTGCTTTCCCTGTCCATGATCATGCTTTTCGGCAAGGCGGGTATCGTCACCAGGCATCTTCTGGGGATCTATGACAACAGTGTCTACGGCTACTGGGGCATCGTCATCGTGCAGACCATGACCTTTTTCCCGGTATGTTATATGATGTTCCGCGGATTGCTCAAAAACATCGATCCCTCCATGGAGGAGGCCAGCAGGGACATGGGCGCCAGCCGGATGAAGGTGTTCACATCGGTCACCTTCCCCCTGCTGCTTCCCGGCATCGGCAACGCCTTCCTGGTCACGTTCATCGAATCCATCGCCGACTTTGCAAACCCCATGATCATCGGCGGTTCCTATGACACCCTCGCCACCACCATTTACCTGCAGATCACCGGCGCGTATGACAAAAACGGCGCCTGCGCCATGGCCGTGGTGCTGCTTATGATCACGATGGCCATGTTCGTGGTGCAGAAATACTACCTGGAAAGCAAGACCGCCGCGACGCTGACAGGCAAAGCCTCCCGGGTGAGGATGCTGATCGAGGACAGGAGCGTGGCGGTCCCGCTGACGATCCTGTGCTCAATGATCGCCCTGTTCGTCATCATCATGTACGCATGCGTCCCCTTCGGCGCCCTGTTCAAGACATGGGGCAGGGATTTCACCCTGACCACCAAATGGTTCGAACAGGTGTTCAACCGTTACAAGGGCTTTAAAGCGTTCTGGGATTCCTTCCGGCTGTCCCTCATCGCGTCCCCGATCACAGCCCTTCTCAGCATGATCATATCCTACCTGGTGGTCAAAAGGAAGTTCAAGGCCAAGGGGTATATCGAACTGGTCTCCATGCTGGCCATGGCGGTCCCCGGCACGGTGCTGGGCATCGGATATATCCGCGGCTTCGCGGGAGGCATGTTCCGCACGGGTTTCCTGCAGAGCATCTACGGCACCGGCATCATCCTGGTGATCGTCTTCATCGTTCGTTCGCTTCCCACCGGCACCAGGAGCGGCATTTCGGCCCTGAGGCAGATCGACAAATCCATCGAGGAATCTGCCTACGACATGGGCGCCGGCAGCCTGAAAGTGTTCACCTCGGTCACGCTCCCGCTGATCAAGGATTCCTTCCTCTCCGGCCTGGTCACGGCCTTTGTCCGTTCCATTACCGCCATTTCGGCCATCATCCTTTTGGTCACGCCCAGCTATCTGCTGATCACGGTGCAGATCAACGAGTTTGCGGAAAAAGGATCCTATGGCCTGGCCTGCGCCTTTGCCACGATCCTGATCGTGATCACCTACGGCGCCGTGCTGCTGATGAACCTGTTCATCAAGTTCTTCGGGACCAGCAGGTCCCAGCGCCACGCGGACAAGGAAGAGAAAAAGATGATCCGTGAAGCCCGCAGGGCTCAGGGACAAGAAAAGGAGGCCTTATCATGAGCGCCAAGGCACCCAAAGGCGTACGCCTGGAGCATGTATCAAAAATATACCAGGACCCCAAAACAAAGAAGAATTTCTACGCCGTCAGCGACTGCTGCCTGGATATCCGGCCGGGTTCCTTCATCACGCTGCTGGGCCCTTCCGGCTGCGGCAAGACCACCACGCTGCGCATGGTCGCCGGGTTTGAAAGCCCGGACGAAGGCGAGATCTACCTGGGGGACGAGCCGATCAACGCCCTGACCCCCAACAAGCGGGATACCGCCATGGTGTTCCAGAGCTATGCCCTGTTCCCGCATTACAATGTATTCGACAACGTGGCTTACGGCCTGAAGCTCAGGAAAGTGCCCAAGCCGGAGATCGCCCGGCGGGTAAAGGACATCCTTGAGCTGGTGGAACTGACCGGGATGGAGCAGCGCATGACCAACCAGCTTTCCGGCGGACAGCAGCAGCGCGTGGCGCTGGCCAGGGCGCTGGTGGTGGAGCCGGGTGTGCTGCTGTTTGACGAACCGCTTAGCAACCTGGACGCCAAGCTCCGCGTCCAGATGCGCACCGAGATCCGCCGCATCCAGCAGAAGCTGGGCATCACGGCCATTTATGTTACCCATGACCAGAGCGAGGCCATGTCCATTTCCGACAAGATCATCCTGATGCGCAAGGGCATCATCGAGCAGATGGGTTCGCCGCATGAGATCTACTATCATCCGGTGAACGAATTTGTGGCGGATTTCATCGGCGAGTGCAATTTCCTGCCCTGCATGGTGAAAGGATCGGAAAACGGTGTGGTAACGGCCTCGGTGATCGGATCCGACGTTCAGGTGGAAAGCGACTATCCCGTCAAGGCAGGGGATATGTGCAAGATCGTCCTGCGTCCCGAAGCCATCCGGATCGCGGAAAAGGGGCAGATCCCCTGCAAAGTGATCCTGTCCTGCTTTATGGGCAGCTACCAGAACTACCATGTCATGGTGGGGGATACGCTGGTGAAGATCGCGGACAACTGCCCGGTGAACAAAAGGATCTTTGAGGTGGGCGAGAACGCCTTTATCTCCTTCGAAAAGGAATGCGCTCACCTGCTCAAAGCGTCCAAATAAGGCTATTATACGGCACAACGGCGGCGCTGCGCTTTCCTTTGGGGTTGCGCTGCGCCGCTTTTTAAGGAAGGCGGAAACAGATGTACGAACTGGTCAGGGTATCGGACAGGTGTTTTTATATTGAGAGCCCGGCAAAGATCGGGCTGGTCGTAATGGGTGATAAGGACGCTTTTTTGATCGACAGCGGCAACGACAGGGACGCCGGCAAAAAGATCAAAAAGCATCTGGATCAAAACGGATGGACCCTTCGGGCGATCCTGAATACCCATTCCCACGCGGATCACATCGGGGGAAACCAGTACCTGCAGAACCAGACCGGCTGCAGGATCTATGCCCCCGGGATCGAACGCGATTTCACGGAACATCCCATCCTGGAGCCGTCTTTCCTGTACGGCGGGAATCCCCCGGACGAACTGCGGCACAAGTTTCTTTTGGCCCAGGGCTGCGAAGCCCTGCCCCTGACCGGGGCGTGCCTGCCGGAGGGTCTGGAAATGATCCCCCTTCCGGGGCATTCCTTTGACATGGTGGGCTTCAGGACGGACGAGGATATCGTTTTTCTTGCGGACTGCCTGTCGGGAACGGAGACCCTGGAAAAATACGGGATCGTCTTCCTTACGGACCCGGGCGCGTACCTTAAGACCCTCAAAACCGTAAAGGAAATGAAGGCCCGCCTGTTTATCCCGTCCCATGCCGCTCCGACGGATGACGTCGCCTCCCTTGCGGAGAGTAATATCCGATGCGTCCTGCAGATCGCGGATACGATCGTCGGCTTCCTGAAGGAACCGATGACGTTTGAAAACCTCCTGAGATCCCTGTTTGAGCGTTACGGCCTGCGGATGACCTTCGAGCAGCACGCGCTGATCGGGAGCACCGTAAGGTCTTACCTTGCGTGGCTGAAAAGGGAGGGTCGAATCGGCGCGCTGATCGATGACAACACGCTGTTATGGAGACAGGTATAAAAAAGCGGCGGCCGTTTTCGGCTGCCGTATTTTTTATGGAAAGGGACGGCTGCTATCGCGCGGGTCACTCTTCTTCCGCTGATCGGTCCAGTAGGAAGGTGGCCGCGCTGTCAGCCGTATGCACGATCCAGGCCAGCGGTGAATAATAGAACGAATCACCGATACTGAGAGAGTTGTCCTCCGACCTGGAAAAGCCCATGTGGCAGTTGATGGCGATCGCTTCCTCGTCCTTCAGGTCCTTCAGGTATTTGGACAGGATGTATACGGATTTGGAACCGTGCCCGCCGAAGGGCAGCTGTTCGTCCACCACATAGGCGGCGTTCCTGTTCCTGGTCCGCATCGTATAGAAATTCACTTTGCACAGATCGTGGAACAGGCAGGCGACGGCCAGGGATTCCATGAAATCCTGCCTGTTGTAAGGCCTGTTCAGCACCAGGTACCGCCTGCGGATCTCTTCGGAAAAGGTTTCCGTCAGGCGGACAGCCATGTCGTAAACGTCAAGCGAATGTTCGCAAAGGCCGCCGGGATAATTCCCGTGATACCTGGTGCTTGCGGGGGCGGTGAAAAAATCGCATTCGTCCCCGGTCAGCCAGTCCCGAAGGGCTTCCTTCCCATCCCTTTCATCGCTGATCTTTTCGTCAAAGATCTTCAGGAAACGGTTCTGAAGGATCACCCGGTCCAGTTCTTCCATAATGCTCCTCCGCTGTTTCTCTTTTCCATGCTCCCGTGCGCGGCACCGCGTACGGCGGGAACGGCACCGTCATGCTCCGGCCGGGCCCGAAATATCATTCAGCGCCGCACAGGCCGCGTCAAAGGCCGCGTCGGCCGAAGGATAGGAATATTCGTCCACCCGGGTCCTGCTGCCGGCCTGTTCCAGGTCCTTCAGCCCGTCGAACACGCTCAAATGCGGTTCCACCGTGACGGCGCTCCCGCCCAGGGCACGGAAATCATCAAGGATATCCTTCACGTGCCCGATGCCGCGGCCGGCGGGGACGACACGGCCGTCGGCCAAAGCGTCCTTGATGTGCAGGTAATGGGTACGGTCCCTGAGGAGCTTCCAGGCATCCAGGGTATCCTGGCCGCACTGGACAAAATTGGCGGGGTCAAAAACGCCCTTCAGGGACGGGAACACGTTCAGCAGTTCGGCGCACCGGTCTGCCGTATCGCCGTAAATGCCTTTTTCGTTTTCATGGCAGAGGGCGATCCCGCTGCCTTCCGCGGCCTTGAGCATCTGTCCCATCCGGTCCATGACCCTGCCGCGGAATTCCGGGTGCCGGCCGTCGGGAATATAAAAAGAGAACATGCGCACATTTTCGGTCCCAAGTTCCCTTGCCAGGTCCAGCACATGGCGAAGCTTGTCCAGATGGGAGGGGAAAGAATCGGTCTCAATGGAGATCTTGCCGATGGGCGAGCCGACGGACCACACTTTCAATCCGGCGTCGTCCAGCATGCGGCGTACCTCCCGGGCCTTTTCCGGGGAAATATCGGCGACATTCTGCCCGTCGACACCGCGGATCTCCAGCCCGTCAAGTCCGTTCCTGACCATGGCGTCGATCTGGCCTTTCACCTGCCCGGACGCCTCGTCGGCAAAGGCGTATATCCTGAGTTTTTCCATAAATGCTCCCTCCCTTATTAAAAATGCCAGCCCGGCCAGGTCTATTTGTGCAGCCGGATATCAGAATTCTATCACAGGGACCTTTTACAGTAAATACGGTAATTATTCGCTGCCGGATTTATCGGGGCCGCCGCCCGCCCTTCGCTGAAACAGTCCACCGAATTGTTTTCCTGGCACTCCGAGCCTCCAACCGGGGGAAGGCAACACGGGCTGCCGCCCGCTTTGTGCTGTGCAGGGACTGGTCACGATTCCTGAGCCGATACGCTCCAAATCTGTTCAACCGACAAGGAAGACCTCGTAAGCCTTCCCCGGGATGGGGCTTGTCATGGGGTGTCGGCGGTAGCCGACGGGGTGTCCATTGTCATGGGGTGCCCACCATAGGTGGGCGGGGTGTCCCGTGACCTTATGACCTCCGCAGAGAAGGTGGATCTGAGCGTCAGCGAGGAGACGGATGAGGTCGTCCGTCCGGTACGCAGCTGCAGCATAGTAGCGACGAGAGGGTATTCTCTGCAGGTAAAGGCGGTGCACCGGCGGGAGAGAACCTCATCCGGCGGCTCCGCCGCCACCTTCCCCTGAGGGGAAGGCAACACGGGCTGCCGCCCGCCTTGCACAGTGTAAGTGCTGGTCACGATTCTTGAGATGATACGCTCCAAGCCTGTTCAACCGGCATGGAAGACCTCGTAAGCCTTCCCCGGGTTGGGGAAGGTGGATCTGAGCGTCAGCGAGGAGACGGATGAGGTCGTTCCCTCGGTACGCAGCTGCAGGATAGTAGCGATGACGGGGTATCCACTGCAGGTGAAGGGGGTGCGGCGGGGGGGGGGCCACGACCACAGCCG
>JAFXUZ010000096.1 GCA_017524725.1 Clostridia bacterium | reverse complement strand
GGTTAAATTGCGGAGCAATTTTTCCTTACGGCTTTGCCGCCCGGGAGCCCCGTAGGGGCGACAGGCAAAGCCGCCGGGGGGTCTCACAGGGGGGACGTTGAGTCCCCCCTGTGGGCTCACGCATTCATGCGTGAGCCGTGCACAAACACCAGCCGTCCGCCGCCGTCATATTGCGGAAAACTGTCCTTTACGGCCTTCTCCGCGCCTTCCCCGTACCAGGTCATCCACGTGGTCCCATCGGTGGACACCAGGCAGAACAGCATATCCTGCCCGCAGGAGGCATAGATCGCCGGGAATTCCTTTTCTATCATCTCCGTAAGCTCCGCAAGGCTTTCTTCCGTTTCCGTAAACACGCTGCCGATACCGAATCCGGTCTCCCCCGCCAGGTACTCCTTGTAGTCGCTCAGGAAGATCTCCTTCGCGGTCATGCCGTCGAAGGAGGTCTTGGCTTTCCTCATTCCCTCGTACAGCGCGTCGACGTCGTCGATCCCTGCTGCGTACGGCAGGGATGCACAGGCCTCCCGGTCCAGCAGCGTCACGTTGCTGGTCATTCCCTTTGTGTCGGAAAGAACGGCGATCAGCAGCGCGCGGGCCATATCCGCGGGAATATCCACGCCGCAGTCCAGGTACATTTTGTATATGATGGAGGCCGTCGCCCCGGCAGGAAGGGATATCACCGCAATGCGCTGGGTGTTCCGTACGTCCCCGACGCCGTGATGGTCGACGATGCCCACCACCCGGGCGTCCTTCATTCCGTCCAGGGCCTGGGAATATTCGCTGTGGTCCACCAGGATAAACTGTTTTCCCGCGGCGTCGGAAAGTATCTCCGGCTGCTCCAGGCCGCAAATGTCCAGGGCGTATTGGGTCTCCCGGTTGGCTTTCGCGGTGGCCGCAGCCTCCGCGTTGATGCCCAGCTGCCTGAGTAACCAGGCATAGGCCATCGCGGACCCGATGGTGTCCGCGTCCGGGCTTTTGTGCCCGATGACGTAGGTCACCTGATTCCCGTAATCGATACCGCAAAGGATATCCGCAAGCAAAGTGTTTTCCGCCCATACGCCCCGGCAGGATGCTGCCAGCAAAAGCGCGGCCAAGAATAACGCGATCCTTTTTTTCATGATGTCGATACCCCCCTGTGTTATATGAACATACCGTAAACAAACCGCGGCGCCGCTGCCATGGGAGAGCGCGAAAACGCTTGTACGATTGCAGGGCGCATTTAAGCGTCCGCGGAAAACAAAAAGAAAGCAACGCGTAAGCGGAAATGTTATACAGCCGGTCGAACGCGGCGGTCACCGTCACGTCCGCCGCGGGCATCACAAAGGTGAATTCGTTTTCCCCCGACTGCACGGTCGGGATCACGGCGTCCCCGGCCGTGACGGCCAGGCTGTTCAGCCGGTGATCCCCGTCGTCCGCGCCGGGGATGACCGTGATCGCGACGGTCTCCCCCTCCTGCGCGGAGGACCTGTCCGCGGCGGCCGTGCCGCCTGTGATGCCTTCGCCGATGAATACGCCGAAAACCGGGGCGTACAGCCCGCCACTGGAGGCGATGTCGCCGCCGTCCGCCGCAGTATTGCCTGTGATCACGCCGTCCTTCAGGGCCGGCGCGCCGCTGCCGTTGATGTAGAGGCCGCCGCCCTGCCCCCCGGCGTTGTTGCCGGTGACGCTGCCCCCCGATACGGTCACCCGGTCCGTGCCGTCGCCGAACCACAGGCCGCCGCCGTTGCCGTTCGCCGTGTTGCCGCTGACGGCGCCGCCGGACATGCCGAAGGATCCCAGGCTGTCGACGCCCACGCCGCCGCCGTTTTCCGCCGTGTTGCCGCTGACGCTTCCGCCCGTCATCACAAAGGATCCGCCGCCGGAAACGTACACGCCGCCGCCCGCGATCTCCGCCCGGTTCCCGCCGACGGCGCCGCCCTCCAGGGTGAGGCTGCCGCCGGAGGTCACCCACACGCCGCCGCCGCACCCGGCGGTATGGCCGCCGGTGATCGTCCCGCTGCCGCGAACGCTGAGGCTTCCGCTGACGACCATCACGCTGCCCTCTTTCCCGGCCGCAGGCATGCGGCGGTCCAGGGTCCTGCCGTTCAGGTAAAGGACGGCGTCAACGCCCTGGGGCACCGTCAGCGCCGCGTCGCCGTTCTCCGCGGCAACATCGCCCGTCAGGGTGATCTCCCCGCCCAGGCCCAGGGCCGCCTGCAAATCCCCCCAGCTGTTTACGCCGTTCAGCGCCTGCCCGCAGTGGATGCACATGCCGTCCGCGTATTCGTGGTCCAGGGGCGGTATCAGCTCTTCCTCGATCTCAGTCCCGCAGCGGGAGCATATATAGCCCAAAGCGCCGTTCACCGTGCAGGTGGCGGCGCGGAGCTGAGTCAATTCACCTGTTACGTGCCCCAACGCGGGCACCGCCTCGGTCTCGCTCCCCAGTTCTTCACCGCAGTCCCCGCACACGGTCACAACAAGCCGGCTGCCTTCCTCCGTGCAGGTCGCTTCAATCACGGTCCTCGTCTCGAGGGCGGTATGGCTGTGGGCGCAGGGATCGCCGTCAGCCGACGCCGCGGGATGCACCCCGCAGATCATAACGGCGGCTGCCGCCAGCCAGATAACGCAGCGCACTATTTTCTTCATCTTCTCTTCCTCCTCACGGTGTGGCCGCAGCGCCAGCCGTAAAGAAACGTTCCTGTGGGTAGTTTATTGTTTATACGGGGGGGGGGCTGTCAAGAGGCGATTTCCCGACGAAGAGAATAGGCGCATATGTGAGGAGGAGATGCAACAAATTGGGTGTGATGGCATCTAAAACGACCTATTCGGTCGTGGTGTTTTTTCTTTTTCGATACTTCTTCAACCTTCTAATAATACTTCTGCAAACGATCTTACATGGCGAAATGATTCGCCACAATTTCATTCAATTGCTTTGTTATCGCCGAAAACTCGCGGTTCAAATCTAGAGTTTTAACACTAATTTGGTTTTTACTCATCTGGTAAATGTTATCCGGTTGAATATTTTCGTCCGTTTTAGCATACAGCAGCATTCCGGAAACCTGATGCGGCTGAGCACCGAATTCTGTATCTCTGTTTTTCACATAAGTGAATATCTGATACAGATTGGCAGAATGTAGTGTGTGAACATCATACTGCGTCTGCATCGTGCGGGCATAATATTTCGCGTCAATGATTAGGACCCGATTACCCTGTGTAAGAGTAATGTCGCTCTGCATTATTGGAAGGAATGTTCCAACACCATCATCCAATGCCCACGGAATCTGAGATGAGGTAGCTTTCACTTGTGGACACTCTTTTGCATAGTATTCGAGAATAAATCTCTCATATAGCCTGCTCATACGCTGCTCGTCCAAAAAGGATGCTAATTTGTATTCTCCATCTTGTGTTGTCATTAGCATTCCTTCCAAAATAAGCTGGCAAAGGCTGATAAGCATCCGATATGTACTGTTGTTCCGCTGGAATCGGATTGTGTTCCATCTGATCGTCATTGGATCAATTACTTCAATATTGGAGAAATACAGCATCTCCCTTTTTAGGTCATTCTTGTGCTCCGCGTTCACTTTTGCGTGTTTCAGAAGAAGCATTACGGTGGTCTTCAGAATCCGATTCAACAAATTGTCCTCTGATAACTCATCATACTCGCAAGTCAGCATGCGTTTTCGAGCTAGTCGATTCTGTATAGACCCCGATAGGTCAATCTTTCCACGAACAACTGATAGATTCTCTTTCCTGTTAAGATACTCACGATACAGTCCTTGTTTCAGCTGACGTCCGATACCTTTTGCGAGGATTGCGGCAAAGAGGTTGTGAATATTCTCGAATTGTTCCTTTTCCACACTTTCATAGCCGCCCTGGTTTAACGTAGTGAATGCGTATGATAACATGTAATATATATTTTTTATGAGGATACTCTTATCCTTCGTCATTGAAATACACCACGCAGTATGTTTTCCCAACGTTGCAGCTTTCCAACATCATCGAACCAGTATTCGCTCAGCATGGGGATTATATCATAGTTTACAATGGAATGAAGCCACTCATCTGAACAGACATCGCATCCACAGAAATAGCTGTGGCCGATGCAAAACCCCTTGCCCAAAGACTTGTCCATTGTGATCTCCCTGTTTAATTCCTTTACCCGTTCCACAAGCTCATTAAAGGTTTCATTATTTAGTTCGTTCTGGTATTGGATAAAGCCATCTGAATCAAAGCCTGGCTCCATATCAATAAAGCTGAAACGGCGGCGCAGAGCATAGTCAATCATTGCGAGGCTCCGGTCAGCAGTATTCATCATACCAATGATATAAAGGTTCTTTGGCACAGAGAAAGCAAGGCCATTATATGCAAGAGTAGCTTTGGTACCCCGGTAGTCTTTCTCGATGAGCATCAAAAGCTCGCCGAAAATCTTACTCATGTTGCCACGATTGATTTCATCGATAATGAAGAAGAATTCTTTATCTGGTTGATTAGCGGCTTTCTGGCAAAAGCGATAGAAAATGCCGTACTTCAACTCAAAACCATCCTCTGAAGGTTTATAGCCCATTACGAAATCTTCATAGGAATAGTTCTGATGAAACTGCACAAACTCGATCCGGTTATCATCCATTTCCCCCATCATCGACCAAGCAAGACGTCGCGCGGCAAAAGTCTTACCGACACCTGGCGCGCCCTGAAGGATGATGTTTTTCTTGTTGCGTAACACAGCAACAAGACTATCATAGGATTTCTCAGACATAAAGACTTCATCAAGAAAGTCATTTTTGTTATAGTCATCAACCTTCTCTTCTTGCTGCAGGGGGTTCTCATCGCGGATCATATCCATGATGAATTCATATTCACCGCGGGTTAGCTTAAACAGACTGCCTTGCGGATTCATGAAATACTCCATGTGATCCAGTTCTGGGCATGCACGAAGTGCCGCATAATCTATCGGAGATGTTAAACCTTCAATTTTTTCGAAAAGCAGCTTTTCACCGTCTTGCTCAGCACTAATCCGACAAATTGCCACAATTTGTTTTACGGGATTAGATTCATAGCCGATTACTATATCACCGGCCTTGGCGCTCAAGAAATTTTGGAATATACGACGCTTGTTTCCGTTTTCATTAAATAAAGTGTAGGATTGCACATTACCAACAGCTAGGTCAGCAAAACTCCAAATCTTCGGATTAGCATTTAGCCACCAATAACCACGTTCTTCTTCACCTGTCGCTGCAGAAACGTATAGTTCCACTTCACTAAAATCAAAAGATTCAAGTGCGGTGGAGAGCTCATCCCTTAGTTTCCAAATAAAACTGCCTTCTTCATACTTGTTCGCATCACGTCCGGTATATAGAACGGTCCACCATTGCGTAGAACCATCATTACGGGTATTTGGTATAATCCCTGTAGCTTCACATACTCTTCTGGCAAGCGCAACCGAACCGGAATTATAAAAGTTTTTCGTTTCCCCATACTTAACAGCCAACTGTGTACATGAGGCCATTCCACCATAGTCTTTCATGCGCTTCATGATCTCCAATGCGCTAGATGTAAAGACATTTTCATTGTGGATTAGTTTTGTCCAATCATCAACCGTCAAGCCCGGATTATACTCAGCACCATACCAATCCGTAGAGGGTTCTATAACAATGTTCCTTTTTGAATAGAATCTACTGATATAAAATCCGACATCCATCGTCAGTGTTTTTAATTCCGGATCAGGATAGCATGTTTCTGTAAGTTGTGATTGAAGCAAATTAACAAGTTCGGCATCCTTCTTCAAGGCTGAACTAATTTCATCATACAAACGTAGAAAAAAACGGAGATTATCTGTGTAAGCGCCTTTTTTGAAATGATAGTCAGCGGCGAGTTCATTTGCGATCGTTTTTACTTCGCTATATTTATAAATGTAATATTTGTCCGGATACCTGAGCCAAAGGTAGGTGCTTATGGCGTTTTCATATTGATAGTGTTGTGCAGCACCATTCCCATGACGTTCAAGCAAGACAGAAGACTGGATTTTGAAAGCATTAATACGATCAAATACGTCTTTGCTCTCATCGAATAGATCGATGAACATAGCTCGCACTTCTTCCGGGGCTGTTTTTGCAAAGCCAACAATCATCCTCTTAGGAAAGTTATTGACTGATGCTAACAGGTTGAAGGTTTTCTCCAGCGATCTGCTGAGCATTTCTGCAAAATCAGGTGCGTTAATATTCCAGTTGTCCTGGAACCATTTCACAGCTTCCCACTTGTATTTTTCTTCGCCCCATTGATTGGAGACGAAATTCTTTTTGTATTCAATAAGCACATCATTTAGATAAAACTGGTCAAACATACTAACGCCACCTCGTCTTTTCATTCCTGCCCTTATAACCGAATATAGTATATTGATTCTATTGATACAAAAATCTTACATGTGCCAAATATGGTTAATTTAGCCCACCTTCATGATACCTGGCACCTTTGCCCAAATTACATCTTTCACACAATGTACGAAGATTATTATATTCTGTTTTTCCTCCTTTGGAAACAGGCTTAATGTGATCAACATGAAGTTTCGCACCGTCAGCCGCTGAAGCTCCACAAATAGTACATCTATGACCATCTCTTGTTAAAACCTCGTATCTTAGTCTATCTGTCATTTTGGATCTTTCAATTTGTGCCATTATTCTATATCTATCCCTTTCATTCATCTTTGAAAAACTATATTCAAGCGATTCAAAATTCTGTGTAAATACTCTGCTATACTGGTTTCTTCCGCCTGGACTTGTATATTCAAAGTGGATTTCAATTTCAATACTTCTTTGGGGGACTAACATCACTTTGTTACATAGTTTGTTTTCTACTCGATAAAACTTTGCACTTTTAATGCCCGATTTTTCTATTATATCATCTGATGTATCAGCCGATCTATATTCTGATATATATTTGTCATATAAACTTCTGTTTGTTTTTATACATGTATACACTCTACGGGCATCGTTATTATTATATAATACAATGGGAATTAATTCCTGTGAGTTTGCTCGTTCCAAGGCTTGCTTTGAATTGAAATAATGAGTAATCACAAGTGTTTGAGGAAGGTTCATATGAAACGAGTATTTACTGTTTAGACTACATAGTTTTGTATAAGGAATACTGAATCGTTTAACCTTCTCCTCTGTTTTTTTAGCTGCTATGACGGTGCACAATACTATTAAACACAAAACACATAGACTTCCCAAAAAAGTATAGACTCTATGGTCTATATATAATGATACTTCTTTTTCAACCTGTGTTGTTATCCTTTTGGGGATTTCGCTGGAATAAATAGTAGCTGTTGATTTTCTTATAGCTGTTGCCGTCGCGCACGGTGTAGTCGTTGCTCTCGGTGTAGCTGTTGGTAACGGTGTAGTTGTTGGTAACGGTGTTCTTGTGACCTGCGGTGATACAGTAACTATCGATGTTTCAGAAATCGCTTGCGTTGAAACCGCTGTTCCGATCAAATAATTGCTAAACAATGATATATATTTCTTTATTCCGGAGTTTGCTTCAGCTACAGTATCTACAAATAATGAATTATTGTTATCTGAAATTGTATATGCAAATCGCTCCTTACTTTTAGAGTTTATTTCTTTGTAATTATCCAGGACTAAAAAACCGGCTTCATAGATTTCACCATAATCAAGGCTGTTCCAAATACACATTTTTGTTTGTTTACCATTTAGCTTATAGCCAACAGAGATTTGTTTATTCTCAAAGTCAAAAATCACAAAGGTTGATGATTTATTAGTATTAAAGTTAATAGCATCTAACTCGGCAAATCTGTCAGAATGATCTATATATTCTATGGGTGCTCCGATATTATTTGATAGCAAGGAAATTAGAATATCATACCCAGCGTCCGTCACTATTTCAGCACATGAGATGGACCTATATAATGATATTATAAGAATCAGGAGAAAAGTAAATATACTTTTCATAGAAAACCTCCCGTCTCGGGGCTAACCAACATAATTAAAGTATATGTCTTTTTATAACACATTGGAACATTGGGGCAAAGTAACCTGTGTTTTGTAATCCGTGATTATTTCATAGATGCTTATTCAGCGCCAGCCCCTCGACATATCCGTTCGGATACCTATACGTTTTATCCTTTTCATTGAATTCAGGATTTCTATCATGTATGATTGCGTGATGATTCGGGCAGACAATCATGATGTTTGAGGCATCGTTGTTCATGCTTCTGGAAAAGTAGTCGATGTGATGGGCATGAATCACCCGAGAAGCATACGCTTCTCCAATATATGCCCCACAAATCTGACATCGATAACCATACAACTGCTTCAGTGAATCGCCGATTGCATGGTTCATTCTGCGGATTTTTGTCAATCGCATCTTTTCATCATATCCGGCGGTTTCATCTCCAGAAAGCATCTCTTCAATCTGCATCTCCGGAAAACGTGCCAACTGATCCATTTCCTGTGATATATCGCCATTAGTAACCGGATCCAGCATAACGCTCTGTTCACCCGTTACAGCATAAAACATAATATATTCCTGCTCTTTTGCAGGTATTATCAGTCGCTCCCTCGACGTCCGTGTCTCGGCATGCTGTTCTACCCTTTCACTGGTTCGATTAAATACTTTCCTTAGCGCCGTGGCAAATGGGCTGTTTCTCGAATACCTTATCTGCAGGATATCTTTATGATTGAATTTCCGTGTATCAAATCCTTGATTCCTCAGTTGAACAGTATAATTTATGCCATTCATCGTTATCTGAATCGGCATAGATTCTCCATGTTCAAGGGACCGGCTCAGATGCGAATACATCATGTCATGATATGCCAACGGAATGGTGATGCCATCTGTTAAAGCAGACTTGTCCACAACCTTCTCAAAAATCAACTTTTCTTCAGGCATACTCATCATCCTTTACCATACTATAGGCATAGCAATCATACCCTGCTTCAATAGTATTGCTCAACATATGCTGCCAACATAAACACTGCCAATGAAATCAATGATTTGTACAATTTCTTACCATTATAATTTTATACCACAAATTGATTGGTCGCGCAACGAATATGACAGAATTAAACGGTTTAATCTGATGCAACAAACTTCCATAAAGAATTTTATAGTATAAAAGCTACACGATGGAAAAAACATAAAAGATCGAACTGAAAGACTGCGCAAACCGCTCCAGCCCCTCCCAGGATTCTTTCCCGGAAGGGGCGGCAATTCTGTCATCCTTTTTCCGTTTTCTTACTTTTCTGTTTTTCCCTGTTATTCAGCCCTCTGGATGGAAGCGGCCATCACCTTGTACAGGTTGGTGTACGCTTGCAAACCGGCCTTCAATGTTTGCGGCCCGGGCTTCAAAGCCGGCCCGGTTGACCTTGTCGGCTTTGGTCTCGGCGTCGGCCATGGGCCGCGCAGTATTTTTCTGTTTGGCTGTATTTTTACCGGATATGACATCGTTAATTATCGCTCCCTAATTTATAATTACGGTATCGAAACAAAAATAGAATTGGAGGTAACACAATGAAACGTTTCTCATCATTTCTGCTTGCCCTCCTGATGCTCGTTGCCCTCCTCCCCGCGGCCGGCGCGGACGACCCCGTTACCCTGCGCATCCTGTGGTGGGGCAGCCAGACAAGGCACGACCTGACCATGGCCGCCATTGAAAAATTCATGGAGAAGAACCCGGACATCAAGATCGAAGCGGAATACACCTCCTGGGACGGCTATTGGGAGAAAGTGGCCACCCAGATCGCCGGCGGCGTCCTGCCGGACGTGATCCAGATGGACCACGCCTACCTGGCCCAGTATTCCCAGGCCGGCGTGCTGGAAGTGCTCAACCCCTACTTTGAGAGCGGCGCGATAGATATTTCCGACGTGGCGCAGGGCGTCATCGACGCCGGCAAGTGCGGCGGGGATGAGGTATACGCGCTGTCCACCGGCACCAACGCCCTGGTCACCATGTACCGCAAGGATGTCCTGGACCAGGCCGGGGTCGTGATGCCCATGGAGCCCACCATCGAAGAACTGGCCGAACTGTCCCGCAAGGTGTACGAAGCCACCGGCCACCACAACAACAACTTCAACGGCTTTGACGGCGTACGTTACTAGTCATTTGCGGCACGGCGGAATTGCGGATATCCGTTCGCATATCCGCCGTTTTTGTACTATACTAATGTATGTCTTAAGCAAATCACCGTTCATCACAGGAGGTGCGCATGAACACAACTTTGGACCGCCTTCCCGCTTTGCCGCTGATTGCAAACGACCCCTATTTTTCTATCTGGCTGCCGGGAGACACCCTGACATCCGCACAGCCCGTTCACTGGTCCGGCGCGCCCAAGCACCTGGACGGGCACATCACGATAGACGGGAAGGAATATGTTTTCCTGGGGCAAAGCTCCCGCCCGTCCATGCAGACCAAAGCGCTGCACGTTACGCCCACCCGCACGGTAAGTGTCATGGAGGCCGGGGGCGTGGAGCTGACGGTCACCTTCTGGTCCCCCGCCCTTCCGGACGACCCGGACGCCCTGTCCACGCCCATCACGTTCATGGATCATTCCCTCGTTTCCACGGACGGAAGGGAGCACAAGGTAACCTTGCGTTTCTTCGCCTCCGCGGCCCTTTGCTATGACGGCGCGGCCCAGCCGCCCCTGCAGGGCGGCAGTTTTTCCTGCGGACCGCTCCGCATGGCGTTCATCGGCCGGTCGCAGCAGCGGGTGCTGGGCCATTCCGGCGACCACATCACCATGGACTGGGGCTATCTGTACATGGCTTCGGAAGACAGCGTGGAATTGGAGCCCGACGGCCTGCGGTTTTCCGCGGAAGCCATCGTCGGGAGCAGCCCCGCAAAGGGCTTCCTGATGCTGGGCTACGACGACGTCGCCTCCGTCCAGTATTTCGGCTCCTGCTGCAAGGCCTGGGGCCTGCGGGACGGAAAGACCCTTCCCCAGGCCCTTTCGGAGTTCGCCCGGCGGCACAACGATTTTTATGCCGCCTGCGCCGCCCTGGACGAAAAGGTGCTTTCCGAAGCCCGCGCCGTCGGCGGGGAGGATTACGCCATCATTGCCTCCGCCGCCTGGCGGCACACCTTCGCCGCCCACAAGCTGATCGCAACGCCGGAGGGGGAAATGTGCTTCCTTTCCAAGGAAAACGATTCCAACGGCTGCATCGGCACGGTGGACGTGAGCTATCCTTCCGTTCCCCTGTTCCTGAAATTCTGTCCGGAGCTGGTCAACGCCCTCTGCCGCCCCGTGCTGCGCTTCGCCTCCCTCCCCGTATGGCAGCAGGACTTCGCGCCCCATGACGTGGGCCGCTATCCCTACGCCACCGGCCAGGTGTACGCCGCCAGGTCCCCGCTGCCGAACGGCGCTGTTCCGCTGCCCTTTTACCTGTACCCCGCCGGGGCGGACGTGTACGACATCCGCTACCAGATGCCGGTGGAGGAATGCGGCAATATGCTCATCATGCTGGAAGCCGCCGCTTCCTTCGGTGCAAAGGAGGACCTGATCCGTTGTTACGCGCCCCTCCTGGAAAAATGGGCACGCTACCTGGATACCCACGGCGAAGACCCGGGCGAACAGCTTTGCACCGACGACTTTGCCGGACACCTGGCCCGCAACGTGAACCTGTCCGCCAAGGCCATCGTGGGCATCGCCTGCTATGCCCGGATACTGCGCCGGCTGGGAAAGCGCGATGAAGCGGACCGATGGGAAAAGCGGGCGAAAACCATGGCCGCAGACTGGCTCGACCGGGCGAAAACGCCGGACGCCACGGCCCTCACCTTCGACGGGACCGGATGGAGCATGAAGTATAACCTGGTGTGGGACGCCGTGCTGGGCCTGGATCTCCTGCCGCGGGATTTTTATGACAGAGAGACCCGCAGCTACCTCCCCCGCATCAACGAATTCGGCCTGCCCCTGGATTCCCGGGCGGACTACACCAAATCCGACTGGCAGGTGTGGTCGGCTTCCATGGCCCCGGACCGGGCAGTATTCCGGCAGCTGATCGCCCCGCTGGCCCATTACCTTCGCTCCAGCCCCTCCCGCGTTCCTTTTTCCGACTGGTACGATACCAAAACCGGCCGCTATGTGGCCTTCATCGCCCGCAGCGTGCAGGGCGGCGTATATATGCCCCTGCTGCTGCCGGAAAGAAGCGCGGAATAAGCCCGCGTGGAACCGGCAGGACGCAAGCGGCCCCTTCCGGGCATTTTCCCGGAAGGGGCCGCATTTTGCCATGCCCTGCTGATTACAGCCTGGACACGTACTTGCTGCTGATGTAGCCGATGATGCCGGTGGGGATGTCTTCCACCTTGAACCAGCCATTCAGTTCGGCCAGCACCGTCAGCGTCTTGCCCGTGTAGCACTTGGTAAGGACCTTCGCGTCCGTGGAGGGGGCCCTGCGCAGGTTCACCCAGCCGGTGGAACGCACGGGACGGGACACGATGGTGTAGGGATTGGCGACCTGCTTTTCGGTGCGCAGGACTTCGCTGGCGGACTTGGCGGAAGAGGCGCCCTGGTACTTGCCGGGGACATTCTTCACCAGGAAGCGGGTGGACACGTAAGCGGCGTAATCGTTCTTTCCGTGGCCGTTGTCATACCTGTAGGTGATCAGGGCCCATTCGGAGTCGGAAAAGGCGTCCACATAAACGCGGGTGCCGTATTTAAGGGATCCGACGACCTTGCCGTTGGGGTTGTCGCGGACGTTCAGGGTTTTACCGTTGCCGGTCTTCACATAGTAGTAACCCGCGTGGGCGTTGGGGCCTTCTTCGCCGGCCAGGGCGGCGGGAACACATACGGCGAGCATCAGAGTCAGGACTGCGAGTATGATAGAAACAAAACGTTTGGTCATTGTGGTTTCCTCCAATTCATCTTTCGGTACTGCGCAAAGCGCAGGGTTCTTTTTTTGTTTCGGGGCATTTTTCAGCTCCCATATGTATATACGACCTCCCGGCAAAAATGGCAGTGCGGATCAAAAAAAGGCATGCCGTATAATATGCATAAAAAAGCGCCTCCCGGGATCCAGGCGGCTTTTGTGCCGGTCAAGACCTTCAGGAGGCGCGTCATAATGTCATTCGACCACCGTGGGAGTGATGGGCCTGCGATGCCATGTCTGGTTTACCGGGTCCCAGGTGCACTCGACAGTCGGGTCCATCAGCGGGTTGATCCTCGGGTCCAGCATCGGGTTCTTCATCGGGCACTCAGTCGGCTTCGGCGGATAGCCCATTCCGGGAGCCATCGGGACGAGGCGCTTCCCATCGGTGCGGCAGGGAATCCCGTCGGACCCAACATAATATCCCCATTCCCCGCCCGTAATGCCGTCAAGCAGGTCCGCGCTCAGTTCAATGCGGTCCATCGTTCCTTTTTTGATCATGTTCTTTTTCATTTTCGTTCTCTCCTTACTTCTTCTTTCTTTCATTCATTTCACGTTTTTTGATACGAGGAAAAAGAAAAGGACGGCAGTACCGTCCCGAATTTTTTATAGGCATTGCTTCCTGAATTCTCTTACTAATGCTTACATAGGAGCGCCAAACATAGGATCAGAGTAGTCGTGTGTAATTTTCTTTCGTTTGCCGCATTTTGTGCACTGAAGCGTGGCCATACCCAGACCTTGACTGTTCCTGTATTGATTTACTTTTTCCCATTTGTGATTCCAGCCGTCCGCTGCGTTGCCATTTGGACAGATTTTTTCGTTGGCTTCATTCCAGTCGGAATAATCAACGAAAACACATCCGACGTCCCTTCCGTCCTTGGCTTGTTCGTATTTTCCCAGGAAAGCGCACCATGCGCCTCCGGCTACGGCTTCCATTTCGTCGTCGTCCACTTTTTCAAGGTCTCCGGGGCCACGGCTCTTTTGGATCTCATACCATGCCCGGGCCGCTTCTTCCTCCGTGGCCTGACCGTCAAACAGAGCCTTCACCTCTTCCGGGCTGTTCGCGTTCAACAGCTTTTCCCTCAGTTCCTTTGTGATTTCCATGGTTTTTCCTCCTTTATTCGGTTACGCCCAGGCTTTCCAGCAGGGCGTCCTTTTTCGCTTTCCAGCCGTCCCTGAAATAGGCGCAGGCGACAGGGTCCGGCTTGAGGTGATCGGCAGAGCCGTCCCGCACAGCGATGGCCCTGCACCCGCCGCAGCAGGCGCAGCGGTGTTCGCACGCCGCGCATGCGGGATTGTGGGCCATGAAATCGCTGACCCGGGCGTTGATGATGTCCATGTACAGGGAATCGCCCAGGATCTTTTCCAGCGGCGTTTCCAGCATGCTGGGGAACCGCTGCTCGAAGGCGCCGCCCACCATGCTCATGCAGGGCAGCACCCGGCCCTGGGGGCTGACGTACATGCCGCTGCGCACGTGGCCGCACATCAGCGCCCTGGGGAAGCGGTCCTCCGGCACGTCCTTTTCAAAATAGGCCCGGGGCTCCATTTCAGGCGGATCGCAGTTGAAGAACCCCTCCAACCCGATAGGCATGGGCTTGCCGTCGGCCAGGTATTGGGGAATGTAATCCAGGAAGGCGTTCCAGGTCTCCTCCCGGGTCAGGTAATGGGCCGGCTCGTTCAGCCATTCCCCCTGGGGCGAGGCCGCGCCGATCTTCAATCCCCGGCAGCCCAGGGAGGCCAGCAGGTCCACGCTTTCCCGGATAGAGCCCAGGCTTTCCCGGCAAAGAGCCATGGAGGCGGAAAAACCGTACCCCCGCTCCCGGCAGCGGCACATGGCGTCCAGCACGGTCTTTTCCGCGCCGGTCACGCCGCGCATCCAGTCGTGATGGCCCACGCCGTCGAAGCTGAAGTGGAAGCTGGGCTGCATGCCGCGTTTTTCCATTTCATCCAGGAATCCGTCCGTCACCAGCAGGCCGTTGGAGTAGATGACGGTGATAAAAATATTCTTTGCGCGGATCGCGTCCGTCAGCTGCCAGAAATCCCTGCGTATCAGGGGCTCGCCGCCGGTGAGCTGCACCGTGCGGATGCCGCAGCGGTCAAACGCGTCCAGCATGATCATCAGCTGGTCCCAGGTGGGTTCCCCCTGGGCCGCGTGGGGGGCGGACATGAAGCAGTGGCGGCAGCGGTAATTGCACCGTCCGGTGATGGACCACTGCACCTCGTTTTTAAACCGGACGGGATAGAACCGGTATTCCTGATAAGGGGCCAGCCGGTCCTCCGGCCCGCATTCGTGGATAAAGCCTTTTTCCAGCCAATGGTCGTACCGTTTGATCTCTTCCTCCGCCAGCTTCCCGCGGTCAATGGACGTCTGCCCGTCGCAGCACCGGAGCAGGAAATAATCCTCCCGCCGGAAAAACTCCGTTTTCCCGGTGATATAGTGCTGCAGCGCACAGGGCAGCTTTTTCCAGCCCCGCAGGGTGTACGGATGGCTGATCAGGTAGCGTAAAGGCACGAAGCGTTTCTCCTTTTCCGGTAACTGCCCGGATCCCTCCGGTGTATCAGCTGTAAATCATGCATGGCCGGACCGGCCCATTCGTTCAGCTCCGTCATACCGTCGCATTTCAAGCTTTGACGGGAGGGGGAAGCCGGCTGATGGATAAGTTCCTTTTTCAGCCGGCCGAAAAAAGCGTTTCTGTTGTTCGCCGAAGCGATCCCCATCTCAAGGACAATTCTAAGTGCGGCGCCGGGTGTTGTCAAGGGAGGGAACAGAATGAAGCCCGGCTCACGCATGAACTACATGACCAAAAGAGAGCGAACCGGACAATTGCGAATGGGGGGCATCAGTGGGTGTTCCCCTGATAACCCCTTGTTCACGCCTGATTTTACGATACGTAGAAAAAATTATTGACAAACTATACGAACAAGGTGTTCAATAAGCACAAGGGACCGGATATAATCATCGTGTACCAGGCATGAGGGCTGCCGCGCAGCCGGAAGGGAGGAAACACGAATGTATTACCGGATCCCCACAAAACAAATCAGCTCAGGCGCGATCCTGACAGGCGGCGCAAAGATCTCCGGAAGAAATGAAAGAGGGAGCATATGGAAAACAAGCTGGCCGAAAATATCCGCAATTATCGCAAAGACCTGGGATTTACGCAGGAACAGCTTGCGGAGCGGCTCGGCGTCACGCTGGGTGCGGTTTCCAAATGGGAAAGAGGAAGCTCTGAACCGGATCTCTCGTACATCATGGACCTCGCAGAGCTCTTTCACGTATCGGTGGATGCGCTGATCGGCTTTTCGATGCGGGGAAACGACGCGGACGCGGAGGCGGACAGGATCAAAAGCCTTGACCAGGAGGAATCGATATGGAAGGTCGCCGAGGAATACGATAACGCCCTGAAAAAGTTCCCCAACCATTTCCGCATCGTGTGCGGGGCCGCGCTTGTCAACCAGCAGATCGGCGTGCAGTACAAGCGGGATGAATCGATCAAAAAAGCGCTGGACCTTTTTCGCCACTCCATAGACCTGCTTTCCCAGAACCGGGACCACCCGGAGATCAACGAAACCATTTTGCGGGATGAGATCGCCGGGTGCTATTCCTCCCTGAAAAACTACCCTAAAGCCATCGAGGAATATAAAAAGAACAACTTTACGGGCAGCAACGACGCAAGGATCGGCTGTTTGTACACCATGCGTGAAAAAAAGCCCGAGGAGGGGATCAATTTTACGGAAACGGCTTTTATCCGCCATCTCTGCGATATGATGACCACCATGTCGGGATATGTTTCCTATTATATTTCCACAGCCCGGTACGACCGGGGGATCCTCGCGGCGGAATGGACCATCCGTTTTCTTGAAAGCCTCAAGGAAGACCCGGCGCGGCACGCCTATGTTGATAAGATCGCCAGCCTGTTTTACCTTACCCTGGCCGTCCTGCAGGAAGGCATGGGACTTACGGAAAAATCGGAAGAAAGCATGCGCACGGCAGTCCGGATGGCCGCGGCTTTTGACCTTGATCCCATCTTCACCCTGGAAAACGTGATCCTTCTTCGCAATGCGGAAAAGCAGGGCGTCTATGACGAGACCGGAGCCACCGCCATGGACGGCCTGAAAAACACCGTCGAGGATGATATCTGCCCCTTTGTGTCCGACGCGTTCAGGGCGAAGTTCAAACGCGAGGTCGAGACCGCAGCACGCAGCACGCAGCACGGCGGGGGCGATCCCGGATCCGCAAAAACAATTTGAATCTTTTTTTTTGAAAGGAGCCGAACCCATGATCCAATTCAGAAACGGCTATTATGCCGACGTCCGCGTGGAGGACCGGAGGCGGACCGTGATCTCCTACAAGGCCGGAAAGCTGGAGGAAATGCGCAGCCGCAGTGAAAAGCAGGCCTTCCTGCGCGTGTACGACGGAAAGCTGTGGTACTACGCTTCCGTTACGGACGTCGATCACCTGCAGAAAACATTGGACGGGCTTTACGCCGCCGCCGAGGAAAACCCGGCTATCCCGGAGGATCCCATCGTCCGCCGGTTCGAAAAAAACCGGGACGTCCTTTTGTCCTTCGGGGACTGCTCCGTCCGGGATATCCCCCTTTCCGACAAGCAGGCGCTTCTGCTCCGATTCCTGCCAATCCTTTCGGAAGAATCCTGTGTGACCCTGCCTGTGGGGACGTACCTGGACCGCAGCAGCCGCTTTCACTTCCTGTCCAGCCTGGGCGCCGACATCGAATACGATTACCAGACCTGCGGGCTTGCTTTCGGCTTCAGCATGGCGGAGGGGGAAAAGCAGTTCCAGGGTTCCTGGCAGAAGGGCGGAACGCGCTTTGACGAGATGACCGGCATCGGGGACGAACTGCGCGCAAGCCTGAAGGAGCAGGCGGACTTCATGCGCCGCTCCGTTCCGGTGGAGGCCGGGAAATATCCGGTGGTCCTTTCGCCCCAGGCCGCGGGCGTGTTTGCGCACGAATCCTTCGGGCACAAGTCCGAAGCGGACTTCATGATCTCCGACGAATCCATGAAGGACGAATGGCAGATCGGCAAAACCGTCGGCTCGCCCATCCTGTCCATCGCGGAGTGCGGCAGCATTCCCGGCTGCGGCTACGTTCCCTATGACGACGAGGGCACGAAGGCGCGCAAAAACTACCTGATCAAAAACGGCGCGCTGGCTGGCCGGCTGCACAGCGCCATGACCGCCGCCGCGCTGGATGAAGGCCTGACCGGCAACGCACGGGCAATCGACTGCACCTTCGAGCCCATCGTCCGCATGACCACCACCTACATCGAGGGCGGGGACCTGGACTTTGATGAGCTGATCGCCCCGATCAAAAAGGGGTATTTCATCAAAACCATCAACCACGGCAGCGGCATGAGCACCTTTACCCTCGCGCCGAGCGTGTCCTATGAGATCGTCGACGGCAAGATCGGCCGTCCTGTGCAGATCAGCGTCGTCACGGGCTCCGTGTTCGAGACCCTCGGCCTGATCGACGGCCTGACGAAGGACGTGGAGATGCTGTCCTTCGTTACGGGCGGCTGCGGCAAAATGGAGCAGTCAGGCCTTCCGGTGGGCTTCGGCGGACCGTATGTGCGGGTATCGTCCATGAACGTGCAGTGAGGAGGATGACAATGGAAAAAGAATTCATCAGGGAAACGCAGCATACCGTAACGCTGAACATCACCGCGGGGCAGATCGACAGCTTCCGCGAGGTGGAAAGGACTTTGGGCACGGTGCGCGTTTATGAAAACGGCTGCATCGGCGTGGCCGGGTGCCTTGGCGAACCGGACGAGGAGGCGCTGACCCGGCAGGCCATGGAAGCCCTCTCCTTCGGCATCCCCTACCCGTGCAGACTTGAAGGCGCGGAGGAAAGGATCGAGCTGCACGAGGACGAGATCATCCCCGTTTCGGAACTGATACCCACCATGCGGTCTTTCCTCGCGCGCCTGGGCGAGCAGTGCCCGAAGATGGCGTTTACCAACAAGATCAGCCTGGCATACAAAAAGACAGAATACCGCAACAGCCTGGGCCGTCATCTCTTAAGCTCCGGCAGGCACCTGTCCATCGAGCTGGTCGCGCAGAACCGCGGTTCCGGCAACCTGTGCGACACTTTCTTCACCTGGGCGGGAGAGCGTTTCGATCCGGACGCGGTCCTGGCTGATTTCAAGGAGCAGTATGACGCGTTCTATACGCCGGCGGACATCGAGCCGGGCCGCTGTCCCGTGGCGACCTCACCCGAGAACCTGTTCGGGATCTTCCTTCAGCATTTCGTGGGCGACCTGTACGCCGCCGGCGCGTCCCTTTTGAGCGGAAAGCTGGGGCAAAAGGTGTTCAATGAAAAGCTGACCTTCTGCGACGACATGAACGCGGCCACCTCCTTCGGATCCTGCTTCTTTGACGCCGAGGGCTGCACCGCAAAGGACGACCGTCCCGTGCTCATTCAAAACGGCGTGCTGACGGGGCTCCTGACCACCAAAAAGACCGCCGGGGAATACGGACTTAAGAATCTCGGAAACGCGGAAGCGCCCTATGACGGCGTCCCATCCGTCGCCTTCCACAGCTTCCGCCCGGAAGAGACCGCCCGTACCCTGAAGGAGCTTTTGCCCGGCAAGGCCGTATACGTGGTCATCACCTCCGGCGGCGATATGACGCCCGACGGACACTTCGCCGCGCCCGTGCAGATGGCTTACCTGATGGAGGACGGCCGTCTGGTCGGACGCCTGCCCGATATCTCCGTCAGCGGCGACTTTTTCGACCTGCTCGGCAAGGATTATATCGGCACGGTGCATGACTGGCCTTTCAAAAAAAGCGCGCTGACTGCGGTGATGATGGACGTGAAAAAAGGCTGACGGTTATTTTAGAAGTCCCTCAAGGTCAAAGCCCCATCATGATCAGGCCCCCGACCCGGCAATAAAACCGGATCGGGGGCCTGATGTTTCGTTGGGGTCCATACCTGTCGCGCTTTTCGCCGCGGTCCGGCGCGGGGTCTGTTCCGTCCGTTCCTGCCTGATGTGCCGTCGGCGGCCGGCGCTTTCAAAGACCTGCGCCTCTTATCCCGGCCTTGCCGAAAAGCCCGTCAAAGCCCCGGAATCCAATGCCTGTCAATTGTCGCTGTAAAGCATCTTATACCTTAGAACGGTGTAACCTTCCTGCTGAAGGGAAGCTTTGCTGACCGTATGCCTTTCGGGGCCGCATTTCATTGACCCGCTGCAATATTCGCATACCCCGCAGACATACCATCCCCCCGCCTCCCTGGGTGTCGGATCAGTGCAGTTTACAGCGCCTTTCCCGTTTACGTTGCCGCGCGTTTCCACAATGGTCACATTCTCCCCCGACACGGCGATAACGATCCTTGAATGATAGTCCGTTATCAATATATCTCCGGGGGCAAGCTGGTCCCAGGAGGGATAACAGTATAAATGCAGGTATTCTCCGTTCGGTATATTTCCGTTATGTGGAAGCGTCGGATCGCCGGCGCATAAGGCGTCATTTACCAGGCACATGCAGTCGCCTCCGTATCTGGGCCCCCACATACGGTATGTTAGATAGGTAAATTCGGCTTCCGCCCCCTTGTTTGCGGCGCTGAGCCCGGAATAAGCATCCAATGAGCATTTACACCCGGACGCCAGCGTATAGGGAACGCCGTGCATGACTGTGCCCGCACGGTACCACAGCTTCTTTTGATATGCGAATTCCACCTGATCAGGAGCGTCATGGCTCAGGTAAATATTGTTGTAAACAGGGATGTCCACCGGCGCAGTCCAGGTAAAATCCACCCACGCGTTCGCTTTGTTGATGACTGCCTGCAGCTTGTTTTCCACAACATTTTCAACAACCCGGGGGGTAAGGTTGGCCATGGGACAGTAACCGCTGATCCCGTCATATGTCACGTGGGCCCAGTATCCTTTTTTTCTGGCAGGGCCGGATGCCCTCGATACATAGACTTCTGCCCCCTCCGGGATGCGTCCCAATTCGGTGTTTCCCGTCAAATCGGCCGGGCCGTGACCGCTGCTGACGGCAAGGCCTGCTTCTCCCGCCTCTATGACCGTATATATCCCGGCATATTTGCCGCTGCATCCGCACTCTTCAGGAGGGTTTGACACAACAACGGCGCAGGCGCCTGAGCAGCCGCTCCCATCTGCGGCTGAAGCCGAGATGACGGCCGTCCCTGCGGCAAGGGCCACGATCGATCCGTTTTCGACCGAAACAATGTCAGGCTGAGAGCTGGCCCACACAACGCTCCGGTCGTCCGCGCTGACCGGCAGCGCCTCGGCCTGCAATTGATAGGTGTTTCCGACCTGGAGAGACAGGGAATCGGCGCTGAGTGTTATCGATTCCACCATTCGCGGGGCCACGTTAACACTGCAGTATGCTTCCAGATCCAGTTCATTGACCCTGGCGCAAATGACAGCGCTTCCCGCCGATAATGCCGTAACCGTACCACTGCCGTCCACGACGGCCGCCGCAGGATTGCTTGTGCTCCATTGAACCGTTGACGCAAGAGGAGGCGGTGAGATCACCGCCTCCAGCTTTTCTGTTTCTCCGCGTGTCAGAGTCAGCTCTGACACGCTCAGGGAAAGCGTATATGTTGGATTATTTGATGATTTTGCGGTCACGGTCACTTCACATGTGGCGGTAACCGAACTGTCCGAAAGGAGGATCACCGTAATGGTCGCCTTGCCCGCGGCTTTTGCCACAATGTCTCCGTCAAGCACAGTTACAACGCCTGAATTGGAAGATCTCCACCGCACCTCCGTTTCATCTGTGTTCAGGATGACCGCATTCAGCGTCATTGTATCTCCGACTTCTATGAACAGACTGGATTCGTTCAGAACGATCCTTGGCGGAAGCGCCGGAGTGGTAAAGGTCTCATAGTCACTGTAGAACGCCATCCCCTTTACTATCACGGCGCAGCGCCACCGGTAATCCGTAAGCGGCGCCAGGGCCGCGTTCATGTCTGTTTTTGTATTGCAGGAGTACGAAAGCCCGGCGCCTTCCCCGGACGGTTCGCCCATGCTCAGGCCGATCCTCTGTCCGTCGGCGTCATACAGGAGGATCCCCGCCTGCTGTATACTGCCGGCGCTTGCGCCTGACACGGTTATCACCGCCTCCAGCTGCGCGCTCACTTCCGTTCCGGTCTGGAAAGCAACATTAGAAGTGCTGCTTACCGTTACATTCGGCAATGTGACGGTCACCTGGCAGGAGGCCGAATGGCCGCTGCCGTCCGCTGCCAGCGCCGTAATGATCGCGCTGCCGGGGTTGATTCCCGTCACCACCCCTTCACCGGATACCGTCGCAACATCTTCATTGCTGCTTGACCACAAAAGCGCCGGGTTGGAAGCATTCGTGGGATATACGGCCGCGTCCAGGGCTGCGCTGTCTTCAATTTCCAGCGACAGTGCGGCCGGTATGCTGACGGCGCGTACGCTTACATATGCCGCGTCATTGTCGATAATATAGGATATTCCATTTTCGATCGCGAAGCTCTCTGCCGCGCTTCCCGAGCTGCATACCAGGCAGATCTGCGCGGATCCGGCAAACGCGTCAGCCGCGATCCGGGTCACGGTCCCGGGAACAAGGATGTATTTGATCCCTGTGTCAGCAAACGCTTTCGATCCGATGCTTGTGCAGGCATCCCGGATGACGACCCTGTCCGCGCTGATCCCGCTGAAGGCTTCTTCTTCTATGGATTCAAGATCCGCGGGGAGTGTCACCAGGCTCAGATCATCATCAACATACACAATGCATGAATCACTGGGGCCGTAGGGGATTTCCCCGGAGATCACAGTCCGGCCTGCGTTTTTTGCGGTAACTGCACCGTTTGCGTCCACAACGGCAACCTCCGGCACGCTGCTGGACCACACAATGGAGGAAGCCTTATCCGCGGGTACAATATGGTATTTGACAGGATAACGTGAACCGACGCCTTCTGAAGCCAGCGTAACGGAATACTGATCAAAGCCGAACTCATCCACCACAGGGGTTACCGTTACTGTAAACTGCCCTGAGACGCCGCTTCCGTCCCTTGCCAAAGCCCTGATCACGGCCGTTCCCACGGAAATGCCCTTCACCAGCCCGTCCTGGTAGACAATTGCCACAGTTTCGTCGCCGCTCTCCCAGCTGACGCTCGGATCCGTTGCGTTTCCCGGAAGCACATTCGCTGTCAGCGCAATGAATTGGCCGCATTCCACCATCGGGAGATCTTCTTCACAGGTTATTTCAATGGTTTCCACATATACCGGCTGTACGGTGACAGCGCACTCCGCTATCAATTGTGTCCCGTCCTGAGTCTCCGCGGTGACGGTGGCGCTCCCGCAGCCTACGGCTTCAACGGACCCATTCTCAACGATCGCCACCTGGGTATTGGAACTGCGCCAGTTGACATTCCGGTTAGTTGCGTTCGTCGGGAGCACTGTTGCGCTGAGGGCGCCTGTATCTCCCAGAGTCAGGACCATTGATGTTTTATCCAGCGTCACAGACTCCGCGTAAATGAACTTGATCTTCCAGTGGGCATACAGCGTTCCGCCGCTGCCATGGACATAGGTATTGCTGCTCCAGTAGGAACCCTCATTGGTGCAATACCCATTGGCGTTATAGACCTGGGTCCCTCCGTCCGCTGATGTATAATACCCGAGAAAATCATAATTGTAACGCTCGGGAACGGGCACATTGTAATAATCGCTGATGCCTGCCCACACCGTTACGCTTCCCGCGCCGCCCGTTCCGCCGTTGTCGTTAAACGTCAGGGTATAGCTGGGCAGTCTTTCCAGATATTTTCTCGAGCAGATGCCTTCCGTTCCGTTATAATTCGCGTGATAATATGTTGCGGAAGAGGTCGAACCTTTGGAAACCCATACATACGCATTTGCCGGCATGACCAGAATGCCTATGTCATCCTGTTCATTGGTATAGGCATGGTATTTGTTCAGCCACAAACCGTCATCGGATGTGACCCGATACCAGCCCGCAACCGATGTACTGCAGCCATAGGATTCACATCCGTCATCCGTTATGGTGAATGCCTCGGAATAATAGATCTCAGACGCGTTTTGCGAGTCCGTTGCCTTAAGCGCAAGTCTCCAGGTCCCCGGCTGGAGCTCCGGGAAATGCAGGATCTGGTCCACCTGTGATCTTATGTCTATCGTTTTCCCGTTCAGGGCTACAGACTCTTTCGCGGGCCGGGGCGCCTGGTTGTAGGTGGAGGCGTCCACAAAATACCCTTCCACTTTCTTGATCGGATACGCGGAGGTGATCGTACCGCTTGTATAATATCCATTGGCTTTAACGTAGCTGAGCGTCATATTCGGAATTGCGCCTACATTAAATGAGAAAGAGGATGTATCGTTCGTGATCCTGAATGTATTGGTACAATGGGTGGTTGTTTCGTTATAGCTGTTTGTTGCCCTGAAATACAGCTGCCATGTTCCCACGCCCGGCTGCGCAAAGTAGATCACCTTGTCCACATCATTTTTTATATCCACATTGCATTTGTTCGGGCTTACAGAATGCACACCCGGAGGGTTAGCGACATCCTGGGTATCAGCGACGACAAAATAGGCTTCGACCCGGGTTATGGGATAATTGCTGTCAATGTTTCCGGAAGTTACAAAGCCGTCCGTTCTTGCCTGTGTGATCGTCATATCGGGAATCGAACATACATTCGTAAAAACAGGGGGCGATGAAACAAACGGTTCGGGAGTGGGAAGCGGCTTTGCATCCCCCCACGTGGTTCGGGAAGTAAGTCCTTTCTCGTAGAAAAAAGTCTCCGGGTCGATATTGTAAGTGCCATAACCCGGGCCGGCAATATAGGCAGGAAAATCCGTATTTTTTGAGTTGATCGGTGAATATAACTTTCCTGTTTTTCCGGTATACCGGCTGTAAACCGAGCGCTGGTATGCGCTTGTCAATGCAGCGGCATTTTTTGTACCTACCTGAATATGAAGATGCGGATCCATACCCGTGTCTGAATATTGGGTGCTGGTTCCGCTTTTGGCGATCAGGGTCCCGGCTGGCACCCATCCGCTTTTTACTATCCATTCGCTGAGATGAGCATAATAATAGTAATATCCGTCATCGCCCTGGAGCGTGAGGGTCCTTCCTCCCATCCCGCCTTCCCAGTTGGCGTGTATGATTGTTCCGTTCGTCACGGCATACACATTCGTGCCGTAGGCGGCTTCCAGATCTGTACCTCCGTGCCAACCGCCGGAAACAGTGTACCTGTTATTTGCGGAATCCCATGTGGCACTTGTTGAATAATACATATTGGATGTAACACCCCAGTTATCCAGGGGCAGGCAGTACCCGTTTACGACAGGGGGCGTCGCGTACGCGGGTATGCACAAAAGCAGAAGCCCCGCCAGCATGAGAATACCGAAAATGTACTTGTGTTTCATTGAACAGCCATCCTTTCCTGAGCCTCCGGATCGCGGTGAACGGATTCCCGCAGATTCATCTTCGTTATCGGATACCCTTTCCCCCGGCATATTATTTATGCCTTCGCTCGTCGGTGAGATCCCATGTGCGATAAAGCGCCGGCGGTCGTGTCCGGCCCGGATCATTTGTCATTATAATACCATAAGATTTATGCTGAATCCAGTAATTATTTAACCTTTCAACACTTTGAAACAAAAAAAAGCCCCGTGGGCGTTACAGTCCATGCCCGCAGGGCTTCAACTTTTGATCGGGAATCCCGGTCGTTAAGGCAGATCGGTTTGGATGTAGCTCAAACCGTACTTTTCCGCGTATTCCCGGACAACATCCGTATTGCCAAACAGTATCCTGACCTTGCTTCCTTCGAATACATCGGCCTCGATCCCGGTTACCGTATCCGGAAAAACCACGTATTCCGCGTCGGTGTCCGAAAATGCCTGTTCGTCAATATAGGTTACTGAATCGGGCAAAACCAGTGTTTTGAACATCCCGACAATTTCCCCGAAAAGCATGTGGTTGGCTTTGGTGAACAGCGGGACTGCTTCCTCATTTGCCTGGTCGCCGTATCCCCCGGCTGCACTGCCGTCGCCTGTTTCCATGCTTCGATAGATCACTTCCTCCAGCGTCACCGGCGTTCCGTTTTGACAGACGGGAATATCATCTTTGCGGATCGTTTCAAAATGCGCGGTATATTCACCGTTCGGCTTTTTCTCGCAAATGAGGATCGGGCAGGAATTCGACAGGTCCCTGCCCATGGAACTCACCGATTTATCGGGGCCGAACGATCCTCCGGCGACGGGATAGTGCATATACCAGCAGCCATAGATGTTGCCCGGGAAGTAGGCCGCTGTCGCGTTGGAAAAAGGCGGAAGGACATAACGGTCGTACTGGTAATGCAGAAAAACGTGGTTTTCCAGGTTGTAGTAATATCCGCCGTGCTCGATCAGGTTCCAGTCATGGGCGCGGTTCTCGGAATTTGGCGTTTCTACGATCATGCTCGGCAGTCCGGCAAGGTACATCAGGTAGCAGAGCATACTGGAGCACGAGACACAAAGGCCCCTTCGGGTGGCCATCATGCGCATCCAGTCTTCCTTGGCGTCCTCCGCAAGCCCGGGGACGCTTTCAAATTTGAAATTGTGCCTGAAATAGTCGGCGCCGTAGTTGATGATCGCCGTCAACGCGGCCTCGGTCCTGTCCGGGATTTTATTCTGATAAGGATACAGATAGTCCTGCAGATAGACCCTCAGATCCTCCTGGGTCAGGCACAGTTCACGCTCAACATCCGGAGGCAATACTCCGGACCGGTACTTTACGCCCTGGTAATAAAAATAAGAGGCCGTTTCGCTCACATACAGGCCGTCCGCGGAAGAAAACACAACAATGAAACATTCATGTTCCGCCGGATCGTATTCGCCTGTTTTCGCGGTGGTCGCTGTCACAGTCGCCTCGCCTTCCCCCAATGCGGTTATGAGCCCATCGGAGGTTATGCCAAGCACGTCGGGATCGCTGCTCCGATAGGCGACCTGAAGCTCGGGATGATCCGCAAACGGCTTCCATTGGTGGGTATCGCCGACGTGCAGGGTAGCGACGTCCGATTCGTAGCTTGCCTCTATCTCCGCTTCGGCGGAAGCTTTGGCGCCGGGACTTATACCGGATACGAGCATTGCCAGGACAAGCAGGGCGGGAAGCAATCGTTTTGCAAATGCGGTATGGGACTTCATTGATATCGCCAACCTTCCTGATCCGGAGATGTTATGACGGCGGGAACCGGTTCCCGAGATCAGTATAGGCAGTGTGAATGCCGTTGTCAATCGATGGAGAGGAATTGCGTTCCAGGAGTGCCGGACCGGCAGAGGAGAAGGTGAAACCGAGTTTGGATAAGCCCACAAACGTCGAAGGAGCTCTTTTGCCTGTCATTTTGTGATTCATAGTCGCAGAAACGTGATATACTATCTTTAGACGCAACTTGATGACCAAGGATCTGAAGGAGGGGTAAAAATGGAACAGTTCGAGTACAAAGTGGTCACTTTCGATACCAAAGGTTTCTGGGGCGGGAATGTTGAGGTCCGTCAGATCGAAACCCAGCTTAACCAGCTTGGGATCGACGGATGGGAAATGGTCAGCTGCACATCCACCAACCAAAGCTATGGCGCATCCAAAAGCATAGTGTGTATTTTTAAAAGGAAAAAGGCTTCATGATCCATAGTTTGCGCCGGTACAGTTGGGACAGCGTCAATAACGGCCGGGAGGGAGCGCGGCTCGCAAAAAAGACTGACCGGCCGACCGGGCGGCTTTGCGGATCAGCTGTCCGCTCCATACCCTGCCTCCGGCCAACGGAGTCAGGTGCTCACACAGGAAGGCGCGGGATCTGCAGACAGGCCCTCAGTCTTATGCTTCCGCTGCCCTTTCATATGCCAGCTATTTCAGCCTTTTGATCGAGAATATCGTCAGCGCTATGGAAAAGACGATCCCTGCCACAGCCGGCAGAGGCATCCCGTTGGCCAGGAGGGGTTTGAAATCGGTGGTGCAGAGGATGCAGGATCCGATGAACAGTACCATAGCCACCAGCGTCAGCACAGTGTACCGCAGGAAGTGGAATATCCGGTTCAAAGGTTCCTCATATTCGGACAGTTCGACGCGCATCTTCGTCTTGCCCTTCACCATGCTCTCCAATACTTCCGAAGCGAGGAGCGGGATCCGGGCTGCCTTTTTGCCGGCCTTGACAAGTTCATTGCCCTTTTCAAGGAGCTCATGCGGAATGTTCATTTTCTGCCGCGCACGCGTCTTCAGCTTATCATAGAGCATATTGAATATGTTCAGGTCGGGGCAAAGCTGCTCTACGACGCCTTCCAGGGTAGTGAGGGAACGGGCAAGCATGGTGAACCTGCCGGGCATGGAAACGTGGTTCTTTGCGGCCAGCCCCATCACTTCTTCGAACACCTCTGTCGCATTGATGTCGCTGACGCTCTTTACATTCATATACTTTCCGATGAACGTTTCCGCGTCCCGGGTAAGCTTGGCACGGTCGGTTTTCTCCGAGGCAGCGCCCATACCCATGACCGCGTTGACCAGGGAGTCGGCATCCTGGATCAGCAGTGCCTTGACCATTTCCTCGATAAGGTCGATATCCTTGTCCGTGACGTGCCCGATCATCCCGAAATCGATCCAATAGGGCTTGCCATGGCTGACCAGGATGTTGCCCTGATGCGGATCGGCGTGGAATATGCCTACGTCCAGCACCTGATGCATGTAACTGTCCACGATCACGCGCCCGATCTCATCCGGGTCGCAGCCCTCCGCGGCCAGCTTTTCCGTGTTGGCGACAGAGCAGCCGTCGATATAGGTCATGGTGAAGATGCGCTCGGTGGTCAGATCATCGATGACGGCGGGGCAGGAGATCAGTTCCTCGTCATCCAGACACTTTTCCCTGAAGAGACGGGTGTTCTCTGCCTCCACGCGGAAGTCGAGTTCGGCTTTGGTAACGCGTTCGACCTCCGCGATCACCGACTTGAAGTCGATAACCTGTTCGTCGGAATCTTCCTCGATGACGTTCACAAAGTCCGCCAGTTTGTTGAGAAGCAGGAAATCTTTCCGCATCATGTCGGCGATCAAAGGGCGCTGTACCTTCGTGACCACCCGGGTGCCATCCTTGAGGACGCCGTAATGGACCTGAGCGATCGATGCGGATCCCAGCGGTTCATCCCGAAACTCAGTATAGATCTCATCGATTTTTTTGCCGGTTTCCTGTTCAATGACGGCTTTTGCCACGGCCGGGTCCAGCGGCTTTACACTGTCACGCAGTTTTTCCAGTTCCCTGCAATATTCGGCGGGCAAAAGATCCACCCGGCTGGACATGATCTGTCCGATCTTTACATAGGTGGGTCCAAGATCCTCCAGGGTCGTCCGAAGCTCCTCAGGTGTAAAACCGTTGGCGTAGAAGTTATGCCTGGCAAAGATGGCGAGCATTTCGGTGGAGCGGTGCTTCTCGCGTTTCTGAAACGCATCGATCTCCCTTTCGAGGAGCCGTTTCAGTTCCGCACTCATTTCCTCCGTACTGTGTATGATCTGTTCTTTTTCATTTTCAAGCTTATCCGCCAGTTTTTGCGCTTTATTGTTCAGAGGCATCTTCCGCACTCTCCTTCCCGTTCCTGAACGGCCACACCCAGATAAGCCTTAGCGCGCTCACGAAGGCGGAGAACAGGAGTGCACCGCCGATGATCTTCGCGAGCAGGGTCGGGGAATCCCACCAGGGATTCAGGAAGATCAGCACACCCAGTGCCATGAGCACAATGGCCAATACGATCATTATCCACCAGCCCTTCCGATTGGAGCGGCGGACAAACAGCAGAGCGTTCACCAGCGAAAACATGCCGTCCTGCACCAGCACGAATCCGAACAGCCAGCCCAGGGCTTTCATCAGATCCTGATTGTAAATAAGTATGAAAACGCCAAGAATACCGATGAATAAGGCGCCGGTAAAAACGATATAGTGGATCAGGGCTTTCTTGCTTACGATGAATTCAAGCATTTCCACGATCGCGAAGATGATCATCCCATACCCCACGGTCACAACGAGGGTATTTACATAGCTTTCGGGGCAGATCAGCATGACCACGCCGAGAGCCATCATGAGGATCGCGATCAGTATCGACTGACGCTTGAGTTTATCCAGTGTTTGAAACAGCATACTTTAGCGCTCCTTATTTGATCGAATTAATGAAGGATACCTCCTCATATGTCGGGCCGTCGCTTTAGCCGTGCCAGGTTAATTTTGAGCAATGGAACGGCGGTTTATCGGATGGCTGTTCCTTTGTATAATATATTATAGCACTGCCGGGAGGTAAGCAGTAACAGTTTTGCAAATAACATTTTATTCATTCCCGGTTATTTTTTGCTGCCATTTCATTTTGTTCCCGCGTATATAGTAATGTCAGTGTAAAAACTGGCGCTGCGGAAAAGAAGACATCGTAAAAATGAAGGAGAAGAAATAGAATGTATACTAATATTAGGAAACTGATGCCTGAAGAACTTGAAAAAGTAGTCGGCGGGACCTTTACCCTGAATTATTACTGGAAGAGCGAATATGAAGAGGCCGGGATCAAAGTCGTGACCCATTTCATCGACAAGGACGAGTTCTGGTGGAATGGAGAAAACATCGGGGAAAAAGGCGCAAACTCGGTGGTGTTTTTCACCGCGGTCAAAGGTCGCGCTCCCGGTTCGCTTGACGAATCGATGCCCTTCTGGGAAGCAAACCATAAAAAGAAATTTGAACGCCATCGTCACTGAGCGAAGACAGTATACCTTCCGGCAGAGCTCTATTTCTATATTCTTTTCGCTTTTGTAAATTATGAAAACAGCTTCCGCCCACCGGTTTGCTCACCGGCGGGCGGAAGCTGTTTTATGGGGTCGAAAGACAGGATCTGAAATACCCCGATGATCGGGCTGAAGGACCGCGGCCTTCTCACTCCCGAATATCGAACCAGTGCAGGATATAACCCGTTCTCATGCTGTAAGACGCGAAAGTGCTGTCCCTTTCACACAGGACCGAACAGTATTCACAGCCCTGGAAAGCGTCTTCGACAATGCTGATATTCGCATTTCCGCCCCGGATGAGCCTAAGGCCGGTGCAGCCCGCAAAGGCCCCGTTCTCGATCCGCTCCAGCCCCTCCGGCAAAACGATCTCTGTGATATCCGTATTGCCGCGGAAAGCATCCTGACCGATCACTTTTGTTTCTGCGGGGAATACCAGCTGATGATCGGAATGAATAATCAAAAGACAGTCGGAACCCGCGTATCCGCTTTCGCAGGTGATGTTTACGATACCGGGCTGCAGCAGGGTGACTGTCCCGTCGGATACTTCGGCGATCAGCGCGTTATTGCTGGACCACGAGAGTGTCCCGGGATATGCGTTTTGCGGCGTGACCTGACAGTTCAGGGTCACAGAGCCTGCGGACAGCGTCGTTTCCACGATGTCCGGGGCAAAAGCGATCCCTGTCACGGGGATTTGTTTTCTCCTGTAGCGGACCTGAACGGAAGCCGCCGCGCTGTCCGGAGCGGATACCCAGTTGCCGGTCCTGCTCCAATGATAGTAGTTCTGAAGCACATAATCCTGATAAAAGCTCATCCTGTACCAGTAGTACGCCCTCTCGTCATGCTCACCGTATGAACCGTCACAGGTCACGCCGGATTTGCATTTGGCGTAATTCCCGTTGGCTGTCCATGCCAGCACATACGCCCAGTATCCGGGATCCGTATCATCCTCCTGCCTGGATACCGGGTAAACATCGTTCACATTCAGGATCGAATCGTAGTGTATATAATTGTTCCTTATTGTGTGGTCAGCGTATACGCCGTGCGAGGGCCCGCAGTAATGGTAATAATAATACGAAACCAGTCTTCTCGTTTCCGATTCGGTCAGTTCTTTTTCCGACATATAGGAGCTTCCCACCGCCACATAATCGGAGTGGCTGAATCCGACATTGACCCAGCCGCTGCCCGGTGAAGAAGCGGCAACGGTATCGTACCGGCTGCGGTATTCAATGTCGTATAATGCAGCTGTGACACCGGCGGGCAGGCTGTCCGCCACGGTCCAGCTGTCTTCTCCCCCGCCGATATACGGATCGAAGGGACTGCGCACGGGATCGCTCCAGTTGTTCGAAGTGTCGACCGCGTACGCTTCTACATAATAGGTCACATTCTGCACAGCGGGACTGGAAGCGGTCGAACCGGTATTCACATTATAAAAAAAACGACCGCGGTTTTGAGCGGGTAAACGGACGTTACCAGCCCGTCCGAATAAAACCCCTCGCCCTGCGTGAGATTGGGAATTGTCGACATATTGTCGAAGGTGATAGAAGTAGCCGCGGATGAAACCAATTCCATATAGCTGCGTAAAACCCATCCGTCCAGCGCGCCGTCCTTTACATGATAATAAAGGATCGTGTAGTCGACGCCCGAAGCATAGGAGCCCGGCCTGTTATAAGACTCAATGACCGTATAGGTTTCCCCTTTCGTGAGTCTCTGGCTGGTGTATCAATTGCCTGATTCCAAACCTTTTTCGGTCCGGCTTCATCTGAATCACTCCTTTTCATGATCTGGCCTGCCGGGCTGAATCTTCCGTCCAGGTTATTGTATCATAAAACCGGTTCTAAAGCCATGGGATAAGACCTCGCTGCGCCCGGTATTTTGACTGTGCCGTGTCTGCCGCTGCCGGTCACGCACTCTCCTCTCCCGTTTTACACACCGACAGGCACAGGCATCCGCGCGGGAAGGGATGCGGAGAGTAAATATTCATTGCGAATCTATTAAGAAATTATTACTTTTCCCCATCAAGAAAAAACACCCCATTCGGGGAGCTTTTTCCTGGCTAAGGACTCTTATTTTGTTACCAATGCAACCCGGTTCAAGTTCAATCCGGAGGGAGTTACAATGTTCTTAGCCTTATGATCATATAGTCGTATTGCCGAAAGATGCTCCCGGCAAAAGCTCAAAAGCTCTCTAGCTCATGCCTGCGATCACATCTTCCGGTGACGTCTTATAATATAAGAAATCATGAAACCAGTTCCCCGATCACTCGCGCGGAATCTCCGCTGATCACAATGGAGCGGGCACGGATTTCTTCCGGTACAGACAATGCCTCCATGTTCAGGCAGGCATAGATGGCATTTTCATTCTGATACACCTGCTGCCAGAAGCTATATTTGATGATGCCCGGCGTGTTGTAGCCGACGCCGATCTCCAGGAACACCACGCGTTTATCCTGTTGCGCAGTCAGCCAGACTTCGTATTCCACAGCGGCTTTTTGCCAGCCTTCATCCTCCACAAACTTGTCATCAGAGCGAAGGTTCATAGTCATGGGCCGACCGCAGCTGGGGCACCTGGGAAGCAAATCCGAGGGTATGCTCATTGCCGCAGTAGTACCGTATGGTAATGTCAAGTCATTGTTTTCCTCAATAATGAAACCCTGGGTTTGAATCATGTTGCGGATCATGGATTCGTTTTCCCAAGTCCTATTACAGCAGGGTTTGCTGCACTGAAACAGTCCGTAGTCACCCTGGGTGTAGAACAGACGTTTCTTATCGAAGCCTGCTTTCTGAAAGCAGTGATCCACATTGGTGGTCAGCACAAAATAATCCTTGTTCCGCACCAGCCGGAAGAGATCGGCATAGGTGTTTTTCGGGGCGTCCATATACCGGTTGATCCAGATATACCGGCTCCAGTAGGCCCAGAATTCCTCCTGTGTCTCATAAGGATAAAACCCGCCGGAATACATATCATGAAAACCGTACTTCCGGCTGAAATCACTGAAATACTGTCTGAATCGTTCTCCGCTGTATACGAACCCGGCGGCAGTGGAAAGGCCCGCGCCCGCGCCTATGATGACAGCTTCTGCCTCTTGGATGCGTTCTTTGAGTTCCTGAATCTTCTTTTCCATGATGATCACTCCCTGCCGCTTTTTTCTGCGGCATTTATACCATAGCACAACACAATTGATATTGTAAGTACGCACATTTTGGTAACCACCCAGTTACTAAAAGGTAACTATGTAATAAAAAAGTGCGTACTTGTATGCTGTCTCCTCTTCCCTTATGATGAATAAACGGAAGGTTCTTCCGAATCAGTCAAGGAGGACGAACACATGGCACTGAAAAACCTGGCTTCCTGGAACGTGCAGATGGCCCCCGCCGCCTGCGGCACTGCTTGCGGGGCAAGCGACAAACCCGCCGAGGAGAAGAAGCCCGCTGAGCAGCCTGCCGCCTGCGGCGCTGCCGACAAGCCCGCCGAGGAAAAGAAGCCCGCTGCCTGCGGGGCTGCCTGCGGGGCTGGCGACAAGTAATTGAGACCCGACCCATCCATGCTCCGACAGTTGCGGCTGTCGGAGCGATCCTGAAATCAAGTGAGGCAAACGGCATGAAACAGTATTTCGCTTTTCAGTGGCATATCACGGATGACTGCGACCAGCGATGCAAGCATTGCTATATCTTTGCGGAGAATACCTGCAAACAGCTTGACAGTATGACCTGGGATCAGATGCAGGAAGTGGTAGCCAACTGCGAGGACTTCTGTGAAATGTATGACCGTCTGCCATATTTCTATATTACCGGCGGAGACCCGATCCTGCATCCGGATTTCTGGCCGCTGTTGGAACTGCTTGCGATCAGGAAGATTCCCTTCACCATCATGGGCAATCCCTTTCATCTGACGGATGAAAACTGCCGGCGGATGAAGATGCTGGGATGTGAAAAATATCAGCTTTCCATTGACGGGCTGGAACAGACCCACGACTGGTTCCGCAAGTCCGGGAGCTACCGCACCACGCTGGAGAAAATCGGCACCATCAACCGGGCGGACATCCGCTCGGTGGTGATGACCACGGTGAGCGGGACGAATATCCATGAGGTGCCGGGCATCATCGACGCGGTCGTGGAAGCCGGGGCCTGTGTGTACGCTTTCGCCCGATACTGCCCCACCAGCGGGGATAAGGATACCGGCATGACGCCCCAGGAATACCGGCATCTGCTGGAAATCTGCGACGCAAAGTTCAAGGCGTATGAGGCGGCGGGCTGCGGCACCTATTTCAACCGCAAGGATCATCTGTGGACGCTGTACCAATATGAAACCGGGGAGTTCCACATCCCGGACGACGCGGAACCGGGGATGATCTACGGGGGCTGCAACTGCGGAAACTGCCATATCACCATCCTGCCCAGCGGAGACGTGTACGCCTGCCGCCGTGTGCAGAACAGCAAGGTCGGCAACATCTTTGAAGACCGGCTGGCGGATCTGTGGGTGTGCGAAATGGAATCATACAGGGAATACGATCAGTTTCAGAAATGTGCCAGATGCGAACTGAAACCCTGGTGCCGGGGCTGTCCTGCGGTATCCAGCGGAGCGAATGGAGACTTTTACGCTCCCGATCCCCATTGCTGGAAAACTAAAAACGATTTGACAGGGGAGGTACTGTAAATGGAATTGCTGAAATTGATGAAGCATCGCCGTTCGATCCGGAAATATGAAGACCGGCAGATCAAAAAAGGTGATCTGGAAAAAGTGCTCCAGGCCGGGCTGTTCGCTCCCAACGCGGGCGGAGGCCAGCGCAGCATGATCGTAGCTGTACACAATCCGGAACTGGTGGAGAAACTCGGTCGGCTGAATGTAGCCTGCATGGATCGCAGCCATCTGATCGGTTCCCATGTTTCAGCGGAACAGCCCAGCATCATTGATGATCCCACCATCAAGAGCGGTTTCTATGGTGCTCCGACGGTGTGCATTGTCTTCGCGATGAAAAACTTCCTCTACAGCATCCCGGATGCTTTCTGCTGCGCGGAAAACATGGTGCTGGAAGCTACGGAACTCGGGCTGGCCTCCTGCATCATTGCCCGGGGCGAGGAAACCTTCGCAAACCCGGAAGGGCAGGCATACCTGAGGCAATGGAACATCCCGGAAAACTATGAGGCGCGCTGCTTTGTTCTGCTGGGATACTGCAAGGGCGACTATCCAAACGAAAAGCCCCGGAAACCGGGACGCAGCATGATCGTGGAGGAATGAAACAATGAAGCGCGCTTTCCTGATCTTTCTCTGTGTGATCCTGCTTGGAGGAATGGTCATGACCGCTCAGGCCGAAGAGACGACCCTGGATTTCTTCAAAGGACTGAACTATGAGGACGGTATCAGCGTGGTAGTGAATGTGTTTCACCGTTTCCCGCTGCAATACGCTGCTACCCTTGGGCTGGATGGGAATCCGCAGATCCGACCCATCGAGTTCAAATTTGAAGAGGACGGCGTGTTGTACTTTGATACCGTTACCTTCTATACCTCCTACAGGGAATTGCTGGCTCATCCCTATATTCAGCTTAGTGTCTGCGACCGGGAAACCATGACCTATGTGCGATTGGGCGGCAAGGTCAATTTCACCACGGATCAGAGCGTCATCGACCGATGCTTTGAAGCCAGTCCGGTGCTGACCAGCCAATTCGGAAATCATCGGAATGTAGTCATCGGATATTATCTCACAGAGGTTTGGGCAGAGTTTGCTTCATTCTCTGCTGAACTGCCAAACAAAAGCTGGAAGCTACCAAACAAGTACGATAAAGCCAAATAAAGCAATACCTCCCATCCGCAGCTGGAAAGGAGGTATTCTTTATGACAGCAAATGCCGGTAGAAGCCGTGACAGGGTGAAAATCAGCCCGGCATCTGGCTGTTGGCAGCGTTGACAATGGCGTCGCATTGCAGGGTGGTGATATCACCCTGCCAGAGAATCAACCGCTCGTCTTTCGCGCTGACTGTAAGTAACGCGCTGTCTACAATCCCTTTTTCAGCGGTCATTTGTTGCAGATAAGCATCCTGAACACACAAATACTCATCTGTCGCGGGCATTGGAGGGCACACGATCATCAGACTGCGCAGCAGCCGCCATCTGTGATCCGGCAAAACGGGGACGGGCGTGTCCCGATATTGCGGCATTTCATCCAGAAGCGCTCGGATCAGCCACAGACATCTTTCCTGCTTGTTCACTCTGCCTCCCGTACCATCTGCTGATAGCCCAGGCCCCAGGCTTCCATCGCCCGGATGATAGGCCGCATGGAATCACCAAGTTCACTGAGGGCATACTCCACCCGGGGCGGCACTTCGGGGAAGACCGTCCGGGTGATGATGCCATCAGTTTCCAGAGCACGAAGATTATCCGTCAGTACCTTCTGGCTGATGCCGGGAATGGAACGCAGCATTTCATTGAATCGCCAAGGCCGGGCCAGCAGATTACGCAGGATCAGTAATTTCCACTTGTTGCCGATGAGCTGAACAGTGGTGGCAACCGGACAATCCGGGAGTTCTTCTTTCGTCAACATATGCAGCACCCCTAAATGAATGTACACTCATTTTTGAATGTTAGACACATTATAGCATATTGCAAATCAATGGTCAATCTACATTATTTATCATACTGTAAAGCCCCTTAATATATAGAAAAGGAACCCGGTTGGATGAGTATTCTGGCATTACACCGGAAGAACTACAGTAAACATAGGGCTCGAACCTATGTCCTCAGTTCGCATTAGTCGCCTCACTGCGCTGCCGCTCGTGACGCTCCTTTGCTCACTGGGCCTTCGACTCGCTTTCGCCTGCGGCGAACAGCCCACCGGGCTGCCGCTCACCCCCGGCCCCTCTGCGATCGTTCCGGTCATAGGTTCGCCCCAAAGCGTTTTCCGCCAAGAAAAAACCACCCTGTTCGGGGTGGCTTTTTCCTGGTGGGATTAGTAGGGCTCGAACCTATGACCTCCACGATGTCAACGTGGCGCTCTAGCCAACTGAGCTATAATCCCAAGCGCTTGATTATATTATCACAGGTAGCTTTAAAAAGCAAGCCTTTTTTGAAAAAAAACACCGCCCTCCTTTTCGGAGGGCGGCGATGGGATCATTTTCAGCGCTGCAGGATGGTCTGCTCGGTATCCTTGTCGAAGAAGTGGAGGCGGGAGGTGTCGAAGCACACTTCAACGTCGTCACCGGTGCGGGTCTTGGTGCGGGGATCAACGCGGGCGATTACGTTGTCGGACTTGCCGCTGGTGGAGAAGTACAGGTAGGTCTCGGAGCCCATCAACTCGGTGACTTCCACGTGCACCTTGATCTTGGCGTCGGGATTGGCAGCCAGGTCTTTCTCGTCGTCGGAGATGTTCTCGGGACGGATGCCCATGACGACTTCCTTGCCGATGTAGCTTTCGTCGGTCAGCTTGGCGATCTTTTCCTGAGGCACAACGATCCTGTTGTCGCCGAAGAGAGCCACGACTTTGCCGCCTTCTTTGGTCAGCTTCACGTCGAAGAAGTTCATCTGGGGGCTGCCGATGAAGCCGGCGACGAACTTATTGTTGGGATAGTCGTAGTTGTTCTGGGGGGTATCCACCTGCTGGACGATGCCGTCCTTCATGATGACGATACGGGAGCCCATGGTCATGGCCTCGGTCTGGTCATGGGTAACGTAGATGAAGGTGGTCTGCAGGCGCTGATGCAGCTTGGTGATCTCGGTACGCATGGCGACGCGCAGCTTGGCGTCCAGGTTGGACAGAGGTTCGTCCATCAGGAAGACCTTGGGCTCACGGACGATGGCGCGGCCCAGAGCAACACGCTGGCGCTGACCGCCGGACAAAGCCTTGGGCTTACGGTTGAGCAGGTGGCTGATGTCCAGGATGCGGGCGGCTTCTTCCACGCGCTTTTTGATCTCTTCCTTGGGGGTCTTGCGCAGCTTCAGACCGAAAGCCATGTTGTCGTACACGGTCATATGAGGATACAGAGCGTAGTTCTGGAACACCATGGCGATGTCGCGGTCCTTGGGGGCCACGTCGTTGACCAGGCGGTCACCGATGTACAGTTCGCCGTCGGAAATCTCTTCCAGACCGGCGACCATGCGCAGGGTGGTGGACTTACCGCAGCCGGAAGGACCGACCAGAACGATAAATTCCTTGTCTTCGATCTCGAGGTTGAAATCACTCACTGCGGTGACGCCGCCGGCATAGACCTTGTAAATATGTTGCAGAGATACACTGGACATTCTTCATACCCTCCTCAATGTGATCGGCTGCGGGCAGGATCCCTCAACCTGTGTCTGCAATCATTATAATCCCTGACCCCCGAATTGAAAAGCCACAAGACTTCACAAATATTTACGGTTTTGTTTGTGCACAAACTGTATCTTGTGGTATGATTATCCCCTGTTTTGTCCAAAGTTGACAAATCGTATATAATATAGAAAACGAATCTTCAACCGCAGGAGGGAGACCGACATGTCAGAACAGGTAAAAAAACTGGCGGATTATTTAAAAAGCGCCCGTTCCGCCGTCTTTTTCGGCGGGGCCGGCGTGTCCACGGAAAGCGGCATCCCCGATTTCCGTTCCACCGACGGGCTGTACAGGCAAAAATGGCGCTACCCTCCGGAAACCATCATATCCCATTCCTTCTGGCAGCGCTGTCCGGAAGAATTCTACCGCTTCTACAGGGAAAAGCTCCTGTATCCCGACGCCCGTCCCAACGACGCGCACATCGCCCTCGCCCGTCTTGAAAAGGCCGGGATGATGGACGCGGTGATCACCCAGAATATCGACGGCCTCCACCAGATGGCCGGAAGCGTCAACGTGATCGAGCTCCACGGCACCGTGCTTGAGAACCGCTGCACCCGGTGCGGCAGAAAAACCGGGCCCGAAGCCATCCTCAGCCAGGAGGGCGTGCCCAAATGCGAGTGCGGCGGCATCATCAAGCCCCTGGTGGTGCTGTACGAGGAATCCCTTCCCGCGGACGCCCTGGAAAAGGCCGCGCGCGCGGTGGACAGGGCGGACCTGATGATCGTCGGCGGCACCTCCCTGTCCGTGTGGCCCGCCGCGGGCTTCGTCCAGTCCTTTACCGGCACGCTGGTGATCATCAACCGCTCCCCCACCCCCCAGGACCAAAGGGCGGACCTGGTCATATCCGATTCCGTCGGCAGCGTGCTCAGGAGGGCGGCGGACCTGGTTTTGTAACAATTTTGCAATAAATTCGGGGTAAATGGGGACATATTGCCGGCCGTGCCGTAAAACATTTGACTTTTATCTGTAATAATGATATAAATATAGATGGTCTATTCTGTACCCAATAAACCCCGATGGAAGGTGAACCGCATGGCAAAAGCTAAGAAGGATTCCTATAAAAAGCTGATCCGCGTTGCTGTTGTCCTGGCCGTGCTGGCTGTCATATTCGGCGCGGGCCACGTCTGGCTCACGCATCTTTACGAAAATGAGAAAGCTGCCGCGGAGGCCTCCAGGAACGAACGCAATGCCGCCCTGATCCGCCAGCATCAGCAGGCCACCAGCGAATACCAGGCAGCCCTTCGCTCGTCAGAGCAGACCGCCGTGTGGCCCACCCCTACGGGCATCGGCTGGGAAGTGGTCGACCTGAGCGAATTCCCCCTCACCACCGCCACCCGTTCCTACACCGTCACCCGTTCCGAACTCATCAGCGGCGGCATGCTGCTGCTCAACCGCTGGCATTCCCTGCCCGCCGATTTCCCGGAGGGCGAGGTCGTTTCCATCCAGTCCGTCGACAAGTCCATCCCGGTGTCCGGCTCCAGGGTCAAGCTGTTCCCCACAGCTATCACCGCCATCAGCGAAATGCTGAAGGGCGCCGCGGATGAAGGATACGAAAATTTCGTCATCCAGAGCGGATACCGCACCATGGCGGAGCAGACCGCCCTGTACCAGGACAGGGAAGCCCAGTATGCAAGCAGCTTCAGCGGCGACGCCCTGAGGGAAAAGGTCACCGCCACCGTCAATTATCCCGGCACCAGCGAATACCAGAGCGGCCTGTCCTTCAACATCGAGCGCTGGAAAAAGAACGACGCCGAATTCAACTCCCCCAAGTTCCACGTTACCGAGCACAGCGACTGGCTTTTGGCCAATTCCTGGCGCTACGGCATCGTTTTCCGTTTTCCCGTGACCAATTACCCCAATTCCACCGTGACCGACAAATCCTTCAAGACCGGCGAAAGCAAGTCCCTGATGATCTACCGTTACGTAGGCAAGGGCAACGCCGCCGCCATGCACGCGATGGATTTCTGCATGGAGGAATACATCGAATACATGATCGCCCATCCCCACGTGGCCGTATATGAGGACGGCAATCTCCGCTACGAGATCATCCGCGTTTCCGGGGGGGACACCACCTCCGACGCGACGGTCTACGTCTCCTCCTCCAGCAAGGAAGTTTCGGCTTCCACCGACAACATGGGCGGCATCATCGTTGTGATGTCCTATTGATCCGAATCCGATAAGGGAGGCTTTCCTTTATGAGCGAAGTATTTCATCCCCGTTTCTCTGTCGCCATGGAAAACGGCGGCGTCATGTCCGGCGAGCTTTATCCCGAATGCGCGCCCCAGTCCGTCGGCAATTTTATCGCCCTGGCCAACAGCGGTTTTTATGACGGACTTACCTTTCACCGGATCATTCCCAATTTCATGATCCAGGGCGGCGACCCCAAAGGCAACGGCATGGGCGGGCCCAACTATTCCATCAAGGGTGAATTTGCCGCCAACGGGGTCCCGAATCCCCTGAAGCACACCTACGGCGTGCTTTCGATGGCCCGTTCCTCCCATCCCGATTCCGCGGGATCGCAGTTTTTCATCATGGTCGCCGCAGCACCACACCTGGACGGGCAGTATGCCGCCTTCGGCAAGGTCCTCAGCGGCATGGATTGCGCGGACGCCATCGTGATGCAGCCGCGCGACCAGCGGGACCGCCCCCTGGAACCTGTGGTGATCAAAAGCATCCGCGTCGACACCGAAGGGCACACCTATCCCTTCGACCAGATCTGAACATGGCAAACGAAGAGAAAGTATACAGCCTGAAGATCGCGGGACGGGATTATACCATCCGTTCCGCCGATGCCCCGGAGCATGTGCGCAGGCTGGCGGTCTATACCGACCGCAAGCTCACCGAGATCCTCCGTTCCGGTTTTGTCAGCCGTGAGGACGGCGCGGTGATCGCCGCCCTTTCCCTGTCGGAAGAACTTTTGAACGCCCAGGACGAGATCACCCGTCTCCGGCGCGATCTGTACCTTGCCATGCAGGCGAAAAAAAACGCTCCCGACGCCGGGGGTGACCCGAAATAACATGATCAAAAAGCGGATGGACTATCCGCTTTTTTCATAAGAAACGAAGGTGTATCCGCATGAACGAACGCGTCCTTCGCGTCCTTGAATTCACAAAGATCTGTTCCCTTTTGTCCTCCCACGCCCGTAGCGAATCCGGCAAGGCCCTGTGCCTCAATCTGAAGCCCATGGGGGATATCCGGGACATCGAAACCGCCCAGAATGAAACCGAGGAGGCCGTTTCGGTGATGACTTATTCCGGCCAGAATCCCATGGTCTCCTTCAGCGACATCTCCCCCTTCCTGTCCCTGGCTTCCAAAGGGGCGACGCTGAACATGAAAATGCTTTTAAGCGTCGCAGAGGTGCTTCGCGCCGCCGCCGTCGTCCGATCGTCCCTTGTGACCGACAGGGAAAATACCCCCCTTATCACCTCCTGCGCATCCCTTCTGCAGCCCCTCTCTTCCCTTTGCCGGGACATTACCGACGCCATCCTGTCAGAGGAAGAGCTTTCTGACCACGCCAGTCCGGAGCTTGCCGACATCCGCCGGCACATCCGCCAGAGCGGGGATCGGGTGCGTGAAAAGCTCAACGCCATGGCCCACGGCAACGCCTACGCCAAATACCTGATGGAGCCTATCGTCACCGTCCGTTCCGGCCGGTATGTGCTGCCGGTCAGGCAGGAATACCGCCAGTTTGTGCCCGGGCTGGTCCACGACCAGTCCGCGACCGGGGCCACGCTGTACATCGAACCCATGGCCGTGGTGGAACTGAGCAACGAACTTCGTGAATGGCGCATCAAGGAAAAGAACGAGATCGACCGTATCCTTGCCGCTTTTTCGGCCCAGGTGGGCGACGCCGCCGACATCATCAGCCGTGATATCGCCCTTCTGACCCGTCTGGATTTCATCTTTGCCAAGGCCTCCCTCGCCCGCGCCATGGACGCCGTAGTCCCCCAGATGAACGACGAGGGCATCGTCAGGCTCAACCGCGCCAGGCACCCCCTGATCCCCGCCGACAAGGTCGTCCCGCTGACGCTGCGCATCGGCGAGGACTTTACCACCCTGGTCATCACCGGCCCCAACACCGGCGGCAAAACGGTATCCCTGAAGACACTCGGCCTTTTCTGCCTGATGGCCCAGGCCGGTCTGCAGCTGCCTGCCGCGCCCGGCACGGTGACTGCCGTTTTCAACGAGATCTACGCCGACATCGGCGACGAGCAGTCCATCGAACAGTCCCTTTCCACTTTCTCGTCCCATATGAAAAACATCGTCGAGATCACCTCCGGCGTCACGGAGAGGGATCTGGTGCTCTTTGACGAACTCGGCGCCGGCACCGATCCCACGGAAGGAGCGGCGCTGGCCCAGGCCATTCTTTCCTCGCTGACGGCACGCCATATCCGCACCGCCGCCACCACCCATTACAGCGAGCTCAAATCCTACGCACTCACCACCCCCGGCGTCGAAAATGCTTCGGTGGAGTTCGACGTTTCCACTCTCCGGCCCACGTACCGGCTTTCCATCGGTGTTCCCGGCAAATCCAACGCCTTCGAGATCTCCCGCAGGCTGGGCCTGGACGAAAGCCTGATCGACAGCGCCAGGGAGCTGCTGAGCCATGACACCGTCCGTTTTGAGGATGTGATCGCCAACGCCGAATATCACCGCCAGGTGGCCGAAAAAGAGCGTGAACTGGCAGAAGAAGCCCGCAGGGAAACCATCCGTCTGCGCAACGAAGCGGAGAACCTTTACAAGGAGACCCGCGACCTGAGGCAGAACGCCGAACGAAAGGCCCGGGAAGAGGCGCGCCGCCTGGTGGACAAGGCGCGCCGTGAAGCCGCGGACATCCTGCAGCAGATGAAGGACATCCGCAGGAATGCCGCGGCCGGGGACGCCGCTTCGCTTAAGAAAAAGCTGGACCGCTCCCTTGACGAACTTTCCGACGGCATCGCCTCCGCGGATCCTTCCGCAGGGCCCGTTCCCGCGTCCGTCAAGCCGGGCGACCGGGTGCTGGTGCTGTCCCTCAACGCGGAGGGGACTGTTTTGACCGCTCCCGATTCCCATGGAGACACCAGCGTTCAGGTCGGTTCAATGAAGATGAAAGCCCCGCTCGCTTCCCTGCGCATCGTGCAGGAGGAAAAGCCCAAAAAGCACGCAGCGGTCAATACTTCCCGTGGCCTTTCCGGCGGCGCCGCCGTGCCCATGTCCTGCGATCTGAGGGGAATGGACCTGGAGGAAGCGATCATGGCGGCGGACAGGTACCTGAGCAGCGCTTACATGGCCGGGCTGCACGAGGTGACCCTGATCCACGGCAAGGGCACCGGTGTTTTGCGCAGCGGCATCCAGCAGTTCCTCAAACGCCATTCCAATGTGAAGTCTTTCCGGCTGGGGCATTACGGCGAGGGTGAGGACGGCGTGACCGTCGTGACCTTTAAATAGATCCCCTTCCCGGGCATACGCGTCCCGACCGCGCATAAATAAAGGAGTTGACTATCATGCCCGCAGCAGATAACAAGACCCATATCCTCGTTGTGGACGACGACCCGAATATCGCCCAGCTGATCAAGCTTTGCCTCTCTCAGGAGGGATACGAAGTCCATATCCGCGGCCGTGGCGACACCGCCCTTGAATGCTTCAGGAGCGAAAAGATCCACCTGATCCTGCTGGACGTCATGCTGCCCGGCATGGACGGTTGGCAGGTACTCCGGGAGATCCGCCAGAGCAGCAAGGTGCCCATCATCATGCTGACCGCCAAGGACGACACCTTTGATAAGGTTCTGGGCCTGGAATTGGGCGCCGACGATTATATCACCAAGCCCTTCGAAAACAAGGAGCTGACCGCCCGGGTCAAGGCCGTGCTCCGCCGCACCGTGCCCGACGCAGGCCCATCCGAGGCCCCGGGGGACAACCATGGCCTCTCCTTCAAAGAACTCTACATCAGTCTGGATACCTATGAGGTGGTCTACCGGGGCAAGCCGATCGAAATGCCTCCCAAGGAACTGGAGGTGCTCTATTTCCTTGCCTCCCACCAGAACCATGTATTCACCCGCGAGCAGCTGCTCGAGCAGGTATGGGGATTCGACTTTTTCGGCGACTCCCGCACGGTGGACGTCCACATCAAGCGCCTGCGTGAAAAGCTGGCGGACAGCGAGCAGTTCGGCTGGCAGATCAAGACCGTGTGGGGCGTGGGCTATAAATTTGACGTCAAGGAATGATCTTCAAAAGCGGCTCTTACCCGGCATGGAACTACGAATACCCGCACAGGCGCTTCAGAACCTGTATGGTCATTAAGGGGAGGAAATGATATGAAACGCAGTATGTTTTCCCAGCTGCTGATCGTTTTTCTCTCCATTTCCCTGGTGTTCACCCTGGTCATGTTCCTTTTGCTGTACGTCAACATCCGTGACACGCGCATCAACGCCCTCCTGGATCAGTTATGCTACCAGGCCAAGGACGTGGTCTACCTGGCCGACAGCCTGCAGAACGAAATGTGGTATACCCTTTCCGGCCGCTCGACCACCAGGGATTACCTGTATGAAAAAACCGGGTCCATCTATACCCAGTTCAACGCCTACACCGTGGTGGTCACCCGGGACGGGCGGCCCAGGACATACTATCTGGAAGAGGCCCTCGAAAACGAGAGCCTCCAGATGCTGCCCTCCGACGCAGAACTGAACACGTACCTCTCCCGTGCCATGCAGGGGGAGGAGATCACCGTCAAGACCAACACCGCCTCCGGTCCCCTCTTTACCCTGGTGTTTCCGTGGACGCAGACCAATATCGCCACCGGTGAAAGCAACATCATGGGCATCGTGATCATCCGGACCGGGCCCCAGAGCGTCAAAGGCATTTATGACGGCCTGCTGGTCCAGCTCTTCGGGGCAGCGCTGGCCATCTTCCTCCTGATCGCAGCCGCTTCCTTCCTGCTCACCCGCCGCATCACCCGCCCGCTGACCGATATCGCCGCCATCGCCGGGGATTTTGCCCGGGGTGATTTTTCCAAGCGCGTCACCCCTTCCGGCAGTTCGGAGATCCGTGACCTGGCCGCCGCCTTCAACCACATGGCGGACCAGATGTCCATGACCGAGCAGTCCCGCCGGGATTTTGTCGCCAACATCTCCCACGAGCTCCGCTCCCCCATCACCTCCATCCAGGGCTTTGCCCAGGGACTCCTGGACGGCACGGTGTCCGGGGAGGACCGTGATAAATATCTTTCCATCATTGTCGACGAAGCCCGACGCCTCAGCAAGCTGATCTCCAGCCTCCTGAACCTGTCCCGGATGGAAAACGACCAGGTGGCCCTGGCCATATCGGATTTCGACATCAACGAAATGGCCCGCCGGGTGATCATCAGCCGGGTCAGTACCCTGGAAGAAAAGAACATGGAGGTAGAGACCCTGTTCGAGGAGGAGCGCTGCTATGTGAGCGCCGATCCGGAACAGATCCAGCAGGTGCTCTACAACCTGTTTGACAACGCCGTCAAATACACCCCCACCAACGGCATGATCTCCATCTCCACCCGGACGGAGGGCCAGCAGGTGACCGTCCACGTCAGGGACAACGGCATCGGCATCTCCGAGAAAGACGCCGCCCATATCTTCGACCGTTTTTATAAAGCCGACAAGGCTCACACCGTCGGCAAGGGCACCGGACTGGGCCTGGCCATCTGCAAGGTCATCATCGAAAAACACAACCAGCAGATCCGCCTTGTTTCCGGTGTGGGCGGATGTGATTTTGAGTTTACGCTCAGGAAAGGCACCGCGCCGGACGCGGCAAGGAAAACAAATGATCATTGAAGCCTGTGCCAAGATCAACTGGTCCCTGTACATCACGGGGCGGCGGAGCGACGGATATCACCTGGTGGATATGATCCTCCAGCGCATCGCCCTGCACGACACCCTGGAGGTCCTCCCCTCGGAGGACCTGACCCTCACCCTGGACCCTGAAAGCAGCTTTCCCGCCCCTCTGGACGGGTCGAACCTGATCCTGAAGGCGGCGCTCGCCCTGCGGGAGCGTGCCGGAGTAAACCTCGGCGTGGCTTTCACCCTGAAAAAGCGCATTCCCTCCGGGGCAGGCCTCGGCGGCGGCAGTGCCGACGCGGCGGCAGCGCTCCTGGCCCTGAACCATTTGTGGGGGCTCGACCTGCCCATAAAGGAACTGGAAGCCCTCTCCCTCCCCCTGGGCGCGGACATTCCCTTCTGCCTCCACAGGGAACCCATGCGCGTCACGGGCATCGGTGAAACGCTCACCCTCCTTCCCGCCCTGCCCAAAAGGCACCTGGTCCTTCTGAAGGGGCCCGACGGGCTGGATACAGGGTCGGTCTACAGGCAGTATGACCGGTCGGAAGTCAGGACATCCTATCATCACGACCGTGCCGCGGCGGCGCTCATGTCGCCATGCGCGTTCCTTCGCTCCGTCCTCACCAATGTCCTCGAGCCCCCCGCCCTTTCCCTGTGTCCCCGGATCGGTGCCGATATCGGCCGCCTGTACTCCGCCGGTGCCTCCTTTGCGCAGATGACCGGCTCCGGCTCGGCCGTATACGGGGTCTTCGGGGATGAGGACCGGGCCGTGAAGGCCTGCCTTGCCCTGAAGGACTCATCCCCCGGAAGCGTGTGCATCGTGACCTCGACGATATGATCCGCAGCGGTTTCCCCGGTCGATCATCAACAATCGTACGCTCGCCCCATCGATCCCATATAAGAAGAGCTGTGCGGCATGGCCTTTTCGGTCATCTCCGCACAGCTCTTCTGTTTTATATCGTTTATATCGTCTTACTCCCCTGCAGTTTCATCCGGGAACATCTCGTAATACTGTTCGCGGGTGATCAGCGTCTTGCGGGGTTTGGAGCCGTCCTGGGCGCTGACGACGCCGCGCCTTTCCATCTCGTCCACCAGCCTTCCGGCGCGGGCATAGCCGATGCGCAGGCGGCGCTGAAGCATGGATGTGGAGGTCTGTCCGTCCTCAATGGCCATCTGGATCGCCTCCTCCAGAAGGGAGTCCGGCTTGCCGTCGTCCACCTCGTCGTCTCCGCCGTCGGACAGATCCATGCTGACCTCATCGCCGGATTTGCTGCCGGCTTTGGTCAGGTGCTCCATAATGTCCTGGTCGTACGTCACCGTATTGCGGCTGCGGATATGATCGGTAAAGGCCATCACCTCGTCGTCAGAAACAAAGCTTCCCTGGACACGGTTGGCGCTCATTCCCGAGGGTTTATAGAGCATGTCGCCCTTCCCCATCAGCTTTTCCGCGCCGAAGGAATCCAAAATGGTGCGGCTGTCGGTCCCGCTGGAAACCGCGAAAGCGATGCGGCTGGGGATATTGTTCTTGATAACGCCGGTAATAACGTCCACCGAAGGCCGTTGGGTGGCCAGCACCATATAGATGCCCGCCGCCCGGGCCAGGGCAGCCAGCCTGCGGATGTATTCTTCCACGTCCTTGCGGCATACGTCCATCAGGTCGGCCATTTCGTCGATGATCAGCACGATGTTGGGCAGCTTTTTGCCGTCGGACGCGTGCAGGCGGTTGTAGCCTTCCAGGTTCCTTACATTGTTGTCCTTAAACTTGGAATACCTGTCGTGCATCTCCTGCACGGCCCAGCCGAGGGCTCCCGAGGCTTTCCTTACATCCGTCACCACCGGGATCAGCAGGTGCGGTACGCCGTTGTAGACCGACAGTTCCACCTGTTTGGGATCGATCATGATCAGCCTGACGTCCTGGGGCGACGAACGAGCCAGGATGCTGCAGACAATGGAATGGATGCAGACCGATTTACCGGAGCCCGTGGCGCCGGCGATCAGCAGGTGGGGCATCTGGCTCAGGTCGCATACCACCGGGGTCCCGGCGATATCCTTGCCCAGGGAGACGGCCAGGGGCGACGGGTTGCTGCGCATCTGCTCGCTTTCCAGCACTTCCCTGAGGGATACCTTGGATATCTTGTTGTTGGGCACCTCGATGCCGATGTAATTTGTTCCCTGGATGGGCGCTTCCACGCGGACGTGCCGGGTCGCCAGGTTCAGGGCCAGGTTGTCGGCCATCCCTGTCACTCTCTGGACCCGGATACCGGGGGCGATCTGGATGGCAAAACGCGTGATCGCAGGGCCGTGCATGATGCGCTTGACCTCGGCGGGGATACTGAAGCTCTTCAGAGTCTCCTCGATCACCACCGCCTTCTGGTTGTCCTCCTGGCTGTGGTCCATGGTGTTGAAGTCCACGCCCGGATTGAGCAGCGTCAGGGGCGGATACTGGTAATTCACATTTGAGCGGGTATCGATCTCAAGGCTGCTGGTCCGCCCCCGCTCCATTCCGTCCAGGCTTTCACCGCTGCCGGCGTTCCCGGCGTTCTGGCGGATAGGCACCCGCACGTCCGTTTCCAGGACGCTGGCGGTATTCACGGGAACGGCGCCGCCGCGCACCACCTGCTCGGTCATCTGGCTGTCCGCCGGTTCTTCCTTCAGCCGCTTCTCCGCCCCGCGGACCTGATCGAGCCAGCTGCCCTGCTTTGCGCCTGTCCCTCCGTGCGCTTCCTCCTCCGCCCGTTTGCCTGTCCCGGGCGTGGGGTCCCCGGTCTTCCGGGCCCGTTCCGGCTGCTGCGCGCCCCTTAACGGCGCGGGCTGCACGCCCTGCTTATCCGGCGCTGCGGGCTGCTCCGCGGCCGGCACGGCTTTAGCCGGCACAGCCGCCCTGACAGCCTCACGGGCCGCCTCCGGGACCGCGTTCCTGTTAAATACGCGCCCCATCCGTTCGTCTTCCGCTGCGGCGGGAGCGCCCGTATCCTTTGCAGGGGCGGCCGTCCCGATCTCCCTTGCGTCCGGAGCCTTCCTTGAGGACCGGGGAGCGGGCGCGGCGGGCGGCGGACCGGCGGCGGGCTCAACGGCCCGCGGCGCAGGACCATTCGCCGGTGCGTTATTCCCGGGATCCTCCGGGATATATTCGTTGTAAAAGCTCTCTCCCGACACCCTGTAGTACCCGTCCGCGTCAGCCGTTTCCTCAAAGGTATTCTGCCGCCGCGGGCTTTCTCCGGGCATTCCGCCCATCAGGTCATAGCCGGGCCCTGCCGGCGCGGTATACATCCCGCCGGCGCGCGGAGCCGCATACTGCGGCACGGGGGCGGGAACGGTCCATCCGTCCTGTTCCGGAACGGGATAAACGCTGTCCGGGGTCTCTTCATCAGGTTCGGGGATCAGGCCCCCCGCATCGTCTTCCCCGTCCCGCGCGCGTCTCCTGCGCTCGGCCGTTTCATAGAAGACCGCGTTGATCATCCGCCAGGGACGGATATTGAAAAGGACCATGACCATTACCAGGATCAGCGCCCCCAGAAGCACGCTTCCGCCGATATGGCTGAAGCGGAAAAAGCACCATATGGGATAGGCGACCGCCATGCCCACGGCGCCCTGGCCGTAGCGGCTGTCGGCCCCATATTCAAAGGCGATCTTTACAAAATCGGCAAAACCCGGGGCCCCGCCCTCCCTGCCTGCCAGGGTATCGCGGTAATCCGACATGATGCTGGTCCCCCGGTTGTCTACAAAGGTCACCAGTGTCAAAAAGCCCAGCAGCAGGGCCCATACGGCGCCCGTAATAAACGCCGACCGGGCGCTGACCCTGTGGAACATGCCGTTCAGCATGAGCACGGCCAGTAAGATCAGCCACAGGGGCAGAAAAAGCGCCAGGGTGCCCCCTCCCAGTCCGTACAGCGCGCGCCGCATTTCATCCACGGCAAGGCTCTGCCCCCCGGGAATAAAAACGGGCATCAGCAAAAGTCCGCCGAGCACCAGCAGGATCACGCCCGCAGACAGGCGGAAATAGCATGCGTTCAGCGACGTACGGATGGATCCGGCTCTCTTTGGTTTTTTCTTTCTTTCCGGTTTTTTGCTCATTCAAATATACCCTTCTGTGAAATCGCGATCAGGACGCCTGTAAGCTTCCCCTCATCCCCCGCGTGCAGGGCCAGCAGGCAGTCTCCCCGCCGGTATATATCGGCCTCGCCCGTTCCGAGGATCTTTTCCAGCGGATCGCCCGGAGCGACTGCGGCCGTATCGTCGGGCTCGCCGAGCATGCCGCGCCAGTCTTTTCTTTCCCCCGCGCCGGGAATGAAACCGTCCGCCTCCTCCCCCCGGGCAAGGATGGCGTCCACCGTACCGCTCCCATCCATGGATACGATCAATACGCCCCGCATCCGGGCGTCCTCGGTCTCATAACATTCGCCGCCGGGCCACCAGGATGGGTCGACGGTGGACCTGAGGCGCAGGAGAGTGCTTTCCAGGTCTTCCCCGAGCTTTACGGGCACTCCCCTCAGGCGGCCTTCCTCAAGGCAGGAAAAAACCGTTTCGGCCCCTTCCCCTTCATTTGGGATAAAATCCTGCCTCAGGAGACCCTCCAGCGCCCGGTAAGGAATAAGCACCTCCCCGGAAAAGCCCGACAGGAAGCAGAGGGCGTCATGATCGTAATAAAAGATCACGCCCCTTTCACACAGGGCAAAGGAATCCATCGGAACGGGATAAAGCTCCCGGTTTTCAAGGTAATCGGACAGCCCTTCTTCCACGTACTCCTCAAGGTACGCCCCGATAGCGCCGCAGGCCGCGTCAGGATCTTCAAAAACGTCCTCAGCCGTCACGCGGCTTCCGTCCTCCAGATGGTAGACCAGGGGATACCACACCTGGGAGGGCCGTCCCTCAAGCATTCGTCCTTTGGCCGACAGGACCACGGATACCATGCCCTCCGCAGGATCCCGGATAAGCGTATAATCCATCTGCAATCCGGTGCCTCCGCCGGAAAGCGAGTTCAGGAGAGCCAGGTATTCGCCGACGCGCGCCGACGAAAAAACATCCGCGCTGATCCGGGAAGCGCTCTCGCTCCCGGTCAGCAGGGGGTACGCCACCAGGCTCCCGCCCGCTCCCGCCGACTCCATGCGCGTCACGGTCAGTGTTTCCCCTCCGGGCTCCTCCCCGAAGCAGGCCGCCGCTCCGGCGGCGAAAAACGCGGCCAGCCCGGCCGCCAGACAACGTTTCGCTTTCATAGGACCTCCACCCTTTCATTTTACACCATCCCACGGCCTGAGACAAGCAAAGCGCCGCATCAATATAACGAAAAGGAGGTCCCTTCCGTTCCTGCGGGCGGAAAACAATGTCGGCCGCGGATCGGCCCCGAAGCCCCTCCCCGGATCCGTCCGAAAAAACGGGTACCCGGCCGGTGCCGGATACCCGCTGTTTTTCAGTTTGGCGCGCTTTTTGCCTGGGATCTCAGCTGTGGCTGGATTCGCGGCGCGGCGGGCGGCTTCCCGCGGGGGCCTGGCGGCCGGCGGGATTGCTGTCGTAAACGATATCGTTCCTTACCAGGTTGACGCGGCCCTGGGAATCGATCTCGCTGACCTTCACTTCCAATTCGTCGCCGATCTTTACCACGTCCTCCACCTTTTCCACGCGGCCTTTGGCCAGCTTGGAGATATGGAGCAGGCCGTCCTTGCCGGGCAGCAGTTCCACGAAGGCGCCGAAGTTCATGATCCTTACCACCTTGCCGGTGAATACGTCGCCGGCCTGGATATCCCTGGCGATGCCCTCGATGATGCCCCTGGCGCGAGCTGCCGCGGCTTCGTCGGGGGTGGAGATGAACACCCTGCCGTCGTCCTCGATGTCGATCTTGACGCCGGTCTCGGCAATGATCTTGTTGATCATCTTTCCGCCGGACCCGATGACTTCACGGATCTTTTCGGGGTTGATGGAGAACTGGATGATCTTCGGGGCAAACTTGCTCAGGTGGTCCCTGGGCTGGCCGATGGTATCCAGCATGATGCCCAGGATATGGAGCCTGCCTTCAAGGGCCTGCCTGAGGGCGCGGGAGAGGATCTCCCTGTTGATGCCCTTGATCTTGATATCCATCTGTATGGCGGTGATGCCGTTCATGGTACCGGCTACCTTGAAGTCCATGTCGCCCAGGAAATCTTCCAGGCCCTGGATATCGGTCAGGACGGCGATCTTGTCGCTCTCGGTATCCTGGATGAGGCCCATCGCCACGCCGGCGACCGGCGCGTGGATCGGAACGCCGGCGTCCATCAGGCTCAGGGTGCTGCCGCACACGGAAGCCATGGAAGAGGAGCCGTTGCTGCTCATGATCTCGCTGACCAGGCGCAGGGCATAGGGGAATTCGCTTTCATCGGGGATCACGGGGAGCAGGGCCCTTTCCGCCAGGGCGCCATGGCCGATCTCGCGGCGGTTGGGGCTGCGAAGGCGGCCGGCTTCACCGGTGGCATAGGAGGGCATATTGTACTGATGGATATAGCGCTTGCTTTCCTCACTGGAAAGGCCGTCCAGCTGCTGGGCCTCGCTGACCGAGCCCAGGGTGGTGACGGTGAGGGCCTGGGTCTCGCCGCGGGTAAAGACGGCGGAGCCGTGGGTCCTGGGAAGGATGCCGACCTCGCACCAGATGGGGCGCACTTCGTTCACCTTGCGGCCGTCGGCGCGGATGCCCTGGTCCAGGATCTTGCGGCGCATGACTTCCTTGTTCAGGTAATACAGCGCGTCGGCGACTTCGCTTTCCCTGCCGGGGAAAGTATCGGCGAAATGGGCCAGCACGTCGGCCTTGACCTCGGCTTCCCTGGCCTGGCGCTCCCTGCGCACAAAGGTGTCGTAGGTGTACACGCACTTGTCATAGGCATATTCCCTGACGGCCGCCTTCACGTCGTCCCCGGTGGTGACCAGGGGGAAATCCTTCTTGGGTTTGCCGATCTCGGCAATGATCTTTTCCTGGAAAGCCACCAGTTCCTTGATGCTCTCGTGGGCATACAGGATGGCGTCCATCATCGCGTCTTCACTGACTTCCTTTGCGCCGGCTTCCACCATCATGATGGCGTCCTTGGTGCCGGCAACGGTCACATGCATGTCGCTCCGGGCATCCTCATCCTCACTGGGGTTCAGGATGAACTCTCCGTTGATCCTGCCGATCACCACAGCGGCGGTGGGGCCGGCCCACGGGATCTCGCTGATAGCGATGGCGATGGAGGAACCGATCATGGCGGGGAACTCGGGGGGATTGTCGGGATCCACTGACAGGGTCTGCGCCACCACCTGCACGTCGTTGCGCAGTCCCTTGGGGAACAGGGGCCTCAGGGGCCTGTCGATCAGCCTGCAGGTCAGAGTCGCTTTTTCGGTGGGCCGGCCTTCACGCTTGATGAAACCGCCGGGGATCTTGCCGACCGCGTACTGCTTCTCCTCAAAATCCACGGTCAGCGGGAAAAAGTCCACACCCTCGCGGGCGGTCTCGGAGGCCGTCGCGTTCACGAGCACCACGGTATCGCCGTAGCGGACCAGGGCGCTGCCGCCCGCCTGTTGGGCATACCTGCCGAATTCCAGTGTCAGCGGTCTTCCCGCGAATTCCATTGAATAAACCTTTGCTTCCATTCTTTCTTACACCTCACACCACATCACATCCGGTTCCGGGACCGCCCGGAGCGTATGAAAAGGCTATCGGCTGATCTTCCAGCCGATAGCCTCCGGATTTTGTTACTTGCGCAGTCCAAGCTTTTCAACCAGCGCACGGTACCGTTCAATATCGGTCCTCTTCAGATAATCCAGCAGGCCCCTGCGGTGGCCGACCATCAGGAGCAGGCCGCGGCGGGAATGATGATCGTTCTTGTTGTCGCGGAGATGCTCGTTCAGGTGGTTGATCCTTTCGGTCAGCAGGGCAACCTGGACCTCGGGGGAACCGGTGTCGCCTTCATGCGTGGCATAGTCCTGCATGATCTGTGCTTTTTTTGCCTTGTCCATGTTTTTCTCCTCCATCGGAAAGACGCCGCTTTCCGTTCGTATAATTGCCGCAAACCCGGAACGCCGCGGAGAAACTCGCGCGCCTGAGCCTGCGGTTCACAATAAAAGATATTACCACAAAAAACACCCGATGTAAACACCATAGCGGATTTCATTCCGGGATATTTTCAAAAAAATCGTTTTTGAAAACGTCCTCCCCCACCGCGGTATAAGCCAGGCCGAACCGGTAGCAGGAGCATGCGCTGTCCCTGGGTTCCACCCTGAACGTTTCGAATACGCCCTTTTCGTTTTTCTGCCCGGCGGAGTGCTGGGAAACGTGGAAGGCATACATCCCCTCCGCGACTTCAAAGCCCGTCATCCCGCCGAAGGACGCCATCGGTGCGTCCCAGTCCATGACCACGGCGTTTTCTTTCATCAGGTGCAGGTACAGTTTTTTCACTTGCCAGCTTTCCCCGAGGTCCGTCCATTTGGCCCCGTCCAAAGCATAAGCGACGCAGACCCGGCAGGCGTCCGCACAGGCGCGGTGCGCGCCGTGGCCGTATTCGCCGTTCACGTCGTGGGTCACCACCACCTCCGGCCGGTAGGTCCTGAACAGGCCGGTAACGTATTTGTACGTTGCGGTCTTCCCCCACGCCTTGTAGGCCGTATCCAGCTTTTTGGAATACTTGTCCCAGAAATTCCCGATCACCGGATAATTCCTCACCCCGGCGTACCACAATCCGTCGAGCAGCTCGCTGCGCCGGTAGGAGGTGCCGCAGGTCATATAGGCCACCACCACCTTTTTCCCCCGTTCCATAGCGTAATAGGGGATCGTCCCGCCCAGGAAAAGGATCTCGTCGTCGGGATGGGCGGCCAGCACCAGAAGGTCGGCCTTTTCATAGGTCGGCTCCCACTTTTGCACCCAGGAGGGGATCTCCCCTTCGCCAAACACAAAGATCTCCTCCACGTTCAGTTCGGTCTGCCTGTCCTGGGAATTCACCAGGCGTAAGGAATCTGCCCCGTCCAGGGGAGCGAATTCATGGGCGTAAAGCCCCTGGGACTGATAGACCGCCGTCCACTTTCCTTCCGAAAGCACCTGGATCTCCCAGGGCCGCAGCGTCAGGTCGCCGAAGCTGACGTATACCCCATATACTTTCTTCCCTTCGGGAGCGTCGGCCTGGATCCAGGGATTGCGCCGCTTGGTGCAGATAAACGTGGTGTCATAGGCGCGGTCCGTGAGCCGCGTGATCTTGTATTTGCCGCCGGAGGATGTGAACCTGCATTCGGAAGCAAATTCCTCCGCTTCCTCCGCAGCCGCCGCCCCGAGGACCGCCAGGACCGCCGCGGCAAGGGCCAAAAAAAGGACAAACCGTTTTTTCATCGGCTGTATCGCCTCCCATGCGCGCCCCGCATCCGGGGCCGCCTTCATTCGGCCTCCATCGCGGGAGCGCCGGACAATGCACAAAAAAAGCCCGCCTTTCGGCGGGCGCATGTGCTTTTACTCCTGAACGGGTTCGGCGCCCTCCGCGCCTTCTTCGGTGGGTTCTGCAGGGACTTCCTCGTCACCGGGGATATCCATGCTGAACTCGTCGTTCATCGCCTCGTCCGCCAGCACTTCGCGGATGGACAGGCTGATACGCTTGGCTTCCGGATCCACGCCCAGGACCTTGACCCGGACCATCTGGCCCACTTCAAGCACATCCTCCACCTTGGAGACTCTGGTCAGAGCGCACTGGGAAATGTGCACCAGGCCGTCCACGCCGGGTTCCAGCTCGATGAAAGCGCCGAAGGTGCGGATACGGACCACGGGACGCTCCAGGATGACGCCCACGGGATACTTCTCTTCGATGTTGTCCCAGGGCTTGGGCTGCAGCTGCTTGTAGCCCAGCTGGATGCGCTCGCGCTCACGGTCCAGGGAAAGGACCTTGACGTCGATCTCCTGGCCGGCGGTCAGGATGTCGCTGGGATGGTTCACATGGCCCCAGCTCAGGTCGGTCACGTGGATCAGGCCGTCCACGCCGCCCAGGTCGACAAAAGCGCCGAAATCGGCGAAGCGGCGGACGATGCCCTTGACAACGGCGCCTTCCTCAAGCTTCTCCCACGCGGCAGCCTTGCGGGCGGCGGTTTCCTCGATCAGCACGTCCTTGCGGCTGGCAACGATGCGCTTCTTCTGCTTGTCCACGTCGATGATCTTCAGCTTCATGGGCTGGCCCACGAACTGGCCGATCTTGTCCACGTAGTGCAATGCCAGGCGGGAAGCGGGAACGAAGGCGCGAATGCCGTCCACATTGGCGATCAGGCCGCCCTTGACGGCTTCCTTGCCGACAGCTTCCACGTACTCGTTGTTTTCGAATTTTTCCATCAGCGCGTCCCAGGCCTTGCGGTTGACGATGTTGCGCTGGGACAGAAGAACGTTGCCTTCACCGTCGTTGACCTTGACGACCTCGACTTCGATCTTGTCGTCGATCTTCACGTCCTTGTCCACCAGATCTTCGCGTTTGATGATGCCGTCGGACTTGTAGCCGATGTTGACGCAGACTTCATCATCCGAGATCTGCACGACGGTGCCTTCCAGGGTCTGGCCATTATGGATGCGGACCAGGGTCTTATCCACGTCAGCCATGAAATCCTGATTGCTTTGTTCCTCTTCGGTGAGGGGCGCTTCCTGGGCAATGTCCTTCTCGATGTCGTTCATGTGTGTGACAACCTCCTTAAGCAACCAATCCGGAGTTGAAGCCCCGGCGGTTATTCCAATTTGATCCCTGTGGATATCGCAAAAATGTGCGGGCAGGTCCGCCGCGCATTCCACCAGGCATGTTCTTTCGCACAGCCTAGAGCAGGATTCATACAGCCGGCGTGTGTTGGCACTGTGCGCGCTGCCAACCACGATCATGCAGTCACTTTCGGCTGCCAGGCGTTTTGCCTCCTCCTGCCTGAGGGCCGTGGCTCCGCAGATGGACCGCCTGATCTCCAACTCGCCGGTCCTCTCCTTCAGCACACGGATGATCCCGTCCCATTTGTCCACAGGGAAGGTGGTCTGCGCTACGGCGACCGCCTTTTCCGTATACGGGATCTCTTTTGCCGCGGCCTCATCGGGAATGACGTGGCAGGGGCCCCTTACGAGCCTTCCTGTCTCCTCATCCCGGACAGAACACCATCCCCGGGTAGCGTCTACCTCCGGATGGTCCTTTTCCCCGATCAGGAAAAGCGTCCTGCCTTCCCGGGCGGCTTCCCGGGCGATCTCGTGCACCATGGACACATGGGTGCAGGTGCAGTCCACCGTTTTCAGGCTGCGGGCGCGGCATTCGTCGATCACTTCGGGAGGCACCCCGTGGCTTCGCAGGATGACATTCGCTCCCGGCGGCAGCCCTTCCAGGCTGTCCGCCCGGACGATCCCCAGCTTTTCCAGCCGTTCCACAGCCAGGCGGTTGTGGATCACGTCGCCCAGGGCATAAATGCGTTCCCCCGCTTCAGAAGCGGCTTTGGCAGCGGCTTCGGCCATATCCATGGCTTTGCGCACGCCGGCGCAGTATCCGGAATGCCGTGCCAAAGTTACGGGCATGAGAGACCTCCAAAAAAGAATGACTCAATTTTTGTCATTTCGCTACAGATCGCATTTTTCCTGCATGGAAATATAAATTTTTTTGATTTTTTTTGTTTTTTTTATTCGGCGCCGTAGACCGCCCCGCAATCGTCCTCCGCCCCCGCTCCCGGCATATGTCCCGGCGGGTCTCCTGCCGGTTTTTCGGCATCATTTTTCCCTTGCCTGTATGTCTGCTCGGTTGTAAAATAAATTCTGACAGATCCTTATCAAATTTCAAAGGGGTAATCCATATGAGGACATTCACCGGTTACACTAAGGGCGTCGACCTGGGGGGATGGCTCTCCCAGTGCGGAAAGAACAATTACAACACCCTCCATTACGACAGCTTCATCACCGAAAAGGATCTTGCTGAGATCGCCCGGTGGGGGTTGGATCACGTACGCCTGCCCGTGGACGCCGAGGTCATCCAGAACACGGACGGCAGCCTCCGGGAAGAAGGCCTGCGCTATATCGATTCGGCCCTTGCGTGGTGCCGCAAATACGGCCTGAAGATGGTTCTGGACCTGCACAAGGCCCACGGCTATGTCTTCGACGACGAGACCAATAATTCTTTCTTCTATGATGAGCGCCTGCAGGATATGTTTGTGGATCTGTGGGAGGCCCTTGCCGGACGGTTCTCATCCCACAGGGATATCCTGGCCCTGGAACTGCTCAACGAGGTGACGGACCTTAAATACGCCGACACATGGAACCGTGTCGCCGCCCGGGCGCTGGAAGCCATCCGCCGGATCGACCGGGAGATCCGCGTCGTCATCGGCGGCGTATTCAACGACAGCATTTTCGGGCTGACCCTGCTGGATCCCCCCGCGGATGAGAACGTGGTATTTACCTTCCACTGCTATTCCCCCCTGATCTTCACCCACCAGGGAGCCCACTGGGTCCGCAGGATGCCGCTGGATCCCGCCCTGTATAAAAGGTCCTATCCCGGCACCTATGAGGAATACCGCGCCGCCTCATTAAAACTGTTCGGGGACGATTTTGCCTCCGAATACCCCGAAAACCTCAGCGGCATGATCGACCGGCGGTTTTTTGAAAATCTTTTCGCCCCGGCGCTCAGCATCGCCGAAAAATACAACGTGCCCCTGTACTGCGGCGAATACGGCGTGATCGACCGGGCCGATCCCCACGACGCCCTCCGGTGGTACCGGGACATTAATTCCGTCCTCCGGGAGCACGGCATCGCCCGCACCGCCTGGTCCTGGAAGCGCATGGACTTCGGCCTCACAGATCCCTGGCTCGATCCCGTGCGGGAGGAACTGATCAAGGTACTCTGAAACCGTTTGCCATGATTTACGCGTATGTCCCGCATTTCCATGCAAAAACCGGCCCCCTCGGGGGCCGGCGGGAAATACGTGTGACGCCGCGTTTTACTCGGCTTTGGGCGCGGTGAAGCTGATGGGCGTGGCGCCGCTGGCGGCGTCGGCGCTCAGCAGGGTGACCGGGGCTTCCTCGATGTGCAGGGTGGTGAAGTCCGCCCGGTAGCCGCTCTCCGTTTCAAAGTGGAGGGTCATCGAATGCTCCTCGTCCTTGGGGACGTAGAAGGTCACTTCAACCTTCCCGCCATCGGCAAAGCCGTCGGGGAAAGCGACGGAAAGCCAGTTATCGGGATTCTCGTTGTCGGTCACGCTCAGCAGGGTGACCTTTTCACCCGTCATGTTGTACACGGTATACCTGCCGCTCTGCTGCGGAACGCCGAAGGAGATCGCCGTGGCGCCGCTGGCGGCGTCGGCGCTCAGCAGGTTGATGATGGCTTCCTCGATGCTCAGGGTGCCGAAGGTGCCTTCATAGCCGCTCTCGGTCACAAACTTGAGGGTCAGGCGGTGATTGCCGTCCTCGCCCTCGGGGATGGTAAAGGTCATCTGCGTGGCGTCGCCGTCTTTCAGACCCATTCCCTCGGGATAGGTGACCTTCAATTCCTTGCCGTTAACATTGTCGGTGATGGTGATGCCGGTGACCGTTTCACCGGTGCAGTTCTCGATGGTATAGATGCCCGTCTGGACCGGAACTTCCGGGGCTTCCGCGAACGCGGCGCAGGTGAGCATCAGGGCAGCGGCGGCCACCAGGGCCAGGATCTTTTTCATGGAACAGTACCTCCTTGTTTTTTGCCATCATTTTACCACTCAAAGCGGCACAAGTAAAGCCATCCCCCGCCTCCGATCAGGGCTTACGCACGAAGCAAAAGAGCACGAATCAAACACGACACAGGGGGGGTCATCAGGGGGAACACCCCCTGATTGAAATCCGAGGGAGCGGCGTGTACGTGACCGAGGTTAAATTGCGGAGCAATTTTTCCTTACGGCTTTGCCGTCCGGGGGCCAAAGCCGAACGTCAGCCCAGTGGGCTGTTCGCCGAAGGCGAAAGCGAGGCGGAGGCCCAGCGAGCAAAACGTTATGCGGAGCGACAGCGACAGCATAACGTTATTGCGAACTGTGGGCCGAAGGCCCCGTAGGGGCGACAGGCAAAGCCGCCGGGGGGTCTCACAGGGGGGACGTTGAGTCCCCCCTGTGGGCTCACGCATTCATGCGTGAGCCGTGC
>JAFXUZ010000095.1 GCA_017524725.1 Clostridia bacterium | reverse complement strand
ATTTTGCACTGCTTTACTTTCGCCTGTCAAAGTGACATTTGCTGACAGGCTTGTTTGTGTTTGCTTTTTTTGACGAGTTTTTCCATATTTGCATATGAAAAAGGGCGCTGCTGCAGTTTTCTTGCTTCTGCAACAGCGCCCGGATATCCTTCTGCCCGGGATCAAGCCCCGCCCTTCTGATCGACACACGCCAAATAACGGCCGCCCATGGCGTACCGTCCGGTCATCATCATTCTGTCCGCTCGCGCTGTCATCCGAAAGGCTCCTTCCCGAAAATATTGGCGTTATTATACTCCACGCCCGTATTCACGTCAAGAAAATTTGATCCCGCGGCCGTTTCCCATCCCGGATCCATATATCAGTGGACTTCCACCTTCGGAAGAACGGACTCCAGATCCATATAATAACGGGAATAATCGTTGTCCATCACATACACTTTCACCTTACGTCCTTCAACGTATCCCCATGGATCGAAATCCACGTCACGGCTCCTGAACACATGCACCGTGCCTGACATGGGTTCCTGCCAGTGGGCCTCCACATAATACGGATGGCGTCCGTTGACAGTGATATTCATATTGCTCTGGACGCCCGTTACCGAGGCCTCCAGCACCCGCCCGTTGTTTTTCAGTTCTTCCTCCATCGCCCTTTTCCGCTTTTCCGCCAACAGGAATGCTGTCCCAAGGACCAGGAACACCAGGCCGGTCGTACCGATGATGACCGCCGGCAGGAACCATAGCTCTGTTCCGGAATTCTTTATGGCAATGGAAACAGCACATCCGACCGCCAGGCTGCAGATCCCGATCATGCCGAATATCCTGCCCAGGATCGTTCTGACATCTGCTGTTTGTCCGTTGTTTGCCTGCTTCATCTTCATTCCCCCATCCCTGTATAGTATCCAAATGTTCAGAATCCGTTACATCCTCAGAAATCCGTCGTCATACTTGTTTCATTCTCATCACTTTGGCCGGGCTGTCCTTCTTCGGCTGGAGTCGATGTGGGCGCGGCCGTCGGGACAGCGGTGGGCACCGCCGTCGGAACAGCTGTCGGTGCGGCTGTCGGTTTGGCAGTGGGCCGTACGGTTGCCGCAGGGGCGGCCGTTGCTTCCGTTGTCCCGGTTTTTTCTTTCACGTTCTTCCCGGTATCCGTGATAAAGTGTAAACCCTGGGAAAAACCGAAAACAGGAACATAATCAAAACTATAATGACCTTGATCGTATTCGACATCGTATTATCTCCTATTTTTTTCCGTTCGTTTATTGGCCGAAGGCCGCGACGGCAGCCCGGTTGTAAAGGTACAGGGCCCTGCCGAGGACCTGCCCGTCGTCGTCCCCGTTGACGGCGCAGGACCGGGCGAAGGTCAAAACCGACGCCGTAACGGTGTAGGTGTCCGTGCCGTCCGACACGGAATAGCTGTGATTGGTCCTGCAGATGGTTGGACCAGACACCCGTGTCCATCGTCAGGAAGTACGCCCCGTCCGTCCGCTGCTTCGGCCGGACTTCGTGCCCGTCGATGCTGAAGGTAAGACCTTCAGGGTCGACGCCCTTGAAGCCCAGGTACAGCCTTAAGGTGTTGTCGGATTCCAGCATCGCCGTGATGCCATTGATGCTGACGCCCGCGGGCAGCGTGCCCGTACGTCCTGCGGCGTACCTATCGAGCGTTTCCGCCGTCACATCATCCACCGCACCGCTCACGCTGACACCCTCCGGGGCACAGCCGAAATAGATCATCGCCGCCGCGCAGTAATCCTTCGCTGCCGCGCCGACCGCTTTCTCCTCCTTCGTACCGTGGGCTTCAAGCCAGGTAAAGTACTGCATAATGGAATACCGCACGCCTTTTTCGGTGTAATCTGTGTCACGGGAACTATGGATCGGCAGCGCGTTGCCCTTTCCGTCATACACCCTCGCGGTGATCATGTCGACGGCCTCCTTGGCTGCCAACAGGATGCTGAATTTTTAGCCGTTCTCCGGGACAAACTCCGCGTCTTCGACGTTCACAGTAGTAACCTTCTCGGTGTTTTCGTTGGTGAGAGTCACATAAGCGCCTTCATCCGCGAGCACGCTGTCAGGGATATCGAAGTAGAAATTCAGCTTGATCCTGTCGTTGAAAGAACCTGTGACGCCTCTCACGGTAACGATGGGCAGATCGTACCATACCGCGGTCGCGGTCGTGTTCTCCAATATCTTGACCTTCTCGCCCGCGCCTTTGGATATGACCGCGACGACGCTTGAACCGCCCTGACCCAGAATGATCCCGCCGGAACCCGAGTCGCGCAGGGTCAGGCTTGCGCGATCCTTTACCCACACCACGTCGCCGTCTGTCATCGCAGTGCCGTCCAGCGTGTGTCCGTTCAGATCAATTGTCAGACGCTTGCTGCCCTCAAGGCACAGGTGACGGTCGTTTTCGACCGCGGTGTAGTCCCGGGTCAGGGTGAGCACCCCGCCGTTTTTCGCGGCGTCAATGAGCTGCTGCATTTCGTCCCACTCAGTCGGTTTTTTCCGCAGTTCGGCTCCCCCGCTGTCGTCCAGCGCCAGATAATAATCGTCAGACGTGACGGAAAAGCGGGAAAGCGCATTCTCGCCGCCCCTTTCGAGCCCGTCAGTGATAACAACGGGACTGCCGGGGATCGGCCTGACTTCCGTGATGACAGGGATGCTCGCGTTCACGCCCAGCGGGCCGGTCACCGTGATCGTGCGGCCCTGGTCCGGGTAAATGCCCACAGAGACGGACACGGATCCCTCGACGGCAAGCCGGCCGACGGTCATGCCAGCCGAATCATTGAAATACACATTGCCGTACCGCAGCTGACTTCCCGTAAGCGATCCGCCCTTCAGAGAAACGGAGGTGTTAGCATCATCCAGAATGATGTCTCCCCGGCTGCCGGCGCCGCCGATCGTGCCGCCGTTTATGACAAAGGACGCATATTGACAGACGTAAACACAGGCGATACCTTTCTTTGCGGCCGTCATATCGCACCGGATGGCGCCGCCGTTCATGGTGAAGAAACCGCCAGTGCTGACCGCGACTAAATCCTCAAGCAGGGATCCGCCGCCGGTGATAGTGCCGCCGTTCATTGTGAAGGAGGCGCCGTTCTGGACCAGGATGCCATCCACAAGGATATCATCGTCGCCCCGGACCACACCATGACCGACGTTGTCCGTCAGCGTGAAGCTGCCGTAGATGATCAGGTAAGCGTGGCCGTTGTTTACCCGCAGGCGGGAGCCGTCCAACGTGTGCCCCTTCAGATCCAGTTCCGCCGTCACTTCGCTGGGAACAGTAAGCTCGGAACTGTCATCCTCGGAAGCCGCGATGTCTTCGGACAGTCCGATCCTTCCGCCCCGGCTGAGCGCTGCCGCAAGCTGCTCCCAGGAGGAGACTTCCATGCAGGGCGCAAGCCAGGCCTCGCCGCCTTTTGGCAGAACGCAGCAGCTGCTGTCATCCGCGTGGAAGAAGGTTTCCGGATCGGCCGTGTTATGCGCGCCGTAGCCGTCGGTGAACACGCCGCTGCCGTCCGCCCTGCATACGCCAGATCGGCGTTTTCGGTCAGCACGCCGGACACCTGAATGACCTCGCTCCCCTCAAGGCAGATATTGTCGGCCTCGCTGCCCTTCCGGTTGTTCTCAACCACCGGAGCGCCGGAGACGTTCACCCAGGAATCACTCGTGATATAGATGCCGCAGCGGCTTCCGGCTGCTTAAGTTAATTGATCAGCCGTTTCAACACTTCCCGGGGCATCTCATTCACGCTCTGCCGGACGGCCGTTAAGGACAGCGGGCAGATACCTCACCCGCCGAAGAGCTCCGCGGCTTTTTTCATTCTTTCAGCGATGGCGACGCCGAAGGGACAGCGGGATTCGCACCGCCGGCAGCCGATACACGCGCCCGCTGTGGAACCCAGGGCAAGATAATGGGCTCGAACGCTTTCCGGCGTTTCCTTCTGCAAAACCGCCAGGTCGTAAAATTTGTTGACCATGGCGATATCGATGCCCTTTGGACAGGGCCTGCAGTGGCCGCAGTAGGTGCACTGCCCCCGATACGCGTGCAGGGGTGCTGATGCGATAACGGAGGCATAATCCTTTTCGTCGTCCGAGGCGGTCTCATACGCGGCCGCGGCGTCGACCTGGTCCGGCGTATCGTACCCGCACAGCACGGAGCAGACAGCCGGACGGGTCAAAGCATAATGGATCAGCTGGACCGGAGTAAAGGCCACCCCGAACGGGGACCGCTTTTCATCCAGCAGAGCCCCGCCGAAAAACCCCTTCATCACCGTGATGCCCACGTCCCGCGTCTCACACAGGCGATACATTGCCTCCCGCTCCGGATCGATGCCGCTCAAAGCATCATCATAGCTCCCGAACATCGTGTTCAGGTCTTCACTTGCGGGCTTCATGTCAAAGGCAGGGTTGACGCTGAAGAGGATCATCTCTATAAAACCGCACTCCGCCGCCATTGCCGCAATGTGGGGGTTGTGGGTGCTGAGGCCGATATGCCGGATCCGTCCGGATTCCTTCAGGGAACGGACATAGCCGATGAATTCCGTATCCATGCAGGCGTTCCAGTCCTCCCGGGAATCCACATAGTGGATCATGCCCAGATCGATATACCCTCCGCCGATGCGCTTCACCAGATCTTCGAACGCGGGCTTCACAAAACTCATGTCACGGGTCCGCACATACTGCCCGCCCTGCCATGTGGAACCGATATGTCCCTGGACGATCCATTCCCCGCGGCAGGGAGCGACCGCTTCGCCGATAATGTCCCTGGATTTGGAATCCGGCATCCAGCAGTCGATGATATTGATGCCAAGGTCATGGGCATGGCGGATCAGGTCCACCGAATGCTCCCTGGGGTGCCGCTCCAGCCATTCTCCCCCGAAGCCGACCTCGCTGACCATCAGCTCTGTTTTGCCTAGCCTGCGTTTTTTCATCCTGTATCACTCCTTATTCGACAGTCGGTTCAAAATCCTCAAGGTATTTCCTGACGGAACGGGACATCTCCCTGGAAAAATCGGATTCGTACTCTCTTTCGCAGAAAGCCCGCATCCATTTGTCAAACCCCTCACTGCCCGCTCTTTCCATAAACATATCCCGCATCTCCTCTTCCGAAAGCACACGGTAGCCGTTTTCATGCACGATGTATTTCCGGCTGAACCGCGGCGTCCTTTTGCGCTCCTTCTGCTGCTGCGTCGGATATCCGAAAACCACCATGGCAGCGGGAAACACATATTTGGGAAGGGACAGGATCGTTCTTTGCTCCTCGGCGTTTTCCATGATGTCGCCGATATAGCAGGACCCGATACCCAGCGCCTCAGCCGCGATCACCGCGTTCTGGGCAGCAATGCAGGCGTCGCTGACCGCCAGCATCAGGTCCCCGGCCTCCGGCTTTCTCGGCTCGCAGTGTGCGAAAGAGAAAGCGCTGTACCATTTAAGGCAGTCCGCGCAGAACACCAGAACCAGGTCCGCCTGTTCGATGAAAGGCTGATGGTCGCAGGAAATACTGAGGGCGTGCTTTTTGCCGGGATCCGTGATCCTGAGAACCGTATACAACTGCTGGTTGCCTGCCGTAGGCGCACGGGCAGAGGCCTCCAGGATCATCTCCACAGTCTCTTCTTTGATCCTCTCGCCTGTAAATACGCGGACGCTCTTTCTTTCCTCAAGGGTCTTCAGTACCCTGTCCATCGGACGCCGCTCCTTTCCGTATCTGCGTTTTTTCTGATATGATCCTCGGGGTGGGGCCGGTCAGCGGATATCCTTCCGGTTTCACCTTTCGAGCATATCCTGTTCACATAGCATAATCCGTATTCTGTCATCTCACGGTCAGCGCGCGGATGATCCCGGGGTGGGTCATACGTCCGCTGGTCCGGTCGAACAGCGCAAAATGCCCGCAGTCCCACCAGAAGCAGGGGATCCCCCTGTCCCGGGCACTTGCGGCAAAAAATGCCGCGTGGCGCTCCCTTGCCCCGTCATTTCCCTTGTCTTCCGATCCGAATTCGCCGATCACAAGGGGCGATAATTGTTTTTCGGAAAATGCGGCCAGGCGGTCCATCAGGTTTTCGATCTGCTTTTCATCCGCCTCGCCGCCCCAGGTGTCCCGCCCTTTATCGGTCTTCAGCCAGCAGAAGGACTGCGGGTCATAATTATGCACCTGCAGGATAAGGCGTCCCGGAGCCGGATCCTCCGGCAGGCGGAAAGCGTCCAGCGTGCGCGCCGTATGTCCGGCGGAATAGGTCTGCAGTGAAAGGATCCGTCCCCGGTTTTCTCCCCCGGCGGAACGTACTGTATCCACAAACCTCCTGTTCCAGCGGTTATGCGCGTCGTACGCACTGTCATACGGGGTCTGGCTCCAGTTTTCCCGGCCGTCCAGCATCTCATTGAAAGCCTCGAAAACCAGTTTGTCCCCCACATCCCTGAACCTCTGCGCGATCTGCCGCCAAAGGCTCTCGAATCGTTCACCGCAGGCCTCATGGCAGCATTCGTCAGCCTGCAGCCAGCCGTGGGCCCCGGCATCGTGATGGACGTTCAGGAAGCATGCCATTCCCTCCTCCAGGATCCATCCGGTCACCTCGGCCACCCGGTCCATCCAGGCCGGGTCCGCTTTCCCCGCCGTGTCCATGTGCTGGATCCAGGTGACCGGCAGGCGGACAGCGTCAAATCCCGCGTCCCTGACGGCGCGGAACAGTCCGCGGACGACAGGCGGGTTATGCCATGCGGTCTCAGCCGCCGTCGGAGGAACGATCTCCCCCGGCGCCGCTCCGCGTTTCATCGCGTCAAGGCTGTTGCCCAGGTTCCATCCGGCACGGATACCGGAGACCAAATGCCATGCCGGCGTTTTTTCGGGCATCGGGATCCCTCCCTTTTGTTATTCCTCCGCTTTGCCGCCGGGAAGCGATCTGTTTTCTTTATAATAATCCCTTAAAACCCGCCCGTCAACGGATAATCCGGTATCGATCATCATTGACAGTCCCGCCGCTTTCCCCTATGATGTTCATGTCCCCTTCTTTCAGGGGAAAACAGCAAAGAAGGACAGCGAACAGCCATGACATCAAAGCAGATCCCCCCGGGCGGCAGCCAAAGTCAAATGACAAAAAAAGCCCTTTCCGTCGCCTGGCCGGCCATGGCGGAAAGCTTTTTCGTTACCCTGGCCGGAATGATCGACACGATGATGGTCTCGGCTCTGGGGAGCTATGCCGTGGCCGCCGTCGGCCTCACCGCACAGCCGAAGTTTATCGGACTGACGCTCTTTTTCGGCATCAACGTCGCCGTTTCAGCGCTGGTCGCAAGGCGCAAGGGCGAGGAACGGCAGGAAAACGCCAACGAGATCCTTCTGACAGCCCTGGTCCTGACACTGGCATTGTGCGCCGTGATCACGGTGGTCTTTGTAGCCTTCGCCCCGCAGTTTATGACCCTTGCCGGCAGCAACGCGGATACCCATGAGGCCGCGGTGGAGTATTTCCGCATCATCATGGGCGGGATGGTCTTCAACGTGCTGACGATGGTGATCAATTCAGCCCAGCGGGGCAGCGGAAACACCCGGCTGTCCATGACGACCAACCTGGTCAGCAGCGTGGTGAACATCCTGTTCAATTATCTTTTGATCGAGGGGCATTGGGGATTCCCTGCCTGGGGGATCCGCGGCGCAGCCATCGCCACCGTCCTGGGAACGGTGGTTTCCGCCGCCATGGCCGTGGCTTCCCTCTTCCGGCGTTCAAGCTATGTCCGCGTCCGGGAAATGATCCGCCTGCGTCTGAAATGCACCATGGAAAGCATCCGGTCCATCTGGCGCCTGGCATATAACACATCCCTTGAAAACATCGCCATGCGCGTCGGATTCCTGGCCACGGCCCTTTTGGCGGCAAGGCTCGGCACCAGCGAATTCGCGGCCCACAACGTCGGAATGAACCTGCTGGGGCTGGGCTTTTCCTTCGCGGACGGGATGCAGGTGGCCGCCGTGGCCCTCGCCGGCCAGGCGCTGGGGGCCGGAAGGAAGGATGATGCCAGGCAATACGGCGCCATATGCCAGCGGATCGGGTTCCTGATCTCTGTGGGCCTGGCCCTTTTCCTCCTCTTTGGCGGAAGATGGTACTACTCTCTCTATTTCCGCGAGGAAGAGATCATCTCCATGGGCCTCCTGATCAACCGTTATACGATGGTGATCGTACTTTTGCAGATATCCCAGATCATCTATACCGGCTGCCTGAGGGCGGCGGGAGACGTCAGGTATACCCTGATCGGGGCGCTGATCTCGGTCACACTGATCCGCACCCTGGTCACATGCGTCCTGGTTCTGGTGTTCCGTTTGGGCCTGCACGGCATCTGGCTCGGTATCCTTTCCGACCAATTGTCCCGGTTCCTGCTGATGCGCCGGCGCTTCCGCCAGGGAAAATGGGTAGACCTGCGCATATGATCCTCCTTCGGTCATATACAGCGGCAGCCCCCGCAGGATGGTTTCGCATCGCGGGGGCCGCTGTTTTTTTCCAATGCGCATCCCTCCGGACCGGAGGGAAACATGGCGAGGTCTTCCTTCCGGTCACATGGCGCAGAATTCGTCGATATCCTTCCTGATCACTTCCAGGCTGGAACGCCAGAAATCCGGATCCCTGACGTCGATGCCCACCCCGGCGGCCACATCCGCCGCTTTCGCGCTGCCGCAGGAACGCAAAAGGGCGCAGTAGTCCTCCGCAAAGGCGCTGCCCTTCTCAAGATAGCGGGCGAACACGCCCTTGCCGAACAGAAGCCCGAAGGCGTAGGGGAAGTTGTAGAAATTGAACCCGGAAGAATAATAATGGCTCTTGCAGGCCCACATATAGGGGTGCCTCTCTTCCCTGCTCAGGCCGTCGCCGTAGCTCGCCTCCTGGGCGCGGAGCATGGCGTCCTTCAGTTCCTCCACCGTCATCGCGTGGTCCGCCCGGGTATCGATCACTTCGCTTTCAAACAGGAAACGGCTGTAAATGTCCACAACGGTCTGGGTGGCCTCCATCAGGCCGTTCTCCAGCAGGTACAGCCTTTCCTCTCTTCCGCAGGACCTGAGCGCCTGGTAACTGAGCATGGTCTCGTTGAAAATGCTGGCGGTCTCGGCCAGGGGCATGGGCGTGTCGATCATCATATAGGGCAGCCCCGCCATGCAGCGGTTGTGCCAGGCGTGGCCCAGTTCGTGGGCCAGGGTGCTCACGTCGGAAAAGCTGCCCTGGAAATTGGTCATCACAAGGCTCCGGTCCGCAAAATGGACGCCGGCGCAAAAGGCGCCGCCGGTTTTGCCGTCCCGGGGATACAGGTCGATCCACCTCTGGGCAAAGGCGTTGTCCATGAATTCCGCCATTCTGGGGGTAAACTTGCCCATCTCCCGCAAAAGGATCTCCCTTGCTTCCTCCACGGTGTACTGCTTTGTCACTTCCCCCACCGGCGCGAACAGGTCCCGGAAGGGAAGCCCGTCGGGGTGGCCCAGCATCCTGCCCTTGGAGCGCAGATACCGGCGGAAATGGGGCAGGTATTCCCTGACGGCGGTCCACAGCGCGTCCAGGGTCTGCCGGTCCATCCGGCTCTGCGCCAGGGTCATGTCCAGGACCGATTCATATCCCCGGGCTTTGGCCAGGGTCCTTGCCTCCATCTTGATGCTGTTCAGGCAGTAACTCATGGGCAGTTCGATCTTTGCATAGGCGGCGATCTCCGCGTTGTATGCGTCCCTGCGCACCTCGGGGTCAGGATCGTACGCTTTCCCCCGGACCGCCGCCAGGGGCAGCTTTTCGTTCCGGTAATCCACACTGAGGGTGGAATCCAGCTTGTCCCGCAGCTGGCTGAACGCGCTGCCGCCGGAAAGCTGCATTTCCAGTATCCAGGGCTCGATCTCCTCGGGGATCAGGTGCTTCGAGTTCTCCCGGATCTCCCTTAGCGCAAAGCCGACTTTTCCAAGGACCTGCGATCCCGCAATGGCCTTATCCAGGTCCTTTACGCCGGCTATGAACCGTTCCATGCCGGAAAAAACCGGCTGCAGCTCGGTATAGATCATGTTCATCCGGTCATCGGCCCGGTTGGCTTCTTCGTTGGTCGCATCCGTCGCCAGGGTACACCCGATGAAAGTACCCAGCCGGTCCAGTTTCGCCGACAGCTTCTCGCTCTCGTCCACCAACATTTCCATTTTTTTGACATCCGGGACGGTTTCGTCCGCAAGAAGCCGCTTCAGCGCTTCCCCGTCCTCTTTCAGGCTGTCCAGATCGGACAGGAAATGTTCGTCGTCAAATCCGTTGTAAAGATAGCCGAGATCCCACTTGTCATTCATGTCGTTTCCTCCCTGTTATTCAATCGGTTATCCGGATCATGCCGGCATGCCGCATCAAGTGTCATGCATTCGCCTGAATCCGTAAATCCCAGTTTCCGGTACAGCTTTCTTCCCGCTTCCGTCGCGTCCAGGCTGATCTCCGTCGCTCCCCTTTCCCATGCCCGCCTTATCAGCAAGGATACCATGTGATACGCGATCCCTTTCCTTCTCCATGTCCCGTCCGTATATACGTTCATCAAACGGGCCCTTTGGCCTGTGGGATGGGAAAAGGTCGGCATCAGGCATAAATAGCACATCGTCGCGCAGCCCACAGGCCGGTCTCCGGCAAGGGCCAATACGGTCTCCTGGTCGCCTTCCAGAAAAAACTTCCTTGCCGCCGCCAGGAAATCCTCGCCGAACAGGTGATCGCTTTCAAGGCCGTTGACTGCGATCAGGGTATCCAGCCTCGTCCGCATCATCAGACCGATATCATCAGGATCCGCGATCCTGTATACGATCTGAGGCGCAAGTTCGATCTCGTCCAGCTTTCCCGTGACGGCCTTCCGGTTCCCGGTCTCCCGGAACCCCTCCTTTTCATACAGCCTTCGGGCACGGGCGTTGTTTTCCAGGATCCACAGGGCCGGCATACCGGGGCACTCCCCGATCGCATACCGGAGCAGAGCCGTCCCGTACCCCATATTCTGCCTGTCCGGCAGGACATAAAGGTCCTCGATCAGGCTATCCTTCACCGAAACGACGCCCGCCGGGCGCGGGTCCGTCAGCATCCAGAACCGGCTGCCCTCGGACATTTTGCGGTCAATATACGCTTCCTGATGTTCGGGTGTGTGCAGCGCCACAAATTCCGCTGTGCAGAATTCCCGGTGCGATCCCTGCCAGGACGCTGAATGGACAGCCGCCGCCAGGCAGAGATTGGACCGGTCCACGGGGACGATGTTCACTTTCCCGCCCCCTTGTACCGGTTTTCCTTAAGCAGTGGATACCTTACGCCCCGGAAATACGCGTCCAGGGCCGCGATGTGATCCTCCGCGAACAGTTCCGGGATCTCATCCTTCCCGAAAAAACGCAGTTCATAGGATTCCCCGTCGATCCTCGGCTCCCCGCTGACGATGCTGGCGGTATACATGGCGGAAAGCACATGGGCGGCATCCCCGTTGCTCCATACCATGTCGTGGTTGTGGAATATCCCCAGGAAATGCTCCAGTTTCACCTCCAGGCCCGTTTCCTCCCGTATTTCCCTCAGGCAGGCCTGCTCGTAGGTCTCGTTCATCTCAAGAAGTCCGCCGATCAGGCCCCACCTGCCGTTGTCCGTCCGGCGCTGGAACAAAATCCTCCCGTCCCTGATGATCAGCGCGCCCGCACAGTTCAGTATGAGCTTGCGGGGGCCGGTCACTTTCCTCAGATCATGGATGTAATCCATCCCTTATCCGTCCTCCCCGTCCCAGTCATCTTCTTCCGTCATTTCCTCAATGAATTCCCGATCGTCTTTTTTCACAACGTCAAACCGTGTGCCGCACCGGGGACAGGTCATGGTATCCTGACGGAATCTTGCCCCGCATACGGAGCATTCGTGATCATCCCTATCATAATAATGCGGTCGATCGACCCGGGCGGCTTTCCCCTTCTTTCCCGGCTTCTTGCGGCCGTTTGACGCGCTGCCGATCAATAACAGCGCAAGGACCGCGGCCGAGATCATGATCCATATGCCTGCCGGCATGGTCTGCCACCCCTCACACCTTTGGTCCGGACAGCCCGTTTCCGGATCCGGAAGGTGAATGACCTTCAGCCTGCGGTTTCCAAGGTCCATTTCGTCCCCGTCCCGCAGGGGGATCAGACGGCCGCCCTTCCCCGATGCGCGGTACTGCTTTTCGTCAGCCGGATGCATGTAAAAAGACTCAAATTGATCCTCCACGTATCCTCCCCCATGGAGATGACCTGCACACCGTAGTTTTTCCCGCAGCCGCAGCATTTGTCGGTATGGACGCTGATGACGCCGCCGCACTCCCCGCAGGTCCACTGTGCCCTTTCACTTTTAAGGAACTTTTCCATGCCGTTTTCCCGGATGCGGCGAAGGTTTTTCAGGGGTGACTCGACCAACGGATACGCGGAAGTATACCGCCTCTCCTTTTCCATGACGTCCCCGCAGGGATATTCCGGACATTCATCACAGAAGGCGTACCCTTCCTCTTTCCTTTTCCGGCACCGGATGATCCCGCATCTTTCAGAACAAAAAGAAGGCTTATTGGCGTCCGGGCCATTGCAGCCCGGGCACGGAGCCTCTTTTTCCAGTGCCTTCAGGCAAAGACTGCAGTCCAGGCCGCATGGCGCGACCATCTTTGGGGTGAACATTTCATTCGCTGTGTACATGGATCATCCCTCCCCTGACGGATTAATATTCAAATTGGCACTTCCTGCCGTTATGACGGGACGGATCCGGGAACGCCGGGACCTTCCCGTTTCAGAAAGACCAGGGCACATACGCCGCGGCAACTGCAAGCAGCACCGCCGGAAGCATGTTTGCGACCGACACTTTTTTGCCCCACACCAGGTTGACGCCGACACAGAAGATCAGCACCGAGCCGATCAGGGAAAGATATGCGATCGCAAGGTCGGTCATCACAGGAGAGACCAGCCGCGCCAGAAGGGTGACCGCGCCTTCGAAAACAAATACCGGGATGGCCGAAAAAGCGCATCCCTTCCCCATGGAGGACGTCATCACCAGGATGATGATGAAATCCAGCACGGCTTTTACACTCAGGGTGGACGGATCCCCCATCATACCGTCCTGGATCGCCCCGACAATAGCCATGGCCCCGATGCATACAGTGAGGGAAGCGGTGACGAAAGCGCCGACAAACTGCCTGTCCCCGCTGTTTCCGGTCTTCCGTTTCAGCCATTCCCCAAACCGCTCAAACCCTTTTTCGATGCCGATCGCCTCGCCGATCACCGTGCCCAGAGCCAGGCAAAGGACCACCAGCATGGATCTTCCGCTGACAATATTACCCGCATCGATCTTCAGCATCCCCTGCATCGCCCCGGCGACAGCGATAAAAAGCACGCTTATGCCGCAGGCTTTGGTCAAAGCGTCCTGCTGGTCCTGACGAAACAGCCTGCCCGCAAAATGCCCGGCCAGTCCGCCCGCGATAATGGCGGCGGTGTTCACAACAGTCCCTGTCCCGATCATGCGAATAACCTCTCGATCCCTTGTGTTTATCCCGCTGTTGTATAGATTATATGCCCGCCGCCATAAAATCACAATGGAAAAAAACGGGCTTTTCATTTGTGTTTCCCCCATGATGCCATATCAGGCCGGACACCCGTTAAGCATGCTTGAATTATCGCACGGGATATGCTATTTTTAATCAGCCGGACAGGTCCTGTAATAAAACGGCGCCGGAACAAAAACAAGGAAGGTGCATCCGATGAAAAACAAGGGATATATAAAAGGCGGCAACCCCTACCTGCCCCTCTGGGAACATATACCGGACGGCGAACCCCGGGTGTTTACATATCAGGGCGAGACACGCGTCTACGTCTACGGTTCCCACGATACCGAAAAAACGGAATACTGCGGCCGGGATTATGTGGTCTGGTCTGCGCCGGTGACGGACCTGACGGACTGGACCTGCCACGGCACCTGCTACCGGGCGGCGGACAACAGTATCCTTTACGCGCCGGACGCGGTGCAGAAAGGGGATACCTTTTACCTGTACGCGGCGGAGCAGAAGGGATCGGTGATCCGGGTGGCAAAGTCAAAAACGCCCTGGGGCCCGTTTACGGATCCCGTGAAAACAGGCCTCGGGTTCGACCCCGGAGTACTGGTGGACGATGACGGCCGCGTATACGCCTACTGGGGGTTCTGCGCCTGTTACTGCGCGGAGCTGGAAGAGGATATGGCGACCATCCGCCCGGGCACGCTGCACGAGCACCCGATGGGCCATTGCGACGCCGATTTCCCCTGGGTAAAGGGGGATAAGGATCACATCAACGAAGATGACGGCTTTTTCGAGGCGTCCAGCCCCAGGAAGATCATGGGAAAATATGTCTACATCTATTCAAAGCGGACCGGAAAACCCGTTCCCTCCCTGGGGGTCGACGGCCCGAACAACGGCTTTCTGTCCTACAAGTGGAGCGACCGGCCACTGGAGGGATTCCGGGAAGGCGGGGACATCAGTTTCAACGGAGGGGAGATTTTGCAGGCCGGGAATGGGATGGGCGTCATGTCCTTCCGCTGGGGCAACAACCATGGCTCCGTCATGCAGATCAACGGGCAATGGTATGTTTTCTATCACCGTCACACGGGCACCGACGAGTATTCCCGGCAGGCGATGATGGAGCCGATCGACGCGGCACTCGGAAAGGATGGAAAAGTATACCTGGGAAAGATCGTCTATCGGGAAGGTGAACCCGTGTCCTGCCGCCCGGTGGAAATGACCTCCCAGGGGCCGCAGGTCGATGGACTGGACGCCCGCAAATGGATCTCCGCCGGGTATGCCTGCCATCTGTACAGGCCAGGCGGGCATCGGGCCTTTATTGCTCCGGTATATGAAAAGCGCGGGGATATTTCCGCGCCTGTCATGGGGATCGGCAACGGCGTGACGGTCGGGTTCCGGTACCTTCGCTTTGGGCCCAATTCCCCCAGATCGATCACGATGGTGCTTTCTAGCCCGGTCAAAGCCGCCGTGATCCTCCGGGCGGACCATTATCAGGGGAAAGAGATCTTAAGGGCGGAGATCGGACCGGATATGTCCTATGTCACGGTCCCGCTGAAGGCGCCGCTGATCGGGCGCCGGGCGGTATATTTTGATTTCAGGGTCCCTTCAGGCGGCGAAGGCATCACTTTTGACCGGTTTGCCTTTGACGACGAATAACAGCGAATAACAAGACCATTCCCCCGGCGGCAGCGGTTTTTCACACGCCGCGGACAGTCCAGGAAGGTGTGGGAGGATCAGTCGGGCCGGTCGGGAACGTCGTCTGTTTTCAGCGGTGTCTCCTCCATGAATCTCAGTACCTGTTCCCGGCTTTTCAGGGCGGTCCCCGCCCCCAAAGCCGTAACGCACACCGCGCCGCAGGCATTGGCAAAGGAAAGCGCTTCCTCCGGGCTTTTCCCCCGAAGGATCTCCGAAACGAATCCGGCGGCAAAATTGTCCCCCGCGCCGGTGCTGTCCACGGCGCGCACCGCGTACGCCGGAAGCCGGACGGCCTTTCCCCGGGACTTCATGCACACGCCCCCGCCGCCCAGCTTAACGATCACATTGCCGGCTCCAAGGGCCAGCAGGGCGTCTGCCATGTTTTCCGGTCCTTCCGCTCCGGTCAGGTACCGGGCTTCGTCCTCGTTTGGCGTAAGGTAATCGATCATCGGAAAGGAATCCCGCAGGTCTTCGGCCTTCAGTGCCCAATCATAGGGCAGCTTTGTATCGGCGATCACGATCTGGCCCGCTTCCTTTGCCGCCTTCAGCACGGAATACACGATCCCGGGATCGTCAAACGGAGGCCGGAACAGGGATCCGATCAAAAGCGCCTTTGCGCCGGTAAAGGCCGCAGGATCCTTTTCCGGATGAAAATTATACCGGTGCGACCGGTTTGTGACGGACCTGCGCGAACCGTCCTCCCGGATGAACAGCGTCGTCACAGGGGTCTCCGGTCCCGCCGCGATATGCTCAAGATCAACGCCGGCCCTTTCAAGCGCGGCGCGCACCAGGTCGCCGGCGGCGTCCGAGCCCAAGGCGCAGACGATGCCTGTCTTCATCCCCAGCTTCGCCCCGGCTATAGCCGCGTTGACCGCTTCCCCACCCACGTTCAGGGCCGCGGACTCCGCCCGGTAGCCGGACGCGGACACCGGCGTCGGGTCAAACCCCCTGATAAGGGAATCCACCAGCGCCATCCCGGCACAGATCAGGTCAGCCCGCCGGTCATCATGGTTTTGCTTCATTTTTCCTCCCTGCATGCTGCGCAGCCCCGGAAGGACAGCGGCAAAAAAGCCGCTGATCCTCCCGGATGTCCGTGTTTCATGGAACGGCCGGCCCATGCCTTTCCTTACGGGGCCGGCCGAAAGCGCGGAATGACCTGTTATCAGGCTGTCAATACCCGATCTCCCTCAGGATCCTGTCCGTCACCCGGGCGACCCTGAGGGAGAATTCTTTCGAAACATGGGGCCTGTCCCCCCTCAGGACGCAAAGGCTCATCTGCTCTGCCTCCAAAGCGTAATTGTTCGGTGCGTCGACTTCTTTGGTCACCGCCGCGCCGTCCCGGATCACCGTATAAGGGATCTTCCCGCACTGGTTGAATTCCACAGGGGACACGATCGTACCCCGGGTACCATGGATGCGGAACCGGTCCAGCCGTCCCTCGGGCAGAAGCATCCCGCAGTCCAGGTCAGCCACCGCGCCGTTTTTGTACAGGAGAAGGACCGATGTGAACAAATCCACTTTTTTGTCGGAAAACTGCGCCGACGCCCGTACCTCGTCCGGCTCCCTGCCCAGCATCCACAGGGCCATGCTTACGCAGTAGCAGCCAAGATCGTACAGGGCACCGCCACAGGTCTCCTTCCTGAGGCGGATGTCCGTATCCGGCCGTCTCGGTGTGATGAACGCAGACTCAAGGTAGCGGATCTCCCCCACTGCGCCGGAATCTATTTCCTCCCGCACGGCGCTTACAAAGGGACTGTGGAGATAAGCGAAGGCCTCCATCAGGTTCACGCCGTTTTCCTCCGCCGCGCGGAACATCTCCTCCGCCTGTTTTTCGTTTGCCGCCAGGGGCTTTTCGCACAGGACGTGCTTCTTCGCCTTCAATGCTTTTATCGTCCATTCATAGTGGAGGTCGTTGGGAAGCGGGATGTACACGGCTTCCACTTCCGCGTCCTCCAGCAGCGCTTCGTATCCGGTGTATGCCTTTCTGAACCCGAAGGCGTCCCGGTATCTTTCCGCCTTTTCGGTTTTCCTCCCGGCGACGGCATAAAGCTCGCAGTGTTCCGTCCGGAGCATGCCCGGGATCGTCTGTCCCCAGGCGATATCCGCCGTGCCAAGAACGCCCCATTTCACCTTTCTCATGGTCCATCCTCCCCGTCCCGATATTTCGATTGTCGCTGACGCTATTGTAGACCTTTCAGTTAACTCTAAGTCAACGGTTTCTTCTGTTCAGTCACAGATCCTTTAAAAAACGCGTTACTGTTCACGGGGCAGGCGGACATAAAAAGCGATATGCCCCGGTTGGAGAGCATATCGAAAGGGACGAAAAAAGGAACCAAATCAATGGTCAAGTAGGAGCAAATCTTAAAGAGATTTCGTGAAAGAGATTCAGT
>JAFXUZ010000094.1 GCA_017524725.1 Clostridia bacterium | reverse complement strand
ATTTTGCACTGCTTTACTTTCGCCTGTCAAAGTGACATTTGCTGACAGGCTTGTTTGTGTTTGCTTTTTTTGACGAGTTTTTCCATATTTGCATATGAAAAAGGGCGCTGCTGCAGTTTTCTTGCTTCTGCAACAGCGCCTCCATGGGGCCAGAATATCGTCTTGCTGGATAAAGTCCCGGATGAAACAGAGTGGATATGGTATATTCAGGAATGCAGGAAAAACAGCCGGTCGTGAAATGTTCCTGTCCACCAAATCGAAACAAACTTTTTTTGCCCGTCAGGTGCTCTCGGATAAGGTATCCGATTTCCCGGCAAAGTTTCCATCGCCCCAGAGTGAACTGGCAGTGCAGATGATGAAGGAACCATTTGTATTCGATTTTATTCCTTTCCGCGTTGATATGCAGGAACGTTTCATGCGCATCTGCCCGGATGAAGCAGGAACTTGGAAAAGGATCGTGATCAAATATCAGTGTGACAGATACCCTAAAGTTACCCTAACATACCCTAAAGATTGAGAGGATATCAAGAGCCTGATGGAATCTGGCCTGGTCGTTGAACATGCGGCTTCGGCCAGTGATCCGACAAAGTATTATGAACTGACAGCTACCCTAAAATAACAATTCCTACCCTAACACGATCTCTGCAGGAGGTTATTCGTATGCTAAGTTGTTGGGTTTAAAGGCCTATGCGCCGGTATCCAAGGAAAGTATATGGTTCTCTGTGTCCGGTGATGATTTTTCATCGATCAAAGGATATACATGGGACGAATTGGAGGAGGCCGATTTATTCTCTGCCGTATACAAAATAATAGGCAACTGTCAAAAAAACGCTTCTCGGGGAATACAAAGAAAGCGATAACATAAAAAGGAGCCTGAAATGAAAAACATTACAAAGCTGATGGCGCTCTGCCTGTGCGCCGTAATGACGGCGGCGGCCGTATTCTGCGGACCCGCGTGGGGGAGGGCTGCGGCGGAAAGTGCTGCGGGGGCGCCCGGGAACAAAAACGGGGACGTGATGATCCTGTACACCAGCGATATCCATTGCGGCGTGGAACAGGGCTTCGGACTTGCGGGCCTTTTGCAGGTGCGCAAAGCGCTGGAGGAGCAGGGATATACGACGCTGCTGGTGGACGACGGCGACGCGATCCAGGGCGAGCTGATGGGCACCGTTTCGCGGGGAGAGTCGATGATAAGGCTGATGAACGCGATGGGGTACGACGCCGCCATCCCCGGGAACCATGAATTCGACTATGGGGCGGACCGTTTCCTGGAGCTGGCGGGGGAAGCGGAGTTCCCCTATATCTGCTGCAACCTTTTCAGGGACGGGGAGCGGGTGTTCCCGGCGTATGTCATCCGGGAAGCGGCCGGGCTGCGGATCGCGTTTGTGGGGGTCACCACGCCCGAGTCGCTGACCAGCTCCACGCCGAAATACTTCCGGGACGAAAACGGGGAGTTCATTTATGACTTCCTGATGGATGAGAGCGGTGAAAGACTGTACGCGGCCGTGCAGGAGGCTGTGGACGAGGCCAGGGCGGAGGGAGCCGACCTGGTGTATGTGCTGGCGCACCTCGGCATGTCGGCGGCTTCCGCCCCATACACCTACGCGGACCTGATATCCCATACCAACGGCATCGACGTTTTGCTGGACGGGCACAGCCATGACACGGAGCAGGTGACCATGAAGAATAAGGACGGGGACACGGTGGCGCGCTCCGCCTGCGGGACCAAGATGGAATGCATCGGCTACAGCCGTATTTCCGCGGGAGGGGGCGTTGCGGAGACCGGCATCTGGTCCTGGCCCAACAAAACGCCAGCCGCAGAGCTGCTGGGCATCCATAACGAGATAAGCGGCGCGATAGAAAATGAAACGATTGCGATCAAAAAGATGACGGACACGGTGATCGCGCGTTCCGACGCGAAGCTTACGATAGCCGATCCCGTGGAGAAGGACGCTTCCGGCAATCCCGTGCGCATGGTGCGGCGGGCCGAGACGAACCTGGGGGACTTCGTCACGGACGCGATCAGGGAACAGACAGGCGCGGATATCGGCATCTGCGGAGGCGGAGGGATCCGGACCGACCTGGAGAGGGGAGAGATCACCTACGGCCATATCCTGGCGGTGTTCCCCTTCCAGAACCAGGTGGCCGTGATACGCGCCACGGGAAAGCAGGTGCTGGACGCCCTGGAATGGGGAGCCAGGGCGGTGCCGGACGAGAACGGCGGCTTCCTGCAGGTGTCCGGGCTCAGCTATGTGATAGACGTATCGATCCCCTCCGGCTGCCGGAAGGACGAGAAAGGCATGATGAGCGGCATCGAGGGGGAACGTCGGGTGCGCGATGTGACGGTGAACGGGGAGCCGCTGGACCCTGAAAAAACCTATACCATAGCGAGCACCGATTATATCATCCTGAACAACGGGGACGGATTTACCGCGTTTGAAGGCGCCGAGGTGCTGCAGGACCAGTTCAAGCTGGACAGCCAGACGCTGATCGACCACATCGTTCACGACCTGGACGGCGTGATCGGCGGGGAATACGCGGATCCCTACGGGCAGGGAAGGATCGTGATCGTGGGCCAGTGAGGCGGCGGGGAAGAATGATTTGCCGGGCGAACGCCCGGGCAGAGTGCCTGTGTGACAGGGGCGGCGAGGCGGAAGCCGCTTTCCCGGATGCCGGCGCACATGGACAGCCGACCTTGAAGGGTTCCCCGAAGGAAGGGGACATCCGGCAGGGGCAGGCATATGACGGAAATGAGGCTGTGAAAAGAGGACCGGGAAGGATCCGCTTTCACAGCCTTTTTTTGACGCGCGGAAAAACACGCGCTTTCTTTCCCGGACGGAAAGGCGTGCCCGGGCATAAAAAAATTTAATGGTTTTCAATTTTCTTTCAATCATTCCGGGCTATCATTGGACTGTCCGAAAGACAGGAGGCGATTTAAGTGGCAGTGACTGTGATGCAGAGATACGAGATGAAGTACCTTTTGAACGCGGAGCAGACGGAATATTTCCGCCGGCAGTTGGAAGGGCATATGCGGATAGACGGATACGGGCTGACAGAGATCGCGTCGCTGTATTATGACACGGCCGACGCCCGGCTGATACGCAAAAGCCTGGAAAAGCCGGAATTCAAGGAAAAGATCCGCCTGCGCTCCTACGGGCTCGCGAAGGAGGGATCCCCGGTCTACCTGGAGCTGAAGCGGAAGTGTGACGGCATCGTATATAAGCGGCGGGTGGAGACCACCACAGAGGAAGCCGACAGGTTTTTTGCGGGGTTCGACCTGCCGGGCGGCGGACAGATCCGGGCGGAACTGAAGTATTTCCGCGACTTTTACAGGCCTCTGGTCCCCGCGTGCCTGATCATCTACGACCGGACGGCGTACTTCGAACCCGGGGGAGACCTGCGCCTGACCATTGACTTCAATCCGCGTTACCGGACGGAGGACCTGACGCTGACAAGGTCGATGGACGGGATCCCGCTGCTGGACGCAGGGTGGACCATCCTGGAGATCAAGGTGCAGGACGCCATGCCGTTGTGGCTTTCCCGGATACTGAGCGGTGGCGGGATATTCAAAAGCAGCTTTTCAAAATACGGGGAAGCGTACCTGCGGGAGCAGCTTTGCCCGAAAGAAAAAAATATCGAATACGCCGGGCTGATCCTGCCCGGCGCGGCCTGAAAGGAGAACACCCCCATGTTTGATTCCATCTATTCTTCCGCCGTTACGCCGGCCCAGTTTTTCCTGATGGCGGGGGCGGCGCTCGTGTCCGGCTTCGTTTTTTCCTGGATCATGAGCTTCCATGTGCGGTCCACAAAGCGCTTTTTTATCGTGAGCACCCTGATCCCCTTCGTGGTGGGCGCCGTGATCACCTTTGTGAACGGCAATATCGGCGCGGGCGTGGCCATCGGCGGCGCCTTCGGGCTGATCCGCTTCCGCTCCGCCCAGGGCAGCGCGGACGAGATCGCCGCCATCCTGGCGGCCATGGGCGCCGGCATCGCCTTCGGCATGGGGTATATCGCCTACGGCGTGATCATCCTTGTCGCCATGGCCGTTTTGTTCCTGGCCCTCAGCCGGATGGACGTATTCGGGCACGGGGGGATGGCGGAGGAAAGGCTTCTGAGGATCACCGTTCCGGAAACGCTGGAGTACGGCGGCGCTTTTGACGACGCCTTCGGCCGGTACCTTAAAAACGCCGAAAACGTCGGGGTGAAAACCGTCGGCATGGGCAGCATGTTCCGCCTGTCCTATAAGATCAGGATGAAGGACCCGGGGGAGGAAAAGGCCTTCATCGACGAGCTTCGGCAGAGGAACGGCAACCTGGAGATATCCGTCCTGCCGTACACGGAACAGGCGAACCAGCTTTAAAGCATAAAAAACGCAGGCCTTTCACCGCAAAGTGGAAGGCCTGTAAATTATTTCCGGGGACGGCCGATCATCCGTTGATGGTCTGCTGGAAGGAGGTTACGTTGCTGTTTTGATCCAGGAAGTTGAACAGGTCCTCGTGCTTCACACTGTCGTGCATCTTGACGATCATGGTGTATGAGGTGGTGCCGTCCTGGTTGCGGGAAACGCTGCTTTCGATCACCTGCGCCTGCCAGATATCGAGCTGTTTACTGAGGGCACGGCGGAAATCCGCGTCGTCGTTGACGGTGATCTGTATATGGTTGTTCTGGTAGTGATCGTTGAAAACCGGGAAACGGTGCATGACGATCTGCACCAGAAGCACCAGGAGCGTTGCGAATATGCCCATGGGATACATGCCGGCGCCCAGGGCCAGGCCGATGCCCGCCGTGGCCCACAGGCCGGCGGCGGTGGTCAGCCCTTTGATGACCGATCCCTGCTTGAAGATGACGCCCGCGCACAGGAAGCTGATGCCGCTGACCACCTGGGCCGCGATGCGGGCGGGATCGGCTCCGCGGGTACCGAAATAGTTCGGCCCGTCTTCCGTGCCCAGGTCGGCAAACCCGTATTTTGATATGATGATCATCAGGGCGGCGGCGCAGCAGACCAGGAGGTGCGTCCGTACGCCCGCTTCTTTCAGCCGCCGGCTGCGTTCCACGCCTATAATGGCGCCGCATCCGGCGGCCGCCAGGATGCGGACAAAAAACTCAAGGTATTGAACGATGGGAATATGCTGACTCATCATATCCGACAGCACGGTCATCCCTCCCTTTTTCTGTTTTTTCCGGTTCGTTTTTGATCTCACGGCCCCGGTCCGTGTCCCGAGGAGAGCGCGGCGGCTTATGGACCGCGGATCATATTTACGAAAAATTTGCGAAGCTTATGATCCGTTAATTCTTCTATATTTTACGCAAACAATTTGTTTTTTGCAAGATATTTTCGTCAATTTCATTCCGTTTTTTATTTGTTTTTCAACAAGTTATTTTTCTCTTTTTGGCCTTAGTATTGACAGAATGGTTGTTTTTAGATATAATTTAAACAGATTCGAAATGACGAAAACGTATGCGTTAAATAGGGGATAAGCTCACAGGCTGTGAAAAGGGGATGATACGGGTGAAAGGGAAGAAAATTCGATATCCCATGACGAAGGAACGGCTGAAAAACCAGTTTTTCAACGTGGTCAAAAACCCCTTCAACATGATCGTTTTTTTCAGCCTCATTATTCTGTTCTGCCTGATCGTGATCCCGCTCCTGCAGATGATCGCCTCCACCTTTACCGCCGCCAAGTCCGAGATCCGGCGCATCGGAGGCCAGCCGGGCGATTTCACACTGTATTACTGGCGATATATCCTGCTGAGCAACATGGCGGAATCCACGCTGTGGGAGCCGCTGAAGAATTCCCTGATCGTTGGGCTGTTCACGGTACTGGTGTCGGTGCCGCTGGGATCGGTGCTCGGGTGGCTGATCGTCCGGTCGGACATCCCGGGGAAAAAGCTGCTGGGGATGCTGGTGGTGATCCCCTATATGATCCCCTCCTGGTGCAAGGCGCTTTCCTGGCTGGCGGTGTTCCGGAACGAACGGTCCGGCGCCCTGGGCTTCCTGGCCGGGCTGGGGATGCGGATCCCCGACTGGCTTGCCTACGGGCCCATCGCCATCGTACTGTGCATGTCGCTCCATTATTACGCTTTTTCATACATCAATGTTTCGTCCGCTTTGCGCTCCATCAATTCCGAATTGGAGGAAATGGGCGAAATTTGCGGAGCCACCAAGCCGCAGATACTCAAATCCATCACCCTGCCGCTGGTGCTCCCGAGCATTCTGTCCTCCGTTATCATGACGCTTTCCAAATCCATAGGTACCTACGGCGTCGCCGCTAACCTGGGCAACCGGATCGGCTATTATACCCTGGCGACGAAAATGAAGGTTTTCATCAGCGACGGTCCCCGGAACGTGGGCTATGCGATGAGCCTGGTGCTCATCGCCCTTGCGGCGCTGATCATCTTTTCAAACCAGCGCATTATAGGCGTCAGGAAATCCTACGCCACCATCGGGGGCAAAGGCGGCAGGAGCACGGAAATGAAGCTGGGCAAGGCCAAAAAGCCTTTGATGGCTTTCCTGGTCCTTTTCCTGGTGCTCGCCATGGTGATGCCGATGTTCGTGCTGGTGATGGAGACCTTCCAGATCACCACGGGGAACGGCTACGGCCCGAACAACCTGACGCTGTACAACTGGATCGGAACGGTGGACCAGGCACAGAAATATACCAGTTACCCCGGGATCTTCCAGAACTCCGAATTTGGCAGGAGCCTGTGGAACACGGTGCGCCTTACCTTCATCGCTTCCATCGTTACTGCCCTGTGCGGCCAGTTCCTGGGCTATATCTCTACCCGCGGCCGGGGAAAGTGGTACGGTTCGCTGACAGAGCAATTGGTGTTCATTCCGTACCTGATGAGCGGCGTGGCTTTTTCCACCATGTATTTCGCCATGTTCTCCCGTCCCCACCTGGGCGGGCTGATCCCGTCGCTTTACGGCACGTTCACCCTGATCGTGCTCACCAGTGTCGTAAAGCATTTCCCGTTTGCCAGCCGTTCCGGAACGGCAAACATGATGCAGATTTCCACCGAACTGGAAGAAGCGGCCACGATCAACGGCGCGTCTTTCTGGCAAAGGATGCGGAGGATCGTGCTGCCGCTTGCAAAAAACGGCTTTGTTTCCGGATTTATGCTCACCTTCATCTCCATCGCCAAGGAACTGGACCTGATCATCATCATGATGGATAAGAAGACCCAGACCATGTCCTACCTTGCTTTTACCTACTCCCAGGAGGGCTACAACCAGATGGCGGACGCCATTTCGGTGTGCGTACTGTTTTTTATCCTCGTGTGTTACATCGTTGCGAACAGGTTTGGCGCGGATATAGGCAAAAGCTGGTAATAAACCATCGGAAAGGGACGGATGCTTTTCTCCGGGTCCTGATCATGGGGCCGGGGAAGCCCGTTTCTCCCGGCGCCCGGGCCCGGGGACGTCAGGCTGTGTCCTTTCCGGGAAGCTTCCTCTGCGATCGCCCCACAGGGCGGAAAGGATCGAAAGATGAGCAGGATCGAATTGAAGAATATCAATAAATATTACGGCGACAACCATGTGCTCAAGGACCTGACCCTCACCATTGAGGACGGGGATTTTATGACGCTGCTCGGACCTTCCGGATGCGGGAAGACCACCACATTGCGTGTGATATCCGGACTTGAAAGGCCCCAGGGCGGCGTGATGCTCATCGACGGAAAGGAAGCCATCAACGCGGAAAAAGCCTTTTACCTGGAGCCCAGCAAGCGCGGGCTGAACCTGGTGTTCCAGTCCTACGCCCTCTGGCCCCATATGACGGTATTTGAAAATATCGCCTTTGGCCTGAAGATACAGAAACTGCCCAAGGCGGAAACCGAAAAGCGGGTGCGGGACGCGCTGAGGATGATGCGGATCGACGAATACGAAAAGCGCTATCCGAACGAGCTTTCCGGCGGACAGCAGCAGCGCGTGGCCATTGCCAGGGCGGTGGCGAGCAACCCCAGGCTGCTGCTGTTGGACGAGCCGCTTTCCAACCTGGACGCCAGGCTGCGCATCGACATGCGGTCGGAGCTTTTGCGGCTGCACCGGGATCTGGGCACCACGATCATTTATGTGACGCACGACCAGGTGGAGGCGCTCACCATGTCCACCAGGATCGCCCTGTTCAAGGCGGGAGAACTGAGCCAGGTATCCACGCCGGTGGAACTTTATATGAATCCCGTCGACCTCCAGGCGGCGGATTTTATCGGCAATCCCCGCATCAATTTCCTTGAAGGCAGGGCGCAGACGGAAGCGGACGGACTGCGGGTCTTCAGCCCCCTGGGCGAACATCTGTTCCCCAAAAAAGACATGACCGAAGAGCCGATACCCAAGGGAGAATTCCCGGTGGTGGTGGCGGTGCGGCCTGAACAGATCCGCATCGAGACCCGGGAAACGCCCGGCTGCCTGCCGGTGACGGTATACGCAAACCAGCCTGCGGGATCCGAAACACTGGTATCCCTCCAGGCGGGGAAGAGCGATTTCCTTGCAAAACAGCTGGGCCTGGTGCATTACCAGATCAACCAACAATTGTACGTGCACATCCCTCCGGAAAAGATCAACATTTACTGCGCGGAGACCACAAGGCTTATCAAGCGCGCCAGGGCGGACGACGAAAGCCTCCCCGCGTAAGCAGCGTATCGTTGCGCCGCCGGGCGGCGCTGTGATAGAGCATCAACCACAAAACCGAAAGGAGAAAAAACCATGAAGAGAAAAATCACCGCACTGCTCCTGGCATGCCTCATGACGATCAGCTGCTTTTCCGCCGTCCTGGCGGAGCCGACCTACGGCCCCGTGTATGACAACTGGAGCGGGATGACCGATGAAGAACTCTACGCACTGGCCCTGGAAGAGAAAGGCGAACTGACGGTATATGCCACATCTTCCAAAATGCTCAAGGCTGAAAAAGGTTTTGAAGAACTGTATCCCGGGATCGACCTGGTCATTTACGACCTGGATCAGGACGAGGTGCTGAGCAAGTGCCGCATCGAAGCGGAAACCGGAAACATCACTGCCGACGTGCTCCAGGCCAAGGACGTGAACGGCGACGTATTTTTCGATTTCTACGAGGAAGGCTACTGCACGGCGTTCTATCCCAAGGACATCTGTGAACATATCGATCCTGACCTGCTGCGCTATGGTTATCCGCTGTACGCTTCCCAGTCTTTCTGGTATTACAATACCGAAGCGTTCCCGGAGGGAAGCCCCGTCAACAACTGGTGGCAGATCATTGAAAAGAACGAAGACGGCACCCAGAAATACCGCCTGTTCACCAAAGAGATCGGCCAGGAGACCGCTTACCTGTCCCTGTTTGCCAGCTTCATCCTGAACGCGGACCAGATGGAAGCCGCTTATGAAGCGGCTTACGGCAAGCCCCTGGAATACACCTACGACAGTTCTGCTTTTGAGTTTGAGGTGCCGGAAAAGAACGCCGGCGTGGAATACCTGTGGCGCTTCTCACAGATGAAAATGACATTCATCGGCGACGGCGATGAGCTGGTGCTGGCTGTGCACAATTCCACGGCGGAAGATCCCGCGCTGTGCCTTGCTTCCGGCGGCAAGATAGGCAACCGGGACGAATCCGGCTACAACATCGGCTGGTGCATGGGCGTGGCCCCCTATACCGGACTGGAAAACTGTGAATATATGTACGCGGTGGAGGGGGGCGGCAATCCTGCCGGCGCGCGCCTGTTCATCCGGTACATCACAGGCGGAACGGACGGAAAGTCCGGAGGACTGAAGCCTTTCCAGAAGGAAGGCAACTGGGCGGTACGCGACGACGTGGAATCCAAATGGAACCCCGCATCGCTGGATGAATGCGGCGCGGTCGGAGGCGACCTGGAAGGGATCTACGGCATTTTCCTGGACGCTCAGGATATGTGGACTTATTGGCTCGCGAAAAATCCGAACATGTAAATGATCGAAGGGAGGCGGGGGAAGCGTGGGAAACGCCTTCCCCCGTCTCCTGCTCGGGATGCGGAGGACCGTGAAAGCACATGGGTAAAAGGGAAGCGCTGACGGAAAAGGAGAAACAGGCAAGGCGGCGGGACAGGTCGGAAAGCTTTTGGAGCGCTTTTCGGTTTACGGAAAACGGCAAGCCCAAGAGCAGCCTGATCATATATACTTTTTCCCTGAGCGTGCTTTTTGCGGCGGCCTATTTCCTGTGCTATGAAGGGACGATCCGCCTGCTGACAAAACCGCTGTCTTCCCTGCCGGCCTGGGGGAGCAACCTGATCATCGCGCTGACAGCCAGTGCGGCAGGGACCGCGCTTTGCTGCCTGCCCCATTTCTTTTTCAGGGACAAACGCCTTGTGTTCTTTGGCCACCTGTGGCTGTGCGCATACGCTCTGGCGATCCTGGTCATCATGCTGATCCTGCTGGGCTTTACGGAGGGGTTCGTTTCATTCCTGACGTTTTTTGCCTGGTTCGTGATCCCCCCGGTCACAGCCGGAGCGGCGGCGTCTTTCCTGCTTTACCGGCGGGACGCGGCGCCGGAGGTCAAAGACGAAGAACCGGAGTGGAAAAAGTATGTTACCCGCCGATGAAGCAGCTTTCATCATCCGCTTTTTCAATGTGGGCGACGGCGACAGCGCGCTGATGGAAACAGTGGGAAAACGGCCCTTCCGCCTGCTGGTGGATACCGGCGGCAGCCGGAAAGAAATGCTTCGGGGAGGGCGCGGGTGTGTGGAGTACCTGAGGGCTTTGCGCATCGAATGCCTGGACGCGGTCATCATCACCCACCTGCATATGGATCACATGGGCGCGCTGACGGATATCACGGGGAATATCCCCATCCGGAGGGTCATCTCCGGTTATTTTCCGCCGGAAGACAGCGGGACGGTCTCCTGCGGTCCCAAAGCGGAAAAGACGGTCCGCGGCCTGACCGACTGCCTGAACGTATGGAAGGAAGGGACGGATCTCCTTCGGCGGCAGGGATGCATATTTGAAGAGATACGGGGATCCGGCCCGGTGGCCGGCCTGGGAACGGATCTGAAAATGACCTGTGTCCTGCCCGATGCTTCAGGGACGGAAAGGCAAAAACGGGCCTGGGACCGGATGTACCGCGGGGAGGATGTTTTCGAGGATGAAAAGGCGGCGGTATCCCGGCTGCGCAATCCCACATCCCTCGTTTTACGGGCTGAATACGCCGGGCGCTCGGTGGTCATGGGAGCGGACCTGTTCGGAGCGCTGTGGGAGGGATGGAAAGATCCGCCCTGCGATATTTTGAAGGTCCCGCATCACGGCGACCGGAAAGCGATGACAACGGCATTGGCGGAAGCGCTGCGCCCGCGCCATGCGGTGATCTCCTGCGGCGCGGAATACATTCCGGACAAAGACCGCCCTTCATCGGAAACGGCTGCCATGCTGCGGAAGGCGGGAGCAAAGGTGTGGTATACAGGCGCGTTTGAGGGCGATCCCTTCAGTCCGGTCCGGCGATGGCCGTGGATAGAGTTCCGCATCGGCAAAAACGGCTGCCTTTCCGGGCCGCTGACGGAAACCGGCTTTTCCGATCTCATCGGGGAACATGCCTGAGAACGCTTTTCCCAAAGCCGGCTCTCTTATTTGGAAAAAAGCCTGGAGGATTTCATATGATCACCACAGTTCTGTTTGATATGGGCGGTACACTGGAGGATATCTGGGTGGATGAGGAATCCCGTGAGCGCGCCGTCGCCGTCCTGGACCGGATGCTGAAAGGCTGGGGAATGGATCCCGGGCTTCCGCTGCCTGAACTGAGGAAGGCGGTCGATGCGGGCTGGAAACGGTATGACGCGGTAAGGAGCGCGGGAGACGTGGAACTGAAACCCACCCAGATATGGGGGGATTATATCCTGACGGATTTTGACTATCCGCGGGATATGCTGCTGCCCCGCTGCGAAGAGATCGCCCATATGTGGGAAGTGACATACTTCCACCGCGAACTCAGGCCGCGGGTGAAGGAAATGCTGAGCGAACTGAAAGCGATGGGGATGAAGCTGGGCGTGATTAGCAATACGGCGGCGCTGTACCAGGTGTTTGACAGCCTGGAGGAGTACGGCATCCGGGATTTCTTTCAGGACGTTACGCTTTCCTCCGTCACCGGGTTCCGCAAGCCCTGCCGTGATATATTCACCGTTTCCCTGCGGCAGATGCGTTCGGCTCCGGAGGAGTGTGTATACGTGGGCGATACGATATCCCGGGACGTGATCGGACCCAAAAAGGCCGGCTTCGCCGCCGCCATCCAGATCGGCTCGCAGCTGACAAAGGAAAAGGACCGGGCGATGGAAAGCAGCCCGGTCCCGGATGCGGTGATCGAGGATATATATGACGTGGTAAATGTCGTAAGGGAAATGACGGGAACGAGACCTGTTTATGCCGGATGGACACAAACACGGACGGACGTGCCCTGAGGGGAAACGGTTATTTTTCAAGCTTCAGGCAGGTGGTGCGTTCCACGAGGCTGGGGGTGAGGACCCGGTGGGTGTAGCCCGTCAATTCGTTTTCGATCTTTTCCAGCAGGGAATCCACCGCCATGGATGCCAGCAGTTTCTTTGGCTGTTCGATGGTAGTCAGCCCGATGCGGGGCAGGCCGCTGTAACGGATATTGTCAAAACCCAGCAGGGACAGATCCTCCGGGATACGGATCCCTTTTTCCTCCGCGGCCTGCATCAGGCCCAGGGCGTTTGTGTCAGTGGTGGCAAAGACGGCGGTCACGTCCAGCGGCTGTGAGAACAGCTGCTGCGCCAGCTGGTAACCGTGCTTGATGGATGTGGAGGCAAAGGTATTGTTCATGTACCGGGGGGTCAAGCCCAGGTCCCTGCAGGCGGCGTGATATCCTTCGCCCCGCAGCTGGTGGGTGGTGCTTCCCTTGCGTTTGCCAAAGTACAGGATGCGCCGGTGCCCCAGGCGGTAAAGATATTCCACCCCCATGTACGCTCCCCGGTAATTGTCCACGGTGACGTAGCTTTCCGGTACGTCCCGCAGGTTTTCCCCTACGAAAATGGTCGGGATGCGGGGGAGAAGGGTTTCCAGTGCGTGAAAGCTTTCGGATTCCGCGGGAAACAGGATCACCCCGTCCACCTTGCGGCTAATCATGAGTTCAAACAGGACGCGTTCCTGCTCCAGGCTTCGCAGGGAATTGCACAAAAGGATATTATAGCCCCGGTTTCGGGCCTGGCTGTCGATATAGTAGGCCAATTCGGACATGAAGGGGTTGGAAATATCCGTTACGATCATGCCCAGCAGCTTGGTGTTCTTCATTACCATGGACCGTGCAACGGCGTTGGCGGTGTAATTCATCTGTTTGCAGATCTGAAGAATACGGGTGCGCGTGCTTTCGCTGATCTCACTGCTGCCGGACAAGGAACGGGATACCGTGGAGTACGAAACCCCGGCGGCCCGGGCGATATCCTTGATGGTGACCTGCTTCATGACGGTTCCTCTCATGCGAAAAATTTGCGGAACGTTTTCGTAAAAATTTTCGTAATCATTTTATCATGATTTATTTCAAATGGCAAGATAACACTGAAAACGCGGTCATTTTACGCTAGAAAGGCCGGATCTGCGGAAATTTCCGGAAAAGATACGGATCTTTTCCGCAACAGGCCGCCACGTTTGTGGAAAGGCGGAGCAAACGGCCTGCGAAGGGGGAGCCGGGCGTTTGACAAAGGAAAAACGGCGGCATAAAATGGGAGCGGAAACGTTTGAGCTGTTCCAAAGGAGGTGCGTTCATGATCCGGGCCGTGCTTTTTGACCTGGGAGGCACGCTTCACGTGTGTTCCACTGACGAGGAAAGAAAGCTGTGGTTTGCCCGGCGGGTGATCAGCCGGCTGGGGGAATACGGGATCCGTCTGGATATTTCGGATAAGGAATTGTCGCTTGAACTGCAGGAAAACGCCGAGCGCTACAAACATGAAGTGGAGGAGACCCTGCGCGAACTGCCTCCCGAGACCGTATGGAACGATTACTTCCTGAAGGAACAGGCGCTGGGCAGGGAAGTTCTGGCCCCCATTGCGGAGGAGCTCAGCTTTATTTATGAATATGAGCGGGTATGCAATCTGCGCAGGCCCGGCCTGATCGCCTGCATGGACGCGCTGAAAGCGGACGGACTGCGCCTGGGGGTCATCAGCAACATCCTGTCCCGCACCGTCGTCCCCCATTTTATGGCCGAATACGGACTGGACTCTTACATGGAGTGCGTGCTTACCTCCGCCGGGACGGGCATCCGCAAGCCGGACGCAGGTATATTCCGACTGGCGGAAAAGCAAATGGGCCTGACGCCGGATGAACTTGCCTATGTGGGCGATACTTTATCCCGGGACGTGCGCGGCGTGCGCGGCGCGGGTTGGCGCCTTGTGATCCAGATATACAGTCCCACCGCCTTCAAACGGGACAGGGGGCTGGCCGAAACAGGCCTTAAAGCGGATTATAATATCACGGATCTTTTTGAGGTTCCGGGAATCATCAGGGATGTGAACAGGGAGGGCTGAAAATGGCATTTGAAAACATCGACACCATTTTTTTTGACGTCGGAGCCACTTTGAGATATGTAGTGGAGGACGCGGAATTTTCCGCCGATGCGGAAAGGAAGCTGATGGAGCTGGCCGGGACGGAGGAAACGCATGACGTTTTTTTTGAAAAGCTGGAAGCCAACTGGAAAGCATACCGCAAGCTTGCAAAAACACGGCTGCTGGACGTGAGCGAAATGGAACTGTGGCTCAGGTATCTGCTGCCGGATTACCCGGCAGACCGCATCGCGCCTCATGCGGCCCGCCTGACCAGACTGTGGCGGGACCACGACGGCCGCCGCCTGGCGCATGAGGGCACGGTGGAGACCCTGCGGGAATTGAAAGCGCGGGGATATAAACTGGGCATTATCGCCAATACCATCACCGAAACGGAGATCCCCGACTGGATGTGCGAAGCGAAGGTGGCGGACTGTTTTCACACGGTGATCCTTTCTTCCAAAGTGCGCCTTCGCAAACCCGACCCGGCCATTTATCTCCTGTCGGCCCGGTGCGCCGAATCCACGCCGGAAAACTGCGCTTACGTGGGCGACAATCCGGTTCGCGACGTGGAAGGCGCCCTGGATGCGGGGTTTGGATGCATGGTGCTTTTTGAAGACGCAGGCACGGCCGACCGGGAAGGCAAAGCTCCTGTCAAACAGCCCCACTGCCGGATCCGTTCCATTCCGGAGCTGTTGGATATTTTCCCGAAAAGGGGGTAAAAGAGCATGATCCGGGGCGTATTCTTCGATCTGGGCGGCACATTGCGCATATGCGACCCCGCGCCGGAATATCAGGCCAAAGCCGCCCGGCGCATGGCGGAATTAGCCGGGGCGGACGATCCGGAAGCATTCCTTAAAAAGATCGATGCGGTATATGAAGGAAAATACCGGCCATGGGCCCTGAAAGAGAACAGGGAGGCGGGGGACTACGATCTGTGGGCCAGGTGGCTGCTGCCTGAACTGCCGGAAGACAGACTGCGCGCCGTCTGCCATGAGATGACTTATCAATACCGTCAGGTAAAGGGCCTGCGCCGGGTGGTGGACGGCGGCTACGAAGTGATCGGGGAGCTTAAAAAACGAGGGTTCGCCCTGGGCATCATATCTAACCTGATCGGGGAGGAGGAGATCTTCGGATGGCTGAAGCAGGACGGGCTGGAAACCTATTTTGATACGGTGATCCTGTCGCCCATCTGTCACATCCGCAAGCCCGATCCCGAAATGTACTGGATGGGCTGCAGGGAGCTGGGACTCAGGCCGGACGAATGCGCTTCCGTCGCCGACAACCTGGACCGGGATATCACCGGGGCCAAGCGGGCGGGCATCGGGGCCAATATCCTGTTTATCAGCCCGGAAAAGCTGGCGAAAAAGACCGTTACCGATGAAAACAGGCCTGATTACATCGTCCATCGGTTTATCGACGTACTTGCCCTGCCGATCCTTCAAAAAGGAGGCGTTCCCGCTTGATCGATACGATCTTTGTGGACCTGGGGGATACTTTCCGGGTGATACGCAAGGATGAAGCGTACAGCTTCGCCGCCAAAAAACGTATCTGCGACCTGCTGGGGGTGGACGCGGACCCGGAAGCATACTACCGGGACGTGATAGAGACCCGATATAATAAATACAGGGAATGGGCCCTGACGTTTTACTGCGAGGCTCCGGTCAGGATCCTGTGGACCAGGTGGCTTGCCTATGACCTTCCGCGCGAGAGGGTGGAGGCCGCGGCGGACGAACTTACCTGGGCTTACCGCAGGACCAAGGGAGAACGGGTGGTCACTGACGGGGGAAAAGAAACCGTCAGGGAACTGTTCCGGCGGGGATATACCCTGGGGGTCGTCAGCGATCTGGTGGGCGTGGAAGAAGTGGACGACTGGCTGGACAGGGACGGGCTTCGGCCGTATTTCAAAACGGTGCAGCAGTCTTCCGTCTGCCTGATCCGCAAGCCGCATCCGGCGATCTATTACTACGCGCTCCGGGAATGCGGAAGTCTTCCGGAAAACACATGTTATGTGGGCGACAACCTGAACCGGGACATCATCGGCGCGAAAGCGGCGGGCCTGGGCATGACGGTCGCGGTGCGCTATCCCGATAAAAAGCCCCAGCCAGTGACCGATGAAAACCGCCCCGATCATTTTATTACGCATTTTTCCCAGCTGCTGGACCTGTTTCCGGCGCTGGACAGATTACAGGAGGCTGATAAAAATGGATAAAAAGGATCGCGGCGGACTTGCCCTTTCCAGGGCGGTGGAAGCGGCGTATGCCAGGGGAGAGACCGATTATTCCCTGGAGCCGATGGTGCGGACGGACAGGAACGGAACACCTGTGGGCAGGATCAGGGACGGGGACAGCGTTGTTTTCTGCTGCCGCAGGGGGGAGAGGGAGATCGAGCTTACCGAAGCGTTTACCGAGCCGGATTTTGACAGGTTTCCCCGTTCTTATATGCCGGATTTGGAATTTGTCATCATGACCATGTATCATGAGAAATTCAAGCACCTGCCCATCGCTTTCGCCCCGGAAAAAGTGGTGAACCCCTTGGCCCGGATCATCAGTGAAGCGGGACTTAAGCAGTTTCACTGTTCGGAAAGCGAGAAATTCGCCCATGTGACCTTTTTCTTCAACGGCGGTGAAAACAAGCCTTTCCCCGGCGAGGACGATGTTCGGGTGCCTTCGCCCAAGGGGATCCCTTTCGACAGCAAACCGGAACTGAGCCTGCCCGAGGTGGCGGACAAAGTCATGGCCGCCGCGGATGAAGGCTATGATTTCATCCTGACCAATTTTGCCAACGGCGATGTGATCGGCCATACCGCAAATGCCGAAGCGAAGCTGAAAGCCTGCCAGGTGGTCAGCCGGACTGTGGCCCGGGTGGCGGATCACGCCCGTGAAAAGGGATATATCGTTGCCGTCACCGCGGATCACGGCAATATCGAGACCCTGTACACCGAAGAGGGAAAGCCCCATGTGGCCCATACCTCGAATCCGGTGCCTTTCATCCTTATCGATCCGGAAAAAAGACCCGTCGTCCTCAGGGACGGCATCCTGGGGGACGTGTCTCCCACCATCCTGTCCATCCTGGGCCTGGAGGCTCCGAAGGAGATGTCCGGCAGCAGCCTGATCGCCGAGGGCGATATCCGCGGGAAAAAAGTGATGCTCATCATTCTGGACGGCTGGGGATTCGGATCCCATGATGAGAACGACGCCATCTATCTTGCGGATACGGCAGACTGGGACGCAATGCTTGCATCATGGCCCTTCTGCAGGCTGCGGGCGTCCGGGGAGAACGTGGGCCTGCAGGCCGGCAAGCCGGGCAATTCCGAGGCAGGGCATACCAACCTGGGGGCGGGACGCGTGGTGGCGCAGGATGACGTGCGCATGGACAGCGCCATCCGCGACGGTTCCTTCAGGGAAAATCCGGTTTTCCTCAGGACCATCGAAAGAGCAAGAAGAACGGGCCGCAGCCTGCATCTGATCGCGTATCTGACGCATAAATCAAGCCATGGATGCATCGATTATCCGCTGATGCTTACCGAAATGGCCGAAGGCGTACCCGTATGGCTGCATATCATTTTTGACGGCCGCTCGACTGCCCCGGGCAGCGCGCCTAAACTGCTGGAGGAACTCGAGGAAGAACTCAACCGTATCGGCCGCGGCGAGATCGTGGACGGAGTCGGCCGGGGGATCGCCCTGGACCGGGACGGCAATTACAATAAGGTCCGCAGAGCATATGAAGCCATGACGCTGGGCAAAGGCACGCCGTATACGTAACATGCGGAAAAGGACCCTGTCCGTGCCCGCGGGAAAGACGTTTTCCGGTCTCACCTGGGACCGGATGCCGTGAGGGGATGTCTGTTTTGACCTGCCCCTCCTGACAGGAAGGATGCCATGAAAAACTATGATCTGATGATCCTCGGCCCGGCTACCCGGGATATCAACATCGATTATACCGGGGAGGAAAGCCGCATCGTGGGCGGTGCGGTCACCTTCTGCACGCCGGCGGCCGCGGCAGCCGGCGCAAAAGTGTTCGCAGCCGTTAAGGCGGCTCCGGAGGATGAGGATGTGGCGAAGGCTTTCCGCCTCCCCCCGGGGGATATGGTCATCCTGCCTTCCGGGCGGACGACTGAAATGCGCAACCGGTATTTTTCCGCTGACCGGGAGAAGCGAGAGGCTTCCTGCCCTGCCCGGAGCGATCCGATCCTGCCCGGGGAGATCCCGCAGGTAAAAAGAAAGCTGACCCACCTGGCCGGACTGCTGTACGGCGATTTTCCCGACGTGCTGATCGAGGCGCTGAAGGAGCAGGGCAGTCTGGCCGCCGATATCCAGGGTTTTCTGCGCCGCCGGGAAAACGGCAGCCTGGTATTTCACGACTGGGAAGAGAAAAAAAAATACCTGCCGTACTTTGATATCCTTAAAACCGACGCGGCGGAAGCGGAGATCCTGACGGGTCTTTCCGACCGTGCCGCCGCAGCCCGGCAGCTGATCGCGTGGGGTGTTCATGAAACGCTGATCTCCTACAATACCGAAATGCTGGCATACGATGGATCCAGGATGTGCGTTTTTCCCGTCAGATCACGAAACCTGAGCGGGCGGACGGGCCGGGGCGATACCGTATTCGGCAGCTACATCGCCATGCGGGTCCTGGGCGCCGATATGGAAGAGGCCCTTCGCTACGCGGTGGCATGCGTGTCCCTGAAGATGGAAACGCCCGGGCCTTTCACCGGGACCAGGGAAGATGTGGAAGCGTACCTGCGGGAATTTTATTGAGAGGGATCGTGCGATCATAAAAAACGGCTCTCCGGCCCGATGAGGCGGACCGGAGAGCTGTTGTCAGTAAGTCTGGTTTTTTATTCGGCGGGATGCACCATGTAGACGGAGAGGCAGGTCACCGTGTCGCCTTCGCCGGGGAAGAAGACGGACATGACAACGTTGCCGTTTTCCAGCAGTTCGAACACGAAATCACGTCCGGCGGCGTCCTTGCCCTGCAGCTGGCCGGCCTCGAAAACGTAAGGCATTTCGACGGTCACGAATTCGCCGTTCTCCTGCTGGAGGTCCTGCATCACCTTTCCGTCGGCAATGATGTAGGGCATAAAGTTGAAGTCGTATTTTTCGGCCAGGGTCTGTGGGTCGGCGTATTCGGTGCCGGCAAAGGCAACGTCAAGCACCCATTCGCCCCGGAAGGCGGATTCTTCCACGGTGGTCTCTTCGTCCTCGATCACCACGCCGGGCATATTGCTCATGACAGGGGTCTCCATATCGGCCATGGCGGCGCAGGCGGCGAACATCATGCAAAGGGCCATCAGGATCGCAAAAATCTTTTTCATAAATTCATTCTCTCCTTTTGTTTTTTATCGGATGTTTCCATCCGGTCTGGACTTATGTCCGTCTGTATATACGCACAAGAACAGTGCGCGGCAGTTTTTTCGTTTTTTTTCGCCTTCCCGCGGAGGGTTCTTCCGGCGTTTTTCCCTGCGTTCTTTTGTGTGGAAGTCTTCCCGCGCCCGGGTCATCCCTGCCACAGGAAGGGCATGAAGACGGGAAGCTGTTTTTCCCAGTCGGCCTCGCAGTGGCGGCCGCCGACCTGGCAGTACAGTTTCGCCTCGCCGCCCCGGGCGGTGATCTTGCCGGCGGTTATGCTGATCTGCCTGTAAAGCCAACTTTTGCGGTCCTCTTTCGTGGGATCTTCGACGCCGCCGTACCCTTCCATGGTCCCCCAGGAAAAGTAAGCGCGGGTGTCCGGGCTGATGGGGGTCCGGTTCATCTCCTGCCAGAGCTTTCCGGAGACGGGGCCGATGGACGGGGAAACGCAGGCCGCCTTGGAAATATACCGGTTATAGCGCACCAGAGCGTACGCCGCCATCAACCCGCCCATGCTGGAACCGCCGATGCCCGTGCATTCGCGGAACGGGATGGTGGGGAAGGTGGTGTCCACCCAGGGTTTCAGTTCATGGATCAGGGCCTGCATGGTGTTTTCCCCCAGGGGCTCGATCCCCCGGAAAAAACCGAACGGGGAACTGTAGGGGAGGTATTCCTTCAGGCGTTGGTTCCCTTCGTGGGCGCACTCCATGCCGATCACGATCAATTGCTTGTCCCATCCCAAGCAGAAGGCGTCCAGCCCCCAGGACTTGCCGTAGGTGGCGTCCTCGTCGCGGAACAGGTTGTGGCCGTCAAAGAAATACATGACCGGGAAAGGCCCGGGCCCCTCCGGTACACGGATGTGCAGCGGCCTTACGGCGTCAAGAAAGTGAAAATAAAAATCCTGTTTGATCAGCATGCTTATGCCTCCATGCGGTCGGGATGCCTTCCGGGGAAAGGCCCCGGGGGATCATACCGCATTTTTACCGATACGGCAATGCCCCCGCCCGTTAAAACGGGTTTTTTTTGTTTCTGGGGAGGGGCGATGCAGCCCTTCGCCGCGGCAGCGCTGAAAATAAGAAAAATTTTAAGGATTTTGACCTTTTCAAAAGCCCGGGCAGTTGGTATAATAGTGTAAGGAGCACGAGTTGCTTACTACAATCGAATGAGAGGAACTGATTCTATGAAGAAACTGTTTTCCATTCTTCTGGCAGTCTCCATGATGCTGTCTCTGTGCGCCTTCGCCCAGGCGGACGGGGCATACCGCATCGCGATGATCACCGACTACGGCGACATCACCGACCAGTCCTTCAACCAGACCACCTATGAAGCCTGCAAGGCCTTTGCCGAAGAAAACGGCTATGACTTTACCTATTATAAGCCCACCGGCGACTCCACCTCTGCCCGCGTGGCCATGGTGGACGCGGCCGTGGACGACGGCTACAACGTCATTGTGATGCCCGGCTACGCTTTCGGTGAGACCATCGCCGAAGTGCAGGGCGACAATGAGGACATCATCTTCATCGCTCTGGACGTTTCCGAAGGCGACCTGGGCGGCGCCACGCTGGCCTCCAACGTGTACTGCGCGGTGTACCAGGAAGAACTGTGCGGCTACATGGCCGGCTATGCGGCCGTGAAGCTGGGCTACACCCACCTGGGCTACCTGGGCGGCATGGCGGTGCCCGCCGTTGTCCGCTACGGCTACGGCTTTGTGCAGGGCGCTGACGCCGCTGCCAAAGAGCTGGGCGTGGACGTGACCGTGGAATACACCTACGGCAACCAGTTCTACGGCGATGCCGACATCACCGCTTACATGGACACCTGGTACCAGACCCTGGGCGTGCAGGTCGTGTTCGCCTGCGGCGGCGGCATCTTCACCTCTGCCTGCGAAGCTGCCCAGAAGGTCGAAGGCGGCAAGGTCATCGGCGTTGACGTTGACCAGAGCGGCCTGATCGATTCCCTCTACGGCGCGGGCATGACCGTGACCAGCGCCATGAAGGGCCTGGGCGCCACCGTCAAGACCCTGCTCGCCGAGACCGTCAAGGGCAACTTTGCCAACTACGGCGGCAAGGTGGAGACCCTGGGCCTGGTTTCCGGCGACAACGTGGAAGCCAACTACGTGCAGATCCCCGCGACCACTCAGTGGAGCGACAGCTTCACCCAGGCGGACTATGCCGCCCTGGTGGCCAAGATGTTCTCCGGCGAGATCACCGTGTCCAACGCCATTGACGCTGCGCCCGCTGTGACCGCCATCACCCTGAACCTGTACGATCCCATCAAGTAATCTGCCCGTTTGCCCGGGGCGTTTGTCGCCCCGGGCTTTTGACAAGAGCCCCTGTCCCTTTGCGGTGGGGGCTCTTGTCAAAAGCCCGGGAGGCTTTAGCAGAATGATTTTTCAATACACACTGATCGGGAGGGGTGCGCATTGTCGGAATATGCCATAGAAATGCTTCATATCACCAAGCGCTTTCCCGGCATCATCGCCAATGACGATGTCACGCTGCAGCTGCGCAAGGGCGAGATCCACGCGCTGCTGGGGGAGAACGGCGCGGGCAAATCCACGCTGATGAGCGTCCTGTTCGGCCTGTACCAGGCTGAAGAGGGCGAGATCCGCAAGGATGGCAAGGTGGTCCATATCACCAGTCCCAACGTGGCCAACGACCTGGGCATCGGCATGGTCCATCAGCATTTCAAGCTGGTGGAATGCTTTACGGTGCTCGACAACATCATCCTGGGCGTGGAGACCACCAAGGGCCCCTTCCTGGAAAAGAGCGAGGCCCGCAAAAAGGTGATGGCGCTGAGCGAAAAATACGGCCTGCAGGTGGACCCGGACGCGAAGATCGAGGATATCACCGTCGGCATGCAGCAGAGGACCGAGATATTGAAGATGCTGTACCGGGACAACGAGATCCTGATCTTCGACGAGCCCACCGCCGTTTTGACGCCGCAGGAGATCGAAGAGCTGATGGCCATCATGAAGAACCTGGCGGCCGAAGGCAAATCCATCCTGTTTATCAGCCACAAGCTCAACGAGATCCTGGAGGTATCGGACCGCTGCTCGGTGCTGCGCAAGGGCAAGTATATCGGCACCGTGAACACCAAGGACTCCACCGCGGAATCCCTTTCCGCCATGATGGTTGGCCGCAACGTGAACTTCCATGTGGAAAAGCAGCCCTGCCATCCCGGCGATACGGTGCTGTCCGTCAGGCATATGAGCGTTGCCAGCAAGGCGCATAAAAAGATGGCGGTCAACGACGTGTCCCTGGACGTCCGCGCCGGGGAGATCGTATGCATCGCCGGCATCGACGGCAACGGACAGACGGAGTTCGTCTACGGCCTCTCCGGCCTGGAGCCCCTTGCCGGCGGCACCATCTCGCTGAACGGGAAGGACATAACCAAAGCGAGCATCCGGCAGAAATCCGTCGGCGGCATGAGCCATATCCCCGAGGACCGGCACAAACACGGCCTGGTATTGGATTACAGCCTGGAAGACAACATTATCCTGCAGAACTATTTCGAGCCGCGTTTCACAAAACACGGCTTCCTGCGGCGCAAGGCCATCCGCGAGCACGCGGAGAAGCTGATCGAGCAGTACGACGTCCGTTCCGGCCAGGGCCCCATTACAACGGCCAGGTCCATGTCCGGCGGCAACCAGCAGAAGGCCATCGTCGCCCGTGAGATCGACCGGGAGCCGGAACTTCTGATCGCCGTCCAGCCCACCCGCGGCCTGGACGTGGGCGCCATCGAGTACATCCATAAGCAGATCGTGGCCCAGAGGGATGCCGGCAAGGCAGTGCTGCTCGTCTCCCTGGAACTGGATGAGGTGATGGACGTCAGCGACCGGATCCTGGTCATGTACGAAGGCGAGATTGTGGGTGAATTCGATCCGAAGACGACAACGGTGGAAGAACTGGGCCTGTACATGGCGGGCGCCAAGAGAAAGGAGATGTGATTATGCAGGGCAAGGAAAACAAAAAAAAGTCCTTTTTCTCCATCCCCTGGGTCCAGACCATCACCGCGTCGCTGATCTGCATCCTGCTGGGCCTGCTGATCGGCTTTATCGTGCTTTTGATCATCAAGCCCGAAAACGCCGTTGAAGGCATATCCAAGGTACTGAAGAATTTCTGGAACTATAACGCGAAAAGGCAGCCGAAGTATTTCGGACAGACCCTGGTGAAGACGGTTCCCCTGCTGATGTGCTCCATGAGCGTACTGTTTGCCTATAAGGTGGGACTGTTCAATATCGGCGTGGCCGGGCAGTACGTCATCGGCGCGGGCGCTTCCCTGTACTGCGCCCTGGGCCTGGGCCTGCCCTGGTGGGTATGCCTTCTGGCGGCGGTGGTGTTCGGCGCGCTTTGGGGATCCATCCCCGGTATCCTGAAGGCCTACCGGAACGTGAACGAGGTCATTTCCGGCATTATGCTCAACTGGATCGGGCTGTACCTGATCAACACCATCCTGACCCAGGTGAAGAACCCCACCGGCAAGGACACCTATACGGTGGCAAGCCAGAATCCCTCCGCCCTGATCCCTTCCCTGGGCCTGAACAGTTGGTTCGGCAATGAAAAAACGGTGACGATCGCCATTCCGCTGGCAATTATCATCGCCGTTGCGGTGTGGGTGCTGCTGAGCAAGACCCGCCTGGGGTACGAACTGAAGGCCACGGGCCTCAACAAGAACGCGGCCATGTACTGCGGCATGAGGGAAAAGTTCAACATCATCCTGACCACCGCCATCGCGGGAGCCCTGGCGGCCCTCGGAGCGGCGATGCTGTTCCTGACGGATTCCATGCAGTGGGAATGCACCCAGTCCTCGGTGCCCGCCATGGGCTTCAACGGTATCGCGGCGGCGTTCCTTGGGGGACTGAACCCCATCGGCGCCATCTTCTCCTCCTACTTTATCCAGCACATCACCGAGGGCGGCGCGCAGGTGACCACGCTCGGCTATTTTTCCCAGATATCCGATTTCATTTCCTCCTTCATCATTTACCTGTGTGCCTTTGTGCTGTTCTTCCGGGGGATCATGAGCCGGAAGCCCGGCGACAGGGCCGGCCGTAGCAAGAAGGGAGGCAAACAAGCATGACTACCCTCATTTCATATACGATCTTCTTTGCGTCGGTACTGATGCTGGTGGCGCTGGGCGGATGCTTTTCCGAGCACAGCGGCGTCATCAACCTGGGCCTGGAAGGCGTCATGGTCTTCGGCGCTTTGGGCGGCGCCCTCGGGATGAGGTATCTGGCCAATATGCCTCCCTTTATGATGGTCGTCTGCTGCATGCTGATGGCGGTCCTGTTCGGAATGGTGTATTCACTTTTGCTGGCGGTGGCGGCCATCAACTTCAAGGCTGACCAGACCCTGGTCGGCACGGCGATGAACCTGCTGGGCACCGCCGGAGCGACGGTCATCGTGAAGGCCCTGAACATGGCGGCCGACCCCAACAACACCTCTTCCGAGATCGTATACGTGCAGGCAAAGAAATACTTCATGGTGAATATCCTGGGCCTGGAGATCAGTTACCTGATGTTTGCGGCGGTGGTCCTGCTTGTGATCAGCTACCTGGTATTGTACCGCACCAGGTTTGGCCTGCGGCTTCAGGCCTGCGGCGAGCATCCCCAGGCAGCGGCCAGCGTGGGCATCAATGTATTCAAAATGCGCTATGCCGGCGTCCTGATCTCCGGGTTCCTGGGCGGCCTGGGCGGACTGATGTACATCCTCGGCGGCGTGTCCCAGTGGAAATTCGAAGTGGGCGTCGCGGGATTCGGCTTTTTGTCCCTGGCGGTCATGATCTTCGGCCAGTGGAAGCCGCTGCGCATCGCGGCCGTGGCGCTGCTCTTCGGCCTGTTCCGGTCGCTGAGCAACACCTACAACGCTTTCCCGTTCCTTGTGAACCTGAACCTGCCCGGGTCGGTGTACAATATGCTGCCGTACATCGTATCCCTGGTGGTGCTGGCCCTGACAAGCAAAAACAGCCACGCCCCCAAGGCGGAGGGCATCCCCTACGACAAGGGCATGCGCTGACGGCGGGTTTTGAAGCAAAGCCATTTGGGGAGCGCCGTTTTCGTGCAAAAAACGACGCCCGGGGGACAGGAAACTGGAGAATGAAAAAACAGTGCAGGAACAAAAAAACGCTTGACAAAACCTGCCCGTTCGGGTAAATTCTGTTTAATTGCATATCCAATGCTGTGAAGGCACCATGCGGATGGGCAACCGCTGAAGAGAACCGGTGGACGGTGCGAACCGGTGCGTGTCCCTTGCCGCAGTCTCCTGCCAGAGCAGATCTCCGGAAGACGGGCAAAAGCGCCTGCTGTGTATGGAGATCCGGCTGACCCCGTGACCAAGGTCGGGCGCTTTACGACGAGCGCTGCAGAGCGGCCGCTTTTGCGGCAATCCGGGTGGTACCGCGATCTGATCGTCCCGGAGGTTCATCTTACCGTGAGCCTCCGGGCTTTATTGTGGCCGGGGGACTAAAAAGAAAACTTGGGAGCTGAGGCTCCGGAATGTGAGGGAACATGAAAAAGCTTCAGGTAATCGATATGACGCTGCGCCAGACGGCAAACACGGGCAGCAGGGAAATGACCTTTAAGGACAAACTGGAGATCGCCAGGATCCTGGATCGCCTGAAGGTGGACGCCATCGAGCTTGCGCCCATCACCGGCAGCAAGGCGGAGCAGCTGACCAACCGCACCGTGGCGTCGATGGTATCCGCCAGGGTGTCGGCGGCGGTGGAGGTGTCCGCGGGCAATATCGAGGAAACATGGGACAGCATCAGGAACGCGAAGGAGCCGTCCCTGAACCTGCTGGTGCCGGTGTCGACGGTGCTGATGGAATACACCTGCCACAAAAAAGCGCCGGCCATGCTTTCGGAAGCTGCCGAAATGGTGGGGCGCGCCCGGTTCCACTGCGAGCACGTGGAGATATCCCTGGTGGACGCCACACGGGCCGAAAAGGATTTCCTGTGCGAAATGATCAGGTCGGCCATCAAGGCCGGGGCGGACCGGGTGACGGTGTGCGATACGGCGGGCGTCATGCTGCCCGACGAATTCGGCGCCTTCATCGCCGGGATCCGCTCCCGGGTCCCCGAACTGGAGGGACTTGAATTCTGCGTCCAGATCAGCGACGAGATCTCCATGGCCCTGTCCTGCGCCGCCGCCGCGGTGCGTGAAGGCGTGACGGGCATCAAGTGCACAGCCGTCAAGTGCGGGTTCCCGGCGCTGGAGGAAGCGGCCAGGTTCATCCGGGCAAAGGGTGCGGACATCGGCATTTCCTGCTCCCTCAGGGATACGGAGATCAACAGGGCCGTTTCGCAGATCGCAAGGATCCTGGCGCCGGCTGAGGAGACAGGGCATTTCAGCGCTTTGGCACAGGAAGAGACCTCCGGCATCTGCCTGGATATCAACGATACGGCGGCCGACATCATACGGGTGGCACATCAGCTTGGGTACGAGCTCAGTGAGGAGGACGGCGCCAGGGTGTACGAGGCCTTCCGCAGGGTAGCCGAAAAGAAGCACTTCGTGGGGGCCAGGGAATTGGACGCCATTATCGCCAGCGCGGCGATGCAGGTGCCGCCGACCTACAAGGTGCTGAGCTACGTCATCAACAGCGGCAACGTCATTACGGCGACGGCCAATATCCTGCTGGAGAAGGACGGGGCCCAGGTCCGCGGCGTCGCCATCGGCGACGGCCCCATCGACGCGGCGTTCCAGGCCATCGAGCAGATCATCGGCCACCATTACGAACTGGACGATTTCCAGATCCAGACCGTGACCGAAGGCCGCGACGCCATGGGCAGCGCCCTGGTGAAGCTGCGTTCGGGCGGAAGGGTGTATTCGGGCAACGGCATTTCCACCGATATCATCGGCGCTTCCGTCCGCGCCTATGTCAGCGCGCTGAACAAGATCGTATACGAACTGAACTGATCATTTGTCCCCGCCGCTGAAAAACGGGATATCCGCTTTAGCGGCCTTATGAATAAAACATACGGAAACCTGATCCGGGAGGACAGTCAAGTGAAGCTTTCATTCTCAATACAGAACTGGAAAGGCATGCCATGGGAGGAGCTCTGCGGCGCGGCGGTGAACGCACGCCTTCAGGGCATTGAGATGGTCGATATCCGGGGACGGCTCTTTTCGGGGAAAAACAGCCCCACCAATCCGGAGCGTTCCGCCGGCGTCAGGCGGGCCCTGCTGGGCCTCGGGCTGGAGGTGCCCTGCATCGGCACCGTCATGGACTGGCATAATCCCGATTTTGCGCGTGAATTCGACGAATGCGTCGAAACGGCGGTCAACCTGGGCATCCCCTGCGTCAGCGTGCATTCCAGCTGCGAGGACGACGACGAAAATGCAAAGATCCTGTCAGAACTTCTGGAAAAGACGGCCTCCCGCAAGGTCACGGTGCTGGTGGAGACGGCTTTCCGCTACGCGGATACCCAGAAACTGAGAGACCTTCTGAACCGTTTCGCCGACGACGAACGGCTGGCCGCGCTGTGGAAGATGGAGGAAACCGTCTTTACCGCCGGGGAGGACGCCGAGAAGAGCATTACGAACCTTGGCGCCTATGTCCGCCATGTCCATCTGCACGACGGGCGGGAGCAGGATGGCAGCCTGGTCCCCGAACTGATCGGCGAAGGCTCGCTCCCGCTTACGGACTTGTTCAACGCCCTCAGGTCGGTGAATTACGACGGCTTTGTTTCCCTGGTATGGGATCCGGAATGGACCAGGGAGCTGGACGATATCGACATCATCCTGACCCATTTTGAAAACACCATGAGGGCCTTTGCCAATACCAAGCGCGGCCATCACCACCTGTACTGGAGCAACCGGCACAGGGGCCGGTACGTGTGGAAGAAGGGCGAACTGATCGAAAAGACTTTCTCCCAGGTGCTGGATACCATGGTGGAACATTTCCCGGATCAGCAGGCCATCCGTTTCACCACCCTGGATTATACCCGCACCTACAGCCAGTTCAGGGACGACGTGGACGAATTTGCCCGGGCTCTGGTGTCCCTTGGGGTGAAAGCCGGGTCCAAGGTGACCATCTGGGCCACCAACGTGCCCCAGTGGTTTTTGACCTTCTGGGCCGCCACCAAAATAGGCGCGGTGCTTGTGACCATGAACACCGCCTACAAGATCCACGAGGCGGAATACCTCCTGCGCCAGTCGGATACCCATACTCTTGTGATGATCGACGGCTACCGGGACAGCGATTACCGCGCCATCGTATCTGAGCTCTGCCCCGAGATGAAGGACCGCAGGAGCGGCGAGGCGCTGCACTGCAAGCGGCTGCCGTTTTTGCGCAACGTGATCACCGTGGGCTTCAGGATGCCCGGCGCCCTGACCTGGGACGAGGCCCTTGCCTGCGCGTCCCGCACGCCCAGGGATGAGATCCGCCGCCTGGCGGCCATGGTGAACGTCAACGACGTGTGCAACATGCAGTACACCTCGGGCACCACCGGCTTCCCCAAGGGCGTGATGCTGACCCATTACAACATCGTGAACGACGGCAAATCCATCGGCGACGGCATGGACCTGTCCACCGAGGACAGGATGATGATCCAGGTGCCCATGTTCCACTGTTTCGGCATGGTGCTGGCCATGACGGCGACCATGACCCACGGCGGCACCATATTGCCGATCCCGTATTTTTCGCCCAAGTCGTCCCTGTCCTGCATCCATAACGAGCACATCACCGCCTTCCACGGGGTGCCCACGATGTTTATTGCGATGCTGAGCCATCCGGATTTTCCGAAGACGGATTTCAGCCACATGCGGACCGGCATCATGGCCGGGTCCCCATGCCCCATCGCCGTGATGCGCGACGTGGTGGAAAAGATGCATATGCCCGAGATCGTTATCGTCTACGGGCAGACGGAGGCGTCCCCCGGCTGCACCATGAGCCGCACCACCGATCCTTTGGAGGTCCGTGTGACTACCGTGGGCAGCGCCTTCCCGGAGGTGGAATGCAAAATAGTCGATCCCGAAACGGGCGAGGACTGCCCGGACGAGGTGATCGGGGAATTTGTGGCCCGGGGATACAACATCATGAAAGGCTATTATAAGATGCCGAAGGCCACCGCCGCCGCCATCGACAAGGACGGCTGGCTGCACACCGGCGACCTGGCCTGCCGCACCCCCGAGGGGAATTACCGCATCACCGGCCGGCTGAAGGACATGATCATCCGCGGCGGTGAAAACATCTATCCCAAGGAGATCGAGGAGTTCATCTATACCCATCCCAAGGTCAGCGACGTTCAGGTGATCGGCGTGCCGGACCAGGCGATGGGCGAAGAGATCATGGCCTGCATCATCCTGAAGGAAGGGGAGACCATGACCGAGGACGAAATGAAGAAATACGTCCTGGACCACATGGCCAAGCATAAGGTGCCCAGGTATATCGAATTTGTCAAATCCTTCCCGATGAACGACGCCGGCAAGATCCAGAAATACAAAATGCGCGAAGAAGCCGTGAAAAAACTGGGCCTGGAGAAAGCCGCCAAGATAGAGACGGCATAAACGGGGTACGGCCAATGACAAGGATCATCGACAGCCACTGCCATATTTACCCGGACCATATCGCCCCGAGGGCCGTGGAAGCAGTGGACCGGTTTTACGGCGGGCTGCCCGCGAACCCCCTGGACGGGACCGCTGGCACCCTTGTTTCCTCCGGGAGGAGCGCCGGGATATCCCGTTTCGTGGTGCATTCGGTGGCGACCTCCCCCGCGCAGGTGGAAAGCATCAATCGCTTCATCGCTGAAACGGCGAAAAAGTCCCGCGGCGTGTTTCATCGGCCTGGGGGCGCTCCACCCCGACGCTGAGTCCGTCCGTGAGGACGCGGCACATATCGTGGCCCTCGGCCTGCGGGGGGTAAAGATCCATCCCGATTTCCAGCGCTTTGAGGTGGACAGCCCGAAGGCTTTCCGCCTGTTTGAGGCCTGCATCGAATTTGACCTGCCGGTGCTTGTGCATACGGGGGATTTCAGGTATGATTATTCCAACCCCGAAAGGACCGCGCGGGTATTGGAGGCGCTCCCCCAGCTTCGTATGATCGGGGCGCATCTGGGGGGATGGAGCGTCTGGGACCGGGCCGAAAAGCTGCTTGCCGGCTTTGAAAACCTGACGGTCGATACGTCGTCCTCCTTCCGCTGGCTCGGGAAGGACAGGTCCTGTGAGATCATCCGGGCTTTCGGGGCGGACAGGGTCATGTTCGGGTCGGATTACCCGATGTGGTCCCAGGCATGGGAGCTGGACTTCTTCCGCTCCCTGGGCCTTGATAAGAAAGAAGAAGAAAAGATCCTTTGGAAGAACTGCGCCGGGATGTACCGGATCTCATTTGACTCTGAGGAGGAAAAAGCAAATGCCTGTGGGCAATAAACGTTTTGTGACCATGGACGGCAACGAGGCCGCCGCCTATATCGCCTATGCCTTTACGGACGTGGCGGCGATCTATCCCATCACGCCTTCCTCGCCGATGGCGGGGAAGACCGACCTTTGGAGCGCCAAAGGAAAAAAGAACCTGTTCGGGCAGACGGTCCGCCTGGTGGAGATGCAGGCGGAATCCGGCGCCATCGCCGCGGTCCACGGCGCCCTGGAGACGGGCGCCCTGGCGACCAGCTTCACCTCTTCCCAGGGGCTGATGCTGATGATCCCGACGATGCACCGCATCGCCGGCGAGCGCCTGCCGGGCGTACTGCATGTGGCCAGCCGCACCGTCGGGACCCATGCCCTGTCCATTTTCGGCGACCATTCGGACGTGATGAACTGCCGCCAGACCGGCTTTGCCCTGCTTTCCACCGGCTCCGTCCAGGAGGTCATGGACCTGGCCGGCGTCGCCCATCTTTCGGCGGTCAGGGCAAGGGTGCCCTTCATCCATTTCTTTGACGGCTTCCGCACCTCCCACGAGATCAACAAGGTGGAGGAAATGCCCTACGAGGTCCTGGGGGATATGCTGGACCGGGACGCTCTGGACGCATTCCGCGCCCAGGCCCTGAATCCGGAGCATCCGATGATCCGGGCTACGGTGCAGAACCCGGACATCTATTTCCAGGTCAGGGAAGCCAACAACGGCGATTACGCCGCGCTGCCCGACGTGGTGGAGGATTACATGGCCAGGGTCTCGGAGGAGACCGGGCGGGAATACCACCTGTTCAACTACTACGGCGCCCCGGACGCGGACCGGGTGATCGTGGCCATGGGCTCGGTATCCGGATGCGTGCGTGAAACGGTCAGGACCCTGAACGCCCGGGGGGAAAAGACCGGGTTTGTGCAGGTCCATCTTTACCGGCCCTTCGATACGGCGCGGTTTGTTCGGGCCCTTCCCGCGTCCTGCCGCCGGGTGGCGGTGCTCGACCGCACCAAGGAAATGGGCGCTTCCGGGGATCCCCTTTACCTGGACGTCCTCAGCGCCCTCAGGGAGCGGGCCGACGTCACGGTGGTGGGAGGAAGGTACGGCCTGAGCTCCAAGGATACCACGCCCTCCCAGATCGCAGCGGTGTTTGCGAACCTGAAGGAGGAAAAACCGCTGAACAGCTTTACCATCGGCATTACCGACGATGTGACGCATCTTTCCCTTCCGGAAAAGGAAAGCTTTTATCCGTCGTCCAGGGGACTTGTCAGCTGCAAATTCTGGGGCCTCGGATCCGACGGTACGGTGGGCGCCAACAAGAACACCGTGGAGATCATCAATTCCCATACAGACAAGTTCGGACAGGCGTATTTTGAGTATGACGCCAAAAAATCCTACGGCGTCACCAAATCCCACCTGCGGTTCGCGGACGAGCCCATCATGTCGTCCTATTACGTAAAATCGGCGGATTTCGTCGCCTGTCACAATCCCTCCTATATCGGGCGGTACGATATCGTTTCGGAGGTCAGGGAGGGCGGGACCTTCCTGCTCAACTGTCCCTGGAGCAGGGAAGAAATGGAAAAACATCTTCCCGCCAAAGTAAAGCGCACCATCGCCCAAAGGCATATCCGCTTCTTTACCATCGACGCCCTGGGCATTGCCCGGGAGCTGGGCCTGGGCGGGCATTTCAACATGGTCCTCCAGGCGGCTTTCTTCCACCTGATGCCGGTCATCCCCGAGGAGGACGCTGTGCGCTTCATCAAGGCCGCGGCGGAAAAAACCTATTTTGCCAAGGGCGAGGACGTGGTGCGGCGGAACCTTGCCGCCATCGATGCCGGCATCTCTTCCGCCAGGGAGGTCCCGGTGCCCGAAAGCTGGCTCACCGTCGAGGACGAACCCCTGCCCGAAAGGGACGTGCCGGAAGTCGTGACCGGGATCCTGGAGCCGCTGAATGCCCAGAAGGGGGACGACCTGCCGGTCAGCAGCCTGATGAAGTACAAAGACGGCGTGATGGACATGGGCCTGACCGCCTATGAAAAGCGCGGCATCGCCGTCCGGGTGCCGGTGTGGCAGGAGGACCTTTGCCTGCAGTGCAACCGCTGCAGCTATGTGTGCCCCCATGCTGTCATCCGACCGTATCTTTTGACTGCCGAGGAAAAAGAGAACATGCCGGAGGGCATGAAGGCTGTCCCGGCCAAAGGGAAGCAGGCGGAGGGACTGTTCTTCACCCTGCAGGTAAGCTCCGCCGACTGCACAGGCTGCGGGAGCTGCATGAACGTATGCCCGGCAAAGGAAAAGGCCCTCGCCATGACGCCGGTATCCCAGGCCCCGGACACATCCGAAGCGTGGGACTATGCCCTGACGCTTCAGGACAAGGGCGACCTGTTCGATCCCTATACCGTCAAGGGCAGCCAGTTCCGGCGGCCGCTGCTGGAATTCTCCGCCGCCTGCGCGGGCTGCGGGGAAACGCCTTATGCAAAGCTTTTGACCCAGCTTTACGGCGACCGGGTCTTCTGGGCCAACGCCACCGGTTGTTCCCAGGCCTGGGGCTCGGCCATGCCGGGGATCCCCTATACCGTCAACCGGCAGGGGCACGGGCCGGCCTGGTCCAATTCCCTGTTCGAAAACAACGCCGAATTCAGCCTGGGCATGGCGCTGTCCGTCCGCCAGCAGAGGGAGAAGGTGCGGGACATGGCCGCGGCCCTGGGCGAAAGGACTTCCGACGCGGCCCTGAAGAAAGCCATAGGGAATTACCTTTCCGTTTTTGACGATTTTGACCTTTCCGCGAAAGCCTCCGCCGAGCTGGTCTCCGCCCTTGAAAAAGATGGTGGGGAAGAGGCCCGGGAGCTTCTGAAACGCCGGGACCAATTGAGCAAAAAGACCTTCTGGATGTTCGGGGGCGACGGATGGGCCTACGATATCGGGTTTGGCGGACTGGACCATGTGGTCGCCAGCGGTGAAAACATCAACGTGCTGATCGTGGATACCGAGGTGTATTCCAACACCGGCGGGCAGGCCTCCAAGGCGACGCCCGTGGGCGCGGTGGCCCAGTTCGCCGCCGCCGGCAAAAAGCAGCCCAAGAAGGACCTGGGCAGCATCCTGATGACCTACGGGAACGTGTATGTGGCCCAGGTGGCCATGGGAGCGGACAACGCCCAATTGCTCCGGGCCCTGAAGGAAGCGCAGGATTACAACGGGCCCAGCGTCATCATCGCCTATGCTCCCTGCCAGGAGCACGGGCTCAAGTGCGGGGCCGATAAGGTCCAGGACGAAATGAAGAAGGCCGTGGATTCCGGGTACTGGTTCCTGTACCGTTATAACCCGGAGGCGTCGCCCCGCTTCCGTCTGGATTCGGAAAAGCCGACCGTGGCCTATGAGGAATTCCTCGACGGCGAGGTGCGCTACAGTTCCCTCAGAAGGACCTTCCCGGAGAACGCCAAAGCCCTGTTTGCCGAAGGCGCCGCCTATGCTCGGGAAAAGTACGAAAAACTCAGGAGCCTCGGCGGGGAATGATCCCCGCCGGGCGCCGGGGAAAGCCCTTTCCCGGGTATGTGCCTAAAAATACGGCAGGGCCGTCTTTTTGGACGCTGTGCTTTTTTCACAGACACGGAGGACACCATGAATATAAACAATTTCCTGAGGACGGAATACAACCGCCCGTTTATCGCCCAGAGGGCCGATCCCTATATCCTTAACGATCATGGAGACTGGTATTTTACCGCATCCGTTCCCGAATATGACCGGATCGTCCTGCGCCGCGCCGGGAGCCTGCAGGGGCTGAAGGACGCGCAGGAGAAGGTGGTCTGGCGGGCGCATCCGGATGGCGTCATGTCCCGGAATATCTGGGCTCCGGAGATCCACCGCGTCCGCGGACAATGGGTGATCTATTTCGCGGCGGGGGAAAAGGACGATATGTTCCGGATCCGTCCCTGGGTGCTGGTCTGCGCCGGAGACGACCCGATGAGGGATCCCTGGACGGAAGCGGGGCAGGTGAAGCCGGCGGACGAGTTTTCCTTCCGGGACTTTTCCCTGGATATGACGGTCTTTGAGCACGGGGAAAGGCTTTTCTGCGTCTGGGCGGAAAAGGTGAGCGTCGGGAAAAAGATCTCCAACCTTTATATTGCCGAGATGGCGTCGCCCGTGGAACTGAAGACGCCGCAGATGCTGCTTACGTCGCCGGCCTACGCGTGGGAGAGGCACGGCTTCTGGGTGAACGAAGGCCCGACCGTAATTGAGGAGAACGGCAGGATCTGGCTTACCTATTCCGCTTCGGATACCAGCGCGGCGTACTGCATGGGGATGGTGTGGATGGATTCCTCCGACGATCCGATGGATATCGGCGCCTGGCACAGGGTCAGCCGCCCGGTACTGGCCACCGATATGGACAAGGGCATGCTGGGACCGGGCCACAACACCTTTTTTCGGGATGAAGAAGGGCAGCTGTATACATCCTTCCATGCCAGGAATTATGACGAGATCGAAGGGGACCCGCTGTACGACCCCAACCGGCACTGCTATGTGATGAAGGTGCCCTTCAGGGACGGGTTTCCGGTGTTCGATTACGAAAACCTGGTCAGGTGATATGTTATTGGCCTGCAATTGCTTCCGGACTCGGATCGGATTTTTGATTATGCCCGGAATAAGTTCCGATCAGTGCGTGCTATGATGTCTTCATCATGCACCCTTCGGTGGGGACTGTAGATGGAAAGGCGTACTGTTTTGCTGCAGAGAACGGAAAGGGAAAGAGCATCCTGACCCAATAGGAGGGAATTTACATCGAATGTTTTTTTATTGACAATTGTATGATTATATTATATTATAAAAATGAGCTTTGTTAAGAAGAGGTTTACTCTTCTGGTTTTTAAGAATTGGAGGATTTTTTTATGAAGTACGAAAAAGCTGCGGCGGAAGTGATCCCATTCGATTCGGAGGATTTTATCGTCACTTCGGGCGACACGCCTCTTGGAAGCTTTACCTGCGGGTATTATACGCAGGGGGGCAGTTGCACCAATATCAAATGGAGTTCAACCGGTTATTCCTGTGGAAGCTATACGAACGGCAATTGTCAGAATATATCTTCTCCTTCCGGCTCCATGGGAGACGGCTGTTATGCCTGGAAACTGACTTGCAGCAAGTTCTGATTTCATTTGCCGGGGCATTCGGCCCTTACGGTTCCGCCGGTAGTTTTTCAGAAGCCTCTGAACGGGTTGCGTTCCGAGGCTTTCTTGGTATTTAACAGAAGGACGGTAATCCCACCTTGCAGGGGAGCAACACTGAGAGTGAAGAAAAGCATGGCTGATCAGGACAATAAAAGAATGGAATGCCTGTGGAGCGGAGATCCTCGGGTCCGTGTGCTCCTGGGAAAGCAGAAGCTGCCTGAAGAAGGGGAAAAGATCCGCCTGAGCCGGTTCGTTTACTTCCTGTACTCTGAGGGCAGGTATCTGCTGTTTCATACACTGACAAGGAAGCTGCTTTCGCTGCCGCCGCAGATGATCGATTATTTTGCAGACGGACGGCTTTTTTCGCAGGATGTCCTAGCACGGGAGGTGCCCGCAAAGTTATACGAGGATTTTTTTCTTGTGCCGGAAAGCACGCTGGAAAGCCAGATCTATCTGGAACTGATGGATGTACTGAGGCTCAAGGAGGAGTTGCCGCGGGGGATTACCCAGTATGTGATCCTGCCGACGACTACCTGCAATGCCCGATGCTTTTACTGCTTTGAACAGGGTATGAAGTATCGAAAAATGAGCGCAGAAACGGTGGAGGACACCCTTCGCTTTATCCTGCGGCATAAGCCGAAGGACCGGAAGCGGATCCATATCCACTGGTTCGGCGGAGAGCCCATGTGTGCCGCTGACAACATCGACCGTATCTGTGCCGGCCTTAATAAAGCGGAAATTGAATATGATGCCGAGATGACCAGCAACGGCAGCCTGTTTACTGAGGAGACGGCTCGAAGGGCTTTTGAAGCATGGAAGATATCCGAGATCCAGATCACACTGGACGGCATGGCTGAAGAATATGCGCGGCGAAAGAGGTATACATCTTCAATCAAAGACCCGTTTGCGGCAGTGATCCGCAGCATGCATCTGCTGATCGCGGCCGGGATCAAAATCACCGTCCGGCTGAACGTGGATGAGAACAACCTTGGGGAAGCGTTCCGGGTGGTGGATTATCTTTCGGAGGAGTTCACGGAAGAAGAAAGAAAGAAGCTGCGGACGTATGCTCATTCCCTTTTCGGCCAACTGGGGGACGGGCTGAACGCCTGCCCTGTGGACACCGGCAGCGACGCTCTGGAAGCGCGTGTGGTGGAGATCAACGAGTATATCCGGCGAAGGGGACGGATGGCTCCTGATATGGACGCGGTTTTCAGGCTGAAAACCCATTACTGCATGGTGACGGCCCCTGAATGCAATGTGCTGATCGATGCGGACGGACAGTTGTTTGCCTGCGATGCCATGCCGGAGTACATGCGGTACGGCAGTGTAAAAACGGACATCGACCCGGATGCATGGAAACGGGTGACTGCTCCGTGTGCTGTGCGCAGGGAGTGCGGAGAATGCGTATTCCTTCCCCAGTGCACCGAATTTGACCGCTGCCCCAGCCGAATGGCTTATGACCAGTGTTTTCGGCAGGAGAAGCGGAGGCTGGACAGGGAGCTGCGCGCGATAGATGCGTTTTATCGTGAACGGCAGAATAAACAGCGGGATGCGGTGGAAACCGCCGGCGGGAAACCAATACAGTAAGGAGGAACAACTATGCGGATCAAGGATGGGTATATCGTCAAAAAGCTTGGCACCGGATATGTGGCCGTTGCGGTGGGCGATGCCGCGAAAGAATTCAACGGTGTTATCCGGCTCAACCCAGCCGGTGAATTCCTGTGGAGAAGCATTGCCGAAGGTGCCGACACCAGGGAGAAGCTGACTGCCGCCATGCTGGAACGTTATGAAGATCTGGAGCGGGCAAGGGCTGAAAAGGACCTGACGGAGTTTTTGGATACGGTGGCGTTTTGCCTGGAGGAATAAAAATCTTTGTTTTGGTATGTACGACATCAGTGCCGGACCGTCCGTTCTGAAATACTGAAGTATTGACGAAAGATGCTGAAAACCAACCGAAGGAACGGGGGAGCCTGCCGCCGAAGTACGGGGAGATACAGCAAAGGAACGCCGAAACATGAATTCACCTTCAACACCCCCCATGAAGGGATATTGGAAAAAAGGGACCTTCAGGGAAATATATGCGGACTGGAAATGGATCGCTTCCTATTCCAAACGCTTTAAAGGGCCTGTCGCGGTGTATACCGTGCTGGGCCTTATGAGCAGCACCCTTGGACTGGTTTCTTCCGTTGCAGGGAAATACCTGCTGGACGTCGTTATCGGCCGCAAGGCGGACCGGCTTTGGCTGGCTGCGCTTGTGATGGCAGGCAGCGCGCTGCTGTCCCTGGCTATCAGCAACCTGATCGGCCGTTTTCGCCATCGGTTGGATGTGGATATGACCAATGTGATCCGGTCGGACGTGTTTGACAGTGTGATGGACGCCGACTGGCAATCGCTGAACCGGTTTTCAAACGGGGATATCGTGAATCGCTTTCACAACGATATCGCCGCTGTGGCGGGCAATGCCGTCAGCTGGCTGCCGAACGTGATCATATCGATCTATTCCTTTGTGACTACTTTTGCGGTGATCTGGTATTACAGCCCGGTGATGAGCCTGATCGCCCTGTCCAGCGCACCGGTGATCCTGCTTACAAGCCGGTTTCTGGTGGAAAAACAAAAGTCATATCGAAATGAAATGATGCAGACCACCAGCAGTATTTATTCCTTTGAAACAGAAACGCTGTATAACCTGGATACGGTAAAAAGCTTTGGGATCTCAAATACCTTCAGTGTACAGCTGAAGGAGCTGCAAATGCAGTACCGCCGCGTTACGTTGGCCTGGAATATGTTCCAGATCCATACGAATGTCTTTATGGCTGTCATCAGTCTGCTTGTAGAGTATGCAGCCTATGGGTACACCCTTTTCCTGCTGTGGGGAGGGCAGATCACCTATGGTACGATGACCCTGTTCCTGCAACAGCGAAACGCCTTGAGCGGCGCGTTCCAAGGCGTCGTCGGCATTGTTCCCGGGTTTATCAACGGCAGCGTATCAGCCCACCGCATACAGGAACTGATGGCTTTGCCCAGTGAAAAGCACCATGGGGAAAAGGTCCCGCCGGAATTCCTCCGTGGAGGCCTGACTGTGGCAATCAAAGGGGTGGGATTTGTCTATGAAGACGGCGAACGGGTGTTGGAACCGTCAGATTTTGAGGCGCGCCCCGGACAGATCACCGCGCTTGTCGGTCCCAGCGGCGAAGGAAAGACCACGATCCTCAGGCTTCTGCTGGGGATCATCAAACCTGAAAGCGGGTCTTGTGAGTTCCTATCAGAAAGCGGACAGGCGCTGCCTGTCAGTGCGGAAAGCAGGCTGCTGGTTTCTTATGTTCCACAGGGGAATACCCTGCTCAGCGGCACCATAGCGGAAAACATGCGCCTTGGAAAGCGTGGCGCTTCGGACAGCGAGATCATCATGGCCCTCAAGCAGGCTTGCGCCTGGGAATTTGTCGGTAAAATGTCCGAAGGCATTGACAGCAGTATTTTAGAACGTGGAAAAGGCTTGTCAGAAGGCCAGGCCCAAAGGATAGCTATCGCTCGTGCGCTGCTCCGCGACGCACCGATCCTGCTGATGGACGAGGCGACCAGCGCGCTGGATATGGAAACGGAAAAAGAGGTGTTGCGGAATATCCTCGGGAAAAATCCCGGACGCACCTGTATTCTCACGACGCACCGCCCTTCTGTGCTTCCGATGTGTGACCGGGTATACAGGGTGGGTGACAGGCGGATCACCCGGCTGGAAGAGCAGGAAATCGAGAGCATTGTAAGGAATTTCTGAGATAAAAAAGAACGAAAGAAAGATCCCTGAGGCGATGAGCCTCAGGGATCCGGATGGAGCATATCGGAGTCGAACCGATGGCCTCCACAATGCCATTGTGGCGCGCTACCAGCTGCGCTAATGCCCCGAACGAAAAATATGTTACCACATCCTTTGACTTTTGTAAAGCGTTTTTTTATTTTTTTTGTTACTGTTCACGGGGCAGGCGGACAAAAAAGCGATATGCCCCGGTTGGAGAGCATATCGAAAGGGACGAAAAAAGGAACCAAATCAATGGTCAAGTAGGAGCAAATCTTAAAGAGATTTCGTGAAAGAGATTCAGTTTTT
>JAFXUZ010000001.1 GCA_017524725.1 Clostridia bacterium | reverse complement strand
ATAAGGTTGTCCGTATCATTCAGAGTTATGTTGGAGTTGTAAACAAAATGGTCTGGCGAAAAACAGATAAGTAAAAAATGACTTCTTTGACTGTACCAATAAGCGGTTTCAACAGATAAAGTGGCAAATAACCACATTATTCCGGATCAAGGACCCCCCGATCCGGCGAACAGAAGACAGGTCAATGAGTCTAATGGATCCTGGCAGGATCCGTTAGACTCAATTTCATAAATGGGGACCGGGCAGATCATTGGCAGGCAGCCATTTTATGGATCCTCATGCTCGTGGAAATTGATCACATAAAAAACAATGCTTGTCCCGTCTTCGGATCCGGTCTATAATGGATAGAACAGCCCATCCGGGCGGAAATGAGGAACCGATATGGAACTTTGCGCCGACGCCATTAGCACGCCAGAATCTTCTCAATGAAGGGCGTAAAGCTGAAAATATATATGTGACGGGTAACACTGTAATCGATGCGATGCAACATACGGTGAAGGAGAACTACAATCACCCAGAACTTGACTGGGTTGGTGATGATGGAAAGCTTATCTTCATTACAGCACATCGCCGGGAGAACCTCGGCGAACCGATGCACCATATGTTTAGAGCTATCCGCCGTGTTCTTGATGAACACCCGGAATGTAAAGCAATCTATCCAATCCACATGAATCCTGTCGTGCGGCAGGCAGCAGATGAAGAACTTGGCGATTGTGATCAGATCCACATCATTGAGCCGATTGAAGTTTTCGATTGCCACAATTTTGAAGCACGCTCCTTCCTCTGCCTTACAGATTCTGGTGGAATTCAAGAAGAATGCCCGTCCTATGGAGTACCGGTTCTGGTCATGAGAGACACAACCGAGCGACCTGAGGGCGTGGGTGCTGGAACGCTGAAGCTGGTAGGTACGGATGAGGAGACCATTTATAGAACTTTCAAACTCCTGTTAGAGGATGAAAATGAGTATAACAAGATGAGCCATGCTTGCAATCCATATGGAGATGGGCATGCATGTAAGCGCATAGCGGATATCTTGGAATTAGGGACATATGAGCCTTGGACGGCGAAGTGACCATCATCTTCGGCTACGACGGCAACACGGCATTTATCTATTGAGCGGTTAAGCCGCTTTTTCAAACACCCCCAAGAGAGATACGGAGGTAATTATGACCACCTACTTAGTGACTGGCTGCGCAGGTTTCATCGGCACCACGTTTGTCCACTACATGCTTAACCGCTACACGGATATTCGAATCATCAACCTGGATGCACTGACTTATGCCGGAAACCTGGAGAATCTCAAAGATCTTGAGGATGATTCTCGCCACATCTTTGTTCACGGAAATATCTGTGACGTTCAGCTCGTTGCAAAGCTCATCGCTGACTACGATCCGGATTATATCATCAACTTCGCAGCGGAGTCTCATGTAGATCGGTCTATCGCTAATCCGGAGATTTTTGTGACCACCAATGTGATGGGCACAGTGAACCTTCTCCAGCGGGCAAAGGAAGCCTGGTATGATGCCGGACAGAAAACGTGGAAGACAGGGAAGAAGTATGTACAGGTGAGTACGGACGAAGTCTACGGTGCACTGGGAGCAGAGGGTTTCTTCACTGAAACTACTCCGATCAACCCGCACTCTCCGTACTCTTCTTCCAAGGCTTCTGCCGATCACTTCGTGAAAGCTTTCCATGACACATACGGAATGCCGGTGAACATCACGCGGTGTAGCAATAACTATGGTCAGTATCAGTTTCCGGAGAAGCTGATCCCGCTGATGATCAACAACGCAAAGAACCATAAACAGCTTCCTGTCTATGGCGACGGAATGCAGATCCGCGACTGGCTATTTGTGGAAGACCACTGCAAGGCTATTGATATGGTCGCAACTGGCGGCAAGGTTGGTGAGGTCTATAACATCGGCGGACACAACGAACGTCCGAACATTATCATCGTGAAAACGATTATAGCGCAGCTTTCTGAGCGACTTCACGACCCGGAGATTAACGAAGGACTCATCAAGCATGTGGAAGACCGTCTTGGTCATGATCGGCGTTACGGCATTGATCCGAGCAAAATTAAAGCGGATCTAGGCTGGTATCCGGAAACAACTTTTGAAGTCGGCATCGTGAAGACCATTGATTGGTATCTGGAGCATACAGAGTGGATGGAACGAGTGACTTCAGGTGCCTACCAGAAGTACTACGAAGAGATGTATAAGAACAGGTAACCACACCACCTGAATTAATATCGATGAACAACGATGCGGGAAACATGTAACAAGGAGCCGATCCAAGGCTAGGTACTATTGAAATTTTTGTAACAGGGGTGACAGGCCAGCTTGGTCATGATGTGATGATTGAGCTGGTAAAACGAGGCTATCAGGTTATTGGATCTGGTGGCCGAGCGGGTGATGATATGAAAGTATTCGTTACAGGCGTCGGCGGACAGTTGGGTCATGACTGCGTGAATGAATTAGTAACACGCGGGCACGAAGCTGTCGGTTCGGACATACAACAATCATATGCAGGTGTGAATGACGGGACGCCGGTGGTCACGGTTCCCTATGTACAATTGGATATAACCAACCAGGATGCAGTGAAGAGCACGATTGAAGACCTGCGTCCGGACGTTATCATCCACTGTGCGGCATGGACTGCTGTGGATGCGGCAGAGGATGAAGAGAACCAGGCTAAGGTCGACACAATCAACCATCTCGGAACCCAGTATATTGCAGAAGCGGCGAAAGCTGTGGATGCAAAGATGGTCTATATCTCCACAGATTACGTTTTCGATGGTCAAGGTCAGCGTCCTTGGAAGCCGGATGATAAGAACTATGCTCCTCTGAATGTCTATGGCAGCAGTAAGCTTGCCGGTGAACTGGCTGTAAGCTCTACGCTGGACAAATATTTCATTGTTCGAATTGCCTGGGTCTTCGGCCTGAACGGTAAGAACTTCATCAAAACGATGATCAATGTTGGCAAGACACACGATACCGTTCGTGTGGTCGATGACCAGATCGGCACACCGACTTATACATACGATCTAACACGACTCCTCGTGGACATGATCGAAACTGATAAGTACGGCTACTACCACGCCACTAATAGCGAATCATTGCCTGGTGAGTTCATAAGTTGGGCGGACTTGGCAGAGGAAGCTTACCGTGCAGCAGGTATGGACGTGAAAGTTGTTCGAGTGACAACAGCGGAATACGGCTTAAGCAAAGCAGCAAGACCGTTTAATTCCCGGCTTGACAAGTCAAAGCTAGTGGAGAACGGTTTCAAGCCGCTGCCTGACTGGAAGGACGCAGTCAAAAGGTATCTGGCTGAGGCGAAGCTATAATCAGTGACTTATGCTCTGGGTTGTACCATAGCACGGATATAACATCTCACGAGCGCATGCTCGAAAGGAAAGAAACAAGATGGCATTTACATTTGAGGAACAAGCGATCAAAGGAGTATTCGTGATTACGCCGCAGGTGTTTGGAGATAATCGCGGTTACTTCATGGAGACCTATAAGAAAGAGCAGTTTGAAGCTGCTGGTATCAAAGGGGAGTTCGTCCAAGACAACGAGAGCTCCAGTACAAAAGGTGTCCTGCGTGGACTTCACTTCCAGAAAAAGCATACCCAAGGAAAACTGGTCCGCGTCACTCATGGTGAAGTCTTTGATGTAGCTGTTGATGTGAGACCGGGGAGTGAGACCTTTGGACAATGGGTAGGAGTGACGCTGAGTTCCGAGAAGAAGAATATGTTCTTTGTTCCTCCGGGATTTGCGCATGGATTCCTTGTCCTTTCTGACACGGCTGAATTCGTTTATAAGTGTTCAGATGTATATGATCCTTCTTCTGAAGGGGGAATCCCCTGGAACGATCCGGATATAAATGTACAATGGCCAGTGTTGGATGTACCATATAAAACAAGTGAAAAAGATGGCAAGCACCCAGGATTCAAAGCTCAAAGCTTTGAATGGGCTGAGAAGTATTTATGATCGGAGGCCGAAGATGAAAGGTATCGTATTAGCAGGCGGGTCAGGCACGCGGCTTTATCCGCTCACAAAGGTAACTTCGAAGCAACTCCTTCCGATTTATGATAAGCCGATGATCTATTACCCGCTCAGCACTCTCATGCTGGCAGGCATTAAGGATATCCTGATCATCAGCACGCCTACAGATACACCGAGATTTGAAGATCTCCTTGGCGATGGTAGTCAGTTCGGGATCAGCCTGAGCTATAAGGTGCAGCCCAGTCCGGATGGTCTTGCACAGGCATTTATCCTCGGCGAGGATTTCCTCGGTGGAGAAGCCGGAGCGATGGTGCTCGGAGACAACATCTTCTATGGCAATGGTTTCAGGACGCTACTGAAAGCAGCTGTGAAGGATGCTGAGGAGAACGGACGCGCGACAGTGTTCGGTTACTATGTTCCCGATCCGGAGCGGTTTGGCGTAGTCGCGTTTGATGATGACGGTAAGGCATTAAGCATCGAGGAGAAGCCGAATTATCCGAAGAGCAACTATGCGGTAACAGGATTGTACTTCTATCCGGCTGGAGTGAGCGAGAGAGCAAAAAAGGTCCAGCCGAGTGCAAGAGGTGAACTGGAGATTACAACTCTCAACGAGATGTATCTGAACGATGGACTTCTTGATGTTCAGCTCCTTGGACGTGGGTTTGCTTGGTTGGACACGGGCACTATGAGCAGCCTGCTGCAGGCAGCAAACTTTGTAGAGACGATTCAATCCCGGCAGGGAATCGTAATCAGCGCACCGGAGGAGATCGCGTATATAAATGGGTTCATAGATAAAGAAAAACTGAAGGAAAGTGCAGCATTGTACGGGAAATCGCCATACGGTGAGCATCTAAAAGCTGTTGTAGAGGGAAAAATCAAGTACTGATGAGGAGACGAGGAAGACGGTTAATAAGGGAAGGCAAATAGTGGCCATTACTATCAGTCTTTTTTGTGTTCTATTTATTACAGTGTTCTCTCGCTTTCCGACTTTATGCCGGACAATACACTTGATTCCACTATGGAGCTATACTTCTCACGAGCATACTCGTCAAATCTTGCTCAACATAGTTCTTTTTGTCCCAGTTGGTTACTTTTTGGCGAACTTTACATTTCCTTGCTTTACCTTAGTCATTTCACTTGGCATATCATTGTGTGTAGAGTTGATTCAGTTTCTCACTTACAGAGGGATACTTGATGTGGATGATCTGATTAGCAATGTGTGTGGTGCTGCTGTCGGTTTGCTAATCTATCGCTTGCTCTGTAAAGTTGATAAGCAAAGATTGATGGCGTGGATAATGATAGCCGCTGGCTTGATGGGATGCATCATGGTCGCGGTATCTGCGGCGAAGAGTAATATATCCACGTGGATAACGGAGCAATTCCAGTTTTCCATATCCTCCTTGGTTGTGGATGATAAGGTGATCATATAGGAGCCCCTAAAGGGCCGTCCAAAAACTATTGTAACCGCTCAAAAAAATCACGCACCGTTCTGGAAAAGTAAAGACAGTACGATGAGTTTAATGGAACCTAAAAAGGATTCGATAGACTCAATTTCATCAAAGTAGAAACAGGGATTATCTTGTTAGGATTAGCGAAGAATATGATAAGCGTTATTGTGCCAGTATATAGAGTCGAGCCTTATCTTAACCGATGTTTGGAAAGTATTCTTTCGCAGACATATACTGATCTTGAAATTTTGCTTGTTGATGATGGTTCTCCTGATAGATGCGGGCAGCTTTGTGATGAATATGAAAAAAAGATGGTCGGGTAAAAGTATTTCACACGGAAAACCATGGTTTATCTGCTGCACGTAATTACGGTCTAAATTATGCAAAAGGTGATTATATTGGATTCATAGATTCTGATGACTGGATTGATCCGGAAATGTATGAGGTATTGTTTACAAAAATACAAGAAGCCAAATTTGATATTATTGTGTGTGGTTATGATGTGAATTCGGATAAAAAGATAGCAGAATGGAAACCGGTGGAAATGGTTTGTGACCACAATTATTCTCTAACATCATTGATAGATGGGAGGATAAATAATAACGTTTGGAACAAACTATATAGCAAGGAATTGCTTCAGAAAAGCAGAATAAATGGTGTTCTTTTCCCGGAGAGTAAGAATTACGAAGATGTCGCAGTTATGCATAGAATCATTGATAAGGCAAAATCTGTGGCAATAAAATCGGAAGTGTTATATCACTACCGTATCCGTTCGGGGAGCATCACAAAGAACTACACAGTCAAGAATCTGATGGATTATGCTGACGCGAGGCTCGATCGCTATTACTATTTCAGAAATGAGTATCCGGAACTGTACAAAGGAAAAAAAGATAAATTATCGCTTTTCGCGGTTTATGGAATCTACAAAGTCTGGCGCTGGTGGTATGGATGCAAAGTTGAGGAGAAGCAGGAGTATATTAACAAAATCAATGAGTTACTAACTTTTGTGAAAGATAACATACCTTTATTCGGTTATAGCTCATGGCCTAATTACATGAGATTATCAGTTTTGTTCTTGCATAGCAGTAGTAATCTAATATTTTTTATTCTATATGCATTGAATCAAGCCTTCAGGAAACTATGGCCAGAAAAAGCGTAACCGGTCAATAAACCCACACCTCGAAAGATCTGCCACGGTATGAGACAATGAGTCTAAGCGATTCTAATAGAATCCATTAGAAAACATCAGACACGGAGGCAGACAATGGGAGTACAGGCAATGAAACACGCGGCATTGCTGCAGGAATGGTCAACGAAGATTGCGGAATGCCGCTCCAGCGGAATGACGGTCAAGGCATGGTGCGCTCAACAGGGGATCGCGAGCAAGACTTACTATTACTGGGAAAAGAGGTTTGTAACAGAGGCGACTCAGCAACTCTCCATCCCGGCACCTGCGCAGGCCGGACTCCTGATGCGAGTCAATCCTGAAATGCTGTCCAGTCGTGATGCGGAAAATCCCGGTACAGGCATTACCATTCGCCATGGCGAAAGCGTCATCGCCCTGCCTGCCGGGAGCAGTGCGGAGGCAGTTGCCGACCTGGTGAAGGCGCTGAACCGCCATGCTTGACTACGGCCGGGTGCAGAACTACTACATCGCCTGCGGGTACACCGACATGCGAAAACAGATCGACGGGCTGACAGCTGTGGTTGAACTGCAATTCGGAAAGAAGCTGAACGAGACTTCGATCTTCCTGTTTTGCGGACATCGGGCGGATCGAATCAAGGCGCTGTATTGGGACGGTACGGGGTATGTGCTGCTGTACAAGCGTCTGGCGGAGAAACGGTTCCAGTGGCCGCGAAATGAGCAGGAGCTGAAACTGCTGACAAAGCAGGAGTTCCGTTGGCTCATGGAAGGATTGTCAATCGTCCAGAAGAAGGCTTTCGAGCCGGGAAAGCCGGGAACCGTCTGCTGACCAAAAACATTGGAAATACAATGTACCAAAAGGATTTCCGGACTCACTGTCGAATCTTACAGGTATAGAAACCTTGCGGAAAGGACGGTGAGCAGTGTGGCGGAAGAGATGGTTCCGAAAGCAGTTGTGGACATGCTCATGGGGCAGATATCTGCCCTGCAGGCCACGGTAGATCGGCTCACCGCCACCATTGAGGAAAAAGACCGGATCATCGCGGAGAAGATCGAGATCATCCTGAACCTGAATCGGGCACGCTTCGGACAGAGCAGCGAGAAGCGGGCATATATCCTCTGCGACGGGCAGATGAGCATGTTCGACCAGGCCGGAGACGGGATCACGGAGAAGGCCGAGAAAGAAACGGCTGCCGAAGAGAAGCAGACTGTCCGGGTGACGGCGCACACCCGCAAGGCGAAGCGCACCATGGAGGAGTTCGCCGCGAATCTGGAAGAGAAGGTTGAAACCATCGATCTCCCGGAAGAACAGAAGTTCACGGCGGATGGCCGTCCTCTGAAGTATATCGGGGTGGATCTGGTACGGTCTGAGCTCATCCGTGAGCCATCCAGGGCATATATCCGGAAGATCTTCATCAAAACCTACGCCGATCCGAAAGCGGAAGAGGAGACGGGCTGCGCTGACATTCGCCGTCCGCATGTGCCCGCGCCGCTGCTTGAGCACAGCTATGCCTCGTCCTCAGTCGTCACGGACATCATGGTGAAGAAGTTTGCTGACGGTCTTCCGCTGTACCGGCAGGAACAGATGTGGAAGCGGCTTGGGGTTGAACTCAGGCGGAACACCATGTCGAACTGGGTGATCCGGACCGGCGAGACCTACCTGAAGCCCTTCAGCGATGCCTTCCTGGCCGAACTGCTCCGGCAGGCGGTGATCCACGCGGATGAGACCGTGCTGCAGGTGAACAAGGAGCCCGGCAGGGAGGCCACAGCGGAATCCCGCATCTGGGCTTACGCTTCCTCCAAGCAGGCGGTAAGGCAAATCCGGTACTTCCGCTATGAGCAGAGCCGCAAGGGAGCTTGTGCGGAGAAAGTGCTGGGAGGCTACGCCGGCGTGGTGGTCTCGGATGGATACAGCGGCTACAACATCCTGAACAAAGCCACCCGGGCAGGCTGCTGGGCTCACGCCCGGCGAAAATGGGTGGAGGCCATGCCGGACGGCGCCACCCGGGAAAATGCACTGGCTGCGAAAGGTTTGGAATATTGCAGCCGGCTCTTTGAGGTGGAACAAAAGCTTGAGGGGCTCCCGGACGCCGAACGCCGGGAGCAGCGCCAGCTCCTCTCCAAACCCATTGTTGAGGAGTACTATGCCTGGCTGGAATCCATCTTCCGCCCGGCCGGCAAGCTGAAGAAAGCCATTGTCTACTCCCTGAACCAGCGGGAGTACCTTTGCGCTTTCCTCGACCACGGCGAGATCGAGATCAGCAACAACCAAGTGGAGAACGCCATCCGGCCGATTGTGGTCGGCCGGAAGAACTGGCTGTTCTGCGACACCCAGGCCGGTGCCAACGCCAGTGTGATCGTTTTTACTGTTCTGGAGACCGCAAAAGCTAACGGTCTGAACCCCGAGGCTTACCTGAAATATCTGCTTACGGTGCTGCCGGATCGTTTCGCCGCCGATCCTAAGGCTGCTGTTGACGATTTGATGCCCTGGGATGATGAGGTATTCACGGCATTCAGGGCTTCAACCGTGGAACATTGATCGCTTACGAAAAAGCAAACGTTGTTCATTACTGAATAAACAATATGTATTACGAAATATGATCACATAAAAAACAATGCTTGTCCCTGCTTCGGATCCGGTCTATAATGAATAAAACAGCCCTTTCGGGCGGAAATGAGGAACCGATATGGAACTTTGCGCGCGTGCTGACGTGCCGGTGAATGAAACATGGGACCTGTCCCTGATCTATCCGGATGAAAAAACGATGTGGGAAGCGCTGGAAGAAACAAAGGGCATGGTAAAAAAGCTTTCCGAAAACTATTCAGGAAAGCTGGATACTGCGGAGAGGATCGTAAAATGCCTGGACGATATGGAACCGATCCTGATAAACATATCGAAGATATGGAGTTATTCCGGCCTGGCGGTGGAGACCGACTATACCGACAACAAACTGCGTGAACGCGATGAAAAGGTAAGCGATGAGATGACGCGGATGCAGAGGGATATGGCTTTTGTGGACAGCCAGATCCTTCTGGCGCCGGATGGGGAACTTAAGGCCGCGGTGGAAAAAGCGCACGGCTGCAAAAGATACCTGCAGGACCTGATGGCGAAAAAGGCGCACATGCTGTCCCCGGAAACGGAAAGGACCCTGGCGGCCCTCGGCAGGACTATGAACGTGCCTTACACCATCTATAACACTATGAAGCTTGCCGATATCGCGTTTGATCCCTTCACCGTCGACGGCAGGGAATACCCCCTCGGCTATTCGCTGTTTGAGGACAATTACGAACTGGAATCGGACGCTAAGGTGCGTCGCGCGGCGTTCCGCGCCTTTTACGACACCCTGAAAAAATACAAAAACACCACCGCGGCCGCCTATAACGCCTGCGTTACCCAGGAAAAGACCATGTCGGAGCTGCGCGGTTTTTCCGATGTGTTCGACAGCCTGCTGTTTGAACAGAAGGTGACACGGGAGATGTACGACCGCCAGATCGATGTGATCACCGAACGCCTGGCCCCGCATATGCGCCGCTACGCGACGCTGCTCAAAAAAAAGCACGGGCTGGACAAAATGACGTTTGCGGACCTCAAAACGGCGGTGGACCCGGGATACGACCCGAAGGTGACCATCGGGGAATCCCACCGCCTGATCCGGGAAGGCCTTGCGATCCTCGGGGAGGATTACCTGGATATGATCGACCGGGCGTACCGGGAGCGCTGGGTGGATTTTGCCAGGAACGTGGGCAAAAGCACGGGCGGATTCTGCTCCGGCATTTACCGGCGGAATTCATTTATCCTTCTCAACTGGAACGACCGTATGTCCGACGTGTTCACCCTCGCCCACGAACTGGGGCATGCCGGCCAGTCCATGTACGGGGACAGGGCGCAGTCCTATTACGATAACGATCCGTCCATGTACCTGGTGGAAGCGCCCTCCACCATGAACGAACTGCTGCTGGCCAGCCATCTTTCGCATACAAGCAAGGATAAGCGCTTCCGCAGGTGGGTGCTTTCCAATGTGGTCAGCAACACGTATTACCACAATTTTGTGACCCACCTGAGGGAAGCCTGGTACCAGAGGGAGGTCTACCGCATCATCGACGGCGGCGGCAGCGTGAACGCGGATATCCTCAGCGGCCTGTTCCGCAAAAACCTGGAGCTCTTTTGGGGGGACGCGGTCGAGATCCCGGAAGGCGCGGAGCTTACGTGGATGCGCCAGCCGCATTATTATATGGGCCTGTATTCCTATACATACAGCGCCGGCCTAACCGTGGCCACCCAGGCCATGCTGCGCATCGAAAAAGAGGGGGAGAGCGCCGTACGGGACTGGAAAAACTTCCTTTCCGCCGGCGGCACCATGGATCCGGTGGGCCTTGCGCGCCTTGCGGGCTTTGACATCACGACCGACGCTCCCCTTAACGCCACCATCGATTACATCGGTTCGCTCATCGACGAGATATGCCGCCTTACGGAGGAACTGGACGGCATCCGTGTGTGACGGGCTGAAACAGCTTTTATAGTGCGCTTTAGTTTCCCGGGCAGTCATGTTCTGCCCGGGAAACGTATTTTTGATCCGGAGTAACTGCTCAGTCGAGTGTGAAGGAGAGGGAACGTATGGCAGCAGTGGGGAGGGTTCGGAGGGATCTCCTTCCGATCATGATCCGCTTAAGCTTCGTGTAACGGCCTATCGGGTACACGGTCCCGATGCCGCTCCGGCGAGGAGTGAAGCGGAACGACACCCCGAACCCCTCCCGCAGGAGAGGTTCGGGGTTCGTACCCGGCCGGCGGTGCCGCCTGGACGCAGGAAACCGGCGCCGCCGGCGGGTTGGGGACTCGGGGAAGGGGTTTCCCTTTCCCGGTCGCCCGGGGGGCTCGCGGGGGGAACGGGTACCACCTGCGGTATCTAAACTGTCCGCAGGACTGAACAGATACAGTTGAGTATTATTCCTTCTCTTCTGATATGCCGTTCAAAAAATGGATCACGGCATCGGTCACTTCGTCCTGGTAAAACAGATCGTCCCCGTGCACGGCTTCCTCAATTACCATGAATTCGCAGGGAACGCCTTTCTTTTGCAAAGCGTCATACAGCTTTTCGCTTTGCGCCATGGGCACCACTGTGTCCCCGGTGCCGTGCAGGATCATAAACGGCGGCGTCTGATCGGAAATATACCGGACCGCGCTGGCTTTTTTCGCCTCAGCTTTTCCGTACCCGACGCCTAAAAATTCTTCAAAGGCAAAATAGGGAACGTTGTTGTTCGGGTTTGCCGAGGCGGCCATACGGTCTGTTTCCGCGGACGCACCGGACAAATCGACCACGCCGTAGTAATCCACCACGCCCTGAACGGCGCTGGACCGGTCCAGGTGATCGCCCTGATCAAATTCCTTCCGATCCCCCGTCACCCCAAGCAGGCTGGCCATGGTGCCGCCCGCCGATTCGCCCATGGCGTAGATCCTGTCCGGGTCAACGCAGAATTCTTTTGCGTGGGCGCGCAGGAACCGTACGGCGGATTTCACGTCGATCAATTGCGCCGGAAAGACCGCCTCGTTGCTTGTACGATATTCGATGCCGGCGACCACATAGCCCGCCCGTGCGATACGCATCATTTCCGGCAGCCAGACCGAACGGTTCACCACCCGGTACGCGCCACCGCAGATCCACACGACGGCGGGACAGGCGGAATGGGCTGCCCGGTTCTTTGGAACGATCAGGTCCATTTTCAGATCCCTGCGGGATGCGTCATACCAACAGGGAACATTGGAAAAAGCGACGTCGGTGACAAGAGAAAGTACTTCCCGCTTTTTTTCGATATGGAACAGTCTGCGCATAGCTTCCCTCCCTCCGCGGCCCACTGTTGCGGATAACCTTTATTGGGGGCAGACAGCCCCGGATCATAGGCTGCGATAATCCACATTCGCCTGCAGGGTATCACGCACGTTCCCGCCGATGTGGATCTCGATCAGGCCGTCGTCGATCACGAAGTTCATGTCCTGGTCGTAATAACCAAACGCGGCTTTGGGAATGTCAAAGGCGATCCGCCGGCTTTCCCCCGGCCGGAGAGCGGCTTTTTCAAAAGCCGCCAGCTTGCGTACGGGGCGGACGCGCCGGGCTACGGGATCACGGAAATAGCACTGCACGATCTCGTCTCCCGCCCGATCGCCAATGTTTTGCACGGTGATCTCCGCGTGGATGCCCAGCCCGGTCTGCACGGCCGAAATATCGCTGTAGCGGAAGGAAGTGTAGCTCAGTCCGAAGCCGAAGGGAAACAGGGGCTCTACGGGTGCGTCAAGGTATTTGCTGGTGTACTTGAATTTTCCGGCGGGGCGTCCGGTGCGGATGTGGTCATAATACAGCGACGGGCACTGGCCGGAGGCGGAGGGGAAACCGGCGGTCAGTTTGGCCGAGGGGTTCACCCGGCCATACAGCACGTCCAGGATGGCGGGACCGGCCTCGACGCCGGGGTGCCAGGCCATCAGGATGGCGTCGGCGTTTTCCACGGCAGGGCCCAGGCAAAGGGGCCGTCCGGCAAATACCACCGCAACTACGGGCTTTCCGCTTTCCTTCAGGCGCTTCAGCAGGGCGATGTCCGCTTCCGTCAGTTCCAGGGAAGCGCGGCTGGCGGCTTCGCCGCTTTCGTTTTTCCCTTCGCCGATGGCGCAAAGGAACACATCGCAGTCCGGAAGCGGCTGATCCTCCGCGACCGCCCGATAGGCAATGTGTTCTTCGTCCAGCGCATCCTGGATGCTCTTGCAGTCGCCGGGCTGATAACTGCCCGCCCAGGTGCCGCTCATTTCATCTTTTTCAAAAGCGAGTTTTCCGGCCAGAGCGATGCGCAGGCCCGCTTTCAAAGGCAGTAGCCCATCGTTCCTTAGCAGCACCATGGATCTCTGCGCGGCTTCCCGGGCCAGGGCGCGGTGAGCAGGGGTCAGCATAGCGGCTTTTTCCTGTTCCGGGCCGGAGCGGTAGGGATCGTCAAACAAGCCCAGCTCGAACTTCAGCCGCAGGATATCGCTGACCGCTTCATCCAGCCTTTCCATGGGCACCTCGCCCGTTTCCACCAGCTCCTTCACGTGGTCCAGGAAGCAGCCGGAGGTCATGTCCATATCCATACCGGCGTTCAGCGCCTGCCGGGCGGCATCCCGGCGGTCTTCCGCGATGCCGTGATTGACGCATTCGGCGATGGCGTTGGCGTCGCTGATGGTCATGCCGTCAAACCCCCAGCGCCTGCGGAGAATGTCCGTCAGCAGCTTTTTGTTCACCGAGCAGGGCACGCCGCTCAAATCGTTGAACGCGGGCATCACGGCGCGTGCGCCCGCCTTCACGGCGCGTTCATAAGAGGGAAGGTATTCCTCTTCAAACCGCTGGGGAGACATATCCACCCGGTTGTAATCCCGGCCGCCTTCCGCCGCGCCGTAGGCGGCAAAGTGCTTCACGCAGGCAGCCAGAGCGTCATGACGGGTGAGGTCGTCGGTCTGATAGCCCTTGACCTTCGCCTCGCCGTACAGTCCGTTCAGCAGCGCGTCTTCGCCTGCGCTCTCGGCAATACGGCCCCAGCGGGGGTCCTTGCTCACGTCCGCCATGGGCGAAAAAGTCATGTGGATCCCGGCGGCAGCGGCCTCCTCCGCGGACATGCGGGCGGTGCGCTCCCAGAGATCCGTATCCCAGGCACAGCTTTCCGCCAGGGGAATGGGCGTGATAGTGCGGAAGCCGTGGATCACGTCAAAGCCGTTGATCAGGGGAATGCCCAGCCTTGTTTCCTCAACCGCAATATGCTGCATACGGTTCATTTCTTCCGAGCCGACCAGACCCAGATACGAACCGATACGCCCGGCGCGAAGATCGTCCTCATGCCAGTCCCGTTTTGCGTTGGAAATCATTTTATGGGCTTCTTCTTCGGTCATGCGTCCGTCCTGCACCATGGTCAGGATCTCCTCAAGGGAAAGATCGAACGCGCCGACGATGGAGCCTCCGGCCTGATGGAGCTGGCCGACTTTTTCCTCCAGCGTCATTTTACTCAGCAGATCCTGGATCCTTTTTTCGATTTCCGGATGCTTCATGGATGTCCTCCTGCAAGTATATTATGTTATTTCATCTGTTGCTTCCAGAAAGCCAGGGCGCGATCGATCCAACCTTCGGCAGCGGTCTCGGTACCGGGGCCGACACCGTGATCCACGCCGGTGAAGATATCGCATCGGTATGGGACCCCGGCATTTTCAAGCGCGGCTGCCATACGACGGGTGTTGTCGGGCTTTACGGTTTTATCCGCGTCGCCGCACCAGATATAGGTGGGCGGATAGTCCGGATCCACCTGCTCGTCCACGCTGCAAAAGGCTTCCATGGACGCGTCGGCGGGATCGCCCAGCAGTTGGTCGTGGGTTTGCTTTTCTGTCAGATCCGGACGCATGCTGATGACGGGATAGGTGAGCACCAGTGCTTCGGGTTTGGGCAAATCGTAATGGAGATAGCCCATGTTGGCGGTGCCGAAGCTTGCTGCCAGATGACCGCCGGCGGAAGAGCCCCACACGGACCAGTGGGCGGTGTCCAGCATATATTCATCCGCTTTGGCAAAAATATCCCGCACGGCCCGGGCCAGGTCATCCTGAGGCGCGGGGAAGCGGGCCTTCTCCTTCACCCGGTAATACACGATAAAGGCGGAAATGCCCATTTTATTGAGCTTTCTTGCATAAGGCACGCCTTCGATGAAGCTGCATACCATGGTATATCCCCCGCCCGGGCAGATCACCGCAAAGGGATGGCGCTGCCCGTCCCGGAGCACAAAGCGGTCATCCACGGCATAGGCGTTTTCCCGACGGGCGTCCTTTTCCGCCTGTTCCATATCCATATCCCTGGGCGGCACGTATTTGGGAATTTGATTCAACCGCTTATTTACGGCGATGATTCGCTCCCTGGGCATGTCCGGCGCGCCCATACGGATGAGCTGCAGGAGGCTGAACTGCATCGTTGTCCGCCTGCGATCCTCGGCGCTCATGCCTTCGCCGCTTTTCACTGTCTCCCGCCCGGTTTCCTGTTCCTTCCGCTTTGCCCTGGCGGCCCGGGCGGCGGTCATTTCCGCCAGCATCGGCTTCACCAGCGCCGCCGCGTCGGGCGACTGGGAAATGTCTTTCAGCAGGTCTTTGACGGAATAGAACCCGTCCGGCGTATCGATATCGAACCAGTTGAGCACCGTGCCCTGCTGAAAACGATAGGCGGGATCGGGTTGTGAAACATGGGTAAACCGCGCCTGCTCAGTAAGATCCCCCGCGGTCGCCGTAACGTTATAGGTTCCCTCCGGCTGGGGTACGGTGAAGTGGAAGAAGTGATCCTCCGCCTGTTTTGTATATTCTTTTCCATCGACAAAAAGCGAAACTTGCTTTAGGTTGCTGTACACCACAAATTCCGCGGTGTCGCCGTCACGGTTCACAAATTCCCTGCCGCACAGGTGCAGCATGGGCTTGTCCGTCAGCCAGGCCTGATAGGCATAGAAAGCATCCTTGCGTTTCCTGCGGTCAAAGGTCACCAGGCCTTTGTTGTTGCGGCCTTTGGTGCCGCCTTCCTCCCGGGCGTCGGCGGCGAAGTCAAACATATTCCACACGTGGGTGGCCCACAGGTATTTCCGGGAATACAATTGCCTGATCAGGCTTTCGTGGTAGATCATCTGGTATTCGTTGCTGTAATCCCCGGGCTCGGGATGGGAGGAATGCCACAGGCTGTTTTCGCAGCCGTATTCGGATACGCCCACGGGCAGGTCCGGATGCAGGGCATGGAAACGGTCGAACCAGGGGCCGTTGTCCTCCAGGCGTCCACCGTACCAGCCGAAGTAATGGTTGTAGGAAAGCACATCCGGCACGGAAATCAACGGGTGATCCACCGGCAGGGGAGAAATGCAGGCCATGGTGGTCAATCGGGTATCGTCCATCTCATGGCATAATTCATTCAATTTTTGATGGAAGGGCACCAGGGTCTCCTGATCGCCGTGGGCCATGGTGATCTCGTTGCTCAGGCCCCACACTACGATGGAGGGATGGTTGAAATTCTGTTCGATCAGTTCCCTCATCTGGCTCAGGGCATTTTCCCTTGCGTTGTCCAGGTGCTCGCTGATATAGGGGATCTCTGTCCACACCACGATGCCCAGCCTGTCGCACAGGTCATAGGTATGCTGATCGTGCTGATAATGGGCCAGACGCACGGTGGTTGCCCCCATTTCGAATACATGGCGCAGGCTCTCTTCCATGTCCGTTTCGGAAATCGCGTTCCCCTTGCCCAGCCAGTCCTGGTGCATGGCCACGCCCCGCAGGGGATAGCTTTCGCCGTTCAGGATGAAACCCTCGTTGGGGTCGATGCGGAAGGAGCGGATGCCGAAGGGGATTTCCAGGGCGTCGCAAAGCGTATCGCCGTCGTACAGGCCGGCTTTCAGCGTATACAGGTGGGGATCCTTCCGGCCATGCCACAGGATGGGCTTTTCGATATGGAAGGTCACTTTATTCCCTGTAAGCGTTTCCCCGTTTAATTCAAACACCGCCCGGCCGCCGCCGGCTTGGGCGGAGACGTGCACGTCGGCGGAGCCGTCTTTTAGCACCTTCGGCGTCACCCGGATGCCGCAGCCGCCCAGGGTGTCCATGTCGAAATGAACTTTGGGCAGCTTCACCAGCCGCACGGCGCGGTAAATGCCGCCGTAGAAGGTGAAATCGGCGTTCTGCGGGTACACCGTATCGCAGGCTGCGTTGCTCACCACGACGGAGAGAAGGTTGTCCTTTTCCTGAAGACGATCGGTGATGTTAAAGCGGAACCGGCTGTATCCGCCGTGATGCTCGCCAACAAAATGCCCGTTCAGCGTGACCTTCGCGGAGGCGGATACGCCGTCGAATTCCAGAAAGACGTCCTGACCGGCTTCCATGCCGGGCGCATGGAAGCTTTTTTCATATACACATTCGCCCCGCCAGTAATCGCCTCCGCCGTCCTGTCCGTCGATGGCGTTCCAGGTGTGGGGCAGCGTGACGGACACGCGTTCTTCACCCGGCTTTAAGAATGTCCAGTTATCATTAAAAGGTATGATGGTGCGCATGTCCGCCACGCTCCTTATTTTTATTCCTTTACAGGCAGAACGATCTCCGCGGTCCCGACCCCTTCGGCGCTCACGGTCAGCCTGGCTTCGCCCGCGTCAAAGCCTGCGCGCAGTACGGCAAGGGCCCGGCCCTGCCAGGATGTAAATTCGCCTTTTGCGTAATTTTCTTCGGTGATGGGATTGCCGGTGCCAAAGCCCAGGAGCTTTGCCGCGCCGGACGCCTTTGCGATCAGCAGGGTGTCAGCATCGGGCACGGTGTTCCCATCCGCGTCTATCAGCTCCGCATTTACATAGCACAGGGATTCGCCGTCGGCAAAAAGCCGGTCGGTCTCTGCGGTCAGGCGGATGGAGATGGGTTTGCCGGTGGTCTTCAAAGCAGTACGGGATACTTCCCTGCCGCCTGAATAGCTCACGGCTTCAAGCGTGCAGGGCTCGTACCGGGTGCGGAACAGGAAAGTGAGCGGCATATCCTGGACAGGTGCCTCTCCGGCCTTTTTGCGGCCCTGGCTGACGCCGTTCAGGAACAGTTCCACTTCCTCGGCGGCGCTGAACACGGCCACATCGACGGCTTTGCCTTCCCGGCCCTGCCAGTTCCATTTCTGCCACACGCCGGGGAACCCCCAGCTGGACAGCGTTTCCACCTTCCCGATCACCGCGGGGTCATAGCTGAAAAGACCGGTTTCTCTGCTGCCCCACACGATGCGGCGATAGACGCCCTGGGGGCGGATCACGCCCGTCACGTCAAAATCCGCATCGTTGGCGGTACGCCAGGGGAAGGGGGAGGGTGCGCCCCAGGGATTGCCGATGTTGGGGTCGCCGGGCTCATAGAAGGTGGCTTTGCCGATACCCGCCTCGCCGATGTAGTCCCAGGCCGTCCAGGTGAAATCACCGATGATCCAGGGGGTCTTTTCGATGGTCGGCCAGTGGATGCCGATCTCCTTGGGATAGTTTTCGCTGCCGAGGATGACACGCTCCGGGAACATTTCATGGTCCTGTGCGTATTTGCCCTCAAGGTAGTTATATCCCACGATATCCAGGCCGTTGGCAAAGGCCTCGGTGTATTCCTCCCAAAGCAGGTCCTTCTTGCCGCCGATATCGGCGTTCTGCAGGCCGCCTGAAGCGTTTTCCTTCCATCTGCGCATCTGTTCTTCCTGGAGGTGATCGTCCAAGCCGTTCCAGAAGGAGCAGATGCCATTGGACACGGGCCGGCTTGGATCAAGGGAATGGATGGTCCCGGCCAGCTTTGAGGCCCATACATAACCGTTGTTCAAACCGGCGCGCTCGGTGATCTCGTTGCCCGTGGACCAGATGATCACGCAGGGGTGGCACCGGTCGCGCTTCACGAAGGCAGTCAGGTCCTTTTCCCAGTCGGTCTCAAAATACTGGTTGTAGTCGCCGGGCTGCTTGCCCATGCCCCAGGCGTCGAAGGCCTCGTCAAAAATGTACATCCCCAGGCGGTCACAGGCTTCGATCAAGGCGGCGGAGGGCGGGTTGTGGGTGGTGCGGATGGCGTTGAAACCTACTTCCTTGAGTTTCATCACTTTGCGTGCTTCCGCATCGTACAGCGACACCGTGCCGATGGGGCCGTTGTCGTGGTGCAGGCATCCGCCCCGGAGCTTGACAGGTTTTCCGTTGATCCTCAGGCCGTGCTTGACGTCGGCTTCAACGGTACGGATGCCGAAAAGCACGCTTTCTGAATCTTCTGAAGGATGTTCGGCGGCGATCATATGGGTCTTGTAAGTTCCCATATCCTCTGCGGCGGCCTGCAGACGGTAAAGGGCGGGCGTTTCCGCGCTCCACAGCACGGGATCGTCCACGGTCAGGGTCATATGGGCAGTGCCTGAGGACAGGGCCTGCACCTGGGTGAGGGTGCGGCTTGATTTTACGGTTTCACCGGTCTTGAAGTCGATCAGGGAAAAGGTGACCCGGGCCATGCGGTTTTCGGCGTATTCGTTCCTGATCTCGGCGGACACCTGCAGGTAAGCTGTTTCCGGTTTGCCGCCTTCGCCGTATTCGATCTTTTTTGTATATCCGGACAGGCCCCCGAAGGCGATATGGAGTTTCGGCATATGAACGATCTCCACGCCCCTGAACAGGCCGGCGCCGGAATACCAGCGTGAATTCGGCTGCATGCTGGGGTTCACGGTGATCACGATGCGGTTTTTCTGCCCGGGATAGACCAAACGGGTGATATCCGCTTCAAAAGGTGCGTAGCCATAGTGCTGAAGCGCCGCCAGGCTGCCGTTCACCTCGATGGTCGCGTTCATCATTGCGCCGTCCAGGCGCAGAGCAACGCGTTCGCCTTCCCATTCCACGGGGATATCGATCTCCTTCACATAATGGGCCACGCCCGCATTGTAATAGCCGCTGGCGGCGCCGGAAGGGGCGCCGGAGTATACGTCGCTTTCGATCATGTAATCATGGGGCAGGTCTACCGTGTGGCTGCCGAACTCGCCGCGGAGCCGATTTCCCAGATCCAATATGCCTGTGCCGAAATACCATCCGCGATTGATCTTCATGATTCGCATCGCTTCTTCCTCCTTTATCTGGCTGTCCAGAATATATGCCTGCCGGGTGCCACCCATTGTTCTTCGCCGCCCAGCAGGACCAGGGTGCGCACCGGAGTATCCAGTTCGTACCGGATGCCGTTGTCCTGGTACATCCACAGGGCGCTGACCGTGCCGTGACGGGTGTCAAGCCTTGCCTGAAGCCAGCCGAGCCGCGTGTCCGGATGGGGGTCATAGATCAAAACAGAAAATCCGGGATGCTCTTCGTCGTGACGGATTCCGGCTGCCTGCTCGAACACCCAGTCGGCTACCGCGCCGTAGGAATAGTGGTTGAAGGAATTCATATCCCTGCTCCAGAAGCTTCCGTCCTCATGAATGCCGTCCCAGTGTTCCCAGATGGTTGTGGCGCCTTTGGTGACGGGATACAGCCAGCCGGGATATTCGCGCCGAAGGACGAGCGACCAGGCCAGGTCCGCATGAGAATATTCGCTCAATACATGCAGGATATAGGGCGTGCCGACAAAGCCGGTGCGAAGCCGTACGCCGTCCTTTATCACCATTTCGGCCAGCGCGTCGGCGGTTTTTTGCTTATCCTCCGCCAGGCCGAAATGAACGGCCAGAACATGCTCCGTCTGGGTGCGATAGTCGGGAAACGCCTTTCGGAAAGCGGTAACGATAGCGCTGTGCAGTTTTTCATAAGCGGAAACATCCCTGCCCAGAAGCTTTCCCGCCTTGACCACCAGGTGAGCGGAATGGGCGTAAAAAGCGCTGGCGATGAAGTCTTCACGGGTGGAGCCCTTGTAGCTGCCTTCCGGCGCGTCCAGGCCCAGCCAGTCGCCGAAATGGAAATGACCGGTCCACAGGTCCGGGGTCCTGGTCACGGACGTGATGAAATCCACCCATTTCCGCATGCTGTCAAACTGGTCTTCCAGTACGGCTTTATCCCCGTAAGTCTGGTATACCTGCCAGGGGCATATGGTCGCCGCGTCGCCCCAGGCGCTGCTGGAATCCCCTTCGGGCATCAGGTCAGGGATCACCTGGCCCACCTCGCCGCTTTCCCGCTGATCGGCGGCCAGGTCATGCAGCCATTTCCGGAAAAAACGCTCGGCGTCGTACAGATAGCAGGCGGTCCTGATGAACACCTGGGCGTCGCCTGTCCAGCCGAGCCTTTCGTCCCGCTGGGGGCAGTCCGTGGGGACGTCCAGGAAATTGCCCCGCTGGCCCCATACGATATTGGAAAACAGCCGGTTCAATTCGGCGCTTCCGGATTTCAGCCACCCGGTGCGCTTCATATCGGAATGGACCGCGATCGCGGTAAAATCTTTGATGCCGGGTTGCCCGGGCCATTTCAGCAGCCTGATATACCGGAAGCCGAAAAAGGTGAGCCGGGGATGCCAGGTCTGCTTCCCGTTTCTGCAGATATACTCTGCGAGAGCCTTCGCGCTGCGGTAGTTTTCGTTGTAGAAATTGCCGTCCCTGTCCAGCACCTCCGCATGGTCGAAGGAGATCGTATCGCCTTCTTTTGCGTCCAAGGTGAATTCCACATAGCCGGTGACCTCCTGGCCGAAATCGACCACCGTTTCCCCGGCGGGAGTATGGATGATCTCCGCTGCCGCGACCCGTTCGGTTTCCCGGATGGCTTCACCCTCCTGTGGGATCAGGATGTCCTTCGGCCAGTCCAGAAATTTTGCGGGCTGCCAGTTTTCCGGCGTGATCCGTGCGTCGTACCGTTCGCCGTCGTAGATCTCGCTGAACAGGACGGGGCTTTCGGCCCATTGCCAGCTTTCGTCGGTTCTGATGGTCTCATCCGTGCCGTCGTGATAACGAAGACGCAGGTACGCGATCAGGCCGCAGGGCTGTTTAAGCCTGCGCTTTTTATCGTCGCTTTGAAGCCAGCCGGGCATGGGGGAGCGGAACCAGCCCCGGCCTACGGTGACACGAAGGTCGTTTTCTTCCTTCAGCAATGCGGTCACGTCATAGGACTGTACCTGCAGGCGGTGATCATAGCTGGTCCAGCCGGGGGCCAGAACGTCATCTCCGATGCGGCTGCCGTTGATGCAGGCTTCATATACGCCCAGGACTGTGACCTGAAGCTCCGCTTTTTCGATCTGTTTACCGGCTTTAAAGCATTTTCTGAATACGGGACATACATCCCCCGTGTCACGCGAAACAGTGATCCAGCGGCCGGCTGTGATCTCCATGGCTAAAATCCCTCCTTATATGATCGATCCCAGGGAATAGAACGCGCGGCTTCTGCCTATTATATATGTATTCTCCGTAACAGTGAAAGAATCCTTTAAACGGATATCCTCGGAGGAGGAACCGACCTGTATTTCAAACTCGCCCTTTTCTATCTTCCAGCGCATGTTTTCGTCCAGGAATGCCGTCTGGCTGGGATTGAGGGAAAAGACCACCGTCTTTTCCTCCCCGGGCCGGAGCGTGACCCTTGCAAATCCCTGCAGCTCCTTTGTGGGACGGGTCATGGATGCGTGGACGTCCTTTACGTATAGCTGTACGATTTCCGTCCCAGCGCATTTCCCGGTGTTCCTGATCTTCAAAGAAATAGTCACTTTTTCAAAGGGCCTGGTTTCCTTTTTATCCGGTTTTAAATCACTGTATTCAAAGGATGTATAGCTCAGCCCGTGGCCGAAGCAGTAGCGGGGACGGTGGGGGCAATCCACGTAATCCGTAAAGCCGATGCTGGGGGCTTGGGTCCACATGGAGCCGTTGGGATGGTTATAATAAACGGGGATCTGCCCCGCGCACCGGGCAGTGGACAGGGGCATCTTGCCGGAGGGATTCAATTTGCCAAGCAGCGTGTCGGTGACGACTTCGGCGGTATAAACGGCGGGATTCCAGCACTCCAGAATGGCGTTAAGGCATTCGTCCGCCGTGTCGCTGGAGATAGGCCGTCCGTCAAAATGGATACCAATCAGCGGCTTGCCCAGCTTTTTCGCTTCCCGGATGAAGGCGTCCTGGCAGGCGGGCAGATTGATGCCGGTGCCGTCCACGCCCTCGCCCATGGTGGCGATAGAGCCGGAGCCGTTCTTGCCGCCCAGGGTCAGCAGGACCACGTCGGCCTGCCCGGCGATTTCCAGCGCTTCGGGGAACAGGCTTTCATCCGCACCCGCTTTGTGATATCCGGGCGCATACAGGATGCGGGCATCCGGCAAGGCCTCCTTCAAAGCCTGCTTCAGGGTTTTGCAGCCCGGTTTAAGTTTCGCAAGTACACTTGCAAATTCTTCGTTTTCGTCGTCCTCCACATTGGTGCCTGGCACGATGCGCACCTCGTTTTTGACGCCGTTGCCGTTGACGCCGGCCATGGAATTGCGGGCGGCGTGCTTGGCCTCCACCATGGACAGGTGGGTGTAGCCGCCGAAATAGTACCGGGCATTGGCTGCGGCGGGTCCGATGACGGCGATGGTCTTTTCTTTGCCGGTCAGGGGCAGCACGCCGTCATTTTTCAGCAGCACCAGCGCTTCCCGGGCACTCTGGGCGGCGATGCGCTCATCTTCCTCATGATGCACGGTTTTGTCCAGTTCTTCACCCTCCAGGGCAAAGGGATGCTCAAACAGGCCCATGCGGAACTTGGCTTCCAGCACCCGGGTCACCACGCCGTCCAGCAGCGCCATGTCCGCTTCGCCGTTGGCAAATTTCTGCTTCAATTCATCTGCGTAAGCCTTGGGCATGGGCAATTCCACGTCCAGTCCGGCGGCCAGGCAGCGCAGGCCCGCGTCGCCCATGGTTTCGCCGATGCCCTGATATTCATGGGCGTTGCTGGCCCCGCCATAGTCGGACACGGTGACGCCTTCAAAGCCCATTTCACCCCGCAGGATGCCGTTCAGGTAATGTTTGGAGGCGTGGATGGGCAGTCCGTTCACGGAACCGTAGCAGGGCATCACGCCTTTCAGCCCCGCTTCGGTGATTGCCGCCTGGAAGGGCTTTCCGTAGATCTCAAGCAGCAGCCGGTCCCCGGCATCCACGTGCGCTCCGTGAATGGCCCCGGCGGAATTGTGGAAGCCGAAGAAATGCTTGGCGGAGGCGTCCGGGGTACGGCCTGCGGTTTCGGTCTCCTGGATGCCGTGGGTATAGGAAGCACCCATGGCCGCGGCCAGGGTGGGATCCTCTCCGTAGGGCTCGCACTGGCGGCCCATGCGGGAATCCCGGGAAATATCCAATACGGGCGCCAAAACCTGGGTAATGCCCACCGCCGCTTCCTGGCGGGACACGGTTTCGCCGATCTTCTTTTCCAGTTCAGGGTCAAAGGAGGATCCCCGGGCTACGCCGGAGGGGAAGGTGGTGGTGTCCTGCATCAGCGGCCCGCAAAGTCCTTCCATGTGGAACACGGCGGGAATATGCAGGCGGCTGTTTTCCATCACGATGGTTTGCAGCTGCCGCTGCCAGGCAGCGGCTTCCTGAAGGCTGCCGCAGGAACGAAACTCCAGGGAGCTGATCTGGCCGATGCCGTGCCTGAAGAAGGCGGCCATGCGGTCCTCCGCGCCCTTGATGGCAAACACACCTACCAGCTGGGCCATTTTCTCGTCCAGATCCATTTCTTTCAGCAGCAGTTCCGCCCTTTTGCGGGGAGGCAGGGCCGCGTTCATGTATTCTTTCATGGTCGATTCTCCTTTGATCATCCCATACGGGTAATGAGCAGTGCCAGGTTATCCCGCCCGGGCAAGGACAGTTTGGTTTCGCCGCTGATATGTTCGGCAATTACTTCGCGGGTCATGTTCCACACGTCGATCAGCTCGGCTATGTAAGTCTTATCCTCAGGCAGCTGAACGGTCTGCTCGCCGTAGCATTGCAGATCAAAATAGGTCAAATACGCTTCCTCGCCGCAATGAGCTTCCCATGCGTGCTCCCCGCCCAGATGAGCCGTGCGGTCCTGCTCGGTCATGCGATGGATGCTGGCGGAAAAGGCCTGGAAAAAGCCGCGCATCCCCGGGGAGATCAACTCCATATCTACGGGATCGTCCGACCGGGCAAGGTCCAGGAATCCGCCCTCCTTAGGCGTCAGCGGCCCCGGCAGGCTTTCCATGATCCGCCTGAGGAAAGCGATGCGTTCTGGGCTATCGCCTTTGAGTTTTCCGCCCCGGGCCCACCAGAGGATATCGTCATCGGACAGGAAGGTTTCCCCGTGGGTGCAATATGCGCCGCTGGCATAGCAGCGCCAGAAGCGGCGCACCATTTCCTGTCCGCTGATGCTGCCCCAGAAGTGGGGCAGATTGCCTTCATAGCAGCATTCGTCGATGATCACGGGCTTTTTGTATTCACGGATCCAGCGCGGGATCTCGGACAGGCCTTTGGTCTGCAGGCTGGCGTGAGTGATGTTTTTCCGGGTGTTGTCCCAGAAGCACATGCAGTTGTGGTTGGACAAGAGATGATGGAAGGGATCGTTCCCGGCCACGTATTCCTCGATCTCCTCCCAATCAGCCAGAGATTTTGCCATATTCAGATCGTATTCATTGGCCAGGCTCCACCAGATATTCGGCCAGGCGGCCAGGCGGCGCAGCAGGTAATCCAGATAAACCAGGTTATCTTTTTGCTTTAGCTCGGAGAAGCCCCAGCGGTCATAGGGGTGGAACAGGATCAGATCGATCTGAATATCCATTTCCGCGATTCGTTTCAGTATCTTTTCAAACCGATGCCAGAAGGCGATGCAGGGCCTGTTCACGTCCCAGCCGCCGCCGGCTTTTTTCTCAAAGGCATAGCAGGGCGGCTCGTTGCGGTTGTAATCATAATGCTTGGGGAACACGCACATGCGCACCTTGTTGAAAGGGGCTGTTTTCAGGCTTTCCAGGGTCTGCTCCACCAGCGCGTCTTCCTGGTGGGCCAGGGCGTACACCGTGGTGCCGAAGGGGATGAACCGTGTGCCGTCTTCATATTCAAAATGGGTATTGACGGCTTTTACCGGCCCGTGAGCGCCGTCTGCCCTTTCGCAGCTTTCCGTTCCCTCGCCGCTCACCGCGCCAAAGACCTTCCAATGCCATTCCCCGGCAATATCCGGGAGAAAACGGACGATATACCGCCCCTCTCCGTCATAAAAGCCCTTGACGGTTTTGGCGGTACCTCCGCAGGAAAATTCCGCCGTCAGGTCGACCTGCGCCCATCTGTCCCGCAGGACTTCTCCGGGGAAGACCAGTTCGAACATTTCATATTGCTTCAATGCGTTCACCATCCTTACTCAAACTCATCCAGGCTCCATTGTTCCCGCCAGTCCAGGATGCCCTTATCCCCATCAAAGCGGAAGGGCAGCCACACATAGCGCGCTTTTGAGGTGTCCATCGCGCTGTCGGGAGGCAGCAGCTTTTGCAATTCCGCCATACGGGCTTCTTCTTCCCGGGTTCTTTCTTCCGTAAACCGCAGACGGAACCATTCGCCGTAATCCTGATAACGCAGATGCATATAGTCCGGCGCCCAGCGGTCCGCCAATGCAATGAAAAGATCTTTTTTGCCCGGTACTTTGAACACCGATGTGATCTGGGAATGGAAGGAGGTTTGGCTCCCGTCGCCCGGATGAGGATCGCCCAGCACCCGATACGGCCCATGCCAGCTGTCGGCAACCGCGATTTGTGAGGGATTGGGCAGATAACCCGTGGTCCCCGAAGTGACCAGATAATGCTTGCCGCGGCGGATGAAATGCGCCGTCGCTTCCCGCACAAAGGGCGGCTGTGTATGGGGGAAATGGGTGGAATAATATCCGGTCACGTTGGTATAGGATTCCGTCAGGTCAGCAATGATGGTTTCCGAATGCACCCGTTCGAAGAAATAATAGCCCTTTCCGTCCGGGGCGGAGGCCAGGTCGAAGTCACCGGCGCTCATGCCAAGAGGCCGAAGTCCCTGACGGACCATAACATAAGGGCCCAGGATGTCTTTGGCGGTGAGCACGGTCTCGGTCTGCTCGCCGTTCCGTTCCATGATCTTCAGCCAGCATACATACTTTTTTGTCCGCCGGTTATAAAGGATATGGGGCCTGTCCATCATGCTGGAAGGATGCAGGGGCGAATCCTCGTCCTCCTCGTCGGGCGGGATGATCAGCCCGCAGTCTTCCCAGTTATATAGATCCCGGGAGCGGTAGCAGCGCACGCCCCAGTGCCAAATGCCGTTTTTACCATCCGTTTTCTCTTTATTTTCACCATACCAGTAGAAAACGCCGTCCACCGCGATGATGCTTCCACCGTGGGCCTGGATCGGTTTTCCGGAGGTGTCCGGCCATTCCCGGCCGGGATAAAAGGCGTGAAGCATATTCCATCGCTCCTTTTGAAAGAAGCCGCCGTCCCTTACAGACGACGGCTTCTTTGATTTTCAGTTCATTGCTTCATTCGGTCACGAATTTCAGGGTCTGCTCGATGGCACCGAAGGGAGCCACTTCGGCGACCTTGTAGTTGAGCACCATGTCGGCAGCATAGCCTTCGGTGGTCATATCGCCGGCATTTTCAAAGTGCAGGACGAAGGAATAGGTGGCCATGTCGATCTCATAGGTGCCCTTGTCCACGTCCATCTGGTTGCCCATGAAGTCAGCGTACAGCCGCACTGTGTTGTCACTGTACAGGTTGCAGATAAAGTCCGCATTCACGCCGTCCATGCCGGGCACGGGGATCTGGCCCTTGAGGGCATAGGCCACTTCGATGGGCTTCACTTCCACCAGGGTCGCCTCGTCCCCGTCGGTGGAAACGTAGGTGTAGGTGCCGTCCTCGTTCCTGGTCACGGTCGCACCGGCGTCGTCCTCGGAATCGGGGGTCAGGGTGATGACGGTCTGGTCCTCGTTCATGGCGTAGGTGCCTTCCACATACAGCACCACCAGGTCGTCGTACTTGCCGTTGACCTTCAGATCCAGGGTGGCGGTGTCGTCGTCGGGGTTGATCAGGGACAGGAAGGCTACGGCGGGTTCGCCGGCGTACTGGGAGGCGAACTTGCTGTTTTCGGGATCGGTATCCAGGTTCAGGGTGCAGTTGCCGCCGCCAACGCCAGTGATGGCTTCCATATCGTTGTAAATGTGCTCCGCGTCGATGGCGCAGCGGTCCAATTCATTCCCGGCGAAATCATAGAAGACGATGGTGAAGGGGGCGGTGCCTTCGGTCAGGGTGCCCGCTTCGCTGGCAGGCCGATCCATGGCCACTTTATAAGCGCGCTCCTCGTCGATCACTTCGTAGGTGCCGTCGAAGCAGATCTGATCCATGCACATACCGGCGTGGAACACTTTGCCCAGGCCGGGGATTTCATCGTAGAAATGGAAGTAGTAATTCATGAACATGCCGCCAACGTCATAGCCGTAGGAATAATAAGTGTTAGCCAGGTTGGGCGCATCCTCGGCCACAGCGAAGGATACCAGAGACAGGCACAGCGCGAGACTGAGCATCAGAGCGGCGATTTTCTTCAACATGACATAATCCTCCTCATCATTTTCGGGGAAAGCGGGACGCGTTCCCTTTACTGATGCCATTATGCCATATCCAATCAAAAAATTCTGTACGAAATCCGACATAAAATCCCATAAATCCGACATGTTTTATTCCTGCGTCTTCTTTTGATACTCCCTGGGCGTGACGCCGAAATACTTTTTAAATTGCTCTGTAAAATAAGAATAATTGCCGAAGCCTACCTTGTTGGCCACCATGGAAATCGTTATATCCTGATGGCGCATCAGCTCTCCCGCCAGGCGGATGCGCCGCTCCTGTATGTATTCGGAAACCGATACGCCAAACTTCTTTTTGAAAAGCCTGGTCAGATGATCGGCGCTGATATAGCAGATGGCTGCCAGCTCCCGCACGGATAGATCATCCGTCAGATGGCTGTCGATATACTGCACGGCGGTATCCAGGGCGTTGGATGAATCGCTGCGGGATTCCTTCGCCAGGGCGTCGATGTACTTTTGGCCGTACTGCTGGATCTGTTCCGTCCTTCGCCGCTGGGCAGACCGTTCCTTTGCCCGCATCAGGATCTCCGTCAGTTTTTGATACCGGATGGGCTTGAGCACATACTCCATGCAGTTGAGCCGCACGGCGGCCTGGGCGTAATCAAATTCATCGTGACAGCTCAGGATAATGCATTCAGTGTTCGGGCTATGCTCGTTTGCATACGCGATCAGCTTCAGTCCGCTTTCCCCGGGCATTTCAATATCGCTGACCAGAATGTCGATATAGGTATTGCTGAAAATGCTCAACGCATCATCATAACTTCGGGCTGTGAGCACCTTGTCAAAGCTCAGCTGCTCCCAACTGACCCCGTCCAGGATGCCCTGAACAGCCAGCTCTTCATCGTCCACGATCAGAATATTCATACGCGTGCCTCCCTTCCTGCATCGCGTTTGGCGGAGCGCGAAAAAGGAACGATCATGTAAACCTGTGTGCCGCCGCCTACCGCGCTGGAAAAATGGATATCGCCCTCATCGCCGTAAAACAGCTCCACCCGGCGCAGGCAGTTATAAATGCCGATATGCTTTTGACCGGCCTCGTCGATGTAGGGTTCCCTTTTTTGCAGCTTTTCCAATACTTCCGGGCGGATGCCGCTTCCCGTATCCATGATGGCGATATGCAGGGTTTCCTTCCCTTCTTCCGTTTCCTCCCGATGAACGGATACCACGATCTCGATGGGGTCTTTGGGGTTAAGCGCGTATTTAATGGCGTTCTCCACAAAGTTCTCGATCAGCAGCGGCGGAATGAGGGCGGTCATGCAGTCCTCTTCCGCCTGGTAGATATAGGAGAAACGGTCGGGGAAACGGATGCGCTGGATGCGGATGAAGTTGTCCACAAATTCCAATTCCTGTTTTACCGTGACCATCTGTTGGCCCTTGCGCAGCACATATCGGAAATAATCCGCCAGGCACAGGGTGTAATCCTGGATGGTAGCGTAGTTTTTCGATTCTGCCAGGGCGTAGATCATATTATAGGAATTCAAAAGCATATGGGGATTGACCTGCAGCCGCAGGTTGTCCATTTCCGTTTCGATCAGCTTCAGGTCTTTTACGTGGGAGCTCTGTACCTCCGCCGCCATGGCGTTGAAGTGATCGAACAGGTGAAGGAAGTCATCGCTGAAGGTGAGCGGCTGGGGAGGGATGCGGGCGGACAGGTCCCCGCGGAAGGCGTCGATGGACTCTTCAAGAACGGCCATGGGAGTCAGGATATCGTGCTTCAGGCGCATGAAAAGCAGGGGACAGGAAAAGATGGTTATCAGGGAGATCAGCGTCGATAACCAGAACCAGGCTGGGACGGTCCTGAGTGAAAAATCGTAGGGAAATGTAATAAGCACGCGGAAAGGCTGTCCGTCCTTTTCCCACAGGAAACGGTAGCGTGCGTTTTTCAGCACGGAGAAAGATTCATCCGTTTTTTTCCACGTGCCGTCCGGACGTACCAGGAACGCTTCTTCGCCGTCCCTTGAAACATATACGCTGCCGCCGTTATAGGCGCCGGGATCCCTGCTGCCGGAATTCCAGTACAAAAGGATCATGCTTTTGGAAAGCGTGGAGGGAAAATCCGACAGGATATCGATATCGCCCAGTTCGTGACGCAGCGCGACCTGGTCGACATAGAAACTGAGGGAGTTCTGATGTGATGAGCGGGTGGCTTCCGCGCTCTGAAACACAGAGATCAGCGACAAAGAAAGGCAGATCAGGCTCACGGGCAGCACCAGAGCCAGGATCATGGTCATCAGGCGCAGGCGCAGCCGTCGGAACAGGGGTCGGTACCAGAACCATTCATACAAGCGGGAGTGTTCTTTCACAAAGGAGCCTCCTCGTTTGTCTTACGATGATAAAATGATTATACAAAAATAATACCGGTTTGAAAAGAGCAAAACAGTCCGCCCGTGGGACGAACTGTTCTACAAAATCCAAACAGGCTCCAAACCGAAGGGGAGCTTTATCCCTTCACGCCGCCCTGAATGACGCCCTTTTCCATTTTATCCTGGAAGAAGGGGAAGGCGATGATGATGGGGGCAATGGCCGCGATGATGACCGCAAACTGGATCAGGTAACGGCTGTAATTGGGGTTGGAGGAGTTGAGGAAGTCGGCGTTTTCGGAAGTGATCTGGCGGATGACCAGCTGCAGGGGCCACAGGGCTTTTTTGTTTGGTACGTAGATGCTGGCGGGCAGCCAGGAGTTCCACTGCCCGATCACCAGGTTCAGGATGATGACGCTGCCCATGTTCATGGCCTGGGGCAGGGTGATCTCAAACAGGGTGGAAAGATGTCCGGCGCCGTCGATGTGGCTGGCTTCGTACATTTCCTTGGGAATGGAATTGAAGGCGTTCATCATCATGATGCAGTACATGCTGTTGGTGCATCCGGGGATGACCAGCGCCCAGGGGGTGCCGACCCAGCCCAAGGCACGGATCACCATGTAGGTGGGGACCATCCCGCCGCCGAAGAGCATGGTGATCATCAGGGCCATGGTAACGGGCTTCTTCAGCTTGGTGTCGCGGCTCAGGGCGTAGCCTGTCACGGCGGCCAGCAGGAAGCCGATGACGGTAAAGGAGACGGTATAAATGATGGTGTTGACGTAGCCGCCCACGATGCTGGCGTTCTGGAAGATCAGGGAGTAGCCGTCCAGGGTGAAGCCTCCCACCGGCCACAGTACCAGGCCGACATGGGCCAGAAGGGATTTGCCGTCAGAGAAGGAGGACATGAGCACGTGCCACATGGGGATCACGCTGCAGAAGGCCACCAGCGCCACACAGAAATACACGATCACGTCTACGATCCGGTCGGCGGCGGATTTGGTTTCCACCATGTTGTTTTCCCATTCTTCCTTTTTCCTTTGCTTTTTTGCCATGATGCTCCCTCCTCTCTCAGAACAGGCTGCTTCCGGCGGCTTTGCGGGACAGGGCGTTGGAGCCTACCAGAAGGATCGTGGAAACAACGGACTGGAACAGGCCGGAGGCCGCGGACAGGGAATAGTTGCTGTTGCCGGCGCCGAAGGCCTGGCGGTAGGTGTAGGTGTACACGGTGTCGGCCACGTTGTAGGTGCTGGGCATGTACAAAAGCAGGATGTTGTCGTATCCGGCCGCCAGCGCCGTGCCTACGTTGATGACGAACATCATCAGAATCATGGGCAGGATGGAGGGAAGGGTGATCTTGAACATCCGCTGCATCCGGGTGGCGCCATCCAGCGCCGCTGCCTCATGCAGATCGCCGCTGACCTGGGAAATGGCCGCCACGTACATGATGGAGCCCCAGCCGATGCCCTGCCAGATACCCATCAGCAGATAGATGATCCAGAACACAGGGGCCTTGTCGTTGGCGAACCAGTTCTGGTTTTCAGCCCCGAAAACCCGGGTCAAAAGCAGGGTCAGGGGGCCGTCCTTGGCCAGGAACTGGGTGAACAGGGAGCAGACGATGACCGCGGCCACGAAATTGGGCAGATAGGACATGGTCTGAGCGGTGCGCTTGAATTTCTTGGAGTTGATCAGGCTCAGCATCAGGGCGAAGATGATGGGGGCCACGAAGCCGATGGTGGCGCGCAGCACGCCGATGACCACGGTGTTGCGGATGGCCTGGAGGAAATCCTCACCGGAGAACAGGTCGACGAAATGCTTCATGCCCACCCAGGGACTGTGGAAATATCCGTCGGTCACGTTGTAGTCCTGGAAAGCCATCACGATGCCGAACATGGGCAGGTAATGCAGGATCACTTCATACAAGATGATGGGCAGGAACAGCAGATATACCATCCAGTCGCGTTTTAATTCCGTCTTCCAACTCCTGCGGGAGGAAGCGGCGAGATCATAGGAATTCTTTTTAGCCATGTGTCACACCTCCTGTCTTTTATCGGAAGGGGTACGCGTCGACATAGGTCTGAAGAAGCTCGGAAATGCTGTCTACCCTGTACTTTTTCAGGACTGTGCACCACTTGTCCCAGTCTTTTTCGAAATTGGTTTTTCCGGTAATGAAGTTGGCACAGTTCTTGGTCATATATTCCAAAGCCTTGGAATGGATATCGTTGATGGACTTGCTGTCGTCCTGGGGGATGGAATTGGTGGTGCGGCTGCCCCAGAAGAAACCGGTATTGGGATAAGCCGACCATGCGTCAAGGGAGGCCTGGTAGGAAGGCGCGTAACCCAGGTCCACGCAGGATACCAGCTCCAGTCCGCAGCACTTGTTGAATCCGACGGCTGTGTTCAACTGGCCGCTGTCATGCACAAGTACATCGTTCTTGCGGTAACGTCCATCCGCACCGATGTGATAAGCGCCAGCGGAAAGGCCGTTGTCGGCATAGAAGGTGTTTTCGCTGAAGTCGGCCACCTGTTCGGCATTCAGGCCCAGGGTCTTGATCAGTGCGCCTTCCGTGGTGTAGAAATAGTCCAGGTAGGTGCACAGCGCGGCCAGGTCTTTATCGGCAGCCTTGGGGGTGATCAGGATGCCGCCGGAGGTGAGTGAACCTCCCATCAGGCAGTCGGGTACCACGTTCCGGCAGCTTTCCGGGCCGTAAACGTCGTTGATGGGGTACTGGGCGCCTTTCACAAAGATGCCCTCAGTAAATCCGCCGTCGTGCATATCAAGGCGGCCGCCCAATTCGCTCTGCTGGCCGTTCCACATGCCGATCATGCCCTGACGGACGGAGGTGGAATCGATCTGGTAGAAGGCGTCGGAGGTGCGCTGGTTGAAATCGTGGTCCAGCCATCCCTTGGCGTACCAGGCATGCATGCATTCAAGGTAAGTTTTAAAGGGATCTTCATACCCGCCGAAATGCACCTTGCCATTGGTGTCCTGGTACCACACGTTCACGCCGCCGCCAAAGCAGGAGAGCAGGCCGCCGGACCATGTGAAGCCGGGATAATAAAGGCTCATGCAGTATTTATCGTTGATCCCAAGATCAGCCTGGGCGCGGGTGAAGATCTCAAACATCCATTCCCAGTCGGAGATGTATACGGGATCGGGCCCGCCGGAAGGGAACACCACGTCGTCTGTCCAGCTGTCCACATCTTTGGGATCGGTATAGCCGCCTGTGAATGCGGCGCCGGTGACAGGGTTCGTTCCGTATTTGACGATCCAGTCGCGGCGGTACATATATCCCTGGAACACCGTGTTGTAGCCGTCTCTGACGGTAGCAATGTTGTAATAATGTTCCTTGCCTTCAGAGTCTACGACCACTGTGTTGATATAGACCTCGTGGTTGGAATGCACAAGCGCTTTGTAGTTGGGCATGTAAGCTTCCACGTAATCCGTCAGCTCGATGGCGTACCCTTTTTCCACCATGACCGGGGGAGCGTCGCAGATGACTGCGTCGATGATGTCGGGCAGATCACCGGATGCGATCATGGTGGCGTAGTTGTCCGCCTCTGAACCGGGCGGAGGCTGAAGGAAACTGAGGGCGATGCTCTTCCCGTCCGGCCCCCAGCCCTTGCGAAGAGTATACTGGATCGCCGGGTTTTCGGCGTAATTGGAATAGTATTCGGAGGATGTACCGGAATAGATCCACCAGTCGAAGGTGGTTTCCGGGGACGCGCTTTGGCCGCTGGTGCCGCCGATATTGCCGTAGTACACCTGCATGCCGACCAGCATCAGCACCACGGCGACCATCAGTGCGATCCATTTTGTTCGAATGGACATCTGTCTTCCGTCTCCTTTCTGGATCGAATGGACTTTTCTTCGACAAAAGCCCTGCTGTCTATTTATATCTTACAAAAAACCAGGATAAATTTCTTTGTGTAATCCGACAAAAAATACGGTAAATCCGGCATGTTACGATTCAACGATGATCCTGGCCCGATCCAGGTTGAGAACCTGGGTGAAGGGATCGCGTTCGCCTTTGCGGTTGGTGGCGATGCGGACGGTGGCGAAGTAAGTGCCGGGCTTGTCATAGCAGCCGACGGCTTCTGCGTGGGCAGTGTGCACTTTACCCTTTGTGCCTTTTTCAAAGGACAGAGCGCCATCCCACATATCGTCCCCCAGCATCAGCCGGGCTACGCCGTTGCTTTCCGTATCCTTGGCGGTCAGTTCTTTTTCCTCCCGGGCGAAGAGGATCTCCGTCACGTCGCCCGCGCCTTCCGGTACTTCCACATCCACGGTGAAGCGCACACATTCACCCACCTTCACATGGGCGCATTTCTCTCCGTTGGCCTTCAAGGTCGGGATGCCCTGGATGCCATATCGCTCGCTGACATCCGGCTCCGTATGGATCTGTCCGTCTTCTCCCAGGGTATATGCGGTGCGGTTCAGCGGCGTGATTCCCTTTTCCACCCAGGCGGAGAGGTCGATCAGTGCCTGACGCAGCGCGCCAACATAATTGACCACCATGTAATTACCGATGGCGTTGATATCGCCGTGCATGCAGCGTTCCATGAAATAGGTGCGGTGGTTTTCGTCTGTGCCCTTGGTTTCGATGATCTTGTTCCGCCACCAGTCGGCGCACCAGGGACAGGTGGATTCATCCATCAGGGCCTGGATGTTGATCACCTTGCCCTGAATGTCGCCGTCCTGGTATACGCCGGTGCCTGTAAAGGGAACCGGGAAGGGCCGGCGCTGAGGCGTTTTGGGGGTCCCGTCCGGATTGCGGAACTGATCCCAGGCGTGGAAGGAGAGATCCGCCGGCACCTGATAACGGTAATAGCTTTGCAGGGCGATATAATCGGAATTATCCAGCAGGATCTCGTCTCCGGGCCTGATTTTGTTCAGTGTCTCGCTCAGGTCGCTCATTCCGTAGCAGTCGCCGATGGTCAAAATGCCGCCGGGTGCATCGGTAAAGCGCATCATCCTGCCCATGAGCAGCGTGGCGTCTTTGGCACTGCCGCTTTGGAAGGTCATATACAAACCTTCCTGGTACAGGTTTTCGCCCCGGGGCAGCATCTCCACTTCAAGATACGCTCCGTTTCCGCTGACCATTTGTTTTTTATAGGCGTCGTCCACACCGTTCTGGCCGTCTTCGACGGTGCGTTTCTCAGTTTTGTCCGCCTGATGCACGGCTTTCACTTTTGTCCGGAAATGGATGCGGTCCTTGGAGGAAGAACTGTTGGGGTCTGCCCCTGCGTAGCCGGGCTTTGTCCAGAAATCGGTGAAATAGTCCGGGTCCATTTTTTTCACGCCGGGCATCAGCACCGGCAGGGAGCCGGGATCGATCACGCCCTTGGCTTCCATGTACCAGGCCAGGGGAGGGAAGCCCATCTTCGTCAGCTCCAGCAGCATATCGGCCTCGTCCTTGTTCAACTCCTTATACGGGTCGCCGGAGCCGCCCGCGTCCAAGGCGTCAAGCACTTTGGGGAAAGCGTTGCGCAGCACCCGCTGGCCCTGCACATGCATGGTGATGGTATTGGGCAGGCTGACGGGGGAGCCGATCACGTAAGGTGCGGCCCCATCCCAGGCAGAAGTATTCTCGATGCAGGCCATGGATTTATAGCCGCCGCCGCTGCCGCCGTACACGTAGCCGTAGGGCCGCTGTTTCGTATCATAGATTTCCATCGCCTTTTCCCTGGAATATTCCGCCGCAGCGGCGGAGGACTTCCAGGTCATGGTGGCGTCTCCGCTGCCGCCGAACTGCTGTCTGGAGCCCATGTTGGTTTCAACATAGTACGCCCCGCACTTGAGGGCGAAGCCGATACGGTCCTCCGTGCCGTTGTGGCCCAGAGAAGCTACTTCCTCATCCGGCCCGGGGAAAGGAGACAGATACTGCTGGAACCGGCCTTCATACCGGTCGGCGGGCGGGAAACAGAAAGAAAACTTCACATCCGTTCCCTCAAAATACCCATGCAGATAGCGGAAAGGGATGGTTTCGCCGTCCGGCAGATGCCTTTCCCGCCATTCATCCCGGTCGATCACCGGATGCCGGAATCGGGCGTCCTGTTTGGGATCGTAGATGGTTTTTCCCATGATATTTACCTCCTTTTACATGAACGAATTGGATATCAATTGAGCATGGCTGTCGTTTCTTCCGGCCGGATCGTTTCTTCATTGGACGCTGTTTCTTCCTCCAGGCTTCCGTCAAACTTTCGGAAGCGCTTCATGCACGTCCGGGACATATACCAGACCACGAACGCCGGAACAAAGAATATTACAATAGGCATGACCTGGGGAAAAAGCGCCGCCAGGATAAAGCCGCCCACCGCCGCAGCCAGGGCCAGCAGCGTTTGGGGGAACCGGGCGAGCATATGGATCACAGCGTTGTGGATGATCTGCCGGTTGGTCAGTCGGAACCTTGCCAGAGTAGGAAATGCCCACATCATCAGCTCCGCGGCCAGCAGTGCCAGCACGAAGATGATCGCGCAAATGAGGCGGATCAGCAGGGTAGGCTCCATCTGCATCAGAATATACCAGTCCGCCGCCAGGAAACCGAACACCGCCATGAACAGAATCGTCAGGGTGGTTCCCTGTTTGAAGTTATCCTTGAACGCCTGCCAGAAGGGGCGGAAGATGGTGGGCGCTTCCTTCCGCTCGATGCGCATGCCCACCGTCATCACTGCAGCGGCGGCAGCCCCGGCGGTAATGCCCGGAATGGAAAATAACAGAAAGATCAGCCCCAGCTTCACATAATCCGCGACGGAATAGATGAATTGGGAAAACTTGCTCTCAGGATTGAATATCTGCACAGTGATCCTCCTCTCCATGCTTGTCAAGCAAATTGTATCAGTTTATGAAAAAGAATTCTTTGTGTATTCCGACATAAAATAACAGAAAACCGACATCCTTTGGCTGCAAAAAACCAAAATGTCGGATTTGTGAAAGAATATGTCGGATGAGGAAAAGACGGAAAAGATGAAAGCTGATAAAATGGCCATGGTAACATGGTTCTTTCATTTTTAAGGATAGGGGAGGAGTAAACCATGGCGGGCGAAAAGAAAGCAAAAATAAATAATGAAGAGATGCTGCGTTCCGGAGCTTTCCGGACGCTGGTAGGCAAGCTGTGCGTCCCGGCTGTTTTGATCATGCTGGTCATGGTGCTGTATCACATGGCGGACGTTTTCTTTATCGGTCAGACCGGCGACGCGAACAAAGTCGCCGCGGTCACGCTGGCGTCGCCCATGTTCTCCATTCTGTCAGGCCTGGGTGTATTGCTGGGCAACGGAGGATGCACCGCCATTTCCCTGTCCCTGGGCAAAGGGGAGTATGGCACCATCAAAAAGACGAGCGCCTTCTCCGTGTGGGGGGCCATTGTGATCGGATTGATTTTTGCTGCCATTGTGTTGCCGCTGATGGACCCCATCTGCAAGATGCTTGGCGCCAATGAGGAAACCCGGGGCTTTACAGCCGAATACCTGCGCATCATCGCCATCGGCGCGCCGGTGATCATGCTCACCAACGTGGTGCCGGCCCTGATCCGGGCCGACGGCTCCACCACCGATTCCATGGTCGGCAACATGCTGGGAACGGTGCTGAATATCGCCCTTGACCCGCTGCTGATTTCCGCTTTAAACATGGGCGTCTCAGGCGCTGCCATCGCCACGGTCGCGGCAAATGCGGTCAGCCTGTGCTATTACGTTTACTTCCTGCGCACCAAGGGCAAGATCTACTCTGCCTCTCCCAAGGATCTTTCCTTTGAAAAAAAGGTGATTTGGACGGTCATCAGCCTTGGCCTTCCCATGAGCTGCGCGACGGTGCTGGGCAGCGTATCCGGCACCATCGTGAATAACCTGATGATGGCCTATGGCTCTGTCGCCGTGGCCGGGCAGAGTGTGGCAGGGCGCATCGGGCAGATGATCTCCATGACGGTGATGGGCGTGTGCATGGGCATGCAGCCCGCTATTTCGTTTAATTACAGCGCTAAAAACCATAAGCGGCTCACGGAGATCCTGGCAAAAACCACGGGCCTTGCCGTGGTGGCCGGAACGCTCCTCTCCGCCCTGTGCCTGATCTTCAGGGATCAGCTGCTCAATGCTTTCCTGAATGATCCGAATGTGCTGGAAATCGGCCGTGTCTGCCTGTTCGCATCCATCGTGATCGGTCCGTTCCTGGGCTTTTATCAGATCTGCACCACATATCTGCAGTCCTCCGGCAAATCCAAAGAGGCCGTCATCGTATCGCTGCTGGAAAAGGGCATCATTTATATTCCCGTGCTCTTCCTGATGAGCTGGCTGTTCAAAATGTACGGCATCATTTTTTCCGCCACGGTCACCACCGTATTGTCAGCTGTGGTTGCGCTGATCTTCTGCTATAAGGATTATAGAAAAGAACTGAAAGAAATAAAGGAGTGGTAAAAATGAAAAAGCAGGTTTTCAATCCATATCTTCCCCTGAACGTATATATTCCCGATGGGGAACCGCATGTATTTGGCAACCGGGTGTATGTGTACGGTTCACACGACGAAGAGGGGGGCCGCGATTTTTGCGTGTTGGATTATGAGGTATGGTCGGCTCCGGTGGATGATCTGACGGATTGGAGCTGCCCAGGCGTTGCGTATCGTGCAAACCAGGATCCGGATTGGACGCCGACGCGCGGCTACGCCATGTACGCGCCGGACTGCGTACGGGGCAACGACGGGCGCTATTATCTGTATTATGCACTGGCGGGCGGCGGATTGTACACCGGCCCCATCCACGCGGCAGTAAGCGACAGGCCCGACGGCCCCTTCCGGTATCACGGCTGTGTGCGGAATCCCGACGGCAGCCCGATGACGGACTATATTACCTTCGATCCTGCGGTGATCAATGATAACGGTGTCATCCGCCTGTATTACGGCACGTCGCTGTTTGTGTCGCCGGAACGGCTGCCCAGGGAGGGCGTGAATGATGAGCGACTGCATGACGTGATCACACGGCTGTTCGGTAAAAAGGAAGAGGAGCTGGTACGGCCGCTTACACACATGATGTGGGCCAACACGGTCGAACTGGACGACGATATGCTCACCATCCGCCAAAATCCCCTGCGCATCGTGCCGGGACAATTGGACTCCATGGGAACCAGCTTTGAAAACCACGCTTTCCATGAGGCCGGCAGCATCCGCAAAATCGGCGGCACCTATTACTTCATTTATTCCAGTCAGCATCAGCATGAGCTGTGCTACGCTACCAGCGATTATCCTGACAGGGATTTTGTCTATGGAGGCGTGATCGTGGACAACGGCGATATAGGTTATCGGGGACGAACGGAAAAAGACCGGGCGATGATGACCGGCAACAACCACGGCAGCATCGAGCAAATCAACGGACAATGGTATGCCTTTTATCACCGCCAGACCCATTTGAACACCTTCAGCCGCCAGGGCTGTGCGGAAAAGATTACAGTACATCCGGATGGACGGATCGATCAGGCGGAGATCACCTCCTGCGGCCTGAACGACGGACCGCTGGCCGCTCGAGGTGTTTATCCGGCATCTATCTGCTGCTGCCTGACCAACGGACATATGCCGCATATCGGGCAGCAGGATCACACTGATCCCATGCCGGCCATTACCCATGAGGGCGAGGAGCACTTCCTCACCGGCATTTCCGACGGAGTGACTGTGGGCTATAAGTACTTCGCCTTTGACGGACCCGGCACCTTGCGGATCACCTGCCGGGGGACGGCAGAAGGGATCCTTTCGCTGAATTTGGATGACCGTGTGTGCAGCGAAATAGCCGTTCATCCCTCCGCGGAATGGACAGCAGTCAGCGGATCGATCAGCGCCAACGGGACCCATGCGCTGTATTTCACCTTCCACGGGGAAGGCATGCTGGATATCAGGGAACTGCGCTTTGACGATTGAAAAGGAGGAACATCATGAATGCACAGGAAATTTTGAAGCAAATGACATTGGAAGAAAAGGCCGCCTTCTGTTCCGGACATGATTTCTGGCACACCAAGTCCATTGAACGCCTCGGTGTTCCCTCCGTTATGATGTGCGACGGCCCCCACGGCCTGCGGAAGCAGGAAGGCGAGGGCGACCACCTGGGCATCAACAAGAGCATCGAAACGGTGTGCTATCCCACCGCCGCCGCCCTGGCCTCCTCCTTTGACCGGGAAGTGATGGTTAAGCTGGGTGAAGCTCTGGGAAAGGAATGCCAGGCGGAGAACGTGGCCATGCTGCTGGGGCCGGGATTGAACATTAAGCGAAGCCCCCTGTGCGGCCGTAACTTTGAATACTTTTCCGAGGACCCCTATCTTGCAGGGGAAATGGGCGCAGCTTACGTGCAGGCCCTGCAGGGCGAAGGCATCGCCGCATGCGCCAAGCACTTTGCCTGCAATGACCAGGAGACCCTGCGCATGAGCGGCTCCAGCAACCTGGACGAACGTACCCTGCGGGAGATCTATCTGCCGGCCTTTGAAGCGGTGGTCAAAAAGGGCAGGACCTGCAGCCTGATGTGCGCCTACAACGCCATCAACGGTACCTTTTGCTCCGAGAACAGAACGCTGCTGACCGATATCCTGCGGGAAGAATGGAAATCCGACGCCTTCGTGGTCACCGACTGGGGTGCCATCAAGGATCAGGCCAAGGGTGTTGCCGCGGGCCTGGATCTGGAAATGCCCGGCGGCCCCAACGCCACCGGCGAAGAGATCGCGGAAGCGGTAAAGGCCGGCACACTGAGCGAAGCCGATCTGGACAAAGCGGTCCTGCGTCTGCTGCGATTCGTGAAGGATTCCGTGGAGCAGCGCAGGCCCGATGCGAAAATAGACAGGGAAGAATGCCGCAAGCTGGCCCGGAAGCTGGCAGGTGAATGCGCCGTGCTGATGAAGAATGAGGGAAATCTCCTGCCGCTGAAAGAGGATCAGAAAGCAGCCTTCATCGGCGAATTTGCCGAAAAACCCCGGTATCAGGGCGCGGGATCCAGCCACATCAACGTGCCCCATGCCGTCAGCGCTTTGGAAACGGCGGGAGACGCCGTCCTTTACTCCCGGGGCTATGACGCCCACAGCGATGTTACGGACAAAGCGATGCTGAACGAAGCCGTTGAAACGGCGAAAAAGGCGGATGTAGCCGTGATCTTCGCGGGTCTTCCGGACGCCTTTGAAACCGAAGGCGCGGACCGGGATCATATGCGCCTGCCGGAAAATCAGAATGAACTGATCGCCGCCGTAGCTGCCGCCAACCCCAACACCGTGGTGGTGCTGCATGGCGGTTCCCCGGTGGAACTTCCCTGGCTGAGCCAGGTGCCCGCCCTGCTGTGCGTGTACCTGGGCGGCGAGCAGGTTGGCGCTGCCACCGTGGATCTGCTCTATGGCAAGGTCAATCCCAGCGGCCGTCTGGCCGAAACCTGGCCTATCCGCCTGCAGGACAATCCTTCCTATCTCAACTTCCCCGGCGAGGAGGGGATCGTCACTTATGCAGAGGGAATCTTCGTGGGCTATCGCTATTACGACAAAAAGGAAATGCCCGTGAATTTCTGCTTCGGACACGGACTGAGCTATACTCAGTTTGAATACGCCAATTTGCGCGTGGATAAAGAAAGCATTACCGATCAGGATTCCCTGATCGTATCCGTGGATGTGAAGAACATCGGTTCCGTCGCCGGAAAGACTGCCGTGCAATTGTATGTGCGCGATGTGGAAAGCACCGTGCGCCGTCCCGTACGGGAGCTGCGTGCCTTTGAAAAGATCACTCTCCGGCCCGGTGAAACCAAAACCGTCACCTTTACGCTGGATAAGCGCGCTTTTGCCTACTGGGAGCCCAAATGCCATGATTTCTTTGTGGAGAGCGGGGAATTTGTGATCGAGATCGGCGAAAGCAGCCGGGATATCCGGTCGACTCAATCCGTACAGGTGGAAGGTACGGCGGTATTGCCCTTCACCGTCACTGAGAACACCACCATCGGCCAGCTCCTCAAGCACCCCAAGGGTAAGGAGATCATCGGCAATATGATGCGTTCCTCCGCCATGAGCCACGTGGACCAGACCGACACCATGGGAGAAGGCAGCGAACGAATGATGCAGGGCATGATGATGGGCATTCAGTTAGGCGCGCTGGTGAGTTATGGCCGCATGACCCGGGGGCAGCTCAAGGAACTGATCTCTTCCCTGAACACATGATCAGCAAAGGAGAAAAGGACCATGGCAAGGTTTGAAAAAGATTTCCTGCTGGGTGCGGCGACCGCGGCCCACCAGGTGGAAGGCAACAATACGAACAGCGACAACTGGGCCCAGGAGCAAATGGCGCATTCCAGCTTTACGGAGCCCAGCGGCATTGCCTGCGACCACTACAACCGCTATGAAGAAGATATTCGATTGATGGCCAAAGCCGGGCTGAACGCCTATCGCTTCTCTGTCGAATGGGCGCGCATCGAACCGGAAGAAGGCGTCTTTGATGAAAAGGAAACCCGGCATTACCGGGATGTGATCCGCTGCTGCAAAGAACACGGAATTACGCCCGTCGTGACCCTGCACCACTTTACCAGCCCGGTTTGGCTGATCCGCAAGGGCGGCTGGGAAGCAGACACCACGCCCGCCGATTTTGCCCGCTATGCCCGGTATATCGCGGAACAGTACGGAAGCGAGCTTGAATATATCTGCACCATCAACGAGGCCAACATGGGCATTCAGATCGCCGCGGTGGCCCGACAGATCTTTCAGCAGATGGTGGCCGCGGGCAAGGTGCAGGTGGGCGTGAACCTGGAAGATCTGATGAAGGGCAATCCCCTTTTGGCCCGGGAAAATATGAATGCCTTCGGCACCGAAAAACCCGCAACCTTCGTGTCTCCCCGCTCCGCCCACGGGGATGAGATCGTGATGCAGGCCCACGCCGCCGCCAGGGCCGCCATCCGGGAGATCGCCCCCCACATCAAAGTGGGATGGACGCTGAGCCTGCATGACGTGCAGTCCGTCCCCGGCGGCGAAGAAAAAGCCCTGGAGGAATGGGATCAGGAATTCACCCACTATCTGTCCGTGATGGCGGAGGACGATTTCCTGGGGGTGCAGAACTATTCCCGCACCATCATCGGGCCGGACGGTTCCCTGCCCGTACCCGAAGGCAAGGAAAAGACCCAGATGGAATATGAATACTATCCGGAGGGCCTCTCTCATGTGCTGAGAAGGACTGCGAAGGATTTTCACGGGGATCTGATCGTAACGGAAAACGGCATCGCTACGTCCGACGACTGCCGCAGGGTCGCTTTTATCGATGCCGCGGCGCAGGGCGTAAAGGAATGTGTGGAGGACGGTCTCCCGGTAAGAGGTTACCTGTACTGGAGCCTGCTTGACAATTTCGAATGGCAGAAGGGATACGCCATGACCTTCGGCCTGGTAGCGGTAAATCGGGATACAATGGAACGTACGCCAAAGAAAAGTCTTGCATTCCTGGGCTCCCTGAGATAAAAAGGAGATGCCGCAGGGCAAAAAAATGTATTTTCGGAGGATCCTATGGCTGAAAACAGAGAGCAGATCGTGCAGGAGATCAAAGCGGAATTCATGAAAAACCTGGCTGAGCGCTTTGGGCATGAGCAGGAACGAAAATTAAACAATTACCGTCAGCAGAATGAATATATACAATTGGGGAAAACGCTGTTTACAGGCTCGTCGCTGATGGAACAGTTTCCCATTACGGAATACTGCCTGAACGAAGGCCTGCCAATCGCCTATAACCGTGGTATAGGCGGCTATACAACCGACGATTTTCTTGCCGCGATCGATACGGTGCTTCTTGCTCCTCGGCCATCGAAACTGTTCATCAACATCGGCACCAATGATATCCGTCCCATGCCGGAAGGCGAAGACTGGTTTGAACACCTGTCGGCCAATTACCGCAGGATCTGTGATCTCATCAGGGATAAGCTGCCGGATACCGAGGTATACATGATGGCATATTATCCTGTCAACGGCCATGCGGCCCTTGCCCGGGATAATTCCGCCATGCTTGTCCGTACCAACGAAAATATCACCCGTGCCAATGGAATGGTGCGGGAGCTGGCGGAAGAATACGGTTTTCAATATATCGACGTCAACGACGGCCTGAAGGACGAACAGGGAGACCTGAAGGCGGAGTATACCCAGGATGGCATCCACTTTGACCCTGCGGGATACCGCACGGTATTCGAAAGGCTGAAAAAATACCTTTAACACAGATAAAGAGCATACCTGTGGATTTGTAGAAAGTATTGAAGCAGATGGCTTTGGAAGAAAAGCGGCCCGTATCCTTTTCCTTTAGGTGTGTGCGGACGCAGGACCTCGCCCGGAAAGACGTTCCCGGTGAACACGACGAACATGAAAAAGGCAGTTTCCCCTCCGGGCAGACCGCACGGTATTCTTTCAGACAGGGACTGTTCCGAAAAAAAACTGCCGCTCTTTTGAAGCGGGACCGCAGACCGAAATCCCACCGTGAAAGACCAAGGAGAAATGAATTTGAGAGACGATACCATATGGATCAGGCTCCCTGCCGAAGAGCTTAAGCAGAAAAGAATATTCCACGGGGATCTGGGCGGACGGTTCGCGTACTTCCGCTGCGAAAAGATGCTGCCGAAGGATGCTCGGCTGACGGCAAGCATTACCGCCGTATCCAGGTACAGGCTGTGGATAAACGGTGTTCCCGTGCTGTCCGGCCCCTGCAAAGGGGACATGGAACGGCAGTATTATGAAACGGTTGACCTGACCTGCTTCCTGCGGGAAGGGAAAAACGTGTTTGCCGTGCAGGTACTCTATAACGATCCGGATATCGGCAGGGACCAGACGGACGAACGGGCGGCGATATACGGCGTCGTCGGCGCGGGCAGATGCCACGCACTGGCCGTCGACGGCGAGATCCAGGACAGGGACGGCAGGATAATTGCTTCCGTTTCCACGGGAAAGTCCATATGGAAAGTGTGGCTGGATAATACCTTTTATCTCAGGTCCGCAAAATTCTCCGTTTACCTTGGCGCGGTGGAAGAAAACGTCGATTTTCGCTTCTCGCCCCCGAACTGGCGTATGCCGGACTTTGACGATTCATCCTGGCTGTGTGCCGAAAGCTACGGCACTGTCTTTCCTTCACCGCTGTTCCGGGGGGTAGGCCTGGTACCCCGTGTGCGTGTATTGCCCCGTCCGATTCCCCTGATGGAGGAAACGGAAACCGTCTTTACCGGGATCATTGACCGGGAAAGCGATACGGTGCTGGACGCGGGCGTTCATGTGAACGGATATCCGCGTTTCACTTTTGCCGGCCTATCCGGTACGGAGATCGTCATCACGTATCTGGAACGCTTTGGCGACGGTTCGGACGACAAAAGGATCGACGATATGAGCGAAGAGTTCGACGGACGGACGGACCGCGTCGTCCTGAAGGGGGGAACCGTCCGCTATGAGCCCTTCTGGGTACGGACCTTCAGGTATATCGTGATCAGGACATCGGACTTTTCAAAGCCCGCAATGCCTCATCCTCCGGTCTATCGCAGGACAGGCTACCCTTTGACGGTGGAATCAGGGATCTCATCCTCAGTTCCATGGGTGGAAAAGCTTTGGGAAATCTGCCTTCGCACGTTGAAAAACTGTATGATGGAAACCTATATGGACTGCCCATATTACGAACAGCTGCAGTTCATCATGGATACACGGCTGCAGATGCTGTTCAGCTATGCGGTAAGCGGCGATGTGCGTCTTGCCAGGAAAGCCCTGCAGGATTTCCACTGCGGCATGCTGCCGGAAGGACTGCTTCCGGGGAAAACCCCGTCGGCTTATTGTCAGGTGATTTCCACCTTCTCCCTGCATTATGTGTTCGCCCTGTGGGAGTATACGGAACATACGGGTGACCTTGGCACGGCACGCCGATACCGGCCCGATATTGACCGGATACTTGATTATTTTGACGGCAGAAGGGATGAGAGTGGCCTGGTGGGCAGGATCGATCCCTGGGCTTTTATGGACTGGCAGGAGGATTGGAAGGATACCGGCGGCGTTTCTCCGGCAGCTTTGGAAGGTCCCGGGGCCGTCATCAACCTGATGTACGCGTATGCCCTGGAATGCGGGGCAAAGCTGTATGAAATGACCGGACGTCCCGGCACGGCGGAGGAATACCGTCAGCGCCGGGAAGAAATTCTGCGAAAAGTAAAAACCCTGTGCTTTGATCCTGAAAAGGGCATGGTGCGGGAAGGCCCGTCCTGCCGTCAGTTCACCCGCCATGCCCAGGCCTGGGCGGTCGTCAACGGATTGTTGGATGCAGAAGAAAGCAGGCGCGCGCTGAAAGCCGCTCTTTCCTGTCCGCCCTGTTCCTTTGCTGCCTCCTATGAATGGTTCCGCGCGTTGGAAAGGGCCGGGATGGAGGAGCAGATGCGAAAGGACCTGGACGCATGGATCGCCCTGATCGCCCGGGGCAGCACGACCTGCCCGGAGGAGCCACATCATCCCCGCAGTGAATGCCATGCCTGGAGCGCTCTGCCGATCTTTGAATTCATGCGGACCCTGGCAGGTATCCGGCAGGAGAACGGCATGATCGAGATCCGTCCTCGGCTGTTCGAACTGCCGGACCTGTCAGGCGAGACTGTTACGCCCCTGGGGAAAGTAAAGTTCAGATACCAAAGGACGGACGGAGTTTGGAATTATGACATCTCCCTGCCGGACGGAGCGCAGGGAATGATGATCACCCAAAACGGCAAAGAAATCCGTTTTACGGGCAGGGGTTGTTTTGCGGAGTAATGAAGCGGCGGGCCGTGCGATCGGTCCGCCGCTTCACCAGATTCTATTAAAGAAAATCACCGATATCCCCGAGGAGTTTGCCGAGACTGTGGTATTTCCCGGAATAGATGACCGGGTCAAGGACTGTCAGGTCCACATCGAAGGTGTCCCTGCACTGCAGGCGTTCATCCATCTGAATGCCGTGGATGCGGGAGAAGAAGGTGGTGGAATCTCCGGTTTCCATTTTGTACGCTACCTCGCATTCATACACCCACCGGCTCTGGTCCAGTACGGGAACGTCCAGCGTCTCGCCGCGGCTGACGGAATATGGGATACCGTTCTTCCTGCCGTCTTTTGCATGCCGCGATCCGAAATAATCCATCAGCGGAAGCATGTCCGTGCTTACAAGGTTGGCGCTGAAGACGCCGGTGCGTAGCACGTTCTGCTTTGTTTTTTTTGTGCCGAACATGCTGATGACAAGGAGATATCCGTCTCCTCCCTCCCTGGTGGCGCTGACCCAGGTAATGGGAGCAAAATTTGCCGAGCCGTCTTCGTTGTTTGTACCGATGATGAAGGACGGCTGAACACACATCGAATATACGGGGTCTACGGACCGCCTTTTGATCATATCCATATTTTATCTCCCTTGTTTATTGACGGGATGTGATATCCGGGACACGCCGGTACTGTGCGGCGTCCAAACGAATGCGGATCACAGGCACGATGCCCGCGTCGGAGCAGGTAACGGGGATCCCCCGGTTGTACAGGTACCCTTTTTCTCCCACGTAGACCGTATTGTCCCGGGTATAGCCGTTTGTGCGCAGCAGCCAGAAGCCGATCCCGGCGGTCTCGTTATCCGATGAAACCCACGCCCCCCGCGCAACAGCGTATGGCGTAGGGGACAGGCGCCTCCCGAAATCCGGGATGGCATCGCTGGGGCGGAAACCGTATTTTTCCGCTTTTTCGGACCAGAACACTTCCTCTTCGGATGGGATATACACCCGGTCATGGGTACCCGAGCCGCAGGCGGTGCCGAAATACCAGTTGCCGGCGTTATTGACAGCGGATACCGCTATGGCACTGCGTTCGTTATCCGTAAACGCCAGATCGATGAACGGCGTTCCGTAAGATGACACATCCTTTGTACCGTTCAGCCAGGCACGCATGTCGGAATCTTCCCAGAATACGTCTTTGTATTCCCTGTGAAAGGGGACTGAATCCAGGCACCTGTCTGCCATCAGGAGGGCTGTGCCGTCTTTTACCTCAAGCACACGCCACACAATGGGATCGGACCGGAACCAGCGGCCGTTCAAACGGCAGTATCGTATGCCGTCTTTGGTCACGTCCTCCCTGCCGCTGACAGCCGCTTCTATAAGCTCGTCAAACAGCTCCGGATCGGCCGCACGCCCGTCCGGACTGCTTTCAGGCGGCAGTTCTTCCACGATCTCAGTCTGCGGATAATGCCCGAAAGCAACCGCGTTCCACACAGTGTACGCGCCTCCGGGCATATCGCTGTCCGGAACGACGACGGGATCCCCGATATCAAGGGTTTCGGGGGATTTACCTGTAGGAGATGTGTGAATGATCTCTGCGGACGAGGTCTCTCCCGCGTCCGTAAGCTTGGCCTTATCCAAATCCACCCACATGGCGGGGAGCACCGCTGCGTCGGAGCAGGTCACCAATGTTCCCTTGCTGTAGATGTACCCGAAATCACATACGTAGGTCACGCTCCGGGCCGTGTAACCGCTTGTGCGCATGAACCAGAACGAGTTTCCGGCGTACATTTCCACGGGAGACCACCAGGCGCCCATGCATTTGGCGTAAAGTGTGGACGTAAAGCGTTTCGCGGGGTCGTCATGATCCCGTCCGGGATCGAACCCAAAGCGTCCGGCATTTTCATCTTCGAATACTTCGCCGTTGGACAGGATAAAGAGGCGGTCTTCCGTATCCGCGCCGCTGTCGGTGCCGTAATCCCGGTTTTCCCGGTTGGCGCACAGGACGGGAACGATGGCTTCGCGTTCTTCCGCGGTGAAAGCCCGGTCAATAAAGCCGGCGCCGGTAAAATCGATCCCCTGCCTGTTGGCTTCAGATCCGCAGCCGTTCAGCCAGCTGCGCAGGGTGCAGTCCTCCCAGCATACCTCCTCGTCCGCAGCGTTGAACGGAACACAGTCCGGCATCCGGTCTGCCAGCAGCAGGGCTTTTCCGTCCCGGATATCCATTACCCGCCAGCGGATAGGAGAAAAAGCAAAATAATGCCAGGGACGCGCAAAATCCCAGGAGTAGTGCTGTTCCCGGGCGCTTTTTTCCCGCGGCGCCCGGTCGAGACCCACGCGGACATAGGTCACGCCGTCGAGGACCGCGGCGCCGTTTTTCCAGTCAGCTTCAGAAAGCCTCGTGTAAAGGGAGTCGTCCCGTATCGTGTCCCCTTCCCGCAGCGCATATTCATCCACAGCCTTCCACGAGCTGTCCACGACTTCGCAGGACGGATAGGTACCGAAGTACACGCATTTCCAGGTGGTCTTTTTTCCGGTCGGGGACTCCTTGCAGGGCTCAACGACCGGCGGATGAAGGCTTTCGGCAGAAACTCGCGATAAAGGGACCCATATGGAAAACACCATGCACAGGCAAAGAACAGCCGAAAACATTCTTTTCAGGGAAAAGCCCCGTTCCGTTTCCGGGACCATCGAACGCCGTTCCATAAGTGATCCACTCCTTTGACCGCGATCGGCGCATGCGAAAGCATGCGCGGTTTTGTGCCCTGAAAAACGACCGCGGGATATGTTTATCTGGATTATACAAGGCGGATGGAATGCGCGTCAAGGCCGACAAAAAACTGGACATATATGAAGCATCCTGATAAAATGATATCGTGAATATGACTTTTTTACTTTTGTGAGGCAAACAATGAAACTTCTGTCCATCGCCATTCCCAGCTACAATTCCCAGGATTACCTGTCCCATGCCGTGGAGTCGCTTTTGCCCGGCGGCGATCAGGTGGAGATTCTGATCGTGGACGACGGTTCTACCGACAAAACGGCTGAAATGGCTGATGCGTATGAGCGCCGCTATCCGGGTATCGTCCGTGCAATCCATAAGGAGAACGGGGGCCACGGGGATGCTGTGATGACGGGGCTGAAAAATGCCACGGGACTGTATTTCAAGGTGGTCGACTCCGACGACTGGGTCGACAGTTCGGCTTATCCGAGGCTGCTGGAAGCCCTTTCCCGGCTCAGGGACGATCCCGTGGATATGTTCATCAGCAATTATATCTATGACAAAGCCGGCGCAAAGCATAAACACGTCGTATCCTACCGCAATGCCCTGCCCAAGAACAGGGTATTCAGCTGGGAGGAGACAAGGCACTTTCATTGGGGACAGTATCTTTTGATGCATGCCGTGATCTACCGCACAGCTCTTCTTCTTTCATGCGGGATGGAACTGCCGAAGCATACCTTTTATGTGGACGATCTGTACGTTTATGTCCCGCTGAAGGACGTCAAAAAAATGTATTACCTGGACGTGGATTTTTACCACTATTTTATCGGCCGGAACGATCAGTCGGTGCAGGAAAAGGTCATGATCCGACGCATCGACCAGTTCCTCCTGGTCAACCGCCTGATGGTATCCGCGGTCGATCCGTTTTCCGTGGATGATGAACAAATGCAGAAATACATGCTGAAATTCCTGGAGATCGTTACGACTGTATCTTCCGTTCTGCTGGTCAAAAGCGGGACGGAGGAAAACCTGCAAAAGAAAAAGGACCTTTGGTCCTATATCCGGAATGAAAATCCCCGGGTTTATAAAACGCTTCGTTACAGGCAGCTGGGAAGGGCCATACACCTGCCGGGCCGGCTTGGCAGGTGTGTACTGATATGCGGCTACGCGGTCACACGGAAGATTTTCGGGTTCAACTGACCTCATGAAAAACCTGTTATGATTATTCGGGCGGGCACAGCGTGATCCGGAGGAGTTGATTGCATGGCTGGACGTGAGTTTCATGGAAAAAGCTGTATCAGACTTCGTCCGCTGTTTTTACTGCTGTCTTTTTTGCTCGCTTTTTCCTCTTGCTGCGCCGCGGAAGGGAGCAAGGAAACGCTTTCGGGCCTGAATTCCTGCGGAAACTGGAATCAGGGGCTTTCCGTTGATCCTGTAAACAGCAGCGAGGGTTTTTCCGCTGTGCTTTATGACAGCAGGAACGGCCTGCCCACATCAGAAGCGAACGCCATCGCGCAGACCGGGGACGGTTTTTTGTGGATCGGGAGCTATGCCGGACTGATCTATTATGACGGGAAGATCTTTCAGCGGATCGATTCTGATACAGGGATATCAAATGTCAGATGCCTGTATGTGGACAGCATGGATCGTTTGTGGATCGGGACCAATGATTCCGGCGTGTTCTGCATTTTATCAGGGAGGCTGCTCCGGTGGGATAAAGAGGATGGTCTGGGGTCTTCCAGCGTCCGTGTGGTCACAGAAGGCAGCGACGGCATCATCTATGTCGGTACTACCTCCGGCCTGGGCATGATCTATCCGGATATGAGCTTTTCAATGCTTCAGGACAGAAGGGTATCCGAACGGTCGATCCAGGAGCTCCGTCCGGGCCCCGACGGCCTGGTTTACGGCCTCGCGCCGGAAGGAGACATGTTTTCCTTAAGGAATGGGGAAGTGGTCTCCTTCATCTACCGCAGCTTATGCCCTGTCAAAAGGATCCTGGCGATACTGCCGGATCCGGCGAACCCTGGAGATCTGTTCCTCGGAACAGAGAGCGCAAAAGTCTATCACGGAAACTTTGCAAGCTGCTTTGCCAAAACGGAATCCATGAATATCGCGCCGCTTTCCTATGTGGAGCGGTTTGAATACATTGACGGAAAACTGTGGATATGCGCTGGCAACGGCATCGGCGTTCTGGAGGGAAAAGAGTTTCATCTGCTGCCGAACTGTCCCATGAATAATTCCGTGGGCCACGTCATGACGGATTATGAAGGCAACCTTTGGTTTACTTCATCCCGCCAGGGAGTAATGAAGATCGTCCCCAACCAGTTTACGGACCTGTTTTTCCGTTATGATCTGCCCTCGGCATTCGTCAATGCAACATGTTTGCTGGACGACCGGCTCTTTATCGGAACTGATACAGGTCTGATCGTTATCAAGGACGGGCAACGGGCGGAAAGCCTTCCTCTGAAGGAAGCAAGGACCGCCGTCGGCGAGACTTTGGATACCGATGATCTTCTTGCTTTTCTGGATGGCGTACGGGTGCTTTCGATCATACGTGACAGCCAGAACAGGCTCTGGATCTCCACCTGGGGAAGAGCGGGGCTGATCTGCTATGATGGGGAAAAAGCAACGTGCTTTTCAATTCGTGACGGGCTTTTCTCTGATCAGGTCCGTATGGCCGGCGAATGCCGGGACGGGAGCATCATTGCGGCCAATACCGGGGGTGTGAACGTGATCCGGGACGGCCGTGTGGTTGCGGCTTACGGGGAAGAGACCGGCATTGCCGTTCCGGAGATCCTTGCCGTTTCCGAAGGCTTCGGCAATGAGCTGCTCGTCGGCACTGACGGCGCCGGGCTCTATGTGCTCAGTCCGGAGGGGACAAAGCTGATCACCTCGGAAGACGGGCTCAGATCTGACGTAGTCCTCAGGATCAAGGTGAGCCGGGATCATCAATTCTTCTGGATCATGACCAGCAATTCACTTTGCGTTATGACGTCGGATCACCATGTGAGGGCGGTCGATCACTTCCCATACTCCAATATCTACGATCTTTATGAAAACAGCAAAGGGGACGCATGGATACTGTCCAGCGGCGGCATCTATGTGATCCCGACGGAAAAGCTTCTGGAATTCGGGCCGAAGGAGCCGGTTTTTCTTGGGATCAACAACGGTCTTCCCTATGGGATCAGAGCCAATTCCAGCAGCGAACTGACACCCGAAGGCGATCTGTACATTGCGGGGTCCACGGGAGCGGTGAAAGTGAATATCGAAAAGCCTCTCCGGAATGTCAATGTAATGAAGGCCGCGCTGCCTTATATCGACGCCGACGGACATCGATATTATTCGGAAGGCAGCGATCATTTCCATTTGCCGGGCAACGTCAAAAAGGTGACCGTATATCCGTATGTGTTCAGGTTTTCGCTTTTCGACCCGATGGTTTCCTATCATCTGGAAGGTTTCGATACGACGGAGACGACGCTGAAAAGCAGCGAATTTGATGATCCTGTGGTCTATACGAACCTTCCTGCGGGAGATTATCATTTCGTTATCCGCGTATACGATCCCATGGAAAATGCAAGCATGTCTGCTTCTTTCGAGATCATCAAAGGGAACGCAAATTCCATAGGTACCTACGGAAGCGTAATTATTAACGCCGCTTCCCTGTTTCTGCTGGCCGGACTGTTGTTCTTTACCGACCTGTACCGCAAACGGGGACTGCCGGATGACAAAATGTACTTTGCCCTGATCATTGTCAACATGGCTTTGGCTGCGGCGGATATACTGACTTATATGGTGGACGGCACGGGCTATAACATTGCCAGGCTTGTCATGATCGTGGGAAACCTGCTTTTCTTCACTGCTTTTGAAGTCTTCCCCTGCCTGTTTTATTTCTACCTGGATTACCGCGCCAATCATGATATCGAGCGGCTCAAAAAAAGGCTCCCATGGGCTGTGATCCCCCTCATGCTTATCCTGGTCATTCTGGTCGTGAACCTTTTTACGGGATGGATCTACACCGTGGACGTCCATGGAGTGTATCATAGCGGTCCGTTGAATGACCTTGTGTTCATTCCGGCGGTTTTCTATCTGGTGTTCTCCCTGTTCCAGGTACGCAAGATCAGCGTTCTTCTGGTGTTCCTCGGCGTCATGCTTGCCCTTGTCCGGGTCATATGGGGCGTATGGTTCAGGGATATTTCCTCCACCGCCCTCACTTTCACGCTTTTCCTGGTCTGCACACACATCCATGTCATGAACCAACCGCTGCTTGAGGAGAAAATATGAACATGATCCAGGGCGAAGCTGTGGTGTCCTGCTATATCGCCGCGTCATCCCTTTTTATCATGGTCCTTCTGCTGATCCTTTCAGACCGTCTGAGGCAGCGGAAAACGCAGTCGATGCGCTTCTTTTTCAGGCTGTGCCTGTGCATTACCGCAAACAGTGTCGCTTGTTTCTTTTTTCACGCCATGTACAGGCAGTCCCCGCCATGGTGTCATACGGTCGCTGTTATTTGCCGGAACGTGTGGGAGTTTCTAGCGATGTGGACCGCCAGCCTTTGGCTGTCCTTTGTCGGACGCAAGCTTTACGGTGACAGAAAGCCTTCCGCTGCCATATGGACGATCCGGGCCCTTCCCGTTGTTCTGATCCTGGTCCTGCTGGCTGTAAACCAGTTTACCGGCATCCTTTTTACCATAGGGGAGGACAACGCATTCTATCGAACGCCCCTGCATATCGTTCTGATGGGGGTAGAGATCCTTTTGTATGTCTCCAGTGCGGGTATGGAACTGTTTTCTGACTTCAAAAAAACCAGGGCAAGCTCGTTCCATACGTCGCCCATGGTGGTTTCCGTGTTCGTATCGCTGATCCCGCAGCTTTTTACTCCTTACAGCACCGGGATCATAGGCCTGGCCATCGGCACGACCTTATTGTATTTTTCCATGGTCGGTGAGATCAGATATGTGGACGAGGAATCCGAATTGTATAACCGCGGGTATCTGGCCTTCCTGTTTGACCTTGCCATTGCCGGGAAGAACGACGTCCGCAGCGCCATGATCATCACAGCGCGGGGGGATATGCCCTCGGTTTTTCACATCCTTCGCGATAACCTGCAGCGTGAGGGGGACGTGATCCGGGTAGAGGATGGGCAGTTCCTGATGCTCTTCAATACGGACAGCATGATCAGTATACAGTACCTGTCCTCTCTGGTAGAGGAAGCGGAAGAAAAGCATAACAAAGAACACCCTCAGAACAGCGTCCAGATCACATCATACTGCCGTGTTCGAAAAGACGATGAAACAGCCTTTTCGTTCCTTCGCAGCGTGATAGAAAAAAATGAGGGCGGGGACGAAATGCGGGGCATTGTCTCCATGATGTCGGAGTTGGAACAGCTGGATAAGGAATTGAAGCTGGCGGCTGATATTCAGTCCAATATGCTTCCGACGGTTTTCCCGCCCTTTCCCGACCGGACGGAATTCGACCTGCACGCCTTCATGACCCCCGCCAAGGAGGTGGGCGGCGATTTTTATGATTTCTTTTTGTTGGGCAGGGATCATCTGGCCCTGGTGATCGCGGATGTTTCCGGAAAGGGCATTCCCGCCGCACTGTTTATGATGGTCTCAAAGACCATGATCAAAAACCAGCTGCTGTCGGGCTGTGACCCTGCAGCTGCCTTGGAGCGCGTGAATATTCAGCTGTGCGAACGCAATTCGTCCATGATGTTCGTAACGGTATGGCTGGCGGTGCTTGAGTTATCCACCGGGAAGGGACTTGCTGTCAACGCAGGTCATGAAAATCCGGTGATCGCCCGCGATGGGGGAAAATTCGAGATGCTCAAATATAAACACTGCACGGCGATCGGGTTTACAGATGTGGCGAGATATCAAAACCGGGAATTTGAGCTCCATCCGGGCGACTGCGTCTTTATTTATACGGACGGTGTTCCGGAGGCCAACAACCCTTCCGGAGAACTGTTTGGGACGGACAGGCTGACCGACGCGATGAACCAGGCGCCCGACGCTTCTCCGGAACAGCTGATCGGCATCGTATACGATGCGGTGAACCGTTTTGCCGACGGCACCCCGCAGTTTGACGATATCACCATGCTGTGTCTGAAATACAGGGGACCGGAGTCCTTAAAAGAATCGTGAAGAAGCAGATGCCGGTCAGAATTCCCACCCATCCGCCTTTATAAAGCGGATATTTACAAGACGCTCCAGATATTCCCTGGCCTGAGCGGTACGTTCCTTTTTTTCCACCAGGAAGATCCCGGCCGCTTCCCAGAACAGGACAGTCGTGGCGATATCCAGGAAATAAAAAAACACTTCGTGCCAGAAGCTTTCCGTTTCCCAGAGATGTCCGATCATGATCATGCCGACGAAGAAAACCAGTCCGGCGATAAACAGCAAGAGGGCGATGCGGTTCCGGGCACGGATGGACTGGACGATGGATTTTGAAATGAATAGGAGGTTTTTTCTGAAAATATCCTGCATCTTATCCCCGGAATAATCCCCCGTATCTTCAAATGCGATCTCAAGGCTGATCTGAAGACCTTTGGGGATCATCTCAAAAGCGGATTGCAGGGTTTCCCTGAAGTCGCTTGCAAAGACAGGCGTCTTTGATCGGCAGGTCGGATCGAAGATCGCTTCCGGACTTTGAAAAAGAAGATGAACGACCGCAGATTTTCCCGCATTGTCGATCTCGAAGAATTCCTTCTCGATCTGATCGAATTGCCTGAAAAGTTGCCGGCTCTTTTTCATGACGCCCTCCTGCCGAAGTCAAAAAAGCTGAATACGGTAGTCATTTATCTACACAGGGATCAAAACATGGGGATAAAAGCATCCGGCAGCCATTGTTCAGGGTCATCAGGGCCGGACGTTTTTACAAACCGCATGCCATTGCCTGCGTTTTCTTTTTCATCCTTCCAGACCAGGCAGCCGTCCGCGTCCCGGGAGAAGGCTGCGCAGCCGTCACGGTACACTTCTTTGGCGGATACCTGTTCCCCGTTGTCATCATATACATATTCCGTACGGATGCCGAAGGGCATGGAAACGAGGGTATTGTCCTCCGAATGATAGAAACAGCTGTATTCCCATTCGGTGTTCTCCCAGGCGCTGCTGCCCCAGGAGATATTTACCCGGAAGCCTTCCTCTTCCCAAACAATATCGGCGATGGCCCTGTCACACTGCCAGGAGCCTTCAAAGGCTGCGGCTTCAACGGGCACCCCTGTGTATGTTTCTTCCGGATGGAAAACCATGCCGTCGTCCAATCCCATGGTCTCGTCGCTCCAGACGAGGCTGCCGGCTTCGTCAAAAAAGAACTGGGCGCCGGAAAAGTCGTGGTCGATCCCGGTGATCTCTTCTTCGCCTTCCGCTTCGCTTTTGCCGACGCCTGTTATGCGGGAAAAGCTTTTCAGTGTCCGGCTTTCCCCATCGTATACACAGCCGTAACCCCATATGTCATAGCCGTAATTTTCACCGTCGAAGGTATCCATCGTAACATTCGCGATGTATCCGTCACCTTCATCGCGGGGCCGGATATCGATATGGCGGATACCGTTCAGATCCACCCAGCGGCCCAGGTAGTCGTCGGCAGTGGGGGCGGCTTTTTCGTCCGCTATGGCCATTGAGCACACGCAAAGCGCCGCGATGGCTGTGATTGAAATGATCTTTTTGATGTTGTTCATTTTTTTACTCCTTTTTTATTCGGCAGGTAAGAATTCCATGTCGCTAAGAAACCGCATCACGGATGTGATCTGCCCGTCGGTGATGGAAGTGCCCCGCATGTCCGCTGTCTGGGTCAGCACCAGTTCGATCTCATAGCCCATGTAGATGGTATAAAAATCCACAAAATCCACGTTTTCCATTACTTCCTTGATCACCATCAGTTTTGTGCCGTTGGCGGTCTCCATATAGGTAACTTCCACCCGGTCTTCGGCGCGGAACGTATCCGCGATCATCTCAAGCACCGCGTCGTCCAGGTCATTGAGACGTTTTACATCCGAGAGCAGCTCGTCCGGGGCGATGGAAACGGTCATCATTGGCCTGCCGCCGGCATTGTCATCGTCCGGCAGCAGGGTCAGGATCATGTATCCGCCTTCGGCGGAATCAACATCGGTGACGTGATATCCTTCGGGGGCGATCCACCTGACGGTGAATCGGCCGTTGACGGACAATTCTCCGGTAAAGGTCCTGCCTGCGGTCTCGGCCGTCGCAGCGGAGCATCCAAGCAAAAGTGCCAGGCACAATGAGAAAGAAAGGATCTTTTTCATGCTGATTTTCCTCCGGTCCAATCAATAAGACTACTGTTTGGCAACGTACTTGCTGCCGATAAAGCCGGTCATGCCGGTAATGGGATCTTTCACCTGGTACCAGTCCTTCATTTCAGACAGTACGATCAGCGTCTTGCCCTGGGGGCAGGTGGCGATGATGTCCGCCTCCAGGGAGGGAGCCCAGCGAAGGTTCACCCAGCCGGAGGCGCGGGATGGACGGGATATCACGGGATAGGGCTCGGCGACATGCTTTGCGGTACGGAAGATGGCGTTGAGTGAGCTGATGGATGCCGAAGCGGAGGTACTGCCGCCGGATGAAACGGGGAAGAAGAGGAGGAAGAAGAGCCCTGGTACTCGCCGGGGTCGCTGCGGACCAGGTAGCGGGTGGACACGTAGGCGGAGTAATCGTCCATGCCGAAGCCGTTATCGTACCTGTAGGTGATCAGGGCCCATTCGGGGGCAGTGAAAGCGTCCACATAAATTGGCGTGCCATATTTAAGTGATCCTACGACCCTGCCGTCGGGATTGTCACGTACGTTCAGGCCTTTTCCGTTATCGGTTTGCACATAATAGGTTCCCGCATGGGCGTTGGGGCTTTCGTCGCCGGCCATCGCTGCGGGTACATATACAGCCAGGATCATCATCAGGACGGCGAGCGCCGGAGATACAAAGCGTTTGGTCATTGCGGTTTCCTCCATTCGGTCCTTCATTGCCATGCGCCTTTGGTGCAGGGCTCTTTCAGCTGAGACGCACTTTTTCGGTTTCCGCTTTTTTATACGGTTTCAAAAAAGAGACAGCAATGCTGATCGTTTTTTTTACAAAGTAAATCAGACCAGTCGTTTTTGAATTACTCAAACAGGTCCTGGTCCTTGTCTATAAGGCGTATCATAGTCAAATCATCTTTTGAAACTGCCGATTCGGGAACCAAACAAAAGTGACGGCATTTCCCGCCCCCGCTTAAAAAAAGCTTACCTTGATACGTTTCCCCATTTTTTTCAGCGCATCCGTCAATTCCTGCACCAGGTTCATTTTGATGTTGAAATTGATGGGCAGGTCCGGGTTTTGGTGGGCGGGGTTGATGGCCTTGCCTACGTAAAAATTGATGTCGGTGGCCTCCTCAAAAAGCAGGCGGCTGATGAGGGATGCGCCGTCCCTGCCGTTGCTCCAGTCCTCATAGCGCAGGTTTTCATTGACATAATCCCTGGCGTATTCCACCACCCTGTTGACGGTGATCACACCTTCCGTGACCAGGTCGACCCCCTCCAGATACGCGATGGGCGGTATATCGCCCACAAAATCAAGCGAAGCGCGCAGAGGTTTGTCCAGCCACCTGGCGGCAATGGAGGATGTGGTGCCGCCGCAGATTATATGCTTGCCTTCCTTGGAAAAGAAGAGGTTCATCATCCGGTCGACGTCGTCCCGGTTGCTGGGCGGCCCGAAAAGCATATTCATGGGTACCCGTTTGCGTATGCGCACTACGCAGGAGGTGGCGTCGTCCCCGGGCTCTCCGCCGTACAGCTTGTTGCATTCGTCCACCAGCAGCGTGGACAGATTTTTGGCCGTATAGCCGCAGAGGCTCATGGCTTCCATGAATTTGATTATGTCCTCCCGTTTCCAGCCGAGATTGTACTCCCTGCCGATGCCTGCGTGAGGGCAGCCGTCGCTCATGGCAATGAACACATCGTCCTCCTGGAGTCGGATGAGGGAATGGAAGATCTGCTTTCCGCCGATGGTGGTTTCCGTGCGGGGGTATTCCCAGTTTTCACCGTTTCTGAGCACGATCACCTGGGGGTTGTCGTACTGGATCAGCTCTGCCGTCTGGTTGCGGATCAGGCGGATGATAGTGAAGGTGGAATAGGCCACGCCGCGCTGAGAATCCACCGGCAGGGTCGCGGCGATGGTTTCCACACATTCCTCAATGGAGAGTCCCGCGGCCAGCATGGTGGAAATGATCTTGCTGGTAAGCGTGGACAGGATGCTTGCCTTGACACCGCTGCCCAGGCCGTCCGCAAGAACGATAACCGTGGAACCGTCCTCCTGTTCCACCACTTCCACATGGTCGCCGCAGAGCTGTTCTCCCACATGATTGATGCTTTTATAGCCGATATCACAGGTCAGATCATTCATTGGTGATGGACTCCTTCAGTTTGGACAGGGCGATCTTTGTTTCAGCGGCGGTTTCGCCAAGGAGGCTTGCGATCTCCTGCACGATGCGCATCTGCTTGTCTACCACTTTATCGGCAACTTCCACCGTCTGGCGGCTGATCTCTTCCCTCTGGCGGCGGGCATCCTCTTCGTCGCTTACATCTCGCATGATGCACAGCAGCATCCTTCCGTCTTCGGCGGGTACGATGGTCTGTTGTATGGTGCAGCCGTATTCAGCCAGGTAGCTGCGCTGGTGGAAGATGCCGCGTCCTGTGGTTTTCACCTTCAGGAACGGGGTGGGGTCAAGGATGCGGACTACCTGGTCGCCCAGGACGGCGCTTTCGGAACGCAGATTAAGGATCTTGAGCGCCGCGGGGTTGATCTGCTGTACCTCCAGCTGGTCGTTAAGCATGATGATGCCGTTTGGGCTGTTGCGGGAGATGGTATCGTTGACGTTTTCCGCTTTTTCCATCAGGTAGGGGAGGCACATGGATACGTCCGCCTTGCCCTGGTAAATGGCAATGGCCTTTTCACGGCAGGTGTTGTAGCCGCAGGAGCCGCAGTTCAGTTCCTGGCTGGGTTTGAATTTGCCCATTTCCCGAAGGATCGCCCTGATCTCAGTTTCACCGGGCATGGGCGCCCGCTGGTCGATGGGCTCGAAATGCTTGCGCAGCTGCCGGGTTTCGGGCTGGGCGATCTTAAAATCCGTGTCGCCCGCATACCTTGCCACCGCCAGATGATCCTTGAGCGGACTGTGGCCGTATTTTTCCATCACAGGGCCGCCGGCACAGCTGCCCACGCAGGCGCTCATTTCGATGAAGCAGCGGTGGATCCGCCCCTGGTCGATCTCCTTCAGGGCGGCGATGCAGTTTTCCACCCCGTCCAGCGCCATATAAGTGTAATCAGGCGCGTCCTTGGCCATGGTTTTCAGGATACCGCCCGTAGTGGGGAAGAAACGGGCAAGGCTGTTTGCGTCGGGCTGCTGTTCGCGTTTGATCTCTATGCCTTCCTTTTTGAGCCAGTTGGTCAGCTCTTCATAGGTCAGCACCGCGTCCACGATGCCTTCATAATATTCAGCCTCGTCCTTTTTTGCAACGCAGGGGCCGATAAATACCGTTTTTGCTCCCGGGATGCGCCTCTTGATATCCTCGCAGTGGGCTTGCATGGGGGACAGCACGTCCGCAAGACAGGGAAGCACCCGCGGAAAATATTTCTGGATCAGCAAATTGACGGAATGGCAGCAGGAGGTGATGACCACGTCCCGGCCTTCTTCCCTGAGGATACGGTCGTACTCCCGCTTGACCAGCGTGGCGCCAAGGGCCGTTTCCTCAACGTCGTAAAAGCCCAGCTTTTTAAGGGCTTCCCTCATGGCTTCAATGCCGATGCCCTCATAGTTGGCAACAAAGGAGGGCGCCAGGGACGCCACCACGGGATCGCCGCTTTGAATAAGGACTTTCGTTTTCTCGGTTTCGTCCACGATCTCCTTGGCGTTTTGGGGGCAGACCACAAAGCAGTGCCCGCACAGGATACATTCGTTGCCGATGATGTGGGCCTGGTTGCCGGAAAAGCGGATGGACTTGACCGGACAATGACGGATGCACTTATAGCAGTTTTTGCAGTTGGATTTTTTCAGCGTCAGACAGTTCGGCATTGTTTACCCCCTTGCATGATTTCCGAAAGGACAGGCAGGCGCGCCGGCGACAGAGCGTCAAACAGACCGGCAGCCGATTTTGGGGAGAATGGTTTTTTCAAAGAATGACGGTACGCTTTCCGGCGACACGGAGTAGAACTCACCGTCCACCGTGACGCAAACGCCCTGTCGGCATTTGCCCATACAGAAGGATCCGCTCAGCTCGATCTTATCTTGCAGTTCTTCTTTGGCGATCAGTTCCTGCAGCTGCTCCACCACGGGGCGGGACCCCTTGATATGGCAGGATGAACCGATGCAGACAGTTACTTTCATCATTCTTGTCTCCTTGTAATGTATATCCCGGGATCGGCTGCGAGGTCATTTTTGTCCTGATATTGAAATTATACGACAAATACCTGAAAAAACAAGATTATATGATTATTTTTGACTAAATCCTGTTTTTCTCATTTCTGATCGGTTTTGAGGACCATCGGTTCAAGCCGGGGTTTTCAGCGGACGTACGAAAAAGGCTGAGCATGTGATCGGGCAGGGGGATTATTTCCCCCTGCCCGACGATGACCGGGTCAGTTGAGCGCCTGTTTAAGGGCTTCCAGATTTTTCTGCATTACGGACAGGTATGTTACGCCGTCCCGCACATCTCGCATCGTACATCCCTGCATGGAATCCAACGTCAAGATCTTCTGGTCTTTTGCGTCGGTCGCTGCGACGATGGTCTCGGCGATCCGGTGGTCTGTTCCTTCGATGGTCAAAACGGTTTTCAATCCGAGCTCATCCGTCTTCTGTGCCAGGAACACCACGGTCTGGAAGCTGGCTTCCGTTTCCGCGGAGCATCCGGAGAATGCGGCATAATAGCTCAGACCGTAGTCATCTGCCATATAGCGGAAGGGAAAACGGTCGCCGAACAGCATGGTATGGAAAGCCGCTTCCGATACGGCCTGTTCATATTCCCGGTCCAGTTCCGAAAGCCTTTGGTTATATGCCGATGCATTGTCCCGATAGCTTTCGGCGTGGGCAGGGTCGGCTTCCGCCAGATGGGAAGAGATAACGTTCACCAGTTTTTGCGCATTGCGAAGGCTCAGCCACACGTGTTCGTCCGCTTCGTCTTCATGCTCGTGATGATGGTCTTCATCATGTTCGCCTCGGTCATGTTCATCCTCGTCGTGATCCTCATGTTCCATGCCTTCGATGATCTCTTCCGCCTTGACTTCGTCGCCCATGGCTTCCAATAGATCGATCACGATCATGTTGGGGGCGACCGCCTCGCGCAGGACGTTTTCCACCCAATCGTCCGATTCTCCGCCGACATAAATGAATACATCGCAGGCGGCGATCTTCATGATATCCACGGCAGTGGGCTGATAGCTGTGCAGGTCAACGCCGCTGTCCAGCAGCAGCGTGATCTGAACGTTATCATTTTCACTGACGATCTCCCGGACCCAGTCGTAGATCGGGAAAATGGTTGCAACGACGCTGATCTTTTTTTCGTCCGCCAAAGAAACGGGAGCCAGGAAGCCTGCGGCAAGCGCCAGGAACAGGACCAGACAGATGATTTTTTTACTCATTCTATTATCCTCCGGTTATCATTAACTGAAATTGGACACCAAAGAAAAAGGAAACCCAAATCGGGGATCTTTGCCGAACGGCAAAAAGACCCCCGGATTCGGAGATTCCCATTTGGATGATTTCAGTTAATCATTCAGCCGGATATTTAAACTGACAAGCGTCCCGGAAGAGGGTACGGGAATACGGAAAGCATCACGCCAGGGAAGGCGGTCGGCAGATACACTGAAAAAGAAGGCAGACACGAGCACTGCCGCGCCAAGGAAACGCATAAGCTGACTGTTCGCGCTGATCATCTGACATACAGGGCAATGGACTCCTGTGCAGCAGTGGCCTGCCCCGTGGACAATGAGGGCGGAGGAAGCGAGCATGACCAACATAAAAACAAGGCACAGCCAAACAGCGAATATCCTTTTGCGGCGGGTCATGCTTATCCCTCCTTCCTGTGATCAAATCGTGACCGTCCGGCACTGGTGAAAAGCGCTTTTCATGTTAATATAAAAGGGAACGTCTGTCAACGCATAATGAAAATCAGCCCCGGAAACGCATGAAAAAAACGCGGATCGTCAAATCTGCCCGTCCGATAAATATTCCCGGATAAGGTGTTCCCTCAGCAGCCGGAAGGTTCTGTCGTCCTTCATGCCGACCGGCTTCCCGTCAATAGTGTCCGCGCGGCAGCAGGGATGGCTGGACATCGTCATCAGCACCTCATCGGCGGAGAACAGATCATCCAGGGTGAAAGGTTCTTCGCGTACCGGGATGTTCAGCGTCCGGCAGGCCTTGATCAGGTGCGCCCGGGCGATGCCGGGAAGGATCAGGTTGTCAGTCGGGGCTGTCCGGAGTTCTCCGGACTTAAGGATATGGATGTTGCTGTGGGACCCTTCCGTGACCCTTCCGCCGGGGCGGTACAGCACCGCTTCTCCGCAGCCAGCTTCCCTGGCCCTCTGGGAGGCGATGACGGAGGGGATCAGATTCAGCGTTTTGATATTGCAGTGGAAGAAACGGGTATCCTCCAGGGTGATCATCTTTTCGGGTACGGAGCCGTCCACCAGTTCCGCCGGTTTGAAAGTGACCCACAGGTTTGCGGGGGAGTTCGGAAAAACATGGTTCCGGATGCCCGATCCCCGGGTCACCTGGATATAGTACATCAGGTCCCCGGTATCGAGACGGTGTATCAGGGAATACATGAGATCATGCAGTTCCTTTTTGCTGACGGGGATCCGGATCTCCATCAGATCCGCGCTGCGGAAAAACCGGTCGATATGTTCGTCCAGGAAGACCATATGATATTTTAGGCTCAGACCGGCGTCATAGACGCCGTCGCCGAACCAGCAGGCGCGGTCTGTCATGGGTATGGACATATCCTCGATCTCGGCGTATCTGCCATTATAGTATCCAAGTGTTTTCACTGAAAATACCTCCGTATCTTTTCATCCTGTAACGCGAGCCGTGCATTGGAGAAGGCGCACTCTCAGCATGTCTGAGCACCGGTGGAGGAAGGAAAAACCTTCCGGGTACGACAGGACGGGAACAGATTACGTCAAATCGAAAGAAAAATCAAGGCACAAATTGATGAAAGGAATTGCCGGCGAGGCTTTTAGTGACAATTTTTTTTCCTTATGGTAATATGTCATTGTAATAAAATCAAACAGGGCGGGACGCGCATGATGAATAAAACAGAGACCGGTGTTTCCTGCAGCGGAGATCCCCGGCCCTTAAAGAAAGCTGGATGACGGATGATGAAACCGGACCGGTCCATTGAAAGAATGGCAGACCGGATATGCGGCATACTTGATGATAAAATCCACAGTATATGGCTGTACGGCAGCGTTGTTCTGGGCGATTTCAGGCTGGGCTGGAGCGATATCGATCTGCTGGTCCTTACCGGGGGCAGGATCACGGAAAAGAAGGCTAAGCAGTTGGTCGGACTGCGGCAGACCATGCTTGAGACGGAACCGGATGATCCGTATTATCGTTCCTTTGAGGGTATCATCGCAGATGTAAATGAGTATCTTTCAGGCTCGTTTTCCACGCTGGTATACTGGGGAACTTCAGGCGAGAGGATCACCGGACAATATCATCAGGACATTTTTTCGCTGTATGAGCTAGCGAAATATGGCAGGTCCGTCCGCGGCGAAAAAGACAGGAGTATCTTTGCTGAACCGTCCGCCGCGGATCTGCGGGAGGCTGTAAGGCAGCATTATGAATCCATCCGCCGGTTTGCGGCACAGACTGATGAAAAGCTATACTCCTGCGGTTGGCTGCTGGACATTGCCCGATGCGTCTATACCTTAAGGCATAACGATGTCATCGCGAAAACACGGGCAGGGGTCTGGGCATTATCGGAAGGCATATTTGACGACGACGAGCCGTTAAGGAAAGCCCATAAAGTACGGCGGGATCCGATGGCTTACAAAGACCGTGACGATGTAAAACAGTGGCTGAAGGAACTGGGACCCGTTGTCCAGCAGTATGCGGATGTCCTGGAACGGGAATTGTACCTTGCCGATCCCTGCGGGGCGTCTTCACTTTCGTTCCGGAAAACGAAGCGGTTTGCAGTTCCCGAAAATGTAGCGGTGTTACGGGAAGATCAGTTTGATCCCGCCAAATGCGATGGCACCGACGAACCGTACTTTAAAGTGATCCACCGTCTCCGGGATATCAAACGGGAGGAACTACCGTCGAAATATAAACTGATCCGCTGCGGAGCAGACGATATGTCACGTCATATCAGCTGGTGCTATACGGAAGAACGCCTGTCCGGGGATGATCTGCGTGCCTTTACAGGGGCCCCTGATCTGTGTATTGCGGTCATTGACACATCAAACGGAGAGATCGCCGCGTCCGGCATTGCGGAAGTTGATCCTGTCGTCAGGGAAGGGACCCTTGAATGGATCCAGGTTTCCCCGGGTTACAGAAGGCAGGGGCTGGGACGGTATATCGTCTGCGAACTGCTCCGCCGGATGCGGGACAGAGCCGATTTTGTTACGGTTTCAGGCAGTTTGAACAATCCCTGCGATCCGCTTGCCCTTTACATTTCCTGTGGATTTGCCGATCCGGTGGTCTGGCATGTCCTCAGATGATTTTCCGAACGGCATTCGCGCTGTATTCCCGAAAATGCTCAATGGCGCAAAAGGGATGCGAGAAAGGCTCTTTGGTTTTATACGGGGACTTCATCAATTGTTTACAAACCGGCGCCGCTGATTTTAATTTCGTTTTAATCAGCGGTGTTATTTTATCGGTGTCGGAAGGAAGAACGCACCCGATGAAGGAGGAAGAATTTGATGGGACACCGTATAATACGAAATATTCTGATCGATCTTGTTTGTACCGGATTGGCTCTTACGGTCTTTGCACTGTTTCATCACGTGCTGCCGCGGCGGCAGCAAAGCCTGGGGATCGTGATCAGTAATCCGTATCGGACTGATGACACGGATAACGGCGGCTCCGGCCGGGTGCTGCCGGAGGATGCCATGCTGATCGCGTCCGCCGGTATGAGCGATGCTCCTGCGCTGTCGGCCAAAGGAGGCGGACAAAGCAATGGAAGCAGGGGAAACAGCATCGGTTCGAACGGGAAAGGCGGCAGTTCGCTGACGGAAGAAAGCGGCGGGGCGGTCCCGGAAACGGAAGGTACACCGATCTGTTATAAATTTGCTGAAAAGTACGCGGAGGCCGTCGCCGTTACGGAGAACAGCTACTCCAGTCCGGATATCTCCATTACCGTCACGGAGGAGACCCTGGGCCGGATCACCTACTACCTGGCTGACATCTATCTGCGGGACATTACCTGCTTCCGGTCTGCACTGGCCCGGAACACCTATGGTTCCGGCTTCCGGGACAGCATCGCGGACATGGCGATGCTGAACAACGCCCTGGTAGCGGTAAACGGTGATTATTACGGAAACACGAATGAAGGCGTGGTGATCCGCAACGGGGTCATCTACCGGGCCAATCCTACCGATTGCGACGTATGCGTGCTCTACTATGACGGCACCATGCGGGTGATGCCGGGGACTTCTTTCTCGGTGGAGGACGCTATCCGGGACGGAGCCTGGCAGGCATGGACTTTCGGACCTGCTCTTCTGGATACTGACGGAAGTGTGCTGACGGCATTTGCGAGCAGCAGCCGCATTATCTCGGCCAATCCGCGGACTGCGATCGGCTACTATGAGCCCGGCCACTACTGCCTGGTGGTCGTGGACGGCCGAGGGGAATCGGCGGGTATCACCCTGCCGGCACTGAGCCGGCTGTTCCATGACCTCGGCTGCGCGGCCGCCTACAACCTGGATGGCGGAAACTCGTCTGTAATGGTCTGGCAGAGCGAGGTCATCAACGTTCCGTCCGGCGGCGGACGGGAAAGCAGCGATGCGCTGCTGATTACGGAGGTGAACGATCATGAATAAAGCGCGGGTGTTCTCAAGCCATCTGACGGTGATCCTTTCCCTGGTTTTTACCGTTTTCCTGATCCTTGACCGGTTCAACCCCCTGATGAACTTTGTCGACAACAGTATTTCGCGATGGCTGCTGGGCGCTCTGTGCTTAAGCGGGATCGCTCAAAGCATACTTCACTGGAAGGAAGGAGAATAACACCATGAAGCTGAAGCCCGTATTTTCTGTTCTGCTCATGTTATCCCTGCTTCTCGGATCCCTGTTCCCTGCCGCTGCCGCAGAAGGAGCGGCGGATGTAAGTGCCCTGTACAAGAATAAAGATGTGGATGATACCTGGAGTTCGGACGATGCGCAGCCGATAGATCTGGATTCTGTACACGACGGTATCGTGACCATCAGCGGGAAGGGAGATTATGTTTTGACGGGCACGCTGAACGGGCAGATCCTTGTCGAGGCGCCGAAGGATGACAAGGTGCGTTTGATCCTGAACGGCGTGACGATCACCGCCTCCAGCGGTCCCGCGATCTATGAGACTCAGTCAGACAAACTGATCATTACCCTGGCGGAGGGGACTGTGAATACACTGACGGATGGCCCCATGATCACCGATGAAGATGATACCATTGGCGCTGCGCTGTACGCCGAGGACGACCTGTCCATCAACGGCACCGGCACCCTGATCGCCAACGGCACCCGGAAACACGGCATCCAGAGCAAGGCCGATCTTGTCATTGCCAACGGGAATATCACTGTAACTGCCGTAACGGACGGCATTCGAAGCAGAAATTCCCTGCTGGTGCTCTCCGGCACGCTGAACATCACATCGGGCGGGGACGGCCTTGCGACGACCCGGACGGATGCGGAAGGAAAAGGCTGGATGGTGCTGGCCGGCGGTTCCGTGACGGTGAAGGCCGGCGGCGGTGCCGGGACAGTGAGGGCTTCAGCCAACCTTAGAGGCGGCTTTGGCACCCGGGGACGCACGGACGACGGGTTCGGCGCGGCCGATGATGCGGACAATGGTATGTCGCGGAAGGCGGCGAAGGCAGCATCTGATCTGACAGTGCTGGGCGGCGCATACGTCTTTGATTGCGCGGATGACGGTTTGCACGGTGTAAACGTGATAGTGAACGGCGGTACTTTTGAAATAAAGTCCGGCGATGACGGCATGCATGCGGATATGGAAATGTCCGTGAACGGGGGAGTTATCGGGATCACGCAGTGTTACGAGGGAATTGAGGGCAGGAATGTCACGGTGAGCGGCGGCGACATTCGTATCATCTCCTCCGATGACGGCATCAATGCTTCCGGCGGCAGCGACGGTTCGGGTTTTGGCGGCTGGGGCCGGGGCGGATATGCTGCGTCCGGAGACAGTGGAATGCTGACGATCACCGGCGGCACGATCGCAGTTACTGCAGGCGGCGACGGTCTGGACAGCAACGGCAGCATTGCCGTCACCGGCGGCATGACCGGCCTTTGGACGGCCGGTACCGGCATGGAAGGTCCCATTGACTTCAACGGCAGCGGCACGATCACCGGAGGTACGCTGATCACGGCGACAGCAGGCGTCGGCGGCAGCCGTGGACGCGGCGGCGCAGGGCTTTCCGGTCTGAAGACATTCACCTTTTCTGCCCCCGGTGAAGCCGGCGAAACAATTACCCTGACAGACAAGAATGGCGGCATGATCGGGGCATTCACCCCGGAGAACGCTTTCGGCGCTTTGACGGTATCCTCCTCAGTACTTGCTGACGGCAGCGATTTTACTCTTCTGGTCGGAAGCCGGATGATCGAAAGCGGCACCTCGGCGGATAGCGTCAGTTCAGCCACCGAAAATGCTCCCGGCAGCGGACCGTATACCAATAGTGAAGGCCATGGCCATGGCCGGAAAGGGCAATGAGGAAGGAAAAATGCGTTGCGTCAAGATCGGGAAGACCCCGGAGGACAGGCCGGAAACAGAGCGATCTGATGCATGACAATTCACATGAAATTCTGGTATGATAATACATGGGTGATGAACGATGCGGATCTTATTTGCCGAGGATGAACGGGACCTGAACAGCGCGGTCAAAACGCTTTTGACCCGTTCAGGCTATCAGGTGGACGCTGTGTTTGACGGCGAAGATGCTTTAAGCTGCGCGCAGACCGGGACCTATGACGGCATCATATTGGACTGGATGATGCCCCGGAGGGACGGAGTGGAAACGCTTCGGCGCTTGCGGGCAGAGGGTATAAAAACCCCTTGCCTGCTCCTGACTGCCCGGGATGCCGTCGAGGACCGGGTCACAGGCCTGGACGCCGGCGCGGACGATTACCTTCCCAAGCCTTTTGACGCGCAGGAACTGCTCGCTCGGGTTCGGGCCATGCTTCGCAGGCGGGAAGCCTGGGTGCCTGATATCATCACCTTTTATGACCTGTCACTTGACAAGAGCACCAATGAACTGCGCTGCGGTGACCGAATGGTGCGCCTTGTTGGAAAGACCTATCAGATGATGGCACTGTTCATGGAGAATCCTCACATTCTCTTCTCCGTGCAGCAGTTGATGGACAAAGTCTGGGGCTGGGATGCCGAAGCCGAGATCAATGTGGTGTGGGTCAATATTTCCACCCTGCGCAAGAAACTGGCGGAGCTGGAAACGAATGCGGAAATACAGGTACACCGGGGAACAGGCTATTCGCTGGAGAAAAAAGTATGATCAAGAAACTGCAGCAGCGCTTCATCCGTATTGCCCTGGCGGTACTGACGGTGGCCATGGTGACGGTCGTCGGGATCGTCAACGCTGCCAACTGGCTCAGCGTTCAAAGAGAGCTTCACGAAACACTCTCTTTTCTTTCGGAAAACAGCACCCTGAGCCGTGAGGACATGGGCGGACGAATGGATGGAAGAAACAGGCATGCCCGCAGCCTGGTCAGTGAATCCAGGTGGTTTTCTGCTTTTCTCGATCAGGATGGAAACCTGCGAAATATCAATCTTGCGAATATTTCCGATCTTGACGAGCGGGCGGCTCAAGCTCTGGTGACGAAAGCTGTATCTCAAAGCAGCGTACGGTCTGCATACCTGCAGGATTACCTGTATATCATTCGGGACGATCCCCGGGGCGGGCAGACGCTTATCTTTCTGAACTGCGAGACCAAACTCTCTGCGGTCCGGATGCTGGCATGGATCTCGGGTCTCGCGTGCCTGGGCGGTATCCTGCTGGCCTGGCTGTTTGTGACGCTGGCCAGCAGGAAAGCCATCGAACCCACGATCCGGAACATGGAGCAGCAGAAACAGTTCATCACAAACGCCAGCCATGAACTGAAAACGCCGCTGACCGTGATCTCTGCGAACATGGAACTTGAGCAGATGGAACAGCCGGACAGTCCGTGGGTCAGGAGCACACAGCGGCAGACGTCACAGCTGCGGCATTTGGTGGACGAACTGGTCTACCTGTCCCGCATGGAGGAGGAAAACGCGCCGCTTGTGATGGATACGATCCCTGCTGCCCCGCTCCTCCGGGAAGTATCCGAACCTTTTATCGCAATGGCCGAATACCAGGGAAAAACCATGACTGCGGAAAGCGACGAAAGCCTGTGCATCCGGGGCGACCGGGCTTCCGTTCAGAGGCTGCTTTCCATCCTGCTGGATAACGCCGTCAAATATGCCTCGCCGGAAGGGAACATTCAGTTGCGTGCCCGCGTTGAAGGACGCTATGCACTGCTGACGGTAAAAAATGACGTGCCCCAACCCCTGACTGAAGAACAGTGCCGGCGGCTGTTTGACCGTTTCTATCGTGTTGATCTGTCCCGCAGCAAGGATAAGCAGAGCGGATCCGGGATCGGCCTGGCGATCGCCGCCGCGATTACAGAAAAACACGGCGGAAGCATTTCAGCTGTCATGGAAGGCAGCCGCCTGGTGTTGACCTGTAAGCTGCCCAAAGGAGGCAATCCTTCTTGAATAAACAAATTACCGCTTTTTTTCGTGAGCACAGCCGAAGCCTTTGGCGTTTTCTTTTTGCCTGTACGGCTTCTTTCAGTGTGCTGGCCGTATGCTCCAAGAGTTCTTTTCTGTATCCCATGAATGATTGGGTGGATGTCAACTGCTTTTTCACGGTGGGCAGGGGGATCCTGCATGGGCTGGTCCCATACCGGGATCTGTATGAACAGAAGGGCCCGCTGATCTATTATCTGTTTGCCCTGGCAGGGCAGATCTCGGAATCCTCCTTCCTGGGCGTATACCTGCTGGAAGGGCTGTGTTTCGCCTGCTTTCTGTATCTGGGCGGCCGCATCGCGGAGATCATTTCGGATCAGGAGCATGCTTTCTGGCCGTCCGCAGCGCTGCTGGCATGCCTGATCCCCATCACACCGGCTTTCTCCCATGGCGCGAGCGCGGAGGAGTTTTTCCTGCCCGTTCTGGCGCTCGGTTTATTTATTGTACTTAAAGCGATGCACGCAAAAAAAACGCTTACGGACGGTCAGGGGTTTGTACTGGGCCTGTGTGCAGCGGCTGCACTCTGGACGAAGTATACTTTCTGCGGTATGTTTGCCGGATCGGCTGCCGCGGTGCTGATCTGGTATCTGTGCATGGGCAGGATCCGGCTGCTGCCCCGCCTGATCCTGTTTTTCCTGCTGGGATGCTTTGCGCTCACCGCGGCCATTGTTGGATGGTTTGGGCTGAAAGGCGCTCTGACTGACCTGTGGCAGGCATATTTTGTCAACAACCTTTCCCAGTATTCGCAGAATATCAAGGGCGGTCACTATGACGCGCCGCTGCCCAATCTGCTCAATAATCTGCCCTGGTCAGTCCCCGGGGCACTGGGACTGGTCTGGTTGGCCGTTTTCCTGAAAAAGCGCGGCTGGGAAGCGCTGGCAGCGGGACTGAGCGCTGTGGGCCTGTTCATTTTCACTTACTGGAACGGCCGCCGTTATCCTTATTATGCCCTGGTGATGGCAGTTTTCGCGCCGCTGGGACTGGCTGCAGCGGTATCACTGACAGGCCGGCTTGTAAAAAAAGGATAATCAGGGATCAGGACGGCTGTGTCCGCTGCTTTGGGCTGCGTTCTGCTTATGGCCGGCCTGTTTGCCGCCTGTAAGTCAAGTCCCAATACCTACCTGATGAAGGTCCGGAAAGAAGAAATGCCGCAGTACCGCTTTGCTGAGATCATCCGGCAGAGCGAGGACCGGTCGATGCTCAATTACGGATTCCTGGACGGTGGTTTTTATTTTGCTGCCGGGGTACTTCCTTCCGATCCCTTTTTCTGTACCCTGAACATCGATCTGAAGGAGATGGAGGGATCCATGCAGGACAGCATCCGGCAGGGAAAGACGGCTTTTGTCATTACCCGATCCGGGAAACTCAAAAGCGGCGGAGCTTATCAGCTGGTGGACGAAGCTTCCATGTTTTTTGAAGGCAGGAACTGGATATACTATCTGTACCGGAGAACAGACTGAACAAAAAACTGCGAAAGTGATCATGGCATGTTTCCCGGATCGGACGGGGACCTGAATTTGGATTCGGATTCTACTTTTCGATCACAGAAGGCATATCACTCTGCTCCAAAGGTTTGATAAATGTCCGAAAAATCTTCCGGTTTGGGAGGGGCCGGATCCGCGTCCGCAGGTTCCCCGGAATTATTTTCCGGTGCAGGCGCCGGCTGAGGGTCGGCCTTACCGGTTTCCCGGACCTGATCGTTTTGCCGCAGCGCAGGAACATAGGGAATGAATCCCCGCTCATATGCCGCTATCTGGAGTTCGACAGGCGCATCGCGCATATCCATCAGAATGCCATTGACTTCAACAAACCAAACCATGGGGGAGGAAGCCACGAGCTCAGGCAGCATCCATTGGGCATCAAAGCGTCCGATGCCGCACATGCGCGTGATCTCCGCCGCCTTGTTCGCAACTGTGGATTTTGCCAGACCAAAGGGCGACGACAATTCTTCGGCGGTCATGTGGATCGGCTGTGATCTGTCAAAGATGAAATTATTCGCAGCGATCGCATAGACGATACCGGCTGCCCATGTGTTGGCCCGGCTGGTCAAAAGCGGCGAAGGACGCTTTCGGCACAGCTTCTCAAGAAGGCTGAGACACAGCGTTTCATATTCGCCGCTCAGATGCTGACGACAGAAATCCGAGATCAAAGGAGCGATCTGATCGTATTTTTCCTTCATTGACTTGGGAATACTCACAATAATCTCCTCCTGACAGTATGGTTTTGATCAGAAAGGTGTTGCACAGTCAGTATATCACACAAAGCGGCCGTCAGCCAGAAAAAGAGGAACCTGTTTTTCAAAAACCCGGCTGCATGCACAAAAACGGACGGCCCGGCATCAGGATTTTCTTTTTTACAGCGGACCTTTTTAATCGCGTGTATGCGGGCTGCCGGAGAACTGCGTAGTTCGGATATTGAAATTACCCCGTAATTCTCGTATAATCATTGAGACTGATCTTACATACCTGGTGACCATGAGGATGAAAGATTATGAAGCGGATTCTTTTGCTCGCACTGACAGCTTTTTGGGTTTTGTTCCTGCTGCAATGTTCCGTTATTGCCGAAGACCGTGTTATACTTACGATCGGCGACTCAACGACTCGCTCAGGCAGCCGCTTTGATCCTAATAGAGGCATGTGGCAGTATGTGTCGGAGCAAGCGGGAGTGGAGATCCGGTATGTATATATGACGCCGGAGGAATACGCCTCCGCCTTGTCCAGCGGCAGCCTGCCGGATATCGTCGCCACACAGAACAATCTTGCTACGATCCTGGAAAACGGCCTGGCGCTGAATGCGGCTCCCTACCTGGAGGAATTCGCCCCGAATCTTCTGAAAGGGGAACTCGGGATAACGTGCGATGTGCTGAAGCAGTTCGGCAATGAAGGGGATGGGTTTTACTTTTTTCCCGCTAAGATCGGCTACAACGGCGTCGGGTTCAACAATGAGACCAGCCAGCGCGGTTATATCGTCCGCTGGGATTATTACAGCGAACTGGGCTACCCTCCCATCAACAATGAGGATGATTATCTGAACGTACTTAAGCAGATGCACGCAAACCACCCCTTTACGGAGGATGGCTATCCGACTTATCTGTACGGGACCAGCAACTTTTCGGGGTATGATACTGCTTTCAGGTCCGAGCTCAGCCTGGATTACTGGGTGGCATATAAATATCAGAACAATATCTTCACGAATGAGATCTATGACGGCTATACGGATCCCGCGCATTCCATGTGGTGGGCTAACAAGGCCTGGCACAACAAGCTTTACCGGGCAGGAGCGGCGGACGGTTCCTATGATATAGACATTTTCACCCAGACTTCGGAACAATACCATGCCAAGTGCGCCCGCGGGCAGTATCTTGGGCTGCACAGCGTCAGGAGCGAACTGTACAAGGAGAGCATCAAAAAGGATCCGGAAACCCTTGCCGGATATGCCACGGTCCCGACGGCCGCCGCCAATTACTATACCAACGTCTATCAGCTGCTGGGCAACGGTTCCGGCTATATGTGGTTTATCTCGGCCAATACGCAGCAAGTGGAAGCCGCCCTGAGGCTGTTCAACTGCATGGCTGATCCGGATATCGTACGGGTGATGACCCTGGGCGAGCAGGGTGTGACCTGGGATTATGATGAGGACGGCGTACCGCGGATGACCGGGTACGGCCAGGAACAGATGGACGCCTACAAAGCGGGAAACGCTTCCCCGGACAATTATTTTGTCAGGTGGGGCAGCTTCGACAAAATGCCGACAAACTGGCCTTTGCTTCGCGACAACATGAAGCATCCGGACGGCTACCTGATCGATTTCGCCACCATCTCCCGGGAGTACACGGCGGCCACCATGACTAACCCCATCTACCTGGATATGTGCGAGCATTACGGGGTGGAACTGCCCACGGATGCTTTCTACCGGGCCGGAGGGCTGGACTTTCGCAACGACTGCGGCGAAGCGATCACTTCCTGTATGAGCAGTCTGGACCGGAAACACCTCCAGATCCTGTCCGAAGCGGACGCGATCCTGGAAGAAGTTCAGCTGGATCTGATCCTGGCCGGAACGGACAAGGAATATGCGGAGATACGGGATGAGACCATTCGGAAGATCTTAAGTCTGGGCGAACCGAAAGTATTCCGGGCCTACCGGGAAAAGTGGAATGCCGCTGCGGCCGTCATTGTTCCGCTGGTCCGGGAAGCACAGATCGCCAACGGGATCGAGCCCTATACTCCGGAACAGTACGAACGTTTCCAGTAAGACAGTACGGGGGGATGACGGTTCAATGAAGCGCAAGCTGAAAACACTTCGACTGCGCATGCTTCTGCCGGTGGTCGCGATGACCCTGTTTATCGTCATCCTGCTCACCGTGCTGTTTTCCCGCGCGTACATCGGCAGGATCCTCAGTCAGGAGCAGGAAGTGAACGCCGGCAGCTTTGAAACGATCTCCCGTTCCATCACACAGATCGCCAACACAAATATCAGTACGGTCAGGAGCATCATGATGGATGACCGGTTGGCATCCTATCTGAGATATGACTACGACTCCATGGCGAAAATGCTCCACGGAAGAATGGACTGTCGGGATTACCTGCGGTCGGCGATCACCCGGTACGACAGCATCTACGGCCTGCTTTTCATGCGGAAGGACGGGAGCCTGTTCGGTGTGCTTCCGGAAGGAAACATCTTTTATGACAGGCCGGAGGAAAACCCGCTCCCCAGGGATATGAAAACACAGATTCTGGGAACGCCGCTTGGACAGACGGTGTGGGTCGGCCCGATCAGCGCTTCCGTTATCTATGGATTTGAAAACAGCAATACGATGAAAAGCATGGTTATCGCGGCCTGGAAAACCGTGGATGTCCGCTACGACGAGTGCTACGCCATGATGCTGATGGATGAAGCTGTTTTTGACGATCTGTTTGCCGCGCTGCAGGATGCAAACAGCACCTGGCATCTGTTTACCGCGGATCACGCCGAGATCTTCCATATGGGCGGGGATGCGTGCCGGGATGCGGATCTGCTTATCAATGAAAGCAACAGCGGAAATTACCTGTACGATGAGAACGGCCGTCCATTCTGCACCTTCTCCATGACGGTGGCTTCCACCGGCTGGGTGCTGGTCCGGGAGGTGTCCATGGAAAACCATGAGCAGGTGGCCAACGATGTTCGACGTTCGGTGGCCATCTTCGGTGGGCTGGTTTTCCTGGTCGCGCTGGTCATCTACGAGCTGTGGCTAAAAAGGTTCATGCGCCAGTTCCGCTCGCTGCAGAAGGGGATCATCCGCATGGGACAGGGCGATCTGGAATCCGAGACCTTTGAACCCACCTCCATTGAGGAATTCCTGCAGATGCAGCAGGAGATCAACCGGACCCGCATTGCCCTGAACCGGCAGATGGATACCATCCGCCGGATGGAGCGGGAACAGATGGAACTGGAAAACCAGAAGAAAGAACGGGAACGGATGATCCAGGAACTGAGCATGGCCAGGGAGATACAGCGGAACGCCCTGCCTCATATGTTCCCGCCTTTCCCGGACCGGAAGGAGATCGACCTTTTTGCTTCCATGGATCCGGCGCGTGACGTCGGCGGAGATTTCTATGACTTCTTTTTTATCGACGACGATCATCTGTGCCTGCTCATCGCAGATGTCAGCGGAAAAGGCATCCCGGCAGCCATGTTCATGATGGTCGCCAAACGAATGCTGGAAGAATCAGTAAGAACTCAGCCCGAGGTAAGCCAGGCTTTGCAGAAGACAAACGAAGTACTGATTAAAGACAATGAGGCAAAAATGTTCGTCACTGTCTGGCTCGGTATCCTGGAGATATCCACCGGCATCCTGAATGCCGCTAACGCAGGGCATGAATTCCCGGTGATCAGGAAGAACGGCAGCTATTTTGATCTTTATAAAGATAAACACGGCTTTGTCATCGGCGGAATGTCGGGCATTCGCTACAGGGAATACAGAGTGCAGCTGGAGCCCGGGGACAAGATCTTCGTCTACACGGACGGTGTTACGGAAGCCACCGCGGAGAACGGCGCCATGTTTGGGATCAACCGCACGGTGGCGGCGCTGAACACCTGCGGGGAAGGCAGCCCCAAGGAGATCATCCAAACGATGCGGGACACCGTGGACGCTTTCGTCGGCGAGGCCGAACAGTTCGACGATCTGACAATGATGTGCCTGGAATACAAAGGCCCCATAAAATAATAAAATAACGAAACCGCTGCAATCATGATCTCCGGCGTTTTTGAACGCATGAAACAGCCGGCCGGTACGGATTTCTTATACAAACGGACTGACAATAAAGATCTTTTTCCCGGCATTTCGGATGTAAGATGCAAGGCATGGGCAGGCTTCTGTTTTGTTGGCAGCTTCGGACACCGGGATAATAGTGTGAAAGTTCAATTCTGCGGCGAACTTTCATAGTCTATTAGTGCCGGTACCACACCGACATGAGGATTAATATGCATAGCGGCGGTATTGCAGCCGGAATAATCTACAGATGTTTGATCCCTCCACGGAGGCAATGGGAGACGGCACTTATGACCTGGCCAAAGTAACACCGGGAAATTTTGCTGGGACTGACAAAACAAAGGAGCCCCTGAAACGCAGTTCTGAGCGTTTCAGGGGCTTCGGTATTATATGCCTGCAGCTGTTCTGCCGCGTGGGCGGGGACCCCTGATGCTGCGGGAACAACCGAACAATATGTGTTCGTTTCCTTAATGGTATTCAACCACGCTGGCCCAGGAAAGCAGGAATTCCCGCTCCTTTTCGTTGCCTTTGACGGACTGGCTGGCCGCTACGATAGGCATCCACTTCTGCACATACTGCATCGGTGTTCCGCTCTTTTGACAGAACAGGTTCAGATATTCCCTGGCACCTTCGATATCGCCGTTCAGCCAGAACAGCAGATAGGTGCGGGCCACATCGGCGGATGCATTGCCCTGGGTCACATGGCTCCAGTCGATGATGAAGGGCGTACCGTCTTCGCGTATGATCACGTTGGAGGGCCAGAAATCGCCGTGGCATACCTTGTTATGGGTTGGCATGCCTTCCAAACGGGCATGAAGATCATAACGGGTGGTTGCGTCCAGATCGGCCTGGCTGATCTTGCGGCTCATTTTGTCCTTGAGACGGTTCAGCATGGGGCAGGTCTTGCTCTGCACTTCCATCTGGATATCCACAAACTGATTTAAATATTTTGACTTATTGTCCGGGTCTTCCTTCATCAGCTGGGACATGGTTTTGCCGGGAATGAACTCGGAGAGAATGGCCCACTTTCCTTCGATCATGGTGACGCCAAGGATCTTCGGAATATGCAGTCCGGTTTCTTCAATACGCGCCTGGTTCAGCGCTTCGTTGAGGATGTCTGCTTTGGAATAGCCTTCGTTAAACACCTTCACGCACTGGTCGCCGTCCCGATAGATGGTCTTGGCGTTGCGTACGGCAATGACGCGATCCAAATTCATGTTCTTCTCCTCCTTCTCACATTTTCCGTCCGGTACGGTAAACCTTCTTTACGGCATCGTCCTGCACAGCGCCGAGGTCGTCCGCCGTGGGCTTGGGAGTTTCGGTAAAGTGTTTTTCACCGTAATAAGCGTTCAGGTACATCTGCTTGATCTCGCTCATGAGGGGATAGCGCGGGTTGGCACCGGTGCACTGGTCGTCGAAGGCTTGCTCCACCATGTCGTCCAGGCGGTTCAGGAAGTCCTGTTCATCCGCCACATAATCCCGAATGGTGGGTTTGATGCCCACATAGGCCTTCAGGTCGTTGATCATCCTGATCAGCCCTTCCAGTTTTTCCTGGTCAGTGTCACCACGGACTCCCAGCGCTTCAGCCACTTCCGCGTAGCGGCGCAGGGTGCGGGGATGATCGTACTGCGGGAAGGTGCCCATCTTGGCGGGGGCTTCTGCGGCGTTAAAGCGCAGTACTTCCTCGATCATCAGGGCGTTTGCCACGCCGTGGGCGATATGATGGAACGCACCCAGTTTGTGGGCCATGGAATGGCATACGCCCAGGAAAGCGTTGGCGAAGGCCATGCCTGCCATGGTGGCGGCGTTAGCCATCTTTTCACGGGCTTCCACATCGGTCAGGCCGTTGTCATACGCCCGCGGCAGGTACTCAAAAATGGTTTGCAGCGCTTTGATCGCCAGGCCGTCGGTGTAATCCGTGGCCATCATGGAAGCGTAGGCTTCCAGGGCGTGGGTCACAGCGTCGATACCGCTGGCGGCGGTCAGGCCTTTGGGGGCGGTCATGTGGAAGTCGGTATCAATGATCGCCATGTTCGGCATAAGCGCATAATCCGCCAGGGGGTATTTGACGCCGCTCTGTTCATCGGTGATGACTGCGAAAGGCGTCACCTCGCTGCCGGTGCCGGCGGAGGTTGGGATGGCAATGAAGCAGGCCTTTTCGCCCATCTTCGGGAAAGTATACACGCGCTTGCGGATGTCCATAAACCGCATGGCCATATCCTGGAAATCCACTTCCGGATGCTCGTACAGTACCCACATGATCTTGGCTGCGTCCATAGCACTGCCGCCGCCCAGGGCGATGATCACGTCGGGCTGGAACAGGCGCATCTGCTCCGCGCCTGCCTTGGCGCAGGCCAGGGTGGGATCGGGGGCCACGTCAAAGAAGGTGGCGTGCCGGATGCCAAGTTCATCCAGTTTTCGGGTAATAGGCGCGGTGCTGCCGTTCTGGTAGAGAAACGTATCAGTGACGATGAAGGCCTTCTTCTTATCCATCACGTGCTTTAATTCATCCAACGCCACCGGCAGGCAGCCCTTCTTGATGTACACCTTTTCCGGCGCCCGGAACCACAGCATGTTCTCTCTCCTTTCGGCCACGGTTTTGATATTCAGCAGGTGCTTGACACCCACGTTTTCCGACACGGAGTTGCCGCCCCAGCTGCCGCATCCCAGGGTGAGGGAGGGAGCCATTTTGAAGTTGTACAGGTCGCCGATGCCGCCATGAGAAGAAGGAGTGTTCACCACGATGCGGCAGGTCTTCATCCTGGCTGCGAAGGCATCCAGCACCTCGGGCTTTTTCCGGGTGTCGACGTACAGGGAAGCGGTATGGCCATAGCCGCCGTCTGCAATCAGCCTATCGGCCTTGCCGAAGGCGTCCTCCAGGTCTTTTGCACGGTACATGGCCAGTACGGGGCTCAGCTTTTCATGGGCAAATTCCTCGGTGAGTTCGACGGATTCCACTTCGCCGATCAGCACCTTGGTTCCTTCCGGCACGGTAACGCCAGCCAACGCCGCGATCTTGCAGGCACTCTGGCCAACGATCCTGGCATTCAAAGCGCCATTGATCAGGATGGTGCGCCTAACCTTGTCCAGTTCCGCGCCTTTCAGGAACCAGCAGCCCCGGTTGGCAAATTCAGCCTTGACAGTTTCATAAATGCTGTCCAGAACGATCACGCTCTGCTCGGACGCGCAGATCATACCGTTGTCAAAGGTCTTGGAATGAATGATGGAATTGACCGCCAGCACAAGGTTGGCGCTGTCGTCGATAACGGCGGGCACGTTGCCGGCGCCTACACCCAGGGCGGGCTTGCCGCTGGAATAGGCAGCCTTCACCATGCCGGGCCCGCCTGTAGCCAGAATGATATCAGCTTCCCGCATCAGGGTATTGGTCATGTCCAGGGAAGGAACGTCGATCCAATTGATGATACCTTCCGGAGCGCCGGCCTTCACCGCTGCCTCCAGAATCACCTTGGCTGCGGCAATGGTCGATTTCTTCGCGCGGGGATGGGGACTGAAAATGATGCCGTTGCGGGTTTTAAGGCAGATCAATGCCTTGAATATAGCGGTAGAGGTGGGGTTGGTGGTGGGGATCACCGCTGCCACCACACCGATGGGCTCGGCGATCTTCTTTATGCCGTAAGCTTTGTCTTCTTCGATCACGCCGCAGGTTTTGGTATCACGATAGGCGTTATAGATGTATTCGCTGGCATAGTGGTTCTTGATCACTTTGTCCTCCACCACACCCATGCCGGTTTCCTCTACGGCCATCTTGGCCAGGGAAACACGGGCCTGATTGGCTGCCGTGGCCGCCGCCAGAAAGATCTTGTCCACCTGCTCCTGGGTAAAGGCGGCGAAGACTTTCTGTGCGGCGCGCACCCGTGTGATGGCTGCCTCCAGCGCTTTCACGCTGTCCACCATGTCAAATTCTTTGGTTACCATATTGTTCCTCCTTTTCCTGTTTTCCTGTTTCACTGGCCGCCAGATGGAGATAAGCCAGGCATAAAGCAATATTGACCGGATGCACCGTCACATGGGACGGGACTTTGATGGGATAAGGCGCAAAATTCAGGATCGCTGTAAGGCCGGCTGCGGTCATTTCGTCCGCTGCGGATTGCGCCGATTCCGCCGGGACCGTCAGGATACCTGTCTGTATATGATGAGCGGCGCAAAACGCAGCAAGCTGATCCATCGGATAAACAGGCGAATGTCCGTGAAGCGGAACACCGGATGGGGTGCGGTCAAAGGCTGCGGTGATTTCCACGCCGTAATCCGTAAACCCGTCATAATCCATCAGGGCTGAGCCCAGTTTGCCGGCGCGACGATCACTGCGGGGACGGGTACTCCCACTCCCAGCGCCTTTTCCATATCCCTGCGAAGGGCCGACAACGGATATCCCACCTTGGGAAGCCCTGCAGCACAGACGCTTGCCAGGTCCTTGCGCACCTGAACCTCGCCAAGCCCCAATCCCCTGGCGATCTGCGTGGCGGAAACATTCTCGGCATTCATCCTGCGGATAAACCGTAAATACATGGGCAATCGTCCCAGTGTCGCTTTTGAAAGCGTACTCTGCAAAGGCTCATCCTCCTTTCGATATACATTATATCGAATTGCCCGCCCATTGCAAATTACCAAAACAGTATAATCGATATATCACAATCGATAATGCATGTTCAAAATATGTCAAAAAAAGAAGCTTTGCAGCCGGATTTGACATTAAAGCCCCAATGAAAGGATATTCCTGTTACTTTTTTCTTGTGATGCAGGCGCGCTTGGACTGGGTCAGTTCCGTGATAAAACGCTTATCAAGCTCGGTCAGCTGATAATCCTGCCGATGGATCAGCATATCCCGGTATACCCGCTGGTTTTCGGCGCATTCCCTCTGAACCAGGTGAAACTGCCGCAAAAGCCGCTCCGGCAGGGGAGAGACCCACATAAAGGTTTCCGGGTTTTCGGAAAGAAGATCCAACTGGCTTCCACGTTCAAACACGAAAATGCGCCGCGGTGTTTGCGGCAGTTCTTCATTTCTCACGGCGGAAAGCGGGAGGGATGGCACATAAGGATCGGCATGAGCGATCTGTATATATTGCTGCAGATACGAAAAACGGATCGTTTCCGTCTTTGCCAAACCGCAGTCTTCCCGCATCACCAGCACATATTTGAACTCCGCGACGATCTCGCCTTTCAGCCCTTTCTCCGTCATCATTTGCTTGAAATATTTATCATAGCCGGCCGCATAACGGATGATACCCAGGTTGTATCCGACTTCCAGGATGTTTTTCAATGCCTGCAGCGCGTTGGTCTCCTGATAAAAGATTTCCACTTTTTCTTTTCCCAGGGTTTTGGAGAAAGCGGCAAACGCGTCCGAAATATAACTGGCCCGCGGCACAGAAATGGAAAAACCCTGTTTGCCCGCCTTTTTCTCTTTATACAGGTTTTCCATTTCGTCTATCTGCTCCAGGATCTTCCGGGCCTGATTGACGAACAGTTCACCGTCCGGAGTCAGCAGCATGCCCTTGGAAGAACGGTGAAAAAAGCGGATGCCCAGATCGGCCTCCATTTCCTTGACTACCCGGCTCAAATTTGGCTGCGCCACGTGCAGTTCCTCTGCCGCTTTGTTGATGGAGCCGTTCTCCGCGATGCTGATCACATATTTCAGGTGTAAAATGTTCATTTCAATCTCCCAAATGCGGAACCGATCCCGTATGCATTGCATAGGATGCATTCTCCCGTGCTGCGGTTCGGGCTTTGCAATCGTTTTGCCCGGCAATACTGCCCGGCACAAAGATCCGTTCATTTGCTTTTCGGTACCTGTTTTGTAATTCTCTCTTCTTCTAAAAAATCCTGCCGTTCTGAAAAGCAAACGCAGCAGGGTGCGAACGAGCCTTTAACGGTTTGGAGAATCATCGTTTCATCGCTGCCATTGTACTTTTTTCGGAAGCCCACCCGTGATGGCCTTTGACCGTCGGGGTTGAAGTAATCCCGATGGCGGGAACGGCCCGACGGTGGGTGAAAGTTCTGTCACAAAGCCTGATGGATGACCTGCTCGCCGGGCTTCGGGAAAACGCAGATGACAAACATAATTGCCGCCGCCGACTTTTCGAAAATCCGCATAGAAACAGGGCTGACTGTCTTTCACAAAACCAGTCAGCCCACATTTATTTATATTTAGCCTCGTTCATATTCCTATCCTCCCATTATTCGTTATTGCTCAGCCGCCGGATTTCCGGAGCGGCTTTTTCCCGTTCTTTTTTCAGCACTTTTTGATACAGCGGCCAGGCATACAGCGCTCCGGCTATCCCGAATGCTCCAATGACCACACCGATCACCAACTGATTCCATACCAGCACACAGGCCATGCCCAACCCCAGGATCAGCGTGCTGATGATGCCTGCAGACAAGGCGATGATCATGGCTTTGCTTTCCACCTTGGCGTCCAGCTTTTTGAGCTTATCCAGATTGTTGGGCTGCTTTTTTTCGCCGGACTGATATTTAGCCCGGATATAATCGATTTCCTTCTGTTCCTCGGCCGAATAGGTGATGTTGACTTGCTGTTTGTTCTCCATGGTTCCTACTTCCTTTCTTTCATATTACAGGCTTATTATACGGTGGCTATGTTTGAAAATCGTTTGCGTTTTGTCAAAGAATTGTTAATACACATCTTTTCTCAGCGCTTTTGCCAGCATGAGGGCGGAAAGCATAATCAGCAGCGCGGTGATCACCGCCCCGGCAATGCCGTTCATGGTGTGGGCGAAGTCTGACGCATCGTCGCCGAACTGGCTGATCATAGCCGTTTGCAAGGCCAGAATGGACATAATTGCTGCGGCAAAGGAGAGGCACCGGGCAGCGGCCAGGATCGGTTCGTCTTCTTTCCTGCGCCGGATCAGGTTATTGACGGCCATAATGATTTTGATAAACGCCCACAGCGCCATGGCGTAGATCAGCACGCCGGGATAATGGAAGCTCTGATCGTCGATGACCAGCTGGGCGAAGATCCCCGTCATGGCCACAGTGAGCAGGTTCAAAAGGATCGCCGTGCGGAAATAGGCTTTCTTTCCTTCCTGTTCGTTTGTGCTGCGGATGGAATGAAGCAGGGAGAAGCGCATCAGTGCCAGCATAGCATAATACACGCCGATGGCGATCAGCCAGACAGAGTTGAAATACAGCCCTTCCGCCAGCTCCAACAGGGCGAAGAAGATATTTCCCGCCAGGGAAAAATGCAGGATATACCGGGATCGCGCGTTTTGATCCCGGCATACCTCTCTGCCTTTTTTGATGATCGCCTGTACCTTCATGCCTGGCTCCGCCTGATCTTCACGGTGAAGGTGCTGCCTTCCCCGGGCGCGCTTCTGACGCTGATTTCTCCGCCGGTCAGGTCGATCACCCGCTTGACAAGCGCCAGGCCAAGACCGTTGCCCTCGGTGGCGTGGCTGGTATCGCCCTGATAGAATTTGTCGAAGATATGCTTCGACGTTTCCGGGGTGATGCCGCAGCCGGTATCCTGTATGGAAACCACGGCATTTCCATCTTCCGGTTTCACCGTCACCGTGATGCTTCCGCCTTCCGCAGTGAATTTGACGGCGTTGGATAAGAGGTTATTCCACACCAGCGTCAGCAGCTCGGGATCGGCGTTGACCAGGATGCGGTCGTCCATCCCGCATTGCAGGTCAATGTGCTTGCGTTCCAGGTCATCGTCGAAGGAAAGCAGGCATTCCGCTACCTGCTCCGTCAGGTCGTATTCCCGCACCTTGAGGCTGATCTGCTGGTTTTCCAGCTTGTTCATTTTCAGTATGTTGGTGATAAGCTGCGTCATGCGCTGGGCAGCACGGTCGATGCCCTGGGCGTATTCTAACCGCTGTTCTTCCGTGATCGTATCGCTTTGCAGCATTTTGCCGTAATTGCGGATCACGGCCAGGGGTGTTTTCAATTCGTGAGAGACGTTTGAAACAAAATCTGTTCGCAGGGCGCTGTTGCTGGAAAGCTCCTCCGCCATCAGGTTGAAATCCTCCGCGATGTGCTGAAAATCTTCCCCGGCCACGGTGAACTTGCTCGTGTCGATGCGGGCAGTCAGGTCGCCTTCCGTCATGCGTTTCGTAGCTTCGTGGATCAGGCGTACGGGCTTATCCACCGTCCACTTGCGGAACAGCCAATCGGACAGCAGCAGGAAAAAGCTTAAAAACGCCACGTTGCCGAAGGTGAACAGGGCGTTCCGTGGCAGCATGGCGTAGTCGATCTGCATGGAGTTGAGGAACAGCAAAAAGGAACAGGTGACTACAAAGGAGATCATCAGAAAAAAAGTGACGTACCGCCAGATCAAAAAGGCTTTGCGTTCCTTGTTCATGCCTTTATCACCGCCTTGCAGCCCAGGCCGCGGACGGTCTGGATCTCAAATGCGTCAGTATCGGCAAACTTCTCCCGCAGCTTGGTCATGTACACATCCACCGTACGCAGGGTGGAGGATGAATCCACGTCCCAGAATTCGTCCATCAGCTGGGCCCGGGTGAAGGTCTTTTTCGGATAGGAAAGCAGCTTGTACAGGATGTTGAATTCCCGGGTGGTCAAATTGACTTCCTCTCCCTTCACCGTGCAGGAGCGCTCGTCGGCATCCAATAATACATCGCCCGCCTCCAGACGGTGACTGCCCATGATTTTCGCCCGGCGTAATAAAGCGCCCACCCGCAATACCAGCTCCTCAAGGTCGATGGGCTTCACCATGTAATCATCAACGCCGATCTGGAAGCCCTGGCGCTTGGCGGCAAAATCATCACGGGCGGTCATAAAAAGGATCGGCAGTTCCTTGCTGTTTTTCCGCACCGCCCGTGCAAACTCAAATCCGTCCATGCCCGGCATCATGATGTCGGATACGATCAGGTCAAAAAGATCATTATACAAGGTATTGAAGGCGTCGTTGGCGTTCAGGCAACCCACGGCCTCATAGCCGTTTTGCTTCAAATACGTGCATACCTGGCTATTCAGTTCCCGGTCGTCTTCTACCACCAAAATCTTGAACATAAGCGTCCCTCCCTGCGGTATACAAATCCAGTATAGCATACCTTTTGTTAAAGTTCAGTTAATCGCGAATGGAAAAAGGCGGGAAAAAGTCCCGCCCAACGAAAGCCTCAAGCCGCCGATACAGCCGTTTTTCGCGCTTTTTGATTTTTTCCCTTTTTGCGGAACAGCTTGCCGAAGCTGGCTCCGCCGTCGCACAGCACATCCACCCCGGCCAGATAGCCGTTACGCTCGTCGGCCAGGGAAGCGAGGGCATAGCCCAGCTCCTCCGGCGTCCCCATGCGTTTTTCGGCGGCAAATCGCAGCATTTTGCCGCCCTCCCGGGCTTCCAGATTGCCCATGTCAGTGGCGATCAGCCCGGGGCTCAGAGATACCACCCGGATGCTTTTTTCGCCGTAATCGCTGGCGCACATCTGGGCATAGCGGATCACAAACTTTTTGCTCAAAGCATAGGCCAGGCCGGATTTCTGGTAGCCTCCCGGAACCAGGCTGCACAGCTTCAGGAGCCGATGGACGAATTTGTCTTCATTTCTTTCCGCCAGACGGCACAGCCCCTTGCCCACCAGAAAATCAGGCAGCACATAGGCGGAATTGGAGGAGACATCCACGATCACGCTGCCGGCTCGCATCAACCGGCTAAATTCCTGATTGACGTGAACGGTGCCCAGGGCGTTGACCTGCAAAAGCTGTTCCGGCTTCGCCATGGCAGGCGACAGCCCGGCGGCGTGGATCACATTTTTGATTTCACCAAGGGAAGCGGCGTACTCCGCCAACGCCCGCACGTCCTCCCGCTTGGCTGTATCGCAGGCGAAGGCGTGGGCTTCATAGCCCAATGCCGTCAATTCGTTCACGGCGTTTTCCAGTTTTTTCACCGTACGTCCGGACAGCACGATGATCTTATCCTTTGGCATTTCCTTGGCCGCAGCCAGTCCCATGCCGCTGCCGCCTCCAGTAATGACGCAGACTGTTTTATTCATATCGCTTTACCCCTCCTGCTTTGCGTTCTTCCTCCGAAGGAATCGAAAATATCCGAAGAATCCAGATGTCACAGGGGCAGCGATTTCAAAGGCCAGCAAATAATCCAACATCGTTATTCCTCCTCAGGCGATCTTGCCGGTTTCCTTGAGCCAAACGATCTCATCATGGATGGTATCCCGGTAGGAGCGGGTAGAATAGCCCAGCTCCCGGACGGCCTTGGTGGAATCGAACTTGTTGTTGCGGGCCAGGTTATAGACCGAGAACCGGGTCATCATGGGCTTGGTGCCCTTCTTCTTCGCCTGCTTTTCCATCATGCCGCCCATCATATTGGCTGCCCAGATGGGCAGGAACATGCCCACCTTTTTGCATCCCGCCTCGTCACTGACCATGCGGGAGAAATCCCGGAAGGAAACGGGTTCGTTGGCAAGGATGTAGCATTCCCCGGCCTTGCCTTTGTCCGCCGCGGCAATGGTGCCCGCCGCCAGGTCCCGCACGTCGCAGAGGTTAAAGGAGCCGTCGATACCCGCAGGCATTTCGCCCTTGATGATCTTGATCAGCGTGCCGGTGGTTTCGCCGATGGCATAATCCTCCGGCCCCATGATGCCGCTGGGATGGACGATGCAGGCGTTAAGGCCCTGTTCATGCACTGCGTCCAGCACCGCCTGGCTGGCCATGGCCTTGCTGCGGCTGTAGCAGCCCACCACTTCGTCCGGATCGAAGCGGCGCACTTCCCTGATGGTCTGTCCCATGGCCGCCTCCGGGATCGCACCGGTGGAGGAACAGTAAACCAGTTTTTTGCACTCGGGGTGACTGAGGCACAGTTGGATGATGTTCTTCGTGCCGTCCACGTTGACCTCCATCACCTTGGATGAATATTCCGGGTTCACGGTGACGATGCTTGCGATGTGCAGCACGATGGTTTCGGTGCCCTCTTCTACGGCGAACAGTTTTTTCAGGGAATCCATGTCGGTCAGATCGCCTTCCACGATCTCCGCTTCCTCAGGCACATACTGGATTGCCGGATCGCCGGGCAGCACGAAGGCCCGGACATCCTCGCCCCGCTCGATCAGTTGGCGGCAAATGGTACCGCCCAGGAATCCCGCCGCGCCGGTGACCAGATACTTCACATTGTTCTTCATATACAAAACACCTCCGTTATGAATTTCTTTCTTCATCCGTCAGCCTTCCGACTGACAGGCTCATCATAACGGAGGTTTGTTTATGTTATGTCAGGTTTGTGTTAAGGAAACGTTAACGTATTCCGGACCCGATTCTATTATAAGGCTTACTCCATCAGGGAGGATTCAGCATCTGCCCGGAATGATCCGCCCATAAAGCCGCTGAAAAAACCCGGCGCCAGGGGTTTCATTACGAACTGTGTTTCCAGTTCCACCGTTTCACCGGTGGACGCGGAGCGTTCCATGCCGTCCAGCACCTCCAGGCAATGCAGGCCGTACTCTTTGCTGCAGCGATTGCGCCGTCCCTTCCGGATGGCATAGGCCATTTCCGCCGCGCCGACGCCCCTGTGGCCGTAATGGTCAAATGGGGTGGGATCGATGGTGTTTTTGCCGTCGTAACCGTGAGTAAAAGGCAGCGCACAGGCGGGCTGGTCGGCATAAAGCAATGTATTCTGTCCGCCGAAGGTATCCGGATCTCCCACCTGCAGCACGCCGCGGGTGCCGAACAGGGTCAAAGCATGCTGTGAAGCGTTCACTGTGTTGCCGTCAAAAAGTACGCTCACCAGTGCGCCGCAGCGGAAGCGGAGCGCGGCGGACAGAACGTTGCTGCCGGGGATCTGCCAGGGCTTTGTATCTGCGTTCCGGAACAGGAATTGAGGGGTATGGACCGGAGCGGGAGAACCGAATGCCTTGACGGACTGCACCGGACCCAGCAAAGTCAGCAGCGCCCCGATATAGTAGATGCCTACATCATAGGGCAGCGAACCGCCATTTCCCCGGAGAAAAGTGAATACCTCGGCGTTCAGGGACTGGTTGCGGTTGATGACCGCCAGCCCGGAAGTGACGGCGCCGATCATGCCGGTATCCAGCGCCCGGCGGGCTGTCTGCAGGCCTGCCCCCAACACGGTATCCGGCGCAACGCCCAGATACAGCCCTTTCCGGTCCGCCAGGGCGCAAAGTTCTTTCGCTTCTTTAACGGTCACGGTCATCACTTTTTCGGTCCAGACATGCTTGCCGGCTTCCAGCATCTGCCGGATGATGCTGTAGTGTGCAAAGGCGGGGGTCAGGTTGATCACCAGTTCGATGTCCGGTGAGGAGGCGACCTCATCAATGGTCATCACCCGGTCCACTCCATAGGTTTGTGCCTTTTCTTCGGCCGCCGTCCGGTTGATATCAGCCACCGCGGCCAGATCGATGATGGAGAACAAATGCTTCAGATTCTTGATGTAGATATTGCTGATCATGCCGCAGCCCACCACGGCAGTTTTAACGCGTTCCATCTGTCTTCCTCCTGTGGGGAAACTTTGTTGCAGTTTGTATCCTGTAATGGCTTTCCGGGAAAGGAATTAGGGGAAAACGTTCCTTGACAAGGCATAGAACGGTTTCCCCGGGGATCGATATATGGCTTCCTTACGGCCGGATACCGGCCTTGATGAAGTTGTCGGTGTGATGCTCCATCATTTCGCTGACCTTGTCGAAATCCTTCATGTCATAGACTCTGGTCACGCCGGTGAACTTCCAGATGCCTTTTTCCAGAAGTTCCATGCAGCGGCGGCACAGACCCGCTTCGTAATCGATGCGGCGCTCGTGGCAGTTGATGGTGGTGATGGCCTTAAAGTTCCACAGCTTATAATCGATGGAGCGGGGGCCGTCGTTGTGATAGCCGCCGATGCCCAGGCGGCCGTGCGCCTTGACCAGCTCGCCCGCAAGCTGCAGGCCGTCCTCGGTGCCGGCAAATTCCATGACGGTGGGGATGCCGGGAGCGAACACGTTGGCGTTGTCGCCGCTGCGAGTCAGGTCTGCCTTGCCGATGGTTTCAAAATTGCTGCGGTACATTTCCGGGATATCTTCCGGAAGATAAGTCTCCGTGGCGCCGAACTTCTTCGCGTTCTCCAGCGCTTCAGGCCTCTTGTCGACGGCGATGATGTCGCCGTAGCCCATGGCCTTGAACAGCGCGATGGTCCCAAGGCCCATGTAACCGCAGCCCACCACAGCCACAGTGTCTCCCAGGGTTTCCACAGGCAGCTTCATGGCTGCGGAAAGCAGGCAGGCCAAAGGCTCGGAGATAGCGTCTTCGTCCTTCAGGCAGTCCGGCACATGAGCGGTCTTCTTCGGGGAAACCACGATGTACTCCCTGTAAGCGCCGCCGCCCAGGCCGGTCACGCGGTCGCCGACCTTGAAGCCCTCCACATTTTTGCCGATCTCGGCCACCACGCCGATGGCTTCATGGCCCAGGATATCGCCCTCCTTGGCGGTAGCCCAGGGATACCATTCGGAATGGCACATGCCGGTCAGGGTCACCTTTACCAGCATTTCGTCATCGTTGTATTTCGGGATCGGTACCTCGATAATCCTGCTCTTCCGGGGGCCCGCCATCACCATCTGCCGCATCATACCTTCCATCGTTCTGCGCTTCCTTTCGTTCACTTGATGGCTTTATGATAGCACAGCTTCTGTACATTCTACAGAACAGAACCGACTAGAAACTGGACAAAAACGCTGTGTACTGGTATACTTTTTGACAGATGCACACGGGAAGGATGATCATGATGGCTTTGGTGCTCGTCGGCGCATCCCCGAACCGACTCATAGACCATGAACCGCACAGTCATGACTGCTTTGAAATCATCGTGAATACCGAGGGTGAGGGTATAGCGGTCATAGGAGAAAAGGAATACCAGTTTTCACCGGGGACCGTTCATGTGATCCCGCCGGGGACGGCGCATCAGAAAACCGCCCCTGACGGATTCAGGGATATCTATATGCGCACGGATACGCTGAACCGCACCGACGCTCCCCGGAAAAAAGAGCGGATCCTCACGGAACCGCTGATCCTGTCCGACGACAGCTGCCATACGATGACCGGCCTGCTTTCGATCCTTCTGTCCCGGTACCTGATCCAGAAGGAAACAGATGCCATGACGGAAACGCTGTATAACGCTGTCTTGCAGATGATCGAAGAAAGCGCGGCCCTGCCGCCTGTCCACCCCGTCGTAAGCTTGGTCATCCAAAGCATCACGGCCTCCTACAGCGATCCAGATTTTCAGGTGACGGAAGCGCTGACCGCCACCGGCTACAGCAAGGATCATCTGCGGCGGTGCTTTCAGCAGGCCACCGGGATGACCCCGCATGAATATTTGACGGATATCCGTATCCGCTACGCGAAGCGGCTCCTTTTGCAGCGGCTGCCCGTCAGTGAGGCGGCCATGCTCAGCGGATATTACGACCCGGATTATTTCTGCCGGCTTTTCCGTGCCCGGACCGGTACGACACCCACCGCCTATCAGAAAAAGCATACTCCGGCGCAGCAGTAAAGGAGGGCGAAGCAATGCGGATTGCCATCGTGGATGACGAGCGGGCCATGCGGGAGCAGCTGGCCGGTTATATGGAGCGCTTCGCCGGGGAAAGACACCTGCCGCTGGAGACAGTCCCGCTGCCTTCGGGCGACGCGCTGCTTGAAAGTACCGAAAGGGAATTTGACATCATCGTTTTTGACATCGACATGCCGGGCACCAGCGGGCTGGATACCGCCCGGAAGATCCGGGATACGGACGAAAACGTGGTGATCCTGTTTGTGACCAACATCACCCAGTATGCCATCAACGGCTATGAAGTGGACGCGGTGGACTATATCATCAAGCCCGTCGGGTACTATGATTTCGCGATGAAATTCCAGAAAGCCGTGCGCCGGGCGGAGCGGAATCAGGGGAAAACCCTGTTCATCGATACGGTGAACGGCCCTGCCGCACTGCGTACCGACGATATCCTGTATGTGGAGGTCATGGCTCATTACCTGATCTATCATACAGCCGACCGGGAATACCGGATGCGGGCCAGCATGAAGGAACATGAGGACACCCTGAGAGCCTACCATTTTGCCCGGTGCCATAAAAGCAACCTGATCAACCTCAGACACATGAAAAACATTTCCGCTTCGGAAGCCGTCGTGGGAGACCTCAGCATTCCCCTGGGGCGCGCCTACAAGGACAGCCTCCTGAACGAATACATGAACTATCTGCACAGGTGAGGCATGATGGATACATTTTGGCTTATCTGGATCAGTTCCGTTATATGACCGGCATTCTTGCAATCTGTATCGTGCTGTGCTACAAAGCCCTGAAGCATAAAACGCCGTACCTGGCCCGCATGTTTGTCAGCGCGGCCTTCTTCTATCTGCTTGCATTCGCGTATGTGCCGCTTCGCCGGGCGCTTGAACCGGTGTACCGGGTAACGCCGCTGGCGATCGCTCCTTACTGGCTGGCGATGAGCTTTGTACCGGTCCTGTTTGTGTTCTTCTGTTATGAAACCAATTGGGCCGGGGCGCTGTTCCGTGCGCTGATCGCATCGTTTACGGAAACGATTCTGACCGTTCTGATCCGCAATCTCTTCGTATATACGCTTTTCCCGGATTTTCCCAAAACTCATCCGATCCTGTATCCGGCCGGAATGCTCTTGCTGTACATTCTGCTCTACTGGGGCGCGAGCAGGACGATGGGAGAAAAAACCCGTACAGATGAAATCGCAAGGCTGCACAACGATAAAACGGCCGCGTTGATCTTCCTCTTTATTTTACTTTCTTACACAGCGGTCATGGCTGCCGCCAAATATGCCGCTGAGGAAGTGATCCTGCCCATTGCGGCTTATGGGGAACTGACTGCCGCCTATCGTTACCTTCAGTTCTTTCTGGTCAGTATCATGCTGGTTTTCAGCACTGTCATGCAGGTCGTTCTGTGGTATATCTACAAACGTACCGCGCTGCAGGCAGAAAAAGAAATCATCGCCCGCCTGGCGCAGGACAGGAAAAGCCAGTACGAATTTTCCAAAGAAAACATCGATATGATCAACCGGAAGACCCATGACCTCAAGCACCAGCTGCAGGCGCTGGCTCTGGTGACGGACGACGAGCGCCGGCGGCAGATCGAAGAAACCAGCCGGGCCATAGACTTTTACGACGCGGTGGTGAAAAACGGCAACGAAGCCCTGGATATCCTTCTGACCGAGAAAAGCGTGTATTGTGCCAACCGGCAGATCCGGCTTTCCTGCATGGTCAACACCAGGCAGCTGGACAGGATCAGGCTGGTGGATCTGTATACCCTGCTGGGGAACGCCATCGACAACGCTATTGAAAGCGTGGAGCGCATCAGTGACCCGGAGAAGAAAGTCATCAGCCTGTCCATCCTGGATCAGGGGAACATGCTGTACATCCAGCTGGAGAACTATTATGAAGGCACGCTGGAAATGCAGGGCGGCCTGCCCCGTACCCGGAAAAAGACGCTCAAAACCACGGTTACGGGCTTAAAAGCATACTCAACATCGTCCATTCCTACGGAGGGAAAATCGAGTTTAGAACGGAGGATCAGATTTTTTATCTGGAGATCATGATCCCCTGACCGTTGATACCGGTGGCGCCTGCCGCCGGCCGCTGCCCAAATCCCTGCTGTTTGTGCCTGAAATCTGTCGTTTGTGCCACGCGTTTTGCGCGGCGCTTTTCTTTTGCTTAAGATAAGCATGTCTGAAAAGGCTGTTTTCAGCCCAAATCACATGAACCGGAGAGGGGAAGATCTGTATGAAAAAGAAACGCCTGTTCCGCGGCCTGGCGAGCGTCTTCCTTGCCTGCGCCATCATCTTCAACGTGGTGTTCACGGTGGCCAACGCCTGGTCCAGCAAGGTGGACGAGCTGCTGGGAACTTCGTCTACCGGTATCAAGCGCAGTACGGACCCGGGGGATTACCGTTACAAGTCCGATTATGCCAGGGCATCGGATCTTGTGGCTGCGGAGATCGCCTTTGGTACCCGCGCCTCCGCCGAAGGCAACGTCGCCCTCAAGGGGCTGCCGGCGATCGAAGGCCGGAACGTGACCCTGTTCGGCATGCGCAGCGGTGAAAAAATGCAGTTCGGCGGTTCCATGGGCGAGCTGGTCCAGATTTCCCAGGCCGTCACCCTGGCGGACGCGCTCGCCAAAGAGGGCTTCTCTGTCAACCCGGACATGATCAAGTTCTATCAGGACAGGATCACGGATTATGGGCCTGTCCGCGCTTCGGGCGGCAATGTCGTCAACGACTATGAGGATCAGGGCTCCGAGATCCATGAAGTGCCGGTATCGGAATATAACACCGCCCTGATCGGCAGCTACAAGGACGCCGCCATCATCGTCCTGGGCCGGGATGCCGGCGAATCCTGCTGCTTCTATCCGGGGCTGAACGGGCTTAAAAATCCGGATGAATTTACCCATTCCCCGACCGGCAACATCCTGTCCCTTACGGACGATGAACGTGACCTGGTCAACTGGGTCAAAGGCCAGGGTTTCAGCAGGATCGTGGTGCTGCTGAACTCCGGCACCGCCATGGAGATCGAAGAACTGAAGCAGGACAGCGCGGTGGATGCCATCCTGTGGATCGGCAATCCCGGCTGCTACGGCACCTATGGCATCGCGCAGCTGCTGTCCGGCGCTGTACTGCCCAGCGGCCATCTGCCGGACACCTTCGCGGTCAATACCGCGCTGAGCCCCGCAGCGCAGAACTACGGCATCTACGTGTTCGAAAACGCGGAAGACATCGAGACCACAACCAACAACGCCCTGCGCTCTTCCTGGTACCTGGCGGAATTGGAAGGGATCTATACCGGCTATAAATACTATGAGACCCGTTACTTCGATACGGTCTATAATCAGGGCAACGCTGCCAAAGCAGCCAAAGGCCAGAGCGTGAACGGCAGCACCTGGAATTATGACGCCGAGGTCAGCTACGCCTTCGGATATGGCGTTGAGGGCTCCTCTTTCAAAGAAGAGATCACGGATATGAAGCTCGACTGGACAGGCGCTTCGCCTTCCACCGCGGTTGTGAAAGTTACCAACACCGGCAGCGCAGCCGCCAAGCACACGGTGCAGCTGTACGTGTCCGTGCCCTACACTCAGCGCGACCGGGACAATCATGTGGAAAAAAGCGCGATCCAACTGGTCGGTTATGCCAAGACCGGCGAAGCGAAAGAAAAGGACTTTACAGAGACAGTGTTCCTTCAGCCCGGGGAGAGTGAAGAGATCACCATCACTTTTAACGCGGAAGACCTCTACACCTATGACCGGACCTATGCCCACGACAATGTGACCGGTTCCTGGGTGCTGGAAGCGGGCGACTACTTCTTTGCGACCGGCAACGGCGCACACGACGCGCTTAACGCCGCCCTGCAGGCCATGGGCGTCAACATTGCCTCTACCGGCAACTCGTATGCCGTCCATGTGGACGCGGATATCTACAAGCATGAGTCCAACGGCACGACCGTCCAGAATCAGCTGGACCAGGCCGACCTGAATACCTATGGCATCAGCGTCACCTACCTGACCCGCAACGATTGGCTGAACACCTTCCCCAGGTCCGTGGATTCCATTACAGCCACCAATGAAATGATCTATATGCTCCGCAACGAGATCTACAACCTGGATGTAGAGCTTGCAAACTATACCGGTCCCGAGTCTTTCACCTACGGTGAAAAGAACGGCGTATCCGCCTCTCAGCTGATCGGCCTGGACTATAACGACCCGCTGTTTGACAAGGCGCTTGACGCGATGAACCTGCAGGACCTGATCAACCAGTATATCTCCTACCTGGAAGAGATCGAGGAGATCACCTTCCCGATGGAGAGCCGCGCCGACTCGCCCCTGGGGATCATCGGCTACATCGGTCAGCGCACCAAGGGGACGCTGTACGAGGTGGCCGAGGATGACCCGGCTTACAAGCACTATACCGACGTCTACGCGGCCGGCCCCGTGATCGCTGCCACCTTTTCCCCGCTGCTTCAGTATGAGATGGGCCGCCTGGTGGCAAACGACGGTCTTTGGACAGGTTACCAGGTCTGGTTTGCGCCCGGCATGAACCTGCACCGCACCCCCTATAACGGACGCAACATCTGTTACTACGCGGAAGACCCGGTCCTGACCGGAAATACCGGCGCTTATGTGCACCAGGCGCTCAACAATTACGGCATGTTGACCAGCGTCAAGCATTTTGCTTTCAACGATCAGGAAACCAACCGCGACGGCCTCGCTGTATTCCTGAACGAACAGGCCGCCCGCGAAAATGAACTCCGCGGATTCCACATCGGCATCCGTGACGGGGGCATCAGGGGCTTTATGAGCGCCTTCAACTGCATCGGCTGCACGCATGTCGGCGCGTCCAAGAACCTGATGGTCAATATCCTGCGCAGGGAATGGGCCTGGAATGGATTCCTGATGACCGACTCCGTAAAATCCGCCGCCTATTTCCTCCCGCGTGAAAACGCGGCCGCCGGCAACGACCAGATGCTGGGCGCCTCCAATAACGCCAAGATGTGGAACCTGACCGTCGACAGCGTTTCCAGGGATATCGTCCTGCAGTCCAATATCCGCGACAGCTTCCACAGGAAACTCTATACCCACGTCAACAGCGCCCTGATGAACGGCATCAAGGCTGACACTTCAGCGACAGGCTCCATCCCGCTGTGGGTGCTGATCCTGGAGATCCTCATGTGTGTCGGTTACACCGGGTTCCTGGTCTTCCTCATCCTGTATCTGATCCAGGAACGGAAGGAAAGGAGGGCGTAAGCCATGAAGAACAAGCAGACTACCAGAGAACTCACCTGCGGCTTTGCGGTCATCGCGCTGACCGTGCTGGCGCTGATCCTGTTCGGATTGGGCTTTTCCACCGGATACTATACCTACGGGCAGATGAACTCCGTCATCGTGACCGTCTGCTTCGGAGCGGCGCTGCTGATCGAGTGCTGTGCGCTCGTCTGCCTCAAAAAGTTCCCCAAGGCTTTGTGGCCCAAACTGCTGACCTTCCTGGTGACGGCAGGCCTGGCCTTCGGCGCGCTGACCCTGCTGGGCGACCGCGTGGAAGGCATCGGCATCTGCATCCTGACCGACTATGACTCCGGCCACGGCGGTGAGGAGGCCATCTACTTCTCCCTGGGCAGCATGCTGGCAGCCCTGTCCGCCATGGTGTTCAACATCATCGGAGCCTTCGGCAAAGATCCGGAGGAAGAGAAGCTGACCCGTGGCAGGAAGGCCGGCATCCTGAGCGCCTGCGCGATCGTGCTGGTGGGCATTCTGGTACCCTCGCTGATCCTGGGCGGGACGTTCCGTCAGAAGAATGTCCCCGGAACGGTGAAAGCCGGCACGGGTGCGGCCGGTACGGCTGTCGCTGGCATGGCCGGGGATTACAAAGTCATCATTTCCGGCGCGGAGGGCAACCTCGATCTCCTGCAGGACGATCATTTCCAGTGCGCTGATCTGAGCGGCCTCCTGAAATATGATACCCGGTTGAACCTGGCGCTGGAACTGACCCTGAACTCAGATAACACCTACTCCCTGTTCAGCGACGCTTATGCTGTAGAAGCCGGCAAACGGGCCGTGATCGGCGACGATACCGGCCTGGGCATGGTCTCCACCATGAAGGCTGAAGGCACGTATACTGTCAATGAAGACGGCACGGTGACCACTTCCAAACCCGGGCACGCGGTCTTCACCCTGCAGCTGGATACTTATTCCAGTCAAATGCGCAGCCCCGCCAAGTATCAGATCGGTGAAGCGGAAGCGGCGGACGGGACCTATGATTCCGCCGAGTATCCCGTCATTCTGGACTGTGTTCCTGCCACCGTCTGGACGGTCGCTGACGGCAAGATCACCGGATACAAGAAGGATACCAACGTGGTGGGCACCTACAGTGTGATCATCAGCGGAGCGGAAGGCAACCTGGACATCATGCCCGATTACCAACTCCAGTGCGCTGACCTGAGCGGCCTGCTGAAGTACGATACCCGTTTAAACCTGGCGCTGGAGCTGATCCTGAATCCTGACAATACTTACGCCCTGACCAGTGACGCTTACTGCGTCGAGGCGGGCAAGCGCGCCGTGATCGGCGATGATACCGGCCTGGGCATGGTCTCCGTGATGAAAGCGGAAGGCACATACACCGTCAACGAGGACGGCACCGTCACGACCTCTGTACCCACGCACGCAGTCTTCACCCTGGAACTGGACACCTATTCCAGCCAGATGCGCAGCCCGGCCAAGTACCAGATCGGCGAAACGGAAATGGCGGACGGCACCTATGATTCCGCCAATTATCCCGCCGTACTGGACGATGTGCCCGCCACCATCTGGAAGATCGCCGACGGAAAGATCACCGGCTACGAGAAGGATACCAACGTTGCCGGCACGTACAGCGTCATCCTCTCCGGCGCCGAAGGCAACCTGGATATACTGCGGGAAGACCAGTTCCAGTGCGGCAGGCTCGACGGACTGATGAATGTAGATACCCGCCTGACCCTGGCGCTGGAACTGACCCTGAACCCGGACAATACGTATGCTTTGACCAGCGATGCCTACTGCATTGAAGCCGGCAAGCGCGCCGTGATCGGCGACGATACCGGCCTGGGCATGGTCTCCGTGATGAAAGCGGAAGGCACCTACACCGTCAGCGGGGACGGCACCGTCACTACCGCTCCGGCTGATCACGCGGTCTTTACCCTGGAACTGGATACCTATTCCAGTCAGATGCGCAGCCCCGCCAAGTATCAGATCGGCGATGCGGAAATGGCGGACGGCACCTATGATTCCGCCGATTTTCCCGCTGTGCTGGACAGGATACCGGAGACTGTCTGGACGCTGAAGGGTACCGCGATCGGCGGATACCAGGTTGCCGCTGTAGAAGCAAATGAAGAAGAGACGATTGAACTGCCTGCCGAAGCGGCGGAAGAGCCGGCTCCTGCCGCACCCTCCGCTGTGATCCCTTCCGATGACGGCAATACGTCCTTGACCCTGTCTGCCGACGGCGCTTATGTCTTTGAGTTTGCCGCCTATGGCATCGCTGATCAGGGCACGTACACTTATGAGAATGGCATCCTGACCCTGACGGACAAAAACGGCAAAAAGTCCGTCGGCGAAGGCGACCCCATCAAGCTGCACTATACCTATTCGGACAGCGACCAGCTGACCGGCGACTTTACCATCCACGCCAACGCTTTCGAATTTGGCGCTGCGGCTGCGGATACTGCCCCTGCCGCCCTGCTGACCGAACCCGCCGTCATTACCAGCGACGACGGCGGGACGGAGATGACCTTCAATCCCGACGGTAGCTACCGGTTCTGGTTCTCAGCATACTCCATCGAGGATCTGGGTACTTACACCTTTGAAAACGGTGTGCTGACCCTGACAGACAAGAACGGCAAGCAGTCCGTGGGTGAAGGCGACCCGATCAAGCTGCACTACGCCTATTCCGACAGTGAGCAATTGACCGGTGACTACACCATCCCGGCTGATACCTTTGCAGCGCCTGTGGCAGAAACTGTGGAAGAAACGCCTGCCGAATCTGTTCCCGTGGCCCTCCTGTCCGAGCCTGCTGTCATCCCCAGCGATGACGGTGGCACGGAACTGACATTTAATCCCGATGGCAGCTATCGGTTCTGGTTCTCTGCATACTCTATCGAAGATCTGGGCACTTACACCTTTGAAAACGGTGTGCTGACCCTGACGGATAAGAACGGCAAGCAGTCCGTGGGTGAAGGCGACCCCATCAAGCTGCACTACGCCTATTCCGACAGTGAGCAATTGACCGGTGACTACACCATCCCGGCTGATACCTTTGCCGCGCCTGTGGCAGAAACTGTGGAAGAAATGCCTGCCGAATCTGTTCCCGTGGCCCTCCTGTCCGAGTCTGCTGTCATCCCCAGCAATGATGGCGGCACGGAGATGACCTTCAATCCGGACGGCTCCTATCGCTTCTGGTTCAGCGCCTACTCCATCGAGGATCTCGGCACCTGGACGTATGAAAACGGCGTGCTGACCCTGACGGATGCCAATGGTCTGGCCTATACGGCAGACGGTGATCCCCTGAAACTGCACTACGGTTATTCCGGCGCACCGGATCAGCTGACCGGTGACTTCACGATCCCCGCCGGCGCCTTCGCCGCTCCTGCCACGGATGCCGGCACGGAAGGAGCCGCGCCTGCCGAAGAACCGGCTGCCGCTGAGGCAGTCCCCGCCGCTCTCCTGACGGAACCCGCCGTTATCCCCAGCGACGACGGTAGGACGGAGATGACTTTCAATCCTGACGGAACCTACCGCTTCTGGTTCGCGGCGT
>JAFXUZ010000093.1 GCA_017524725.1 Clostridia bacterium | reverse complement strand
ATTTTGCACTGCTTTACTTTCGCCTGTCAAAGTGACATTTGCTGACAGGCTTGTTTGTGTTTGCTTTTTTTGACGAGTTTTTCCATATTTGCATATGAAAAAGGGCGCTGCTGCAGTTTTCTTGCTTCTGCAACAGCGCCTGCCCGGATAAAAAAGGCCTTGACAGGATCGCGGCCTCAGTCCCAAAGCCGCAGGGGGTAAATGCCCTCCCGGCGCATGCCGGCAATGGCGTCCTTCACGCCCTGAAGGTCGTCCCGGTAGGTGACGCCATACCATTTTTCATCTGTGGGGATCACCCTGACGCTGCCTTCGCCCCGCACGATCATCAGGTGCGGCACATAAGGCAGGTAATATTCGCACTTCCCGGGATTCTTCGGAAGGTTCTCCTTCAGCCACGGCCCAAAGTTCTCCTGGATCCGGTCCATAAAGGAAGGGTGGAACCCCCACAGGTTCATGGATACCATGGTGCCTTTGGGCAGGGCGGTGTAGGTCTTTCCCCCGTCCTCGGTATACCTGCCGCCGCCCTCCCAGGCAGAGATGGCGGTGCGCTCATTGATGTCCTTAAGGAATCCGTTCCCGTCCACGTCACAGACGCCCCTGGCCACGGTACCGAATTCCGTCAGGGTGTTCTGGATCTGATAGCCGATCATGCCCATCCTGTCCGGCGCCGCCTCCTCCAGGAGGAATCGGTGGATTGCTTCAATAGCCCCGCGGCCCAGGTAATCGTCGGCATTGATCACGGTGAAGGGCCCGTCGATCTCGTCCCGGGCGCACAGCGCCGCGTGGGCGGTTCCCCAGGGTTTGGTACGCCCTTCGGGGAAAACGCAGTCTGCGGGAAAGAAGCGGTCCATGGTCTGGTACGCGTAGCGTACCTCCATATGCCCTTCGACCCTCGCGCCGATAGCCTCATGGAAGGATTCCTGCATTTCGGGACGGATCACAAAGACCACCCGGTCAAAGCCCGCCCGTTTGGCGTCATACAGGGAATAATCGATGATCAGTTGTCCCTCTTCATCCACCGGTGTCACCTGTTTGCCGCCGCCGAATCGGGTGGCCATGCCCGCGGCCATAATCACAAGCGTCGTTCGCATGTTTTTCCTCCTGTATCACACATTGTCGCCGTACACAGTACGGCTGCCGCCCACATAAGGCAGACGGCACCAGGCCATCACCAGATGCGCTTCGCCGATCTTCCGCACCTTTTCGCATCTGAGGGGGACAGCTACCGGCCTTAAGTGCATCCCGATCAGCGTGTCGCCGATATCCATCCCGGCGTCGCAGGCGTTCGACATGATCAGCACCGGATCCTCCATCTGTTTCCACGCCGCGGCTGGAACACTCCCCCCGGCCTTGGGCTGGGGCACGGCGTTCACACGGACAGCCCGGTCCTCTTTTGCAGCCCTCCTGTCCATGACCAGGCACCGGTTCAGGTGTTCGCAGCACTGGAACACGGGAACGAGGCCGGTCTCGCCGCAGACGGTGATGATCTCGTCGGCAATGACTTCGCCCAATTCGGGCACGGAATGTTTGCCGATGGTCCCCCCTGCCACTTCGGAGGTGGAGCAGCCGATGACCACCCGAGCCCCAGGCTGCAGGTTTCCTTTTTCCTTCAGGTACAGAAGGGCCTCCCGCAGTTCGCTGCGGATGCTTTCCTCGGTGTTCATTTCAGTATCACTCCTTTGATAGCTCTCACGCCGCGCCCGCGTCACTTCCTGCCCGGCGCTGTCTCTCTGCCCTGTCCCGCATTATTGAAGGCGTACATACCGACAGCCGCAGCGATGCTCAGGTTGAACGAATCAACATCCGCGGTCTGGGGAATGCGCACCGCCGTCCCAAGAGAAGCGAATTCCGGCGGAAGGCCGGCCCCTTCATTGCCGAAAACCAGCCCGAAACGCTGCCCCGCATCCCTGACCCCTTCGTTCAGGGGACGCGAGGTGTCCAGCATAAACAGGAACAGGGGCCGTGTGCCGTTTTCTTTAAGGTACGCTTCCATATCGGCGTATTCCCTCACCCGAAGCGAATAGACCGCCCCCATGGACGCGCGGATCACATGGGGATCCCATGGATCCGCCGCGGGACGGATCACCGCGATGTCCCGGTAGCCCATACCCAATGCGGTCCGGAGGATGGTACCCAGATTCCCGTTGTCCGAGATGTGATGGAGCACGATATGCCTTTCCCCCGAAAGCGGCGCTTCCCATTTGCGGGTCACCGCCGCGGCGAAACAGTTATCCTTATGGGAAATCGCGCGCAGCACCCGGTCCGCGCATTCCACCCGCACGCCCTTATCCGCGCACAGGGCTTTCAGCTTCTCCGCGCCTTCCCCTTCCGCCTTTTCGGAAAGCAGCACCCGCACGACACATTCAGGCCTTTTCGTGAGGGCCTCCATCGCCGGGAAAATGCCGGGCGCATAGGTATACTCCAGGTCTCTGCGATATTTTTCAAGGCTCGGCATTTTTTTCACCCCCGCCGTCCAGCATCCTGCGGATGATCTCTGCCGCGGTCCGCTTGCCCCGCGGTCCGACAGTCGCCTCCGGCCCGACGCAGGAGGGGCATCCCCGTAAACATCCGCAGGAGGTCACGTTGTCCAGGCACTGTCCAAGGATCATGTCCCTCATGCGGAAGGCCTTGTCCGAAAGGCCTATGCCGCCGGGACAGTTGTCGTAAAGGATCAGGGTGGGCTTGTCGGTGAAGGGGCACTTCACCTGGTACTGGACCTGCAGATCGCCGGGCCCGCACATCAGGTCAAAAGGAGCCGCGATGCGCATCAGGTTGGCGATGCCCAGCATGCCGCCCTGCAGGTCGTCCCGGCTGTAGCCCGAGGCGATCTCCTCGTCCAGGGTCATCCAGAAGGCCGTGGTGTGCATGTCCGTTTCCGGAAGCATGACTTCCCCGTAGCCGACGTTCTCGTTGGTTTCAAAACGCATTTTTTTGAATACCTTCACCAGGGCGGTCACCTTTACCTCGCCCAGGGCGGCGCTGCCTTCTTCCCTGTCCACGTCCAAAAGGCTGAGGCTGACATTAAGGTCGGCGTCGGTATAGTAATCGCTGTCCACTTTGCGGATGTAGGCCTTGTGCCCGTCCCAGTCCAGCTTTTCCACCTGGTAAGTCTGCCCCTCATGCAGGTAAATGGCGTTTTCGTGCAAAAGCATCGGCACGGTGAAGCGGTCCATTTCTCCCACCAGCCGGGGGTGCCCGGGTTCGGTTATATCCATGATGACGTAATTTTCCGTCATGGCCGTGCGCAGGGATATCTCGCTGGCGGGAAAATCCTCGTTGGCCCAGTGCCAGGTATCCCCCACGTGCCGCACGATGCCGCTGTCCTGGAGATACTCCAGCATCTCCTCGCTGCCCTCGGCGTTGCCGAATTCCTCCCCGTCACGGAAGGGAAGCTCATAAGCCGAACACTTGAAATGGCTCAGTAAGATATACAGATTGTCCGGATTCAGAAGGGCGCTTTCGGGGTTCTGGTTGAAAAAATAGTTGGGATGGCCCACGATGAACTGGTCCAGCGGCGCCGAGGAGGCCACAAAGAAGGTGGCTGAAACGCCTTTGCGCCTGCCCGCGCGCCCGCTCTGCTGCCAGGTGGAGGCCACTGTGCCGGGATAGCCGCACAGGACACAGGCCTCCAGGGAACCGATATCGATCCCCAGCTCCAGGGCATTGGTGGAGACCACCGCCCTGATGCGTCCCGAGCGCAGGCCCTGCTCGATCTCCCTGCGCTCTGTGGGCAGGTAGCCGCTGCGGTACCCGCGCACCGTGCCGCTGCGGCCCAGGGGATCCTCCGTCAACTCCTTCAGCTGGCGGGTAAGCACCTCCACCTGCAGGCGGCTGCGCCCGAAAACGATGGTGGAAATGCCGCTTTTGACCAGCATCGAGGCGATCTTCCTGGTCTCCCCCAGAACGCCCTTGCGGATACCCAGCTGGCTGTTGACCACCGGCGGGTTATAGAAGATCATGTGCCGCTTTCCGCTTGGCGCGCCGTTTTCGTCGATCAGTTCCACATCCCGCCCGGTCAGTGTCTCCGCCAGTTCCTTCGGGTTGCGGATGGTGGCGCTGCACAGGATGAAGGTGGGCCTGGATCCATAAAAGGCGCACAGGCGCATAAGCCTGCGCAGAACGTTGCTCAGGTTGCTCCCGAAGATCCCGCGGTAGGCGTGGATCTCGTCAATCACGATATATTTGAGGTTTTCAAACAGCTTGACCCATTTGGTGTGGTGCGGCAGGATGCCGCTGTGGAGCATGTCCGGATTGGTCACCACCACGTGGCCCGCTTCCCTCACTGCCTTGCGGGCGCTGCCGGGGGTATCCCCGTCGTAGGTGAAGGTTTTGATGTCGACGCCCAGCAGGGTGATCAGCTCGTACAGTTCGCTTACCTGGTCGGCGCTCAGCGCCTTAGTGGGGAAAATATATAGAGCCCGCGCGTCGTTATCCTTCAGGATGGCCGACAGGACGGGCAGGTTATAGCACAGGGTCTTCCCCGAGGCCGTGGGGGTGACCACCACAAAGTCCTTTCCCTGCGCCGCACAGGAAAACGCCCTGGCCTGATGGGTATACAGGGCCCGGACTCCGTGCTTCGCCAGTGCCGGGGGGATCCTTTCGTCCAGTTCCTCCGGCCAGGGCGCATAAGCGGCCTCGCGGGCGGGGATCTCCTGCCACGAGGTCACCTGTTTCATAAAGGAAGCGTCGTTTTTCAGTTTTTCAAGCAGCTGCTCCAGGTTCATCAGGCTTCCATCCCCTCGTAGCGTCTGCACATGGTGTATTTCGAAACCGCCGTCTGCACTGCCTCCGGGCAGGAGAAGGAGATGATATCGGCAATATACTGCGGCAGCATCCGGTTGTACTTGACCTCCAGCACCATCAGTTCACTGTCGAATACCGGAACGGTCGGGATATTCGGATTAAATATGTCTGTGGACAGCATTCCCGAACGCAGGTTTTTGTCAAAGGTGATCCGCACCTCTTCGGCCGGGTGTACAAAGGGCTCCCGGTCGTAATCCACAATGACTGCCGGATGCAAAAGGTTGGTCCGCATCTCCCGGAAAACGTCCCTCAGCAGGCCGTTGGATGTAAATTCCAGGCCGTCGGCGTCCGCGGCGATGAGCCGGTCAGCCAGGGAGCGGGGGATCTTCACAGAACGTTTGGAAATGTAATTGCCCACCTTGGTCTTGCATTCCAGGAAAATATCCTTCCCGGAACGGTTATAGATGCGCATGCGGTATTTGTCCCTGTCCTTGACGCCGTTGAGCTTGTCATAATAGGCGCTGTTAAAAACCGTATCGAAATACAGGGAGCGTATGGCATACTCGCCCCCTTGCCGCGCGGCATGCTCATCCAGCTTAAGGACGCCCTTCAGGGCGCTTCTCAGCACCAGATACTGCCGCTGCCCGATCAGGAATTTCAGTTCATGCCTTAAGGGAAGGGCCATTATGAACCCGCCTCCGTCTGGCACGCCACCAGGGTGGCGTCATGCACGCCGTCGATATCCAGCATCCCGCCCACCAGGTCGCTCCGGCGGTCCATGCGCACTTCCACAGTCATCTCCGCGCCGTTGCGGCTTTCGGTCTTGGAACGGAGGCGGTAGAAACGCACCATATTTTTCAGTTCGTCCATGATGGCGCCCTCGGCTTCCGGATCATAGTGAAGCACCAGAAGGTAGCTGTTGGGGTTGCGGAAGCGCACATATGACAAAAGCAGCAGGATCAGCGAAATGCCGATCACGACCACAAGCGCGATCACGTACTGCCCGGCGCCCAGCAGGATGCCCATAGTGATGGCCCAGAACATGTAGCAGGTATCCAGCGGGTCTTTCACCGCGGTGCGGAAACGCACGATGGACAGCGCGCCGACCATGCCCATGGACAGCGCCACGTTGGAGCCGATGCACATGGTCACCGGCGCGGTCACCAGGGTCAGCATGATCAGGGTCATTGAAAAATTGGGGCTGTACAGCACGCCGTGGTAGGTCTTTTTGTACACCAGGGAGATCAGGATGCCGATGACCAGGCCTGACAGGAGGACTGCGGCCACATTCAGCGGCGTGAAGCTGGACAGCTGGCCCGCGAGCCAGTCACTCCAGGAGTTCGACAGGACGCCGGAGGTGTCGATCGAGGTGGATGTCAGAAGCGCGATACTGTTCATAAGTTTTTATCCCTTCCTTAAAAAATCGTCATCGGGCTTTACTTGTCAGCTTTCCGGCTTCGGCGGGCACTTCTCGCCGAAATAGTAAAGCATGTCCTGGTCTGTCAGGCCGAAAGTCTCCTGGGTGAATGTGTAGATGTAATAGGGCCTGTTGACCATGGTCTGGTCCCGCATACGGGCGACGCGCGTTTTCCAGTACCTCATGGCACCGTCGGGGCTCAGGGGCGAATCGGAGTTGATCTTCTTGTCGTTGAATTCTGCCCAGCGCTCAAAGTGGATGCCCATCTCCGGCTGGATGATGGCGACGCATTCGTCCAGTTCCGCCTGCATCCTTTCGGTACTCAGGGACTGATAGATGCCGCCCAGCTTGCGAAGGAACAGGTCCCGGTATTCGTCCACCTCCAGGATCTTGCGGAAGATGACGTTGTTGATCTTCTGCTCGCCCATTCCCGTCTCCTTCATATAGGAATAGGGTGAATTGAAGTTGGAACGGAACAGGCCGTAGTCCAGGTCGAAAATCAGGCATTTCCATTTCCCGCCGGGGATCCGGTAGAACATGATGTTGCCGGGGTCGGAATCTCCGAAGAACATCTTGATGGCGAACCAGTCCAGGTAGCTGTCGATATCGATGTTTTCGTCCAGGTAATTCCGGTCCGCGTCGCTGGTATTGGGCGAGGATGCGGTGATCTTATCGCGCATGGCGAGATAATCGGTGTTGGGGCCCTGGACCACCGAGGAATTGGCACGGATGATGTTGATCTCCTTGGCCCTGTCCAAGCTGAATCCCTCATGCTGGGCGATACAGTATTCGTCCTTGCGCTCCCGCATGTTGTAATGGCCCCAGTATGCCCCGTTGATATACACGATCACCGGCTTCCAGGCCAGCGTGATGATATCCGATCCGATGTATTTGTCGATCAGCCGGGTCTGTACGCCGTCGGCCACCCTGGTCCACACGCAGTCGTTGCCGGAATTGCGCAGGGTAAAGGATTTGTAAAAGGAAAATGGCCTTTCCTCAAACAGCGGGTATTCGAAATACTTCTTTCCGCCGGCGGCGTTCGCCCGGATCTTCATGCTTTTCTGGGGCATATCCAGGCTGTAATCGCCCATCAGGTCCATCTTGATACCCTGGCTGATCACCGCGCTGCCGGTGGACTGGAGCATGTAATCCACGTAGGCCGGCCGGGCCACCTTTCCCCAGGTGCGGTACACAGTGTTCCTGTAGGGGATGCCCCGGGACTTGTCGACATTTTCGCCGACAGTCAAAAGGCCGGTCTCGCTGTTCCACAATTCGTCAGGATCGATGATCAGGGATACCACGTCCAGGGTGTAATAGGTATTCATGATATAGCTTGCGCTGACGGTAGCCGATGGCTGCAGCCCGGCTGCAAAATTCCTGGCCCGGATGACGGCGGTCGTTTTCAGTGTGATGGGGCCTTCGTATATCATGGAATTGTCCGCCGTGGGCACAGATCCGTCCAGGGTATAGCGCAGGGTGCCTGTCCCGCCGTTTTCGATCCCGACGGTGACCGTACCCCGGTACAGGCCCGATGCGACGGTAAATGAAGGCGCGGCGGCAAAACCGCGGAACCCTCCTGCGTTCTGGCTGCCCGGGGTCACGGCATCATAATAAAAAAAACCGGCCGAGCCCCATGTCCGGCCGTAGGAATAATCCGTGGGGATCTCGGGAAGATACAGCCGGTCCAGGATCATCCCCGACGCATCGGACAGGACCATCATTTCCCCGCCTGCCCGGGAGAGGGCGAAGTTGGCGTGAAGCCGGGAACTGTCCGATCCTGCCGAGACGGATTTGTCCAGCAGGATCACCTTGTATTCGCCCGGATAAATGACCGTTCCCAGGGGAAAGGTCCATTTTCTCGGCCAGTTGACACTGTCGCTCAATCCCCACCCGGAGATATCCACGTACTGGTCCGTAGCGTTGTAGATCTCGGCCCAGTCACTGCTTTCGGCCCCCTTGATGGGGATCGTGGCATCCGCCGAGGCCATGACTTCGCTGATAAACACGCCGCGGTTATTGATCGCCCTCAGGTAATCGTCCGCCAGCCGCATGCCCTCCGCGTCATTGACCACCCCGGGAGTCCCGAGGGTAAACACCTTCCATTCCAGCGTCACGGGGTCCCGGCCGTAGGTCATGTCCTTGCCAAGGCCTTCCACCGTCACCCGGTCCACCAGCTGCCCTGTGACGGTGGAAAGCACAATGACTTCCCTTTCCGCGCTGATGGAAAAATTGGTGTGGGGATACATGGTGGTGCTTTCCAGCTTGTCCTTGCCGGAGCAGAATACCAGGTAGCAGCTGTGAGGGGCGATGACCGCCCCGGCAGGGAATGTCCATTTGACGGGCCGGGTATCGTCGTCGCTCAGAGCGAAGCCGCTCAGCGCGATGGGATTGTCAGAGGCGTTGTACAGTTCCACCCAGTCGCTCAGGTCTCCGTCCTCATCCCGGATGCCGGTCCGGGGCGCCGCCATGATCTCATTGATCATCAGGACGCCGGGGATCACCGAGAAATTGGCGATAAAAGCGTCGTGGCCCTCGACCGTGTTCTCATACCCGGGAGAATACTTGACGCTGCGTTCCCAGGTTCCGTCCTCGTTAAGGAGGTAGCTTTCATCGGTATTGAGGGTCGGGACCAGCACCTGGTCGATGGCTACGCCGCCGGCGTCGAACAGAAACACGCTGTCCCCATAGCTGGAAAGCTTCATTTTGGCATGGAGCGTCTTAAGCGGGTCGTCGGCGTTGGTTCCGTCGCAGAACACCAGTACACGCTCACCCGGGGCCATGGTCATGTCCGGGAAAAGGAACTTGATCCTGTCGTTCCTGTCGCTCAGCCCCACATCCTTGATATTCATGCTCCTGTCTGTGGTATTGGTGATCTCGATCCAGTCGCCGAAAGCGCCGTTTTCGTCGGGCAGGGTGGATTTGTTGTCCGACATCACCTCGGTGATCCTGAGTCCTGTATGGGATGACGCCGAGGGATCCCCGGAACCGTTGACGGCCACCGCCACCGGCTGTTTGGGCATGACCGCGATCAGAAACAGCATCACCGCCCCCAGGATGAGCACCAGGGGCAGGCGGATGTCTTTTTTATTGAAACGGGGATTTCCCCGCGGGTTTGAACGCATGTTCGCTCCTTTCGCCCCTTTCGGGGCAGGAAAGATTATACCATATCCCGGCGCGGGTGAAAAGAAAAACTTATTTTTTTACACCGGCGCAAATTTGTCACATTGAAGCCATCTTTTTTGCTGTACTTTTGCCGTCCCGTTTGGTATCATAAAAGAACAAAAAAGGATTCCATTGTTTCAAAGCCGCCCAATTGGGCTGCACAGCACACCCGATATCACAAATCCCGGAGGGACCTATGTACACCGAAGAAGACTTTTCACGCATCGCCGGACTGAAAAAGCGCCGCATGCTCTGCCTGTGGATCCCCTTTTCCGTGCTTTCCGCGCTTGTCATTGTTCTGGCAATCATCCGCGTGCCGGAGATCTATGTCACCACGCTGACCATTCTCACCGGCGCCGGGGCGATTTTTGTCCACGGACTGTTCATTTCCCCCGTCATCGCTTATTACCGGCACCTGGACAACGTGATGCACGGCCGGACCCGCACCATTTCCGGCGCATTCAAGGAAATGGGTGCCGAATCCGTGGACAAGGACGGCGTCGCTTTTTTTCCGATGATGATCAGCGTGGGGAACATGGCTGACGAGGAAGACGACAGGCTTTTGTATTACGATGCTTCCCTCCCCCGCCCTGATTTTGAACCGGGCCGGATGATGACCTTCACCGTCCATGACAAGGCGGTCGGAAAGTTCGAACTGAACTGACACAGGCAGCGGCCGGTCCCGGCCGCGGCTTTTTATTATTTTCACGCCTGGATTTCTCAGGCGGCAAAGGAGCGGTTATGAGCGAATTATCGGCTTGTTTTGACGGAGACATCACGCGCGTCCACGGCATCCGCGTGGGCCACGCCCACAATATCCAGGCCCGCACCGGCTGCACGGTGATCCTGTGCCGCAAGGAAGGCGCCGTCGGCGGCGTATCGGTCCGCGGAGCTGCCCCCGGGACAAGGGAGACCGATCTGCTGCGCCCCGGCAACCTGGTAGAGCAGGTCCACGCCGTGGTGCTGTCAGGCGGCAGCGCTTTCGGCCTGGAAGCCGCCTCAGGCGTCATGCGCCAGCTGGAGATGTCCGGCATCGGGCTGGACATGGGCAGCGTCCGGGTGCCCATCGTTCCCTCCGCCGTGCTTTACGACCTTGGCGTGGGCGACCCTTCGGTACGCCCCGACGCCCTGATGGGCCGCACCGCTCTCCTTAATGCCGGCAAGGGAATGCTGCAGGGTGCCGTGGGCGCCGGGACCGGATGCACCGTGGGAAAACTGGTACCCGGCTCCACTCCCTGCCGCAGCGGCATAGGTTCGGCCTCCCTGACACTGCCGGAAGGCGTCACCGTCGGCGCTGTATGCGCCGTCAACGCCGTGGGGGACGTATACCATCCCCACACAGGTCAATTGCTCGCCTCCGCCGTCATGCCCGACGGAACACCTGTCACAGCTGACGGCATGCTGTACGGCCATGCGCCGGCCTCCCGTCAGGCGCGTATCCCAGCAGGGAGCAATACCACCATAGGCGTTGTGGCCGTCGACTGCAAACTGACCAAAGAACAGTGCTGCCGCCTGGCTGACGTATCCCACGACGGCCTGGCCCGCACCATCCGCCCGGTCCATACCCAGATGGACGGGGACACCATCTTCTCCCTTGCCACCGCCCGCACCGGCAGCGAGGTCAATTTCGTCAAGATCTGCGCCGCCGCCGCGGAGGTCACCGCCCGGGCCATCGCCAATGCGATCCTCTTTTCCCGCGGATGATCACCGGGATCGGGTGCGATCTTTCCGAAATCGGCCGCTGGGAAGACGATGATGCCCGCTCAAGGCTGACCGGGCGCTGGTTCTGCCCGGAAGAAAGGGAATATATCCTTTCCCGGGGCAAGGCAGCCGCCCAGTCCGCGGCGGGGATCTTCTGCGCCAAGGAGGCCCTGGTCAAGGCCCTGGGAACCGGCTTTTCCGCGGTATCCCCGCTGGACATCTGCGTCCTCCACACGCCCGGCGGCGCTCCTTTTTACCGCCTTTCCGGCACGGCGGCCGAGCAGGCGGAGCGCGTCGGCGCGGAACGCTTTCACCTGTCCATATCCCACGACGGAGGCATGGCCGCCGCATTCTGCGTCGCGGAAGCCGCCCAGAGCAAGGAGGACCCATGTCCGTGATCCTGATCACAGGCGCCGAAATGCGCAGGCTGGAGAAAGAAGCTTTTCTTGCGGGAGCAGACCCGCTGATCGCCATGGAACATGCCGCCGAAGGGGTCGTCAGCCATCTTTTCCGGATGGATGCCTCCCCCTCGGCGCTTTTTGTCTGCGGCACGGGAAACAACGGCGCCGACGGCCTGGCTGCCGCGCGCCTTGCCCACAGGCGCGGCGCGAAGTGCGCCGCGGCGCTCCTTGGGGATATGAAGACCGACGAGGGAAAGCGCAACCTTGATTACCTGAAATACCTGGGGATCCCCGTATCCGGTGTTTTTCCGGATTCCCCCTCGTCCCTCGGGTTCAACTGCATCGTGGACGCGCTGTGGGGAACGGGCTTTTCAGGCGCTCCGAGGGGAACGGGAAAGGAGTGGATCGAAAAGATCAACCGCAGCGGCCTTCCCGTGCTGTCGGTGGATATCCCTTCGGGTATGGACGCCGACACCGGCGCGACGGCGGGCGAATGCGTCCGTGCGGACAGGACCGTTACCTTCCACGCCCTGAAGACCGGGCTGTATCTGGGCCCCCGCGGCGATCTGTGCGGCGAGCGTTTCCTTTGGGACATCGGCTTCCTCCATACCGAAAAGGGAGTGGAAGCCCTGACGGAGGAGGATCTCCCCCGTCTCCTTCCACCGCCTCCCTCCACGCTGCACAAGGGCCGGGCAGGACGCGTCCTGGTGCTCGCCGGCTCCAAGGGGAAAGCCGGTGCTGCGGCGATGTGCGCTTTGGGCGCGCTGCGTGCCGGCGCCGGACTTGTGACCGTCGCCTGTCCCGACGAGCTCATCCCCATCCTGCAGGCTCTCGTCCCCAACGCCATGTGTATGCCCGTCACGGACGCCCTTACATCGATGCCCGCCTTTGACACTCTGGCGGCGGGTTGCGGTATGGGGCTGGGAAATGAGCAGCGGGATATCCTGGTCCTCTTCCTTGCCCGCGCGGACAAGGCGGTACTGGATGCGGACGCCCTGACCCTGCTGGCCGGATCGGCCTTTCCCCTGCCCCCCAGGTGCATCCTGACCCCGCACGTCGGGGAAGGCGCGCGCCTTCTGGGCACGGACAGTGCTGCGGTGCTTGCGGATCTGCTTGAAAGCGCCGAAATGATCGCAAAAAAATACCGCGCCACAGTACTCCTTAAAAGCGCGGTCTCCGTCATCTCCGACGGAAATGCCTCATACATCAATATCGCGGGCTCCCCGGCCCTGGCCAAGGGCGGTACCGGAGACGCGCTCTGCGGTGTCACCGCAGCCTGTCTCTGCGGTACGGAAGACACCGCGTTGGCCGCGAGGCTCGCTGCCCTGCGTGTCGGGATCGCCGGGGAAAAAGGCGCCCACCGGTACGGAACGCGGTCCATGCTGACGGGTGAAATGCTATCGCTCCTCAGGTGACCTCCCGGACGGTCTCATCCTCTTCAAAATCATCCTCGGGCGGAGGCAGGCGGTCCGCGACCATAAGGAATCCGTCCTCGCCGTTGTCCTCATAATATTTTTTCCTTACCGAGACCCGAATAAAGCCCAGGGAAGCGTAAAGCGCCTGGGCTTTTTCATTGCCGGCGCGTACCTCCAGGGTCATATAGGAGACCCCCAGGTTGGAGGCGTACTGCATCAGCGCCTCCATCAGGCGTCTGCCGATCCCCCGGCCCCGGTATTCCGGAAGCACGGCGATGTTCGTCATGTGGCTTTCGTCCAGGATCATCCATGCCCCGGCAAAGCCCACGATCCTTCCGTCCTCCTCCGCCACCAGGTACCTGGCGCACCGGTTGACGGTCATCTCCTTTTCAAAATCCCGAAGCGACCAGGGGGTCGGGAACACCGTTTTCTCGATCCCATGGACCTGTGTACAGTCCTCAAGGCGCATCCTCCGGATGATCAGATCGCTCATGAATTTTATTCCTTTAGGTTTTTCTGTCTTTCCGCCTGGGGAGGACGCAGGTAAAGGGGCTCCAGGTCCCGCCAGTCCAGCGCTTTTTCCATGTGCCCGAAGGCGCAGACCGCTACGCACGCCGGACGCAGATAGATGTCCGCCGGTCCCGCGGCGGTCACGCGGGAAGCAAGCTTTCCATATGAAAGCACCGCATCGCGATGCACAGCCGCCCCATCGCCCGTCACAAGCACCTTCCTGCCGTCCGCGGCCGCCATATCCAGGATCTCCTCCAGGGGAACGGGCATATCGTCGGTCAGGCGTTTGAGTGTCCCGCCCTCGAACAGCGCGGCATACACCTGCTTTGCACGGGCGTCCTGCATCGGAAGGATCAGCCCGTCAAACCCACGGTGCCCTTCGGCAAAGGCTTCCAGTGCGTCCACGGGGATCACACGCCTTGAAAGAGCGTGGCCCAGGGCCTTGGCGGCCTCCACACCGAGCCTGACCCCCGTGAAAGAACCGGGCCCGACCGTACACGCAAACATGTCCACCCCGTCGATGGGGACACCGCTCCTGAGGCAGGCCTCCTCCACCATGGGCATCAGGTTGCGGGAATGGGTAAAATTGTTTTTGACCACTGCCTCGTACCGGATCTCACCGTCCTCCATCAGGGCGGTCCCGCATACGGGGCCCGAGGTATCCATAGCCAGAAGGACCATTGTCTTAATCCCAACCCTTGCTCATTCTTGCAGTTTTTTCTCCGCGGACCCTTCGTCATCGCAGGAAGCACCGTCTGCGGCGCACACCAGGCTGTCCGGCAGGCGGAGGTCCCCGTGCGCTTCCAGCCGGATCGATCGCACGTCGTTATCCATTGGGGTCAGGGTAACGACGATGCGGTCCTCCGGCAGGATGTCCGGAGCCCTTTCGCTCCATTCGATGACGCATACGCCGACGCCCCCGATATATTCGTCCAGCCCGCTCTCATACAGCTCCCCGCTGTCCGCAATGCGGTACCAGTCAAAATGATGCAGGGCCAGCCTTCCTCCCTCGTATTCGTTAAGGATAGTAAAGGACGGGCTCGGAATGGGGCCGTCATACCCCAGCCCCCGGGCGATCCCCCGGGCGAATTCGCTTTTCCCGGCGCCAAGGCCTCCCATCAGGACGACGGTATCCCCATCCCTGAGGCCTTCGCTGAGCCGGCGGGCGATCTCCCGGGTCGCTTCCGGTGTAGGCGCGGTCAAAGTCACAGGAGCAGTCTCCATCACATCTCCCGGCTTTCCAGCGCTACGGTGCCGCCCTCGGGCCTTACGTCCAGAATGAAGCAGGCATGGTCGCCAAACACGGCGTTCATCCGCCGGGTAAACTCTTCCGTCATATCCCGGGGCACCACATTCAGCGTGGTGCCGGCAAAACCGCCGCCGTGCACCCGCCAAGCCCCTTTGCCTTTGAGCATGCTCTCGGCAAGGGTCAGCGCGAGGGTCATCGGCTGGCTCCTGCCCACCACATAAACGTTCTGCAGAAGTTTCTGGCTGGAATCGCCGGAGGCGATCATCCCTTCCAGGACACGTTCGACATCGTTGTTCTTCACGTCATCGACCAGTTTGCCGACCCGTTCGTTTTCATTGAAATAATGGATCGCCCGCAGCACCGGACGCTCGCCCAGGCGTTCGCTCAGCGCTTTCAGGTTCTGCCACACATCCCCGGGCTCTACCTGGCGGAGGACGGACTTGCCGAAGAACGCGGCCACCTCGTTCATCTCGATGCGGATGGAAGCGTATTCATCGGTCAGGTTGTCGTGGCTGGAGCCGGTATTGACCACCACGATATCGTATCCGCTGTTCGAAAAGCGGAACGGAAGGCCTTCTACCCGGGGATCGTCTTTAAAATCGATGGTCACCATGCCGCCGACGGAAGATGCCATCTGGTCCATCAGACCGGAAGGTTTCCCAAAGTGAACGTTCTCCGCGTACTGGGCGATCCTGGCGCGGAGGATGGGATCCAGCGTACGGCCGTTATACAGCGCATCCAGGATCTGGGCAATCATCACCTCGTAGGCAGCGGAAGAGGAAAGCCCGCTTCCGGTCACCACATCGCTGGTCACCACGGCGTCAAAGCCGCCGATCTTCATTCCGTTTTCCTTCATCCCGGCCGCAACTCCACGGATCAGGGAAGCGCTGGTCCCTTTGTCCGCCTCGCGGACCGAAGTGTCCGTCAGGTCCATCTCCACAGGGGAAAAGCCCTCGGAATACACCCTGACCTTCATATCCTGCCTGGGGCTGACCGCCGCAAGGCAGTCCAGGCTGACCGCCGCCGCCAGGACCTTGCCGTTGTTGTGGTCAGTGTGGTTGCCGGCGATCTCTATCCTGCCGGGAGCGCTGACCATCAGGATCCTGCCTGAGGAATGAAACAGTTCCTCGTGTTTTTTCACAAGCTCCGCGTACCGGGTGACCTGCCGTTTCAGTTCTTCCTCGCGGTTCCCGTAAAGCGTCTTCAGCCTTTCCAGCGCTTCACCGGTCGAAAGGAGCGAAAGCATCGAATTGTAGTTATCCATGTTATCTGCCCTCCTGTGCGTCATAAATGCCCTGCCACAGGGCCAGGAATTCATCCAGTCCGGCTTCCTTCAGGGCGGAAATGAAATTTTCCCCGCTTCCGGCAGTGATCTCCTCCTCGCCCAGGACCCACCTGGCGATCTGCATATCCACAAAATAGCCCAGTTTCTCCTGCAGCGATGTGATCTTTGTGCTCTCCTCCCGTGTCAGGTACAGGTACGGGAAGGGAAGTCTGCATTTTTCGTTGAACGCATGAAGCGCGTCCAGCATCGTCTTCAGACCCGAGTCGTTGAACCTTGCGTTGAATTCCTCTGCGGAATATCCCGGGATCTCAGCCCCGGAGGTAATGGTGTGGGAAACGGTGTAATAGGAATCGCTCTTGGCCGATTCCGTCAGCCGCCATGAACCGTCACCGTCGACCACATAATCCGAATTCCTTTTACCTACAGCGGCCAGGACGCTGCCCTCCTCGGAATACATCATATCCACCCATTCCAGGACTTCGCCCACGTCCTGGCAGTGCGTGGTCACTGCGAAAGTGCCGCGGACGATGTGCAGGCCCACGTCCCTGTAGCAGGCCTCGCCCTCCCATTGGAGGGGCATCAGGCAGGCATAGTCCTCCAGCCACTCCGACGGGAACAGCGTCGTGACCATCGGAGCAAAGACGACGCCGTAGCGCTGTGGCTTATTTGCGTCGGTGACGGCGCGCAGCATATCCGATGACGTGAACCCGGCGGGATCAAGCAGCCCTTCCTTATACCATTCCCTCAGCCCGGCCATAAGCAGCATAAAGCGTTCTTCTGCGGGCATATAACGCACTTCACCGCTGTCCGTAACATACAGATTGTAATCATTGGCGATCAGGCCGAATGCGTGTCCAAGGTATTTAAGATCGTATGGCCCAAGAAATCCCATCGGGATCTCGTCGTTCGGGTCACCGTTGCTGTTGGCATCCATATCCCGGAAGGCCCTGAGGACTTCCGTCATTTCATCCCATGTGGTCGGGGCTGCTTTCCCTGTCCGGGCCAGGAACTTTTTGTTGATCCACATAACGTTCTGGGTTGGGGTCTCGCTGATATAGGGCAGCGCCGCGATACGACCGTCCGGCAGGGTGATGGCATCCAGGATGGAGTCATCCTCCCGGACCATGGCCCAGAAATGGGGGCAGTGCGTCTCAAGATAAGGTTTCAGGTCCACAAGGACGCCCTTATCCAGCATTTCCGCGCATTCGTAGCCGCTCAGCTGGGCCTTGAACAGCACGTCGGGCATATCCCCTCCGGCGGTATAGGAGGCCTTTGCCTCTTCCCAGGAGGAAATGGCGGTATACTGCTTCAGTTCAAAACGCACGCCGGTCAGCTCTTCCATGGAAGCGAAGAACGCGTTCTCGGGCCAGGAACGGTACTGGGTGGGATCATACCCCGCCAGTACATAGTCCCCCCCCTCCGCCCCGGCGGACAGAAGGCACGCGGAGGCCAGGCAGGCCAGGATCAGTAACAGCAAAATCAGACGCTTCATGCCGATTCCTCCTGTTTATCGTTTCCGTTTCTTCGTTCCCCGTCTCCCCTGCCGGGAAAATCAAAGGTCAATGACCTCGGCTTCCCTGACCGCCTCTTCGATCAGTTCCTCCTGGGCAAGGAGCTCCTCCCCCGCCAGGATCTTTTCCATTTTCGGTCTTGTGGCCGGATGCCTGGGGGTGAACACGGTGCAGCAGTCCTCATAGGGCAGGCACGATGTTTCATACGTGCCGATCTCTTCCGCCTCGCGGATGATATCGATCTTGTCAAACCCGATCACCGGGCGGAAGACCGGCATATCCACCACCTGGTCCGTGGCGTTCAGGGCCTCCATGGTCTGGCTGGCCACCTGTCCGATGCTTTCCCCGGTAACCAGGGCCATGGCGCCTTCCCTGCGGGCGATGATCTCGGCAATGCGCATCATATACCTGCGCATGATCAGCGTGGTATAGTCATCGGGACACTTGGCGTGGATCTCCATCTGGATGCGGGTAAAAGGAACCACATACACCCGCATGCCGCAGGTATAGCCAGACAGGATCTGCGCCAGGTCCAGTACCTTCTGCCTCGCCTGAGGGCCGGTATACGGAAAGGAATAGTAATGCACCGCCACCAGCTCCACGCCCCGTTTGGCGATCATATATCCCGCCACAGGGCTGTCGATGCCGCCGGAAAGGAGCAGCGCGGCGCGTCCGCCGGTCCCTACCGGCATTCCGCCCACTGCCGGGATCACCCGGGAATAGAGGTATGCCTTGTCCCGGATCTCCACGCTCAAAACATGCTCCGGCTTTTTGACGTCCACCTTCAGCCTTCCGCAGCTGTTTTCCAGGACGTATTCGCCCACCCTTGCGTTGATCGCCGGTGAATCCAGGAAATAATGCTTGTCTGACCGGCGCGCTTCCACCTTGAAGGTACCCTCGAGTCCTTCCATCATTTCGGCGGCGGTGCAGAGCAGCAGATCAAAATCATCCTTTTCCAGCGCCAGCGCCGGGCATACCGAATGCACGCCGAACACCCGGCGCACCCGGCGGATACACTCGTCCATGTCCTCCACGCCGCTGACAAAGATCCTGGCGTCGTGCAGCCAGACATTCCCGCCGATATCCCGGACCGCCTCGCGGACCCTGGAGACCAGCGTCTTCAGGAAATAGGGCCGGTTCTGGCCCTTTAGATAGATCTCTCCGTAACGCACAAGCAGCAGTTTCTGCATATGATCGACGTCCTTTTTTATCTTCTGGTATAAGGGGACAGAAAATCGTACTGTTCCCTGACACGCCGCACCGTTTCCGCCATTTCTTCCGGACGGTTGTCCGGACCCAGGCTGAACCGCAGCGCCGATTCCGCCCTTGGACGGCTGATCCCCATGGCCCTGAGGCCCTCGGAGACGCGCTGTTTGTTGGAGGCGCATGCTGAGCCGATACCGATGAGGATCCCGCAGCCCTCCAGGGCATGGAGCATGGTCTCGCTCCTGACCGGTTCAAGGGACACGTTCAGGATATGCGGAGCGGAATCCGGACCCATCGGATCGGGGCCGTTGACCTCAACGGAGGGCACCGACTCCTTCAGTCCGCGGAACAGCGCTTCCTTCATTTCACGCAGTCCATCCGCTCCGGGCCACGCGTCAATGGCGGCGCCCATGCCCAGGATGCCGGGGGTGTTCTCGGTGCCGGACCGGATCGTCCCTTCCTGTCCTCCGCCCAGCATCCGCGGGGCAAGCCGCGTCCCGGACGAAACGACCAGGGCGCCGCAGCCTTTGGGCCCACGGATCTTATGGGCAGACAGGGCATAGCTGTCCGCATGCCAGGCCTTCATGTCCGCCGGGATGCGCAAAAACCCCTGCACGCCGTCCACATGAAAAAAAGCCCGGGGACAAAGCCGTTCCTTCAACCTGCCGATCTCGCTGAGCGGCTGGACGGCCCCGCTTTCGTTGTTGACCTGCATCACCGCGATCAGCCGGACATCATCGCCCAGCATTTTTTCCAGCCTTTCAAGGTCCACCATTCCATGACCGTCATAGGGGATCTCCTCGGCCGCAAGCCCCTTCACGGCCTTGCAGGCTTCCTTTACCGCCGGGTGTTCACCGGCGGAATACAGGATCCTTCCGTCCCGGAAAGATGCAGTCAGGCCCAGCACCGCCAGGTTGTCGGCCTCGGTCCCCCCGGATACAAAAATCGTCCTGCCGCCGCTGCAGTGTACGAGAAGCGCGATCTTTTCGCGTATCTTACGCATCTCCTCTTTCACCTCAAGTGACGGGCCGTACAGCGCCGATGGATTGAAATATCCTTCGCGCATGCACCTGTCCATCCGCTCGACGGCTTCGGCGCACACCCTGGTGGTGGCGCTGTTGTCAAGATAGATCATTCCATTGCCTCAATTCGTCTGGTATACGCCGGGCATGACTACGCGGCGGATCATCTCCGTCAGTTCGTCGCTGGGCTCGATGATGATGATCCGTTTTTCACTGTTTTTGGTGTAATACAGGTAAAAAAGATCCGCATCCCTGTTCAGGAACCAGTTGCTCCGCTTGATCTGGGGCATGGAGATATACCTGTGAAAGCTGCCGGAAGAAACCTTACCGCAGGCTTCGATGTTTTTCAGGTTCATGGTGCCCAGGGCCTTGCGCTTTTTATTGTTGAACACTTTGGCGAAATCCAGGGAAGCGTTGGTAATGGTATATTCGTATTCCGTGCGGATCTCATCTTTTTTCAGGAACAGAAGGACCGCAAGACCTCCGCCCGCAAGGAACATGACCAGGGGAAAGATGATATCCGCCGCGGAAGCCTGTCCGGCGAACATCGCCGAGACCACCCTCATCAGGGCCTGAAGCCCGAAAATCCCCATGAAGGCCATGATGATCATCATCACGTTTGCCACAAGGAGCGTTACTGTCTGGAAGCCCTGTTTTTTCTGCGTTACCACTTCTTCATGGAATTGATCGTTCATTGTATGAAACCTCCCTTATAAAAGCATAAACAGAAGCGAAATACCGAGCCCGACGATGACGCCCCCCAGGACCTCCAAAGGCGTATGGCCCACCAGCGTTTTCATGTTTTCCTCGGAGATGGGCTTGCCATCCAAAAGGAATTCCCTGATGATCCGGTTGATGACCTCCCCCTGACGGCCCGTCTCCCTCCTGACGCCCAGGGCGTCATAAATGACCACCATGGAGAAGACCGCGCAGACGGCGAACATGCTGCATGCAAAGCCCTCCCGGATCCCCACCGAGACCGTCAGGGCGATCACCGTAGCGGTATGCGAGGACGGCATGCCCCCGCTGCCGAAAATACGCTCCTTGTCAAAGCGCTTGTACAGGATCCTGTAGATCAGCGTTTTTAACATCTGCGCCGTCATCCACGCTGCGAATGCGGAGATCATGACGCGGTTGTCCCACAGTGATTCCATTTTTCGTGTCCTCTTTCAATTGACCCGTTTCAGCATCTTTTCAGCCGTCTGCCGCAGGAAATCCGCTTCGTGGCCCAGCCCTCGGAGCGCTTCCACCGCCAGGGCGGTTTCCCTGCGCGCCATGTCCACGGCTTCGTCCAGGCCGAAAAGCGTTACCGCGGTAAGCTTGTTTTCGTCCCTGTCCTTCCCAAGGCTCTTTCCCATGCTCTTTTCGTCGCCCGTCACGTCAAGAATATCGTCCACTGCCTGGAACGCCGCGCCAAGATGGGTGCCGTACTCCCTTCCCCTGCGGACCATATCCGTATCTGCCCCGGCACAGATCATGCCCAGTTCCACGGCCGCCCTGATCAGGCATCCCGTCTTGCGCCTCTCCATTTCCCGAAGCCATTCGGCCCCTGCGTCGGAGGGCTTTTCCATGTCCATCACCTGTCCGCCCACCATTCCGGCGCTTCCGGAGGCTTCCGCCAGACAGCACACGCACGCTGCCGCCAAAGACGGATCCGGAATGGAGGAAAGACTTACGAACGCCTCGGTCAGCAGGCCGTCCCCCGCAAGGATCGCCTGTGCCTCGCCGAACACAACATGATTTGTGGGTTTGCCCCGTCGGAGGGTGTCATTGTCCATGGCAGGCAGGTCGTCGTGGATCAGGGAATATGCGTGGACCATTTCCACAGCGCAGGAAGCGGGCAGGGCATCCTCAGCCCTCCCGCCGGCGCAAACGCATCCCCCCAGTGCAAGGACGCCCCTCAGGCGCTTTCCGCCGGCAAGCAGGCTGTACCTCATGGCTTTGACAGAGGTCTCCGGCGCACCTGAGAAGGGATAAGCCTCCAGCGCTTTTTCACACATGGCCTTATAAATGCCGTAAAAATCTGTGTTCGTCATGGTGCGTCCTCCATGGGCACGATCATGCCGCCCGCAAGCTCCTGCATGCGCTTTTCAGCCTGGGACAGCTCCTCGTTCAGAGCCTTCGTCAGCTTCATGCCCTCCTCATACGCTGCCAGGCTTTCCTGAAGGGTCATTTCCCCCGCTTCCATCCGGGCCACGATCCCGTCCAGGGCCTTCAGCCGCTCCTCAAAGGACGGCTGGGCCGCTTTATCAGTCAAAAGGGTCTCCCTCCTTTACGCTTTGGATCGAAACCGCTGCGCGGCCGTCCGCCATCAGGATCTCAGCCCTGTCCTTCAGGCCGCGTACGCTCGTCACGGCCTTGCCTTCGGCCAGGACCACCGCATACCCGCGGGCAAGTTCCTGGCGGGGCCCCAGGGCCGTCAGTTTGCCGTCCAGCTCCGACACCCTGCGTTTCCGTTTTTCAAGGCCGTTCTTCATGGCGTTTTCAAGGCGAAGCGCCAAAAAGGCGTTTAAATGGGAAGCCGCCCGGATCTTCTGTTTCGGATGCAGCGCCGTCAGGCGCTTTTCGGCGTCCGCAAGCCTCCCGGCGCATCCGGCCAGTTTTCCGCTCAGACCGCTTTCCAGCCTCCGTGCGTAGGAAGCGACCTGCCTTTTCAGTTCCCTCCTGTCCGGTACGGCTATCTCAGCGGCTGCGGAGGGTGTGGCGGCGCGCAGGTCGGCAGCCAGGTCGCACAGCGTCACGTCCACTTCATGCCCCACCGCCGATATGATGGGGATCGGGCATTCCCAGACCGCCCGCACCACTTCCTCCTCGTTGAAAGCCCAAAGGTCCTCAAGGGATCCTCCGCCGCGTCCTACGATGATCACATCGGCCCCCGAAAAGGCCGCACACTCACGGATACCCCGGGCGATGTCCGCCGCCGCGCCTTCTCCCTGGACCAGGGAGCACCGCAATATCAGCTGCACCGAAGGATCGCGCCTGCCGGCCACCCGGGCGATATCATGGATCACCGCCCCGGTCTTGCTGGTCACCACCGCAATGACCCGCGGCCTTAAAGGCAGCGGCTTTTTCCGCGCCTCGTCAAAGAGGCCCTCGGCCAGAAGACGCCTTTTAAGCTCCTCAAAGCGCAGATACAGATCGCCCTGGCCGCCCCGTTTTAATTCCGTCACGGTAAACTGGTAGGAGCCGAAGGGGACGTACAGCCCCACGCTGCCTGTCAGGACCACCCGATCCCCCTCCGCGGGAGTAAAGCCCACGGACAGCGCCGCTGTGCGGAACATGACGCAGTTCAGCCGGCTTCCCTCGTCCTTGACGGTAAAATACCAGTGTCCGTTGAACTGTTTCTTAAAGCCGCTGATCTCCCCGGTCAGGCGGACCTCCCGCAGGATGGGATCGCCGGCAAAAGTCCTGCGGACGTATTCGTTGAGCTGCGTGACCGTCAGAGTCCAGCTCATACTCCCGTCAGACCCGTTCTTCTTTCAGCAAGCTCGATCACGTTTTCCATCAGCATGGCCACGGTAAGTTTACCGACGCCCCCCGGAACCGGGGTAATAAAAGCCGCTTTATCACCGACCGACGCAGTGTCCACATCGCCCCTGAGCCCTTCCGGCGTCCGGTTGATTCCGACGTCCACGATCACGCATCCGTCCTTGACCATGTCCCCGGTGACAAAGCCGGCCTTTCCCACCGCGGCGACAAGGATATCCGCCCTCCGCGTATGCTCCTTCAGGTCAGCAGTCCTTGAATGGCACACGGTCACGGTGCAGTTTTCGCCCAGCAGCATCAGGGCCGCGGGCTTGCCGACAATGGCGCTGCGGCCGATGACCACCGCGTTTTTGCCTTCAAGAGCGACCCCGTAATATTTCAGCATATACAGTATCCCTCTGGGCGTGCAGGGCAGGGTGCCCTCCCCGCCGCAGATCAGGCTCCCGCAGTTCTCGCTCCTGAATCCGTCAGCGTCCTTGGAAGCGGGGATATGGGTGAGCGCGGCTTTGTCGTCCAACCCCCGCGGCAGGGGCAGCTGAAGCAGGATCCCGTCCACGCCCGGGTCCGCGCCCAGACTGTCAAGGCACTCTTCGACCTCCGCCTGTGACACGCCGCCCGGAAGATGGATCTCACGGGATTCGATGCCCAGGCGCTGACAGGCGTTCTTTTTATTGCGCACATATACCTCGCTGGCCGGGTCGTCACCCACGCGGACCACCGCGAGGCAGACGCCGTGTCCCTGCCGGCGCAGGGCTTCCACACGCTCTTTCTGTTCCGCCGAAAGCTTTTCGACGCATGGCGCGCCGTACATGATCACCTGTTCCATTTTCCTGTCAGAACCTCCTAAGTATCTATGGGCGGCAGTAAATCTATGCCCTGTCCGCGCATGAATGCATTTCCTCGCCAAGGAGCGCCACTCCCGCGGCATTGTCCGAAGAATACTTTGGCTCCCCGAAACAGATCTCCAGCCCCAGAGCGCGTTTTTTGTTCCTTTCGGAGATCATCTCCCTAAGCAGCAGGGAGGAAGCGACGCCGCCCGCGATCAGGCAGCGGCGGATCCCGGTCTTTTCCTTTGCCGAGACCAGCATCCTCAAAACCGTGCGGCATAGGACGCTGTAGACCTCCAGGGCAGCTTCCTCACCGGAAAGGCCTCTGTCCATCAGGGAGATGAGAGCGGTCTCACAGCCGGATAGATGACAATCCCCGCCCTCCATTGACACTTTAAGCAGCGCTTTGGGAGCTTCCCGGCACCTTCGCGCCGTTTCTTCCAGATACCTGCCGGACGGAAAGGGAAGTCCCATGCGCACGCCGATCCTGTCCACCAGCTGTCCGGCGTGCAGGTCCAGGCTTGTCCCCAGGGTCTCCACCGACCCGTCCGGGTGCCTGAGGAGCACGTCCGTGGTGCCCCCGCTGAGATGGACAGCCAGGAAAGGCTTATCCCTGTCAATCCCCGTGCCGATCATCGCCGCACGGATATGTCCGCGCTGGTGAGTGGTGCGGTACAGCGGGATACCCGCGGCCGCAGCCGCGGATATGGCGAAAGCGAGGCCTGTAAGGAACACCGGCATATAGGAATCCTCCCCGTCCCTCGGGGAAGAGGAAACGCACACGCACTCGGGAAGCGAGCCCGCCTCCCTGACCGCCGTTTCAATAAGCTCCGGCAGCTGTTTTATATGCGCAAACACGGCCTCACTTTGACGGAGGCCGCGTTCACCTGCCGGGACCGGAAGGAGCTTCCTTTGGAAGGCGGCGATCTTCCCCCCGACAGCCACGGCGGCGGAGGTCGTGTAACAGCTGGTATCGATCCCCAGGCAGCCCACGCGCTTTGTCATTGAGATCCTTCCGGCGCCATTTCCTTCAGGACGCTCGACAGGACCCCGTTGACAAACCTGCCTTCCGAATCCTCATCGAACCGCTGGGTCAGCTGCACCGCCTCCCGTATGATGACCCCGGGCGGGACATCCTTCTGCCACTTCATTTCATAGATGGCGACTTTCATTGCCGCATGAGAAACGTTGGATATGCGGTCAAGGGTCCAGTTCTTCAGGTGCCCGGCAATGATGCCGTCGATCTCTTCCCCATGTTCCCTGACGCCGTTCACAACGCTCTGAACGTATTCCATATCCCCCTCGGCGGGTTCAAAGGAGATAAGACCCGTCAGGGTGTCGTCTCCTCCATCGCCGCCGAACAGGCTTTCAAATACCATCTGTACGGCAGCCTGGCGCGCTGTTTTTCGGGACATATCCTCCCTACCATCCTTATCAAGTGATCACGCCCCAAGGCTGCGGGCGCTCCCCTCCCGGAAGGGGGGGACCGCGCCACGGAAGCGCTTTAAATGTCAGGCCTCTTCGCCGGTTTTCCTGTCCTCTTCTCCGTCTTCGGCTTCGGCTTCCTCTTCGGCTTCTTCTTCTACGACTTCCGCTTCTTCCTCTTCGGCGGCCGCTTCTTCTCCGTCGGCGTTTTCCGGGTCTTCCTCTTCGGCTTCCCCTTCTTCCTCGTCCTCGTCCTCAGTTTCCCCATCGGGCTCTTCCGGCCGGGGAACGGGCTTCTTTTCCTGAGCCTGGTATACCTTGACTTCCTTGCGGGGAAGGACTGCCTCTGTCACGCTGCGGACGTATTCCGCCTTGTCACTTACCCCGCCCACAAAAAGGCCGGCAAGAATGCACAGGGTGATAAACAGTGTCTTCCAGAAACCGATGGTCAGGAGCAGCACGGCGATCACCGCACCGAGAACAGCGCAGGCAACGGCACACTGGGGCGTACCCACAGTCAGGATCGCGGGCTTTTTTCCATTGTTATTTTCAGACATTATTATCCCCTTCTTCCCCAAAGGCTTTCCGGGTCTCGTCAACGGCAGCCTGCGCCGCGTCGCTTAACCCTTCGGCGGCTTCCTGCGCCTTTTCGGTCAGCGCTTCGGCCGTGCTTTCGATCCCGTCGGCAGCTTCACCGACAGCGTTGTTCACAGCCTCCGCAGCGTTTTCCGCCGCGCTGTCCAGTATGCCGGCAGCTTCAGAGACCTGTTCCTCAACTTTTTCGGCAGCTTCCTGGGCGATCTCGGGGACGGGCACCACCGTCTGCTCCTCTTCCTTGTCGAAAAGGCGCAGGTGCGGCAGCTTCCTTTCGGGCGCTTCCGCTTCCGCTTTCACTTCCTCCTGGGGGGCCGCGTTCTCCTCGCTGTTAACAGCGTAAGGAGAAGTGGATTCACCGGTCTTGCCGGCCACACCGACCACAGCCACGTTCACGCTGTTCACCTGGACGCCTGAAGACGCGGTAACATACTGCTTGATCTGACCGGCCAGGCTGTCCTGCACCAGGGGCATGGAAATGTTGCTGGCCATGATCACCCGCAGCCTGACGGAGATGCCTTCCTTGCCGGGAAGGATGCGCAGGCTCTTGACCTCGATCTCCTTATGCATGTCCACGCACTCGCGGACAAGGCTCTCAAGGGTCTTGACGCTGAAGAGCAGATCGCCCTTTTCGCCTTTCTGTACGATAAAGTCTTTTTTGTTATAGCGCAGCTTGCCGGGGAACAGCATGGTGTAACCGCCGAAAAGTACAAGAAACGCGCCGGCCACGATCACGGCGATCCTCTGCCAGGAGTAAAAGCTCTCGCCCTCTGCCTGCGGGACCAGGGTAAATTTCTGCAGAAGGCCGCAGGCCGTTACGATCATGCCCGCGCCGATAAGAAGCGTGATCAGGGCCCCGATCACCAGGATCAACCGATGGTAAAGTCTCATCTTCATCTTTTTAACCTCCCCTTGAAATGGTCACATCGTATCGATCAATGCTTTTTTGTTCTCTTTTTTCTGCCGTCGGCCATATCCGCGGCATCCGCGGAAGCTTCACTGAAGCCTCCCGCGACAGGGCCCGCTTCCCATTCAACCGTTCCCTCATCGTCCTCAGGCGATTCGGGGTCAGCCGTCTCGACGGGGGCTTCGGTCTCCTCCTCCGGGGTTTCCGCCTGTTCCGCTGCGGGGGCGTTTTCTTCTCCGCTGTCCGGCTGTTCGGAGCCGGGAATCTCTGCCGTCTGCTCGACGGTCGAATCCGCATGGCTTTCAGGGGCTTCCTCCGGCGCCTTGGAGGCGTCGGCGGACGCATCCTTCGCCTCATTTTCCTGTCCGGGGACTTCCGCCGGTTTTTCTTCCTTTGCCGCGGGTGCCTTTTTACGGGCTTTTTTTACATTTTTGCCATTTTTCACATTTTTCTGTCCGGATGCTTCGCCTGTGCCGGCAGTAAGCGCCGGGTTCTTGGCCGCTTCGATATTGATCTCGGTCTGCTGCTTTTCTTTTTCAAAGCTGACGCCCTGGACATGGACGTCCACCCGCACCACATGCAGTCCCGTCATGCTTTCAATGGCTTTTCGGACATTTTCCTGCACGTCGTGGCAGACCTTCTGGATCGGCTGCCCGTATTCCACGATAACATAGAGGTCAAAAGATGCTTCCTCGCTGCCGATCTCCACCTTGACACCCCTGGTGGCATTGCGGTTGCGGCCGATGATGTCGCTCAGGCCTCCGCTGATGCACATCCCGGCGATCCCTTCGATTTCATTGGCAGCAACGCCCGCAATGGTGGAAATCACCTCGGACGCATAAGTTATGGTACCGCCGTTCTGCAGATCCACATCAACATTGGCGGGCAGGTCGTCTTTTTTCTGTGCCATTCGGCTGCACCTCCTGTAAAAGGTTCCTTAAATCAGTATATCAGTTTTTTATTATTTTGGCAATAACAGAAGTCTCCTGACTTTTCACGCCGTCGAAAAAACAAGGAAAAACCCGTTTTCCACCGAAAAAGGGCAGGAGAAACGGGTTTTTCCTGTTACAGCCGGACAGGGCGTCCGGGGAAAAGGATCAGTTGTCTTTTCTGGAAGCCCTGCGCAGGAAAGCGGGAACGCCCAGGTCGTCCTTTTCTGTCTGGCGGTTCCCTGTCGGCTGCGGCTGCGGCTGCGCGGGAGGCGTGAATGACTGCTGCGCATCGGGCGCATATGCGTTCTGCACCGGCGCCGCCTGCGGAGCGAAGGACTGGGGAACACCGCCCGGCGCCGTGGGAGGCATATACTGCTGGGGAGCCTGCTGGGGATAATATCCCGGCGTTCCCGCGGGCTGGTAGGGCCTGGGAGGCACAATGGGCCTTGCGCCTCCGCAATAGCCCTGATCGCCTCCGTACATTGAGGGATCGGGAGCCTCAAACCCATCCTCCGGCGTTTCCTGGGGCTTCATCCTGCCCTCGTATGGATTATAGGAACCGCTTCCGGGGTAAGCGGCGCTCTGGGAAGCCGGGGCGGCAGGCTGGGCGGCTTTGGTCTGTTTCCTGGGACGGGTGGGGAAAGCGTTCTTTTCAAAACCCGTCGCGATGACCGTGATGCGCACCTCATCCTTCATGGTCTCGTCGATACCGGCGCCGAATATGATATTGGCTTCGTTGTCCGCGTTCTGCATGATCAGGCTGGCAGCCTCGTTCACATCCATGATGCTCATGTCCGGTCCGCCGGTGATATTGATCAGGACAGCCCTCGCGCCGTCGATCTTGGTCTCAAGCAGCGGGCTGGCAATGGCGTTCTTCGCCGCGTCCACGGTCTTGGTCTCGCCCTTGCCGGTGCCGATACCCATATGCGCCATCCCGCCGGACTCCATGACAGTCTTCACATCGGCGAAGTCCAGGTTGATCAGGGCGGGCTGGCTGATGAGGTCAGAGATGCCCTGGATGCCCTGGCGAAGCACGTCGTCGGCGATACGGAAAGCTTCCAGCATACTGGTCCCCTTGCTGACCACCTGGAGCAGCCTGTCGTTGGGAATGACCACCAGGGTATCCACGGTCTGTTTCAGCTCGTTGATACCCATGTCGGCGTTTTTCATGCGCTGCTTGCCCTCAAACGCAAAGGGTTTGGTGACGACAGCAATGGTCAGGCAGTTGTTCTCCCTCGCCACCTCAGCCACGATGGGCGCCGCGCCGGTGCCGGTGCCGCCGCCCATTCCGGCCGTCACGAACACCAAGTCCGCGCCTTTGAGCGCCTGTGCAATTTCCTCACGGCTCTCTTCGGCGGCCCTGCGGCCGATGTCGGGCTGGGCTCCGGCGCCGAGGCCCTTGGTAAGCTTTTCACCGATCTGTATCTTGGTGTCCGCTTTGGCCAGCATAAGCGCCTGGCGGTCAGTGTTCACGGCGATGAATTCCACCCCGCGAAGACCGGCGTCCACCATCCTGTTCACCGCGTTGGTCCCGCCGCCGCCGCAGCCCACCACCTTGATGGACGCGAATGAACTCTCTTCTACCTGGATTTCAAAAGGCATGTTTCCATCCTCCCGATCTTATGTGATATCCGTTGGAAGGGCCCGCCGGGCCTCAGTTGCCGCCGAAAAGATTCCTGAAGAACCCGCCGATGCCGTTGGAGCTTTCACTGCTCTTGACCGTGGAAATGACCAGATCTACCAGTCCCAGGGCGCTTGAATAAGCCGGTGACGACATCTTGACGGTTTTCCGGGGAAGCTCCCTGACAGTCCTGTTGATCTTGGCCGACAGGTATTCCCTGCCGCCCCGGTTGATCGCCATGCCGCCGCCGGTAAAATACACCGCGGACCAGTTGCCCAGCTTGATCCCGCTTGAATCTATGGCGTCCCTGACGCATTCGCAGATCTCTTCCGCCCTGGGCTCCAGCACTTTTTCGACTTCTTCTCTCTTGAAGGTGACGGCGTTTCCCTGGACGTCGGTGGTCACGAACTCCTCCTGCCCCGCGGTGATGCCGTAAACATAATTGCGCTTGATCTCCTCCGCAGAGGTCAGCGGGATATTGAGGCCTATTGCCAGGTCCGCCGCGATATTTCCGCCTCCCAGGGGGATAGCCTTCATAAAGGTGATCGCATCGCCCTCAAGGATCATCACTTCGGTCACAAGGTACCCCATGTCCACAAGTACGGTTTTCCTGTCGCGTTCATCCTCGCTGATATACAGCATGGCCTGCCCCGCAGGCGTGGAGAAAAATCCGTCCACATAAATGTCCAGGGCTTTGAGGCGTTCGGTCACATCCCTGATAAAAAAGTCTTCGGCGGTCACAAACGAGACCAGTCCCTTCAGCTCGTACCCGCGCATGCCCGTAGGTTCGATGGTCTTTTTGCCGTCGTCCACAACGAACCATGCCGGCGAGCGATGGATGACAGTCCCCCGGATGTCGCCCAGCTGGTTCGCGGCCTTGGTGAAAAGGTCGGCGACATCCTTCGGGCTGACTTTCGGGTCCGCTCCCTGAATGGACACCTTCGGTTCCACCGTATAGACCCTGGAAAAAGCCGCGGGAACGCCCACATAAATCTCCCTGATCCTGCAGCCCGCCTGATTCTCTGCTTCCTGGACGGATTTATTGATCGCATCCACAAGGGCGTCCGGATTGATCCAGTTGTTGTCAAGATATCCGTCGTACATGGCGATGCCGGTGCCGGCGATATCACACCGCTGGCTGCCGTTGAGCTCAGCTACCACCGTGATGATCTTGTTCGTCCCGAAATCAAGCGCCGCAATGGTCTTGTTCATCGTAAATCAACTCCCGATCCAGGTTCGTGTTTCGCACAATTGCAAAACCTTGCCCAATCTTTCACTTTATTGTAACCTTTTCGTAGCAATTTGACAAGTCTCCGGAACAAAAAAATGTTTTTTTGTAAGAATGAATTCATACATGATTCTTAAAATACCGAAGTTTATTTCCTTTACATACATTATCGTCCCAAAAACGGCCAAAAAGCAAAAAGCCCGAAGCATCATTCGGGCGTATAGGTAATATTTCCGGGGACCGAAGCGTCAAGGCTTCCGGGGGGCATATCATATATCTGCATGTATTCGAGCACGCCCCTGATCGTAAGGATTTTGGCACGAATGTCCTTTGCGTCGCCCAGGGAGATAATGTATCCGTCCCTGCTGGTCAAAAAGAGGCGGCCGGGGTCGGAACAGTTCATTTCCGAAAACAGCCCCGTCACGCCCTGCACAAGCATTTCGTCAAGGATCAGCGTGCAGGCTTTCAGCTGTTCGGGATTCGAGCTGTTCACAACGCTCCCGACCCGTATTTCCCTGACGGTAAGCCCCGTGACAGTGATCCATCCCTCAGCGTCAGGCTGTCCGATCTTTTCAAGGACCATGCCTTCCTGGTCCATCAGATACAGACCGTTAGTGCTTTTCAGTACGCAGCAGGGGGTCTTCTCGGTGACGAAAAGTGTCAGCCGGTCAGGAAACGTCTTTTCAAGCTTCCTGTATACAAGATACCTGTTTGAATTGATGCCTTCGGCGATGCGTTCCTCATTGATAAAAAAATAGGAAGCGCCCGTGTCAAGTCCGGCAAGGGTCACGATATCCCCGGAAGGGATCCTGTAGTTGCCTTCGATCCGGACCGAATGGATCCTGAAAACAGTTTCGTTCAGGATCACAAGGACCGCGATCAAAAGGACCAGCAGCAGGATCATCCTCCTGACGGCGCCTCGGCTTTTCATTCTTCGCCCTCCCCCGGCTGTTTCTTACAGTCTGTTCACGATCTCCTTGAATACCCGTCCCCGCTCCTCGAAATCCCTGAACATATCGAAGGAAGCGCACGCCGGGGACAGAAGAACGTTCCATCCTTCCCTGCAGAGGCTTCCGGAGACCCTGACGGCTTCTTCCATATCTCCCGCCCGCACAGTATCCGTAAACCCGGCCTTTTTCAGACTCTGTTCTATTTTGTCCGCCGTATCGCCGATGATCACGCATTCCCTTATCATGGGGCTGTCCTTTATCAGGCGTGACAGCCCGTCGAAGGAAACGTGCTTGTCGTATCCCCCAAGGATCAGTACCGTGGGCCGGTCCATGGCCAGGACCGCTTTTTCGGTGGAATCGCAGTTGGTCCCCTTGGAGTCGTTGATGTACCTGACGCCTTCCTTTTCACGGACAAATTCGATCCTGTGTTCCACGCCTTTGAAGGTCTTCAGCGTCCTCGCCACGTTTTCCGGGCTCACCCCCATGGACAGCGCCAGGGCGGATGCGGCCATGGCATTCTCCAGGTTATGCCTGCCGGGGATATAGATCTCCTCCGCAGGTATGATCGCGGTCTCCCTGCCGTCGATCCTGGAAGTAACGACGCCGTTTTTTAAAAACAGACCTTCTTTTGTTTCGTTCACCGATGAGAACATCAGGATCCTGGGACGGATATCCGTCATTCCCCGAGTCAGGGCGTCTTCCATGTTCAATACAGCCGTGTCGTTTTCGTCCATCGCGTCAAAAATGTGGCGCTTCAGTCCGGTATAAACCTCCATGGTCCCGTGGCGGTTCAGATGGTCCTCCGTCACATTCAGCACCGCCGCTGCCCGAGGATGAAAACGGACCGTCGTTTCCAGCTGAAAGCTGGAAACCTCCGCGACCAGTTTATCCTCTTTCCGGCATTCGGTCAAGGACTGGCAGAACGGATACCCGATATTTCCGCAGGCATGCTTTCCCATTCCCTCGGCATCAAACATTTCAGAAAGCAGGGTCACGGTGGTGGTCTTTCCGTTGGTGCCGGTAACCGCGGCGTATTCGCAGGGACACAGGATGGACGCGAATTCCAGTTCACCGGTCACCGGGATCCCCAGGCGTTCCGCCTCCCGGACCACCGGCGCGTTCAGCGGCACGCCCGGCGAGATCATCACAAGGTCGCTGTCCTTCACTCTCGCCGTCCCGTCCTCGCCCAAAGCCTCACAGATCCCCGTTCCTTCCAGGGGGGCGAGCGCGTCTCCGAGTTCTTCCCGTTTTTTCGTATCCGTTACCGTAACTGAAGCACCGATCTCGTTGGCAAGCGCCGCGGCCGCCACCCCGCTTCTCGCCATCCCGACGATCAGCACCTTCCTGAATGCGAATTCCGTTCCTTTTTTCATCACGATGTCCCGCTCAGTGATCTTCATCCTTTTCACCTCTGATATCATACAGTCAAGAAAAAGGCCCGGTCAGAACCGAGCCTCGGCAGTTTTATAGGTCCTGATGCCCGGCCGCGATCTCCTTAAGCAATCTCTGGACCACCGTTTTTTCGTTGAACGGACGTTTTACACCCCTGATCTCCTGATAGGTCTCGTGGCCCTTGCCCGCCAGGATGATCATGTCGCCTTCCCCGGCGTGCTCCATGGCGTATCTGATGGCGTCCTTCCGGTTCTCGATCATCTTGTATTCTCCGCCGGTGCGCCTGATCCCTTCCTCAATGGCCGCCAGGATCTCATATGGATCTTCGCTCCTGGGATTGTCGCTCGTCAGGATGCTCAGGTCTGCCAGCCTTCCGGATATCTCACCCATCAGGGGACGTTTCAGCTTATCCCGGTCCCCGCCGCAGCCAAAGACACAGATCACCCTGCCCCGGGCAAATTCCCTAACCGTGTTCAGGATATTTTCCAGTGCGTCCGGAGAATGGGAATAATCCAGGATCACCTTGTACGGCGTACCCGTTTCAAGCATCTCCGCCCGTCCCGGCACCGCCCTGACACTTTCGAGGGCTTCGGTGATGATCTCCGGCTTGACCCCCACGATCATGCCCACACTGGCTGCCGCAAGCGCGTTGTACACGTTGAAGGTGCCTGTCAGCCGGAGCCGCACCGGGTATTCCCACATTCCCGAAAAGCCCATGGTGAACCCTACGCCGTTTTCGGTGATCTCGATATCCCTGGCATACAGGTCCGCATTCTGAGCTATGCCGTAAGTCATCCTCGGAACATTGAGGTCCCTGATGATCTCCGCACCTTTTTCATCGTCGGCATTGACCGACGCTGCACTGATCCATTTGGCGTCAAAGAAGGTTTTTTTGCATTGAAAATAATTCTCCATCGTGCCGAAAAGGTCCAAATGGTCCTGCGACAGGTTGGTATAGCACCCTGCCTCAAAATGCAGGCCTTCCAGGCGGCCCATGTTCAGCGCATGGGCTGATACCTCCATGCTCACACAGGTCACGCCCTCGTCAGCCATCTGCCGAAGGGTCCTGTGCAGGTCGATGGGTTCGGGGGTGGTAAATTCGCTTTTAAGGTACCTTGTGCCGATCATGTTGCCGGTCGTACCTATCAGACCGCACTTATAGCCGGCTTTTTCCATGATAGCCTTCATCAGGTAGCTGGTGGTGGTCTTTCCCTTGGTTCCCGTGACCCCCAGGATCTTCATTCCGCGGGCAGGGTAGCCAAAAAAAGCCTGGGACATTGCTGTCATGGCCTTCCGGCCGTTGTTGACCAGGACCTGGGGCACAGGAACATCGTCCAGCCATTTTTCCACCGCAAGGCATACAGCCCCGTTCTTTACCGCCTGTTCCGCAAAACGATGGGAATCATACCGGGCACCGGAAATACAGAAAAACAGGGCCTTGCACATGGGTTTGCGGGTATCCATGGCCAGGTCGTCAATTTCGCAGTCTCCCCGGATGTCCACCACCTCCGATGAACACATCCGGACCAATTCTGACAATAACATCTTCAAGCCCTTCCTGATGGAAAGCCCATCATTTATCCTTACATCCGGGGATCGGTCAGCGGCCGGCCCTGCCGCTTCCCATCATGCTGGGCGCTGTGCCGTCGGAAACATTCAAGGCTTTCTCGCCTCCGTCTCTCTCGACCGATCCCGCAAATTTCTCCACCTGGAGCACTTCGATCTCCACGGTGTTGCTGTCATCAGAAGCTACCATTCCAAGCTTCGTCACAGCGATAATGCCTATCCTCGAAAGGTCCCTCACCTCCGCCACCTGCTGGCGAAGGACGATGTTGTCCCTCCTGGTCCTGTCCATCTCGGCCACGATCTGCTTTACCTTGCCCTCCATAGACCGGACTGCCATGCACCTGGAGACAGTTACGCAGCTGCAGACAAAAAGAACGATCGAAACAATGACCATCGCGCTTTTGAACGAAACGGTCCTTGCTTCGTACCTGTGCCTCCGCTGAACACTCGTGTCAGCGCGGAAACAGCCGGCAAGATCGGTCCCGGCTTCGGAATCCGGCAGGTACGCCGCATCCCCGATGCCGAACCGGACAGTGCTGCCCGCCGCAGCCACGCCGGTATTCTGGTATCTTCCTGTCCTGATATTCATCAGTTATCCTTCTTCCTGAAAGGTCACTGCAGTTTCTGCGCCCTGGCAACGGCGGCATACACGTCAGGGAAATCCTCCCCAAAGCTGGTGTCTTCCGCCTGAGATTTCGTGGCTTCCTGAACGATGATATGGTCATAGGAACCGCTGATATCCACGTCCCTGGTATCCCCGAGAAGCTTTGCGCGAAGGGCGGCGGGAAGCAGGAGCCTTCCCTGGCTGTCCATTTCGCTGTCGACAAAAGAGTACTTGGTGAACATGTCCAGTATCCGCCTGATTTCCGCGTCCTTCCGGCACAGGGCCAGGTATTCGTTCCTGCGCTCCAGCCATGCTTTGAGGGGATACACCGCGATCTTTTTGAAATCCGGCGAAGGACAGACTGCGAACCTGGTCCCCAGGGATTCCCTGAACGCCACGGGAATGATCAGCCTTCCCTTCGCGTCCAGGCCGTGCGTATAATTCCCGGTAAAGCCCAGATCCCAGGACGTGTCGGCGGACGACAGTGAATCAGCCGCGTCCGGTGTACCGCGGCCGGTCGTGACATCACGATCCTCCCCCATCTTTTCCACCACACAATCCCCACAATTCACCACAAAGTGGCCTGTAATTGCATTTTACCCCACCGCCCATTGAAAAGCAAGGATTATTTTTTATAAGAAATACTCATTTTAGGAACATTTCCGTAATAATAGCGTAACAATTTTCATCATTTTTTCCATCCACACACAATATATTGGGGTTTCATCCCCTATATTCCCCATCAGCTGAAAATATCCTCTTTCTAATTGTTAAAATCTTTTAAGAAATCGCGATTTTATTACTTAAATATGTCCCAATTCTGTATGTTTTTTTCATAATATACCAAAGTATTCTTTCAGCGTCTGCTCATAAAAAAGGCCCGGATTTCACTCCCGGCCGCACATCATGGGACGCCGCCGCGTGACCTGCCTTCCGGGGCAGGAAAACGGCAAACAAAAAACGCGCCTGAAAGGCGCGCACTTTGCGACATGTTTATCTGTTATTGTCATTCACCGATGGGCACCACCTTGAAGCCGGTCCCGTCGCAGGACACGCAGCGGTAACGTATTCCGTCCATGACGCCGTCAAAGGCGCCCCTGAGCGCCGCGCCATGCAGATGCCCGTACACTACGTCCGTCGGCGCATAGGATGCGATCAGGCGGCTCATCCGGGTATGCTCGTGCTTTTCGTTCAGCGGCGGATAATGGGTCATCACAACCATCCTGCCGCCCAGCCTGGCGCCTTGCTCCAGTGACATTTCCATCCGGATCAGCTCCCGCTCGTAGATCTTCCGGTTTTCGTCGTCCTCGGCGCTTTCATCCGGATGGGTCCATCCCCGGGATCCGCAGAACGTGACCCCTTCCACGCAGACGGCGTCGTTCTGAAGGGCAAACATATTTGCCGGCAGGGCCCGCCTAAGTTTGCCTATGCTGTTCCACCAGTAGTCATGGTTGCCGCGAAGGATGACCTTTTTGCCCGGAAGAACGCCGATATCGTTCAGATCCTTCAGTGCATCCTCCATCTGCATCGCCCACGACAGATCCCCCGGCAGGAGTACCGTATCCTCCTCCCCCACCTGTTCGTACCAGGAAGTGCGGATCCTGTCGAAATGGCCTTCCCAGCGCTTGCCGAAAACGTCCATGGTTTTGTCCGTCCCGCCCGGAAGGTGCAGATCGGCAATCGCAAATATGTTCATGAATCAGTTGTCCCCGTATTCGTCCTCATCGTCGTCTTCGTCGTCTTTCTGTTCGTCATCGCCCATCTCATCCAGGCTCAGGTCATCCTCGATCTCCTTGTATTCCCCGGCGGGAATATCGTCATCGTTGTCGGAAATGATCTCATCCATGGACGACACCGGATCGATCCCCACATCCACACTGATCGTTTCTCCTTCGGTGTCAAGGTTTTCCTGGCCTGTGGGCTGCATTTCCTTGTAACAGAACAGGCAGATGTCCTTGCCGGGCATGGCCGGATGCTCGTTGCACACGGTGCACATTTCCACCTCTTCCACGACATCCTCGCCCTTCATTTCCCGTTTGCACACCTTGCAGTAGTCTTCATCCTCCTGGATGTAATTAAGCTCACAGCGTGGACATTTTCTCAGCCGCATATCTTCGACCCCTCTTTTCAGGTTTTTCACTCGATCATATCTGATCCCTTATGCAAGGCGCATTATACAACGGTTTTTGCGCGCAAGCAATACCCCGGAGGAAATATACAAAAGATATTATTTCCGGTCCATAACAAACCCGCGGAGTGCCCCGTTTGGAAAGCGCCGGCACGGCAGCCCGAAAAACCCGGTCAGTTTTCGTCCCGAAGCATTTTTTCGAGCTGCAGCAGCATATCCTCCCTGCCTGTTTCATCCTCCGCCGAAAAAACGACCGTCTGCCAGGGCTGCACCTGCAGGGCACGCAGGATCGGGGCCAGGTATTTCTGCCTGGCTCCGCGGCTGATCTTGTCGGCCTTGTTGACCGCCACGACAAACGGGATGCCGCACTGCCTGAGAAAGGTATTCATCTGAATATCGTCCCGGGTGGGTTCATGCCGGATATCCACCACATGGATGACCCCTTTCAGGCTGTCGCAGGAGGTGAAATACTTATCCATCATGGCGCCCCAGCGGGCGATCTCCTGCTTGTCCGCCTTCGCGAAGCCATACCCGGGCAGGTCCACCAGGAAAAACGGTTCTTCCCCTTCGTTGACCGCAAAAAAATTGATCAGCCGGGTTTTTCCGGGCGCTGCTCCCACCTTGGCCAGCTTTGACCGCCTGCACAGACAGTTGATCAGGCTGCTCTTCCCCACATTGCTGCGCCCGCACATGGCTATCTGCCCGAACCCCTCCGCGGGAGCGCGATAGTCGGACATGGACGTAACAAAACGCGACGATTTGATCTCCATTCCTTCACCCGGCCTTTTTTATTTGACGTCTTCGCCGCAGAGGACGGCTTTCAGAACATCCTCCACACAATCCGCGTAACGGATATCGAAGGACGAGCGCACATGCTCCGGGATCTCCTCCAGGTCTTTGCGGTTTTCCCTGGGAAGCAGGATCACCCTGATGCCGGCACGGTAAGCTGCCAGCAGTTTTTCCTTGACGCCGCCGATGGGCAGCACCCGTCCCCGGAGCGTGACCTCGCCGGTCATTGCGGCGTCCTGCCTGCATTTTCTTCCGCCCAGGGCGCTCATCATGGCCGTGACCATCGTCACGCCCGCGGATGGACCGTCCTTGGGCACGGCTCCCTCGGGCACATGGATATGGATATCCGTATCCTTGTAAAACCCGTCCCTGACGCCCCATGCCGTACCGTGAGCCCGCACATAGCTCAGGGCCGCCCTGGCGCTTTCCTTCATCACGTCGCCCAGCTGCCCCGTCAGGATCAATTGGCCTGTGCCGGGCATGCCCAGGCATTCCACCGTCAGGGTCTCGCCCCCAACAGCGGTATAGGCCAGGCCGTTGACCACCCCGCAAAGGGGCTCCTTTTCCGGCATCTCCCTCAGGTATCGGGGGGCGCCGAGGTATTTTTCAAGCCTGCCCGCACTCACCGTCACATTTTCGGTGCCTTCGTCGGTCATTTCCACCACCGCCTTGCGCATCACGCGGCCGATGGTCCTTTCCAATTGGCGGACGCCGGCTTCCCGGGTCCAGTTTTCGATCAGCCGCTTGAGCACCGCGTCTCCGATCCGAACCTCGCCCGGCTTCAGGCCGTATTCCCTGCGCTGTTTGGGAACAAGGTGGCGTTTGGCGATCTGCAGTTTTTCTTCCTCTGTATAACTGGGGACCTCGATGATCTCCATCCTGTCCTTCAGGGGGCCGGGAATGGTATCCACGGTATTTGCCGTGGTCACGAACATCACCCTCGACAGGTCGAAGGCGATCTCCAGGTAATGGTCGCGAAAACGGTCGTTCTGTTCGCCGTCAAGCACCTCCAGCATGGCAGAGGCCGGATCCCCCCTGAAATCAGAGGTCATTTTATCGATCTCATCAAAAAGGAACAGGGGATTCATGGAGCCGGCCTGCTTCATCCCGGTGATGATCCTGCCGGGCATCGCGCCCACATAGGTCTTCCGGTGGCCCCTGATCTCCGCCTCGTCCCTGACGCCGCCCAGAGACATGCGCACGTACTTTCTGCCCATCGCCCGTGCGATGGCCTTGACGATGGAGGTCTTGCCCACGCCCGGAGGTCCGACGAAGCAAAGGATCGGCCCCTTGACCGCCTCGCCCGGAGCGCCTTTTTCCTTTTTGGCCCTTGCAGCCAGGAATTCGATGACCCGCTCCTTCACCTGGTCCATGGCGTAATGATCCTCGTTCAGCACTTCCCTGGCATGTTTCAGGTCCATATTGTCAGGCGTCTCTACGCCCCAGGGAAGGTCCAGTACCGTTTCGGCCCAGGTCCTGGACACGGCGATCTCCGGCATGCCCGGAGCCATCCTTGCGATGCGGTCCAGTTCTTTTTTTACCTTTTCCGAGGCTTCTTCGCTCAGAGGCGTTTTTTCCAGGCGTTCCCTCAGGTCGTCCACATTGCCCGCGTCCTTGTCGCCCAGTTCCTCCTGGATCGCCTTGATCTGCTCGCGCAGGTAATAATCCTTCTGGTTTTTGTCCACCTGCTCCCTCAGGCGTTCCTGGATCTTCCTTTCAATGGCGGCCAGCTCGTTTTCACGCATCAGGACGGCGCACAGCTTTTCCAGGCGTTCCGCCGCTTCCAGCGCGTCAAGGACGGCCTGCCGGTCCTCCATGCGGGTGAGCACATTGGCGCTGATAACGTCGGCCATCGCACCGGGCTCCTTCATTTCTTCCACCGACTGAAGGGTCTCGGGGGGCACCCGCATGCTTACCGAAGCATAGGTGCCCAGTGTGTCCATCGTCAGACGCACCAGGGCCTCCATGGCCGGATCTTCCCGGTCGGCTTTGTCCTCTACCTCAGAAACTTCGGCCCGGACAAAAGCTGCCTGGCGCACCGTTCTTTTCAGGACGGCGCGCTTTTCTCCTTCGGCCAGGATCCTCAAATTGTCCCCCGGAAGATTGACCACCTGCTTGATCCGGGCGACCACGCCCACCGTAAACAGGTCCTTTTTGCCGGGCGTCTCGTCTTCTGCGTTCCGCTGGGTCACCAAAAAGACCCGCTGGTCGTCGGACATGGCTTTTTCCAGCGCCGCCACCGACTGGGGACGGCTCACGTCAAAATGGATCACCATATAGGGGAACACGGTGAGCCCCCGAAGGGGGATCATCGGATAGCTTTTACTGCTGCTTTCTTTTTTGGGCATGCTGCCTCCTGTGCGTCATACGGGTCGTTTTGTCTTTTCACCCTCTGTTCGCATTTCTTTGTTTTAAACTGCCGCCTGTCCGCTGGTCCTGCGCCATGGGCGGGCGTTTCTCAAAAAAGGCCGCTTTCCGGCTTTTCGGGAAGCAGCCACGGGACATTTATCACACAGCGCCCAGGGTCTCATTTTCGGCGGCGGGAGGTGGCGTTTTGGCTTCCTTCACCGACGCGGTCTTTTTTCCCGATTTCCGGTTCTCCTTCGTTGCCCGGACAAGAACGGGCTTTTCACCGTCCCTGATCACTTTTTCGGTAACCAGGCATTTTTCGATGTCCGGGGAACCCGGGATCTCGAACATGGTGTCGAGAAGCGCTTTTTCGATGATCGACCTCAGTCCGCGGGCTCCGGTTTTCCTTTCCATTGCCCTGGCTGCGATGGCCTTGAGGGATCCTTCGTCAAACTCCAGGCTGACTCCGTCCATCTCGAACAGCCGCTGATACTGCTTGACCAGGGCGTTTCTCGGTTCGGTCAGGATGCGGATCAGGGCCGCCTCGTCAAGTGCGTCCAGGGTCACCGTCACCGGAAGGCGTCCCACAAATTCGGGGATCAGGCCGAACTTGATCAGGTCTTCGGGACGCATCAGCCTCAGGACGTCGCCTTCGTTCCTGTCTTTGGCACTGGTGGGATCCGATCCGAAGCCCATCATCTTTTTGCCCTCGCGCCGGCCGATGATGCCGGTCAGGCCGTCAAAAGCGCCGCCGCAGATGAACAGGATGTTGGTGGTGTCGATCTGCATGCATTCCTGCTGGGGATGCTTTCTCCCGCCCTGGGGCGGAACATTGGCTACGGTCCCTTCCAGGATCTTCAGCAGGGCCTGCTGCACACCCTCACCGCTGACATCGCGTGTGATGGAAACATTTTCGCTTTTCTTGGCGATCTTGTCGATCTCGTCGATGTATACGATACCCCTCTGTGCTGCCTTGATATCGCCCCCCGCCGCCTGGATCAGGCGCAGGAGGATATTTTCGACGTCGTCGCCCACATATCCGGCTTCGGTCAGGCTGGTGGCGTCCGCGACGGCAAAGGGCACATCAAGGATCCTGGCCAGGGACTGGGCAAGATAGGTCTTGCCGCAGCCCGTAGGTCCCACCATCAGGATATTGGATTTCTGCAGTTCAACGTCATCCTTCCCCGCCGGGGCGCCGATACGCTTGTAGTGGTTGTACACCGCCACGCACAGGGTCTTTTTCGCTTCCTCCTGCCCGATAACGTACTCATCGAGGATCGCCTTCATTTTCGACGGGCTGGGCAGCCCTTTGGACTTCAGCTGAGGCCCGCCGGCGGGCATTGCCATATCCTCGGACATGATCTCCTGGCACAGGGCAACGCATTCATCGCAGATATAGACGTCCGGGCCGACGATCAGCCGTTTTACCTGGGACTGGCTCTTTCCGCAGAAGGAGCAGCGCGGACGCCGCGTGGAAAAATCATCCTTACTGGGCATATCTACCTCTGTTTACGGTTATTTCCGGACTCAGCCGCGCTGGCCCTTGGGCCTGGGCTGGTAGATCTCGTCGATAATGCCGTATTCCAGTGCTTCCTGGGCAAACATAAAGTGATCGCGCTCCACATCGGCGGCGACCTTCTCCAGGGGCTGGCCGGTCATCTCGCTCATCATTCGGGTCATCTTCTGCTTGATCTTCAAAAGCCATTCCGCCTGGATGGTCACGTCCGTGGACTGTCCTGAGGCACCCCCCGAAGGCTGGTGGATCATGATCTCGCTGTTGGGCAGCGCCAGGCGTTTCCCTTTTTCGCCGGCCATCAGCAAAAACGCGCCCATGGAAGCCGCCATGCCGAGGCACACTGTGCGGACGGGACATTTGACGTAGTTCATGGTGTCATAAATGGCCATGCCCGCCGTCACGGATCCGCCGGGGGAATTGATATACAGGTTGATATCCGCGTCGGGGTTGTCTGTCTCCAGGAACAGGAGCTGGGCCACGACGGAATTGGCTACCTGGTCGTTGATCTCGCTGCCAAGGAAAACAACCCGGTCCTTGAGCAGTCTGGAATAAATATCGCTGGCCCGCTCACCATGAGCGGTCTGTTCGATAACATACGGTATAAGAGACACGATGTTTCTCCTTTCCTTTCAGGAACGCTTTACTTCAGGCTTAAGGCCTCCTGCGATGCGCGGAGGATGGTCACCTGATAAATCTCCCGCGGCAAACGTATGCCGCGGGAGAAGCATGACATCCGATCAGTTGTTTTCGCTGTCTTCGGCTTCCTCAGCCGCGTCGGCCGCTTCCTCAACAGTCTCCATGGCTTCCGCCGCCTGCTGGACGGCGTTCACGGCATCCGCGGCGCTCACCCTTTCGGATTCGTTCTTCTCTTCCACAGACGCGCTGGACTTGATCAGGTCCACGGTCTTGCGGATCACGGCGTTCTCGCGCAGGTATTCCACCTGGCGCTCGTTCAGGGACTTTTTGAACTCTTCAAATTCACGGCCTTCCCTTTCGGCCTCTTCCTTTATGGCTCCGTCGACTTCCTCATCGGATACCTGGATGTTTTCGGCCTTGCCGATGGCTTCCAGGACCAGCTGGGTCTTGACGCGGTTATGGGCCTCGCTGCGGTAATTCTCGCGCATCTGCTCCTCGGTCTGGCCGGTATAACGCAGGAAATCTTCCATGCGCAGTCCCTGGTAAGCCATGCGCATCTGCATTTCGCGCATGATGGTATCCAGTTCGCTTTCGATCATAGCCTCGGGGATATCGCAGTCGCTGGCGTCCACCGCGCTCTGCAGGAGGGAGTTTTCCATTTCGGTATCCGCGTTTTTGTCGGCCTTCTCCTGGAGCTGGCGGCGGATGTCCTCCCTGTATTCGGCGAAAGTGGCAAATTCGGAAACGTCGGCGGCGAATTCATCATCCAGTTCGGGCTTGATCTTGGCCTGAATGGAATTGAGCTTCACATGGAAGACAGCTTCCTTGCCTGCCAGTTCCTCTGCCTGGTAATTTTCGGGGAAGGAGACCTTCAGGTCCTTTTCCTCGCCGATATTCATGCCCACCATCTGCTCCTCGAAGCCGGGGATGAAAGTACCGCTGCCGATCTCCAGGGTCTGGCCCTGGGCGGTGCCGCCGGCAAAGGCCACGCCGTCAACGGTGCCGGCGTAATCCAGGTTCGCCACGTCGCCGTTTTCAAGGGCACGGTCCGTCACATCCTGGGTGGTGGTCGCCTTGTCCACGTCCTGTCCGATCCTTAAGTCGATCTCCTCGTCGGTGACCGTGTGAACATACTTTACAGCCTTCAGGCCCTTGTAGCTGCCCAGTTCGATATCGGGGCTGACGAATACCTTGACGCTGAACTTCAGTTCCTTGCCGGAGCCGATCTGGGCGATTTCGTCCAGGGCGGGGCGGTCCACCGTCTTCAGTCCTTCAGCGTCCACAGCCTCGGTGTACACGTCCGGGAAAAGCACGTCCAGCGCTTCCTCATGAAATACAGACTCGCCGTACATATTTTCGATCAGCTTCCTGGGTGCCCTGCCCCTGCGGAAACCGGGGATATTGATGCGGCCCCTCATTTTGAGGTATGCCTTCTGCATCGCCTCTTCGAATTTGTCGGCCGCGACTTCAAAATTGATCTTCACCTGATTGCCGGAAATTTTTTCTACGTTATAAGCCATGGATAACCCTCCGTATCGAGCCAAAGTTCGGCTTCTTTGTGCCCCGTATCATCAAAGAGCACTGACAGACATATTATCATATTATTATTTCCTTTGCAATGATTTTCCCGTATCATTTCGCCGAAAAAGAGTAAAAAAACCGGGTGTCTCCCGGAAAAAAACAAAAAAAATCCTTGCTCCTCCCATGGAAGCTGTGTTATAATAACCCTTGTGTCAACGGACGGTCCGCTGCATGTGCCAAATTGCCATGCATGAACGTCTATGAGGAAGGAGGACACCACCATGAGCGAAATCATCCGCTCCATCGAGCAGGCGCAGCTCCGTTCCGATCTGCCTTCTTTCAATGTCGGCGATACTGTCCGCGTACAGGTCAAGGTCGTTGAAGGCAGCCGCGAACGCCTTCAGGCGTTCGAGGGCACCGTGATCGCAAAGCGCAACGGTTCCAGCCGCGAAACGTTCACCGTCCGCCGTGTTTCCTACGGCATCGGCGTGGAACGCACTTTCCCGCTTCATTCCCCCAGGGTCGACTCTGTACAGGTCATCCGCAGGGGCAAGGTCCGCAGGGCGAAACTCTATTACCTGAGGGAACGCCAGGGCAAGGCCGCCAAGATCAAGGAACTTGGCCGCCGCTGACAGGCCCATACCGGACTAAAGGGAAAAAGCAATGGGCTGTAACAGGCCCCAAAAAGAAGGATCCAGGCGAGCCGGAGGGCTTGGCGGGATCCTTCTTTTTGATACCGATCCTTGCTTCGATTTTTATTCATCGGACAGGAAGGGATGCGCATGCCGGAAAAGCGCATCCGTTTTAAAGGGACTGTGACGGGAGGCAGGTTCTCAATGCCTTTCTTTCACAGCCCATATTTTTTTGCTTTTTTATTCCGCGGCCTGCACCGCGGTAAGTGCGGCGGTATTCACGATGTCGGAAACACTGCATCCGCGGGACAGATCGTTGCAGGGTCTGGCCAGCCCCTGGAGCACGGCAAAACACTCCGCGCCGCCAATGCGCTGCACCAGTTTATAGCCGATGTTTCCGGCCTGCAGGTCCGGGAAGATCAGCACGTTGGCTCGTCCCGCCACTTCGCTCCCGGGTGCCTTCAGCATTCCGACTTCCTTTACCAGGGCGGCATCCAATTGCATTTCGCCGTCCAGCTTCAGGTCCGGCGCCATTTTGTGGGCGATCTCGGCGGCCAGCCGCACCTTGTCAGCCAGGGGATGCCTGGCGCTTCCCTTCGTGGAAAAGGAAAGCATCGCCACCCGGGGCTCCATGCCGCACAGCGTGCGGGCGGTATCGGCGGATGAAACGGCGATCTGCGCCAGTTCTTCGGCTGTCGGGCAGGGCACCACCACGCAGTCGGCAAACACCATCAGCCCTCCCTCTCCCAGGTCGCGCCTTTGGCAGTTCACCAGGAAACTGGACGAAACGATACTGACGCCCGGTTTGGTTTTGATGATCTGCAGCACGGGGCGAAGCATGTCTCCCGTGGTATGGACCGCACCGGAAACCAGGCCGTCCGCATCCCCCTGCCTGACCATCAGCATGCCATAATACATGGGATCGGCGGAGAGGCTCTCGGCCTCCTCCGGCGTCATCCCCTTTGCCTTCCGCAGTTCAAACAGCACGCCGGCATAACCGTTTCTTTTCCGGCTGCCGGCGGGATCCAGCACGGCGATGCCGCTTATGTCCGTCCCGGTCTTATCCGCCGCGGCACGGACCATCTCCTCTCTGCCGAGCAGAATGGGTTCCGCCAGGCCTTCATCCCTCAGTTTCGCCGCGGCCTGCACGGTGCGCGCTTCGTCCCCTTCCGGCAGTACGATGCGTTTTTTGTTCGCCCTGGCCTTTTCCCACACCCGTTCCATCACGCCCATGGTTTTCCTCCATTGATCAGAATGTCACACCCTCAAAGCCCTGCCATACGGGCTTCCCGGTATAGGTCAGCGCCTCAGCCCGGCCGCGGAGCACCTTCAGCACCGACAGGGCCATCGCTTCCTGTTCCATTTCCCCCGGATATACGCGCACCGGCGCAATCCATCCGCAGCGTTCGCGGATCCCCGCGGCGATATCGTCAAACCGCATCAGGCCGCCGGTAAGCAGGATCGCGTCCACCCTGCCGCAAAGCACGGCGCTCATTTCGCCGATGTATTTGCATATCTGGTAGATCATCGTGTTCCAGACCAGCGACGCTTTCCTGTCCCCCGCTTCGACCAGAGCATGGATCGTATCGGAATTGGAGGTGCCAAACAGGCTCACGAACCCGCCGGATCTGGTACACAGGAGCCGCACGTCGTCCGCAGAATGCTTCTCGATGTAATCCAGCAGCGCAGGCAGGGGCACGTAGCCGATGCGGGTGGGAGAAAACGGTCCTTCCCCGTCAGCCCCCATGCTTCCGTCCACCATGCGTCCCCTGTCGTGGGCGCTGACGGTGATTCCCCCGTCGATATGCGCCACAATGAACCTGCATTCCTCATAGCGCCTGCCCATGGCCTCCGCGTCGAATTCCGCCACAGCCTTTTGGTTCAGCACATGGGAATGGGATACGCGGTACACGCCGCGGATGCCCGTAAGCCTGGCGTAATCGCAGAACTCGTCCACGTTGGTGGGGTTCAGGGTGTACGCCTTTCTGCCGTAAGCCCGGGCAAATTTCCAGGCCAGCATAACGCCGAGTTTGGCAGGATGCTCGCTGCCGCCCACCGCCTTTTCAGTGTCGTCATACAGCTTCCGGTCGATCTCCGTCACACCGCCGGGCTGGGTGCACGCGCTGCCGCCGCGGCCGACGAATACGTCGATCCCGGCGGGATCCACCCCTTCCTCCTTCAGGATGTCCAGGATGACCCCGTAACGGAAAGGCACCTGGTCGTTGACGTGGGGATACTGAAGCAATACGGGAGCATCGTGAAAAACGCTCTTTTCAAACCGCGGGGTCTCATTTTCAAAAAGGCTGATCTTTGTGGAGGTCGAACCCGGATTGATGATCAGCAGGGTGTACTTTTTTTCCATATTTGTTCCTCACCGGCCGAATGCCGGATATCCTCCGGCTTGGGACCGACAGTATTTTACTACCTTCCGGCCCCGCTTTCAATAAGTCCGCGCAGCGCAGTGCGGCAGCCGAAAGCAAAAAACAATTCCGGTACAGCGGTTTATCCACAATTGGAGTATTTCCGCTTAAAACATGGGTTCCTCCCGCCGTCCGCACGCGGAAAACACTTGTCGCCTGCCGCGCACTGGTGTATAATGAAGCCATCAAAGAACACTTCCATATCAAACACACAGGAGGCGGCATCATGAATAAAATCACGGACATGCTCACAAGCGCAGGCGGCAGTATCGTGCTGGCGATCATCGTCGCGGTCGTCGGATTCTTCCTGATCAAGTACGTAATGAAGTTGCTTCGCAAGCTCAAGGGCTTTGAGAAACTGGACCAGACCGTGACCCGGTTTACCCTGAACCTCATCAAGTGGCTTCTGTACGTCATGCTGATCATCGCGGTGATAGGCATCCTGGGCGTGCCGATGGCCCAGGTGATCGCGCTGCTGGCTTCCGCCGGCGTGGCGATCGGCCTGGCCCTGCAGGGCGCTTTGAGCAACCTGGCCGGCGGCATCCTGCTGATGATCCTCCGCCCGTTCAACGTAGGCGACTATGTGGACGCGGCGGGGGCCAGCGGGATCGTTCATTCCATCAACCTCTTTTACACCGTGATCCTCACCATCGACAACAAGCGCGTCACCGTCCCCAACGGCAGCCTGATGAATTCCAACGTGGTGGATTACACCGCAGAGCCCGTGCGCAGGGTTGACCTGGTGTTTTCCTGCGCCAAATCGGAAAAGCCCGCGGAGATCCAGCAGTGCATCCTGGACGCGGTAGCCCAGAGCAAATTCGCCCTTCCGGACCCGGCGCCCTTCGCCCACATCAGCGGCGGATCCAACGAAGCCATGGAATTCACTGTCCGCGTCTGGTGCAAAACGGAAAGCTACTGGGATCTGTACTTTGAACTGAACCAGAGCATCGTGGAAGCCTTTGCTGCCAGGGGCGTCAAGGCGCCGGCCCTGCGTGTGGTGAACGACAAGGCGTAAACAACGGCGCTGCGGCGGCTTTTTGCCGCAATCCCCGCGCGGCGGCAGCCGCGCGGGGTTTTTGTTTTTTTTTCGGTCTTTTTCATTTTCCCGCCCGCCGCAAGGCTCAAAGATACGGAGGAATATTGTTTTTCGACGGATATCCGTGCCGCGCCATTACATATCGTGATGTTTTTCTTGCATCAAAGCGGCGGGTATGATATACTTATTTAAACAGAACGCCTTTTTTGTTTCGTTTTTTTCATCTCCGGCCCCGGACGATCCTTATCAGGGGGGATAACGCATGCTGAAAGTTCATATTTTCATCGTCGGCATGGCGGGGGCCGGCAAGACCAGTCTTGGCCGCAAACTGGCCCAGAATATGAATCTCCGTTTTGTCGATACGGACCAGCGGGTATGCGAAATGCTCGGTATGCCCTCCGTAAACGCCATCTATGCCGCGCTGGGCGAGGATATCTTCCGAAACGCCGAGACCGGCGCATTGATGGAACTTGCCGGCGAAGATCCCTGCGTCGTTTCCACCGGCGGGGGCATCTGCAACGACAATGTCAATGTGACCATCATGAAAAACCACGGCGTCATCGTCCATATCGACCGTCCCCTCGACCAGATCCTGTCCGACATCAGGACCGACCGTAGGCCCACACTGCAGGGCGGCAGCCACGAGGATATCATCGACGAATACAACCGGCAGATCGGCTTTTACAAAGCCGCCGCCGACTATCGCCTGGACAATTCCAAGGGTTTTGCCATCGGGCTCAAAAACCTGACCGAGATCGCGGAAAACATCACCAGGGAGTGGGGAAACCCCGCCGCACCCGCCCCCTGAAGTGCCGCTTCCCGCCGCCGAAGGGCGGTTTTTTATTTTCGCGCTTTTTTGCGGCGCGGACGCTTACAAATTGGGAAGCAGGCACGCCCAAGGCGCTGCGGTCGGGCTTTCGCCGTCCGGAAGACGCATGCGGTGCGGAAACGCGCTTCCCTTTCCCGCCCCTGCCCGCAAATCCTCTTCTCCCGCATGTGCTTTCGTTGACTTTTTCCCGCCGCTATCGTACAATAAACGTGTTATGGGAAAGCCTGAGAAACAGCCGTCTTCCCGCTTTTTTTCTATCCGCCGGGCTTCAGGTCGTTTCCGTCATTCGGAGGGCTGAAATGGTTTTTGTGTTCATCGGTCTGTTCATATGCTTCTGCGGCAGATTTACCGCGGAGGCCGTGCTGTTTTCCCTGCTGGTATCTGCGGCGCTGTTTGCGTTCTGCTGCCGTTTTCTCGGTTACTCCTTCAAAAGAGAATTGCGCTTCCTCAGGACCCTTCCGCTTGCGGCAGCCTATTTCGCTTTCCTGCTCGGCGAGATCGTCCGGGCCAATTTCCGCCTGCTGCGCTTCATCTACAGCCAGAAATACGTTCCCGAGCCCTGCATCGTCACTTTCACCACCGGTCTGCGTTCCCCCATCCTCCGCACCATCCTGGCCGATTCCATAACCCTCACTCCCGGCACCATCACCCTGAAGGCGGAAGGGAACGTCCTTAAGGTCCACTGCCTGGACAAAAGCATGGCCGAGGGGCTGGAAAACTCCCTCTTCGAAAAACGGCTCCGACGCTTTGAAGACCCGCTTCCCGGCCCCGCCGGCGATCCCGGTCCGTAACGGCAATGTCCCCTCCAACGATATGATCGACTCTGATATCATGAGGTAACGGAATGATCTCGGAAGCGTACCGCATTTTGTATCTTTCGGTGCTGGTCACCCTGGCGTGCCTGATCCTCCTGTGCCTTTACCGGGCAGTCCGGGGGCCCAGGACGGCGGACCGCATCGTAGCCGTCAATATGATCTCCACCATGACCATCGTCATTATCGCCGTGCTCTGCCTGATGCTCGGCGAGGGCTACCTGATGGATGTGGCGCTGATCTATGCGATGATCTCCTTCCTGGCCGTGGTGATCCTTACCCGGGTCTATATGGGAAAGGCCGAAAACGCCAAACAGGAAAAGGACGGTGACGACGATGCTTGAATGGATCCGTTTCTCCCTGACAGCCCTGCTGCTTTTGTCCTCGGCTGTCATCTTCATCAGTGAGATCCTCGGGGTGGGGCGTTTCCGCTACGCCCTCAACCGCATGCATGCCGCCGCCATGGGCGACACCCTCGGCCTTCTTTTCGCCTCCGCGGCCCTGTGCGTCAGCGCACCGGAGATCACCGTCGCGTGCAAGCTGATCGTACTGATCATCTTCATGTGGATGGCCTCGCCGGTATCCAGCCACCTGATCGCCCTTTCCGAAGCCGAATCCAACCCGGACATCCACAAAGAAGCGGAGGAAATAGAAAAGTGAACCTTTTTGCCTGTCTGCTCCTGGGTTTCCTGATCATCTGCGCCGTATCGGTATCGGTAACGCGCAGCCTTTTGAGCGCCGTGATCATCCTGATGAGCTACAGCGTGGTCATGAGCGTTTTGTGGATCCTGCTTGAAGCCCCGGACCTGGCGGTGACCGAAGCGGCGGTGGGTGCCGGCGTTACCGGCGTCCTGTTTTTCCTGACGCTCCGGCGCATCACCCTGATCGACCGCGAAAGCAAGTCAAAGGAGGCCGGGGATGAGCAGGATATCTGATAATTACGGGTCCTCCTGGCAGAAAAAATTTTCCGACTGGATGAAAAACGGCTGGGACGGCCTGGATGAAAACATGGCCCGGGAGGACACCGCCCCGCGGGAGGAGACCCCGGCGGAGCAAACGGACCTGTTCACCCTGAAGGTCCGGGAAGACCGGGAAAGGCAGCGGGATGTATATTCCCGCCTGCACCAGTGGTCCGTCACCACAGGCGCCCGCAGGATCCACGCGGTCTATGTGATCCTGTCGCTGTTTACCTGCGGGGCCATCATTTTTTTCCTGCTGCAGGCGGTGGGCGGCCTGCCCCTGTACGGTGCGGCCGATTCCCCCGTCAACAACGAAGTCACCCGCCGTTACATCGAACAGGGGATCGAGGAGACCGGTGCCGTCAATTTCGTTTCGAGCATGATCCTGGATTACCGCGCCTTTGACACCCTGGGTGAATCCACGGTGCTGTTCATCGCAGCCTGTACCGTCATGATCCTTTTGCGTTCGGACGTCGGCGCAAACGGGCGCCCGGAGAAAGGCTCCCTGATCGTTTCCCCGGACCAAAGCGACGGCAAACCGGACCCCATCCTGAAGCACGCCGCCATGTTCCTGATCCCCGTCATCCTGCTTTTCGGCGTTTCCATGGTGCTCAACGGTCACCTGTCCCCCGGCGGAGGCTTCTCCGGCGGCGCCATCCTCGGGGCCGGCCTGATGCTGTTCCTGAATGCTTTCGGCCGGGACCGGGCCGTGCGGTTCATCAATTACCGCACCTTCATCACCGTCATCTTCACCGCGCTGATCTTTTATGCGGGGGCAAAGTCCTTCGTATTCTATACCGGCGCCAACGGCATCCCATTCCGTTTTCCCCTGGGGACGCCCGGTGCCATCCTGTCGGCGGGACTCATCCTGCCGCTGGATATCTGCGTGGGCATGATCGTTTCCTGCACCATGTACGGGTTCTACAATCTGTTCCGCAAGGGAGGGTTCTGACATGGCTTCATTCTTCCGCGGCCACCTGTATGAAGCCGCCGCGATGATCCTCTTCGCCGTCGGCCTCACCACCCTCCTCCTGCACCGGAACATGATCAAGAAGATCATCGGCATGAACATCATGGACACTTCGGTTTACCTTTTCCTGGCCTCCATGGGATACATCCGCGGCCGGTCCGCCCCGATCCTGGAAGACGGAGTCGTATCGGCCGAACATTACGTCAACCCGATCCCCGCCGGCCTGGTCCTGACGGGCATCGTTGTTTCCGTCAGCGTCACGGCGCTGCTTCTGGCGCTCACCGTCCGCCTGTACAAACGCTACCACACCCTGGACATCGACCAGATCGTTCTTCTGGCGCGGAAGGGGGACGGCTGATGGACCTTTTGCGCAACGTGCCCTTTGTCTGTGTTCTCCTGCCGCTGATCACCGGCATCGCCTGTGCGGTCCTCCCCCGGCGGGGCTCGAAGTTCCTGTGTTTTGTGACTGTCCTCGTCCTGACCGGGGCCAACGCTTATTCCATTTTCCGCTTCGTCTCCGGAGCTGAGCCCTTCACCTATCCCATGGGACATTTCCCCGGTCCCTGGGGCAACGAACTGCGCTCCGGCCCGCTTGAAAGCACCATGGCGCTGTGCCTGAGCCTGACTGCCTTCCTCTCCCTTTGGGCAGGCAGCGGGAAAGCCGGCGTCCATATCCCCCGGGGCAAACAGGGCCTGTATTATTCGGTGGTCTGCCTCGCCGCGGCGTCGGTGAACGCCCTCGTTTATACCAACGACATTTTCACCGGCTATGTTTTTATCGAGATCTCTACCATCGCCGCCGGCGCCCTGATCCTTTCCCGCCAGGACGGGCACTGCCTGGCCGGATGTGCAAGGTACCTGGTGATGAACCTTGTAGGCAGCGGCCTTTGCCTGATGGGCATCGCCATGCTTTACGGCCAGACGGGCCACCTGAACATCGACAGCCTGCGCCGGTCGCTGAGCTCTCCGCCTCAGCCCCTGCCCATCTCCCTCAGGACGGTCATCGTCCTCCTGACGGTGGGCCTCGGCATCAAAAGCGGCCTATTCCCTTTCCATTCCTGGATCCCGGACGCCTATTCCTATTCCACGCCGGCCTCCGGCGCACTTTTGTCCTCCTTCATTTCCAAGGGATACATTTTCCTGCTGGTCAAGATCGTCGTCCGGGTCTTCGGTCTGGAGACGATACGTGCGTCAGGCGTCTGCCCTGTGGTATTCGCGTTCGGCGCCGCAGGCATCATCATGGGGTCCGTTTCCGCCACACGGCAGAGCGACATCCGCAGGATGGTGGCGTTTTCCTCCGTGGCCCAGATCGGCTACATCTATATGGGCATCGGGATGTGCACCCGGGACAGTATCATCGCCGCCCTGTTCCACGTGGCGGTCCATTCCTTTGCCAAATCCATGCTGTTCTCCTCTGCCGCTTCGCTGATCGCCTCCTCCGGCGACCGGGCCCAAATGGATTCCCTGGCGGGATCCGGAAGGCGGAACTTGCCCGCCGGCATCGCCTTCACTGTCGGCGCCATGAGCCTCACCGGTGTGCCGCTGCTGGGCGGCTTCCTGTCCAAGATCTACTTAAGCCAGGCGGCCATTGCCATCGACACCTTCCATGCGGTGGCGGTGCTCCTCACCCTGGCCCTGTCCACCTTCCTGCAGACCGTTTATTTCCTGCACGCGGTGGTCAACATCTACCGGCCTAAGGAAAAAAGCGTCCACTCCGAAAAGCAGGGCATCCTTTCGGGCGCTGCCCTTTGCGCGATGGCGCTTATCAACATCCTTCTGGGCACCGCGTCGGTGCCGCTGTACCGCGCGCTTCTTTCCGGCTTCCTGCAGTTTTAAGCGATAATGCGATCAAGGCCTCACTCATCATCCAAGGAGGTATACCCATGACCCTGCTTATGATCCTGACCGTCCTCTTCCCCGCGGCCTGTGCCCTGGTCATCGGCTGTGCGCGGTCCTTTGAGTCAAACCCGCGTTCGCTGCACGTCTTTACCGGGGCAGCGCTCCTCATCCAGTGCGGCATCGCCATTGCATGCGCCGCCGGAGGAGACGCTTCCGTCACCTTCCTCACCATCGGGGATTCCCTCCCGCTGGTGCTGGCCGTGGACAGCCTGGCCCGGTTCTTCATGGTTTTCTTCGCGGTCATGTGGACCGTGCCCGTCTTTTATTCCTTCGCCTACATGGCCCATGACGGGCACGAAAAGCGCTACCTGGTGTTTTACCTCCTCACCCTTTCAGCCCTGGAAGCCCTGGCCCTCAGCGGTACTTTAGTCACCATGTACCTGTTCTTTGAGGCCATGACCCTCCTGTCCGTCGCCCTGGTCCTGCACGAAATGACCAGGGAATCCATCGCGGCCGGCCTCAAATACCTGCTTTACTCCATCGCCGGCGCCACCATGGGATTGCTTGGCATCTTTTTCCTGGTACCCAACACCTCATCTCCCACTTTCGTTGCGGGCGGCAGCCTGAAAGACTCGCTTACCTGCTCGCCGGGTACCCTGCTGATCGTCCTGTTCATCACCATCATCGGCTTCGGCACCAAAGCGGGCCTTTTCCCGATGCACGCCTGGCTCCCCACCGCGCACCCCATCGCCCCGGCTCCGGCCTCCGCCGTCCTTTCCGGCGTCATCACCAAGGCCGGCGTCCTTTGCGTGCTCCGGCTCATCTTCTACACCTTCGGCGCGGATTTCATCCGGGGCACCTGGGTACAGACCGCCCTGATCATCACAGCTCTCCTGACGGTGTTTATGGGCTCCATGATGGCCTTCCGGACGGACCTCCTCAAAAAACGCCTGGCCTATTCCACGGTGTCCCAGGTCAGCTATGTGCTGCTCGGCATCTTCCTGCTGGAAGGCACGGCGCTGCAGGGTTCCCTCCTGCACGTTGTGTTCCACTCCGCCATCAAGACCTGCCTGTTCCTCTCCGCCGGCGCCATCATCCACCAGACCGGAAAGACCCGCGTCAGCGAGCTTGAAGGCATCGGCAAGGAAATGCCTGTCACGATCTGGTGTTTCACCCTGGTCTCCCTGGGCCTCATCGGTATCCCGCCCACGGGCGGCTTTATCAGCAAATGGAACCTTGCCCAGGGCGCCCTCTCTTCCGGCACCGGCTTCCTGGAATGGCTTTCCCCGGCGGTGCTGCTGCTTTCCGCCCTGCTGACCGCGGGATACCTGCTTCCCGTCACCATCCACGGCTTCTTCCCCGGCAAGGACTATGATTACGCCTCCCTCACCAAAAAGGAATGCGGATATATGATGCTGGTCCCCATGATCCTGTGCGTCCTGTTCACCTTCCTCGGGGGAATGTTCCCGGGGGCGCTGGCTTCCTTCTTTTCCGGGATCACCGCGCCGCTTCTGTAAGCGGTTTCCTTTTCCCCGGCATCCGGATATCATAAGGATCGTCTTTTATCAGCATGTCTCATATCAGGAGGTACTATGCTGCTTTTATCGGCCGTGCTCTGCCCCATCGTGCTGGGCGCCTGCCTGCCGCTTTTCCGCTTCAGGCGCCGCCTTCCCCGGGAGATCTATACCCTCGCGGTCACCCTCCTCACCGGGGCCATGGTGCTGAGGAACGCCTTTTTTACGCAGGGCGACGTCACCTTCTCCTTCCTGCACCTGACGGAGAACGTGGTCTGCTCCTTCCATCTGGACAGCCTCGGACGGCTGTTCTGCACCCTGGTGGCCTTCCTGTGGCCCCTGGCTTCCCTGTACGCCTTTGAATACATGGAACACGAAAAAAGCCCCAACAGCTTTTTCGCCTGGTACCTGATGGCCTACGGTGTTACGCTGGGCATCGCCACGGCGGGCGACATCGTCACCATGTACATTTTTTACGAACTCCTGACCCTGGTCACCCTTCCCCTGGTCATGCACGGCATGACGCCCGTCCGGACAGCTGCCGGCATCAAATACCTGTATTATTCCCTTTTCGGCGCGGCCCTGGCCTTCGCGGGCATCATGCTGGTCCTGGCCCGGGGCTCCTCCGCCGCTTTCACTCCCGGCGGCGTGCTGACGGACCTTTCCCGGGATGACGTGCCCCTCCTCCGGTTCGGCTATATCCTGGTTTTCCTGGGCCTGGGTGTCAAGGCCGCCGTCTTCCCCCTGCACGCGTGGCTCCCCGCGGCTTCCGTCGCCCCCACCCCGGTCACCAGTCTCCTGCATGCGGTAGCCGTCGTGAAAGCCGGTGTTTTCGCCGTGATCCGGGTCACCTTCTATTCCTTCGGCGCGGAGCTGTTAAGGCACAGCGCCGCCCAGTGGATCCCTTTTGCGCTCGCGGCATTCACCATCGTATTCGGCTCGGTCATGGCCGTCAGGGAAAAGCACTTCAAGCGGCGGCTGGTATATTCCACCGTCAGCAACCTTTCCTATATACTGCTTGGCGCCGCGCTGCTCTCCGCCCAGGGCCTCACGGGAGCGCTTTTGCACATGGTGTATCACGCGCTGATGAAGTTCACCCTGTTCAGTGTGTGCGGCGCGGTCACCACGGTCACCGGCAGGGAACGGGTGCCGGAGCTCACCGGCCTTGGAAAGCGCATGCCCGTCACCTTCGCGGTGTTCCTCTTCTCCTCTCTGGCCATGACCGGCATCCCGCCGCTGTCCGGCTTCCATTCCAAATGGGCTTTGGCGTCGGCGGGTATCGCCGCCGGGGGGCCCATCGGGATCATATCGGTGTCCGTGCTGATCCTCTCCGCTATTCTGACGGCGGGATACCTGCTGTTCATCGCTTACCGGGCCTGGTTTTCCCCGGATGCGGACAGCGGCTGTGAACGCACGGAATGCGGATGGCGCATGACGTTTTCCATGCTGGCCGTTTCCCTGGCCACGCTGTCCCTGTCGCTTTTCTCCGGCCCGCTGACCGCCTTCATCAGCACCATCGCGGCCGGGGCTGTGTGATGGAGGAAGGATTTTTATGGATCTTCTGTTGCCCTCGGCGGTCTTCCTGCCCATGCTGGCCGCGCCGGTTTCCTACATCATCGGGCGCAAAAGCAAAAACGCCCGGAACATCTTTGCCATGGCGGTGCAGGTTTCGGTCCTCTTCCCCACGCTGTGGCTGCTCATCCGCGCCCTTTCCGGCGGGGACGCCCCTGCGTTTTCCCTGGAAGGCTTCTGCGGGCTGGGGCTGCATTTCCGTTCGGACGGCTTCCGCAGCCTGTACGCTTCGGTGGCGGCGGTCATGTGGTGCTTCACCGGACTCTTCAGCCCCGAATACTTTGCCCATTACCGCAACCGCAACCGGTATACCTTCTTCTGCCTGGTCACCCTTGGGGCCACGCTGGGGGTCTTCCTGTCCGACGACCTGTATACGACCTTCATCTTTTTTGAGATCATGTCATTCACCAGTTACACCTGGGTAGCGCACGAGGAAACGGAAGGCGCCATGCGCGCCGCCGAGACCTACCTTGCCGTGGCCGTCATCGGCGGCATGGTCACCCTGATGGGCCTGTTTATGCTGTACCGGCACCTGGGCACCCTGTCCTTTGACGGGATGGCCGCGGCCGCCGGGCAAAGGGACAGCCTTTCCGCCCTCTATCTGCCCGGCGCCTTTGTCCTGTTCGGCTTCGGCGCCAAAGCCGGCATGTTCCCCGTACACATCTGGCTGCCCAAGGCGCACCCGGTGGCTCCCGCGCCCTCCAGCGCCCTCCTTTCCGGTATCCTGACCAAGACCGGTATCTTCGGCATCCTGGTGCTTTCGGTGTACGTTTTCCGCCATGACGCTTCCTGGGGCCTGGCCATATTGCTGCTGGGGTGCGTCACCATGTTCCTCGGCGCGGTGCTGGCCCTGTTCTCGGTGGACCTCAAGCGCACCCTGGCCTGCTCCTCCATGAGTCAGGTAGGCTTCATCCTGGTAGGCATCGCCTGCCAGTGCCTCCTTGGAGAGGAAAGCACCCTGGCCGCCCAGGGAACGGTGCTTCACATGCTGAACCATTCTCTTTTCAAGCTGGTGCTCTTCATGTGCGCAGGCACTGTCTATATGCACCTGCACAAACTTGATCTCAACGACGTCCGCGGCTGGGGACGGAAAAAGCCCTTCCTGATGGTCTGTTTCCTGATCGCCGCCCTGGGCATTTCCGGCATCCCGCTTTTCAGCGGCTACGTCTCCAAATCACTGCTCCACGAGGGACTGCTTGAATACGTCCACGAGGGCGAAGGCTTCGCCCTGATCGCGGGCATCGTTGAAAAGGTCTTTATCGTCACAGGGGGCCTCACCCTGACCTATATGACCAAGCTTTTCGTCACCCTGTTCGTGGAGAAGCATCCCGCCATGCAGAAGAAATACGACGCCGCGCGCAGCTACCTGACGCCCCTCGGGCATGTGGCTATCGGCGTCCCCGCCTGTCTGCTGCTCCTGTTCGGCCTGACCCCCGCCTTTTCCATGCAGGCCCTGTCCTTCCTGTCGCTGCCCTTCATGGACGCACATCCCCACGCGGTGGATTATTTCTCTGCCGAAAACCTCATCGGCGCCCTCAAATCCATCCTTGTGGCAGGAGTCGCCTATCCACTGGTTGTCCGGGGCTGGATGATGAAAAAAGAGGGCAAAGTCCGAGTCCACGTCAACCGCTGGTTCAAACGCTTCGATCTTGAGAACACGGTCTACCGCCCGTTCATTTCCCTCCTGCTCAAGGGCCTCGGCTTCGTCGCCTTTTGCGCGGACCGGCTGCTTGAAGGAGCGCTCCTTCCCTGCGGCACAGCCATCCTTGCCTTCCTGGCCCGCACGGCGGACAGCCTCCTGGACCGCTGGCTCCTCCCCGGCCTGACCAGGGCCGGCGCCGGCGTCGCCGCGGGCTTTGACGCGGTATTCGACCGCTGCCTCGTCCCGGCGCTGATCGCCGTCGGCACCTTCTTCGGGCGGGTCTTTGACAATATGACCGACGCCGTGGCCCTGGCCCTCAAAAGCACAGCTTTCCGCCTGATCCGTCCCGCCCGGGGACCCACTGTGGGCAGCCGCTTCACCTACGTTCTGGGCAGCTTCCTTGACAAATGCTCCGCCTTCCTCAACCGCACCGTCCTCCGGTCCCACCCCATCCGCACCCGTTTTGTCCCTGCCCTGGCTGCGGCCCGGGAGGATGCCGAGGAAAACGTAAAGCACTTCACCCGCACCCTCTCCTTCAGCCTGCTCCTGTTTGCCCTGGGGCTTTTGATCGTGCTGGTGGCGGTCAGGGTGTTCTGACGGCATATATACAGGAGGATCGACCATCAACGGTCGATCCTCTTTTTTTGCGGGTCAGCTCAGTTTCCTGTACTCCCGGGGCGACAGGCCCGTGGCTTTTTTAAACGCGTCTCCGAAATAATTGCTGTCGCTGAATCCGCACTTGTCCGCGATCTGCGTCACCGACATGTCGGAATTCAGCAGCAGTTCACAGGCCTGCCGGATCCTGTAATGGATCAGGTATTCCCGAATGCCAAAGCCCGTTTCCTGATGAAAGATCCGGGAAAGATGTGAAGGGCTGAGGGCGAAGTGGTCCGCCACCTCCGTCAGTGTGATCTGTTCCCCGGCGTGTTCGCACAGATAGGCGGCCACGTCCCGCATGCGTCCATGGATCGGATCCTCGTTTCCGTCGTTTTCTTTTTCCCCTTCGCGGTAGCGCTGCAGGGAGATCAGCAGTTCCGCCAGAAGCGCCAGGCACAGGCTTATCCCCAACGGGGGCCGGTTCTCATACTCATACAGCATCCGGTTCACCAGCAGGAGTATCGCTTCCTGCCGCTGGACCGGGGCCTTGATCTTCCCCGCCCGGATGCCCGTTCCCGAGAACTCCGTTTCCAGAAAAGCGTCGATCTGCCTTGCGGTCTTCACGGAAAAAGAGATGACATACTTGGTATTCTGCCCGTGGGAAGTAAAGTCCGTTTTATGCAGCGTTCCGGCGGGGATCACGGCAAAGTCCCCGGCCTGCAGCCGGTAGGTCCGCTGACCGATAAACACGCTGCACCTGCCTTCCGCAATATAGTAGACCTCATGATATCGGTGAAAACGTTCGCTGTCTTCCCTGGCCTGCCCCATCCGGCTTTCTTTCAGGATCTTGAGATCCACCGTCTCACGCTTCTTCTCCATGGCATTTCCCCCTTTTCATGTCCGGATCTACAGCCCCAGGCCTGCCGTTTAGGACCTGCTTCAAGCACATTATATTCGCTTTGCAAGCCCAATACAACAAAAAATCTGTACTTTAAGCAGTTTTTGCGTCATTTTCTGTATCTTTTCATTTATTTTTGATATATCATTTTGTTTGTTCCGCGAGGCCGTTATTTTTCCTCGGGAACAAAAAACTTTTTCAAACCAAGGAGTTCAAAAAATGACGGATAAAAAACTTATTATCGAAAAAAACATCAGCACCTGGAGCCGCTTCTTTGAAATGGTGCGCAAAACGGACAGGCGCCATTCCCGCACCGATCTTGAATTCTACACCCGCAGCGCGATGCCCACGCTCCTGACCATGCTGTCCTGCTTTAAGCCGGAACAGCTTTGATCACGCATCGTCAGCACTGGACTGGCGGATGAGCTTTCCTGAGGATCGATCAATAACGGTCGGTCCTCCTTTTTTATCCCTTTGAAAATCAACGGCAAGTATGAAAAAGTCGTTGAATTTCAAATTGAATCCCTCATCCCGCGGTCCTATAATATATTTTAAGCAACAAAGGAGGAACGCTGAAATGAAGGTTTTTCTTGCCTCCACCAGCGCTCAGACATCATGAAAGTACGCCTTTTTTCAAACTCGACTCTCTTATCAGGAGATATTTTCGATCAACGACATTGCGCTGATAACCGGCCTGTCAACGCGTACCATCAGAACTTATGTCTCTGCCGGTATTCTTTCAGGGACTAAAACAAATGGCAAATGGTCATTTACACCCGGGCAGGTAGACGCGTTCCTGCAGGATAAAGCGGTCCGGCCATCGCTCCGGGCCAGGAAGAATGCGATCGTCTATGACTTTATAGGCGCGAAACCTTTTAAGCAGGATAAGATATGCATTATTCTGGATCTGGCCTCATCCGAATCTCGCTCCGCGCCGCTCTTTTTCTTGCAGAAGCTGACAGAGTGTGATCCGGAGGCTGAACTGCATTATGCTTCCGACCCGCTTGGCACAGGCGTACGGCTGATCCTGAGCGGAAGCCCAAAGGATGTTTTGCCCCTCGTCAGTCAGTTTTACGAAAAGGAAGATTTGAACGCCGGCCCGTAATCACCTGAACGGCACAGGCATGATCTTTTCCAGCTGTGCGGCAAAAGCGTCGTCCCCGTAAAAAAGGATCAGTCCCTGTCCTCCGTCAAAATAGGCGCGGAGCTGTCCCGGGAATCCCTCTTCGGCCAGGATATCGTTGATCTTATCGATCGCCGTTTCATCAAACCAGTCGCCGTAGTAGTTTAATTCCATCTCATGGGCGTGCCCGTTCAGGGTGAAGCGGACCGTGGTGATTCCTTCAGGGTGCCGGAGGACGGACTCCGGGTATTTTGACATGATCGCTGCCTCGTCCCATCCGTCGATGGCCTCCGTCACGTCCGTGTACACAAAGCCGGGCACAATGGCAGACACCCCCTGCAGGAAGAGGGTATACATATGGCATATATCGAAAACCTCCGCGTCAAAGGCGTAAACATCCGATGAAGTGGGGGTCCACTCGCCGGTCTTAAAATCGAAATTTCCCCAGCCGACCCTGTCGAGCAGCATCAGGGGAAAATCCCAGGGCTGTTCTCCCCAGGATAAACCGTACTCCTTTATCTGCGCGTTCATGGCCTCCAGGCTGCGTTCCGTTTCCAAAACAGCCTCGTCCGGGATGGTTATCCCCAATTCACGAAAAGCGGCGACAGCCTCTTCGTGCGTCATGCCGCCTTGTTCCCGTTTATTGCCGGACCCGAAAAGCATGGACCAGAGGGGCCCCAGGCCCAATGGATCATTCCATCCCTCCGCCCTTACGGATCCCGACGGAGCAGAAACCACCAGGCACAGGATCATAAGGCAGATCAGGATCGGGTGTTTCATGTTATTTCATCTCCTGCAATATAATAATTGCGTCAGAAACATTTTTTGAATAAGGAGCAATGAGCACGGAGACGGTTCTCTGTATTTGGGGCGTAAAGTCGGAAGCCGGGGCCTGCGCGGCCCCGGACCCCTCGGCAGAGGTTTCACCCCGGCACCCCGATCCGGCGATCCTTCCGGACGCAGACAACAGGCAGTGTGCGCCCGAATGATGTACGTGAACGCTTTATGCCTTGGATGGATCGGGCGCAGGCGGCATGTCCCTGGCGCCGGAAACGGTCCCCAGGATCGCCTCAGCGCTTTGCGCCGCTCCTTTTGCGCCTTCTGCCCAACAGGAACAGGGCGCTTCCCGCTGACAGCAGCAGCAGATATGGGGTAATGATCGTCTTGTAAGCCGTCGGAGCGACGGGGTCACGGTGGTTTTCCACGGTGAGCTCCGTATCGCCTTCCAAAGTGACCGTCACTGTAGAGATTCCGCCCGTTTGGCTTGAAACCACAGGGGCGTCGCCATTCTTCCAGCTGGTCGTGTAATTCTGTCCATCCTCCTTAATGGTGATTTCCTTGTTCTTCGGAACCGTCAGCACGATATTTTCACCATGGGCCAGCATAAAGGTGCCGCCTGTTGAGAGCGTTCCGGGAGTTTCGCTGTTCGCGGCTGTTTTGACGAATGTATATGATGCTCCGCTGATTTCGCCCTCGACTCTGTACAGGGTGAAGGTAAATTGCTGGGTCGGGTCCCCGAATCCTCCGCTGACGACTTTGCTGATCTTCAGGTTTGCATTCGGGGCTTTTCCGTTGGGGACCAGGATGGTATATGCTGTTCCTTCACACGTAACACTTCCGATAAACCCTTCCCCTTGCTGGACAGTGATCATGCCCGTCTCGCTGATAGTGAACAGCACTTCATCCACGGGGGTCTCTAGTTCATAACCCTCCGGAGCCCGAGTTTCGGTCAGGTAGTAGGTGCCCGCAGGCAGCGATTCATTAATCCCTGTGATGATGCCGTCCTCGCCGGAGACAAGATCCTTATACCCCTCCATGGGATAATAATTCTTCCTCGGTTCTCCTCCGGTGGCCACCACCTGACGGTACAAAGCGAAGTGCGCGCCGGCCAGCGGCGTGCCATCTTTCTCGTCAGTTTTTTTGAATGCCAGCGTGAAGGACTCGTTTTTGATCTCTATCGTCGTACTTTCTGGACTGTATGTCACGCCCTCCGCCTCGGAGATACTGTATTCACCGTTCATGAACGTGATCGTTACCGGCGTCTGAATGGCTAAATATCCGTGCGGTGCGGCGATCTCCGTCAGGGTGTACTCGCCATCGTTCAGGTAAGCCGTAGTGACCAGGCCGCTTTCGTCGGATGTATATGTGCCCTCCGTCTCATCGTCCTTCCTCAGTTCGAATGATGCGCCGGCCAGCGCCATGTCTTCCGCGTCTGTCTTGATGATCCGCAGCCCACCCACGCGTGTGTTGGTCACCGTATCGGTGCGGATCTCGCCTTCCGATCCGGTGAGCGGTGTCGGGGTACCCTCGGTGTATGTCGGGGAATAGCGGAGGTCTTGCGCTGTACTGCCGTCCGTTTGGATTCCGCCGATCGTGAGAGTATCCACCGGCAGCAGCCGGGTGATGCTGTCATAGGAGGAGACGGTCCCGTCTTCTTGGACCACCGGGTTGGTCAGCCTGACCTCGAAAATGTGATAATCTTTGAATTCCACACCGCTCTCCAGTGCCGGGAAGAAATACCGGGTGGAGTTGTACGCGTCGATCCGGCGAACGGTACCGGGCAGCAGTATATCATGCACATACACCGCGAAGTAGATATCGTCGTGCCGCAGAATGAAGTCGGCGTCCGACCAGATTTTCCGCGCCTGGATGCCCCAGCCGCGCTGGTTGTGTATCTCCAGCACCGGGTTGCTGTTGTCACGGATTACGCCCTCATTCGGCGGCTCTCCGGTCTCGACGATGTAGGAGCCCACCACGCGTTTATACCCATGGTATGTAGTGTCGTCCTCCGTCCACGTCCTCTTGCCGTATCCCACCGGGATCTCATAGTCTTCCTCGGTGATCAGGAACTTCGTTCCCACCAGCAGCTCGCGGACCTCGATGCTGTATCCGGCCGGGAGCTTGGAAGCCGCACCACTGGGAGAGGTGCGGAACGTCACCCGCGGCAGCTGCTCCGCAGTCAGATGATCGAAATCGGTCACACCAATGGATCTGAACATCTGCGCTTGAGGATCGTAATAGCAGTAGTTTCCGTTTGGATCCTTCACATAGTACTCTCCCAGATTGTAGTACGACAGCTCTTCACCGAAGCGCAGGCGCAGCGTGAAGCCGGTCGGATCCTGTGCCGCGGTCAGCTCATTCCCCTCCGCGTCGAACAGGCGCTTACGGATGTGCAGCGTACGCAGCTGGCTGGGATTTACATGGTTGCTGTAGCTGACCCGGGCGCGCTCCAGCGCCGTCGCCTTGGTGGTAGTGTAGGTCTTCGTATCTGAGGCGCCCTGAGGGGTCTCACCCTCCGACGGTTCGCCGTTGATGGCCACGCTGTCATAGATCGACGTGTCTACGCCGCACTCCCGGATGAAATAGGAAATCGTGTTTTCCGGCATCTTGATGGCAGCGGTCTGTCCGGGCTTGAGGTAGAAGACATTCTCGTAGGTTACGCCGTCGATCTCCACCGATTCGCTGTAATCGACAGGGGTGGAGGTATTCTGGTATACCACCTGCCATTGGCCGAAGTCGCCGCGTTCCAACAGCCTGTCTTCGCCGCCTTCCTCGACCTGATAGTAAATCTGGTAGGGGAAACGCATACTGGCGAAGTCCTGTTTCGTGGTGCCGGTGATTTCCTTGCTCAGCAGCACCTGGCCGGGTGTGACGGTGGACAGGTTGAAACGCATGCGCAGGTTGGAAGCGCCTCCGCCGCGTTCCATGTAGAAGATACGGATCGTGTGCGAAGAATAGTCCTTAAAAACATAGCGCGTTTCGCCGTTGACGATCTTCTCATGGAAAATCTCGTCCACATAAGCCTGCGCTTCGTCAGCGGTGTGTCCCCGGACTATATAGTTATTGTAAAAAAGATCGCGAAGCGTCGTAGACGTTCCGTTGACATAGACATCACCGGTGGAATAGTTGACCGATCCCGGAACAGCGCTATGAATGCCGCCCAGGTCGATCACAAGCTCGCCGTCTACGTACAGCCAGAAATCATCGTCGCCCACGAAGTCGAAGATAATGTCATGGCCCCAGGCGTCATGGCCGTTGGGCGGCTGCACAAAGGAGCCGGTAAGCTCCATCGCAAAATGGTAGTCTTCCTTTTGCTCAAAGGTGTATAGCGGCTCATATTTTCGCGGATGATCATTAGATAACTCGTTGCCGTAAATATCAGTCATGTTGTACGGGTTGTCTTGGCGCACGTTGCCGGTCAGGGTGTTGTACGGCATAAACTGGCCGTGCTTGCGTGTATTGTAGTTGCCGGTATTGTTGACAGTGCCTAGTTCCCGATAGACGATGAATTCGCCTCCGTTCAGCTGCGCAAAATTTTCCGAGCTGTCATACTGGTAATAACCACTGCCTTCATAAATGCTCTTGATGAAAAGGTGGTTGACCGTCCCTTCCCCGGCGTACAGCTCCGAAAGTGACTTGTTCGCGATGGTTTTGGGATAACCGTTCGGGCCTCCGACCAGCTCAGTGGACAGGAGTCCTTGATGGAGTGTCTGGCCCATACCGCCGTCGTTGTTGCCTATGACACTGTACATGTCTTCGCGTGATGTGCAATTCACCATTTTCATCGTGATACCGTGCGAGACGTGGTCCACGGTCTCCACCGGCGTCAGCGTATGCTCCGTCATGTCCATCACGGCGAAATAGAATGTATCCGCCTGGGCCATCGGGCAGGACACGATCCTGCCGTTCTCCACCCTGTAGCCCGCGTAATCATAATGGGAGTCATCCCACGCGAGGACAGTGGTGTAGTAGTCCCCGTAGTAACGGCCGTTCAGGTTGATGCCCACAGGACTGTCGGCAAAGATCTGCCCACCGTTGATTTGCGGGGCGATGTATTTCCCCGAATATGTGTTCCGGAGCTCATAATACCCATTTTGGGTCGTGGTACCGGGAACATAGTATTCGGTATAATCCCAGAGCATCGTGTTGATCTGCGTACCGATCCATTGGATGGAGTCGCCTGATTCATAGCAGGGTCGCAGTTCGCCGTTGTGGTCCACGGCATAGAATTCATACTTTTTCTCAGCCTCGTTCCACACGCGGGTATAGATGACCACCTGCCTGCCGTTGGCGACGTTCACTCCATCGGATACGCTGACCTTTTGCGCGGTATACTGGACAAAATCCTCCTCCGTATAGATGGAGTATTCCACCAAGTTGTGCCATTCCGCAGCACTCGCGGCATTGTTGCCGCCGGCAAAATACTGGTTATTGCCGGCAAGCGTCAGCGCTTTCCCGGTTTCCGTGCTCAGCAGGCGCAGCTTACCAGTATTCTCTCCCGTTCCCGGAATCACGCGGATGACGCAGCTGTCGTCCGGCACATCCACCAGTGTCGCTTGATTGTTCGCAATCTGGAGATACTTGTTCCCCGTCTTCAGATAGTACAAGTCTTCCTCAATGGATTCGAACGTCCACATTGTGATGTCGCTGTCTTTGGCTACATAAAGCGTGTTGCTCTGATTCATGGGATCTGTGCGGATCAGCATTTCCTTTGCAAGCAGCTTTCCCGAGCTCGCCTCTTCTGACATCATCCCATATGCACTAATCTCACTTTTCCTGTTCATGATGCCATAAGACTTACCATTCAGCCCATAAGGATCCGCATCCGAAGGTGCAGGTGCAACAAATGAAAATAAAATCCGGCTGTTAGCTACATTGTTGGCATCGGTCCAAAAGCGAATGCCATTTCCGGTGCCTGAATGCTGCAGCCATTTGGCTTCAGTTGCGTGTTTGATGAGGAACCTGCTGCTTTTTGAGTCCTTGGAGACGATAAAATCCGTCCCTGAGTCACTAAGCAACAAAATTTCTTTACTGTCGTTACTCTTCTGCTTAATGTATAGCTTAGCATCCCCCACCATTGTATAGATCTTAAACCGGTCATACGTGCCTTCAACGGGTTCAAAATACCAAACCTCTTTATCTGTAGGGCTCTCCACAAGCGCACCATTTCCATTTACGGTCGCCGTGAAATAATTTTCCGCGTTAGTTGAAGATTTCACGGATAGATAAAAGCCTCCGGCGGCGCGCCCGGACGTCAGGTCCGCGACCATTGTCGCCGTATCGTCGAATGATTCATATTCAGGTGCTTCCGTTACCACATAGACAGAAAATCCATAAGCGATAAAACTGACCGTACCGTCAGCGACGGTAAAATCTTCTATCTCTTCCGCCGTGCCGTCGTCCAGGATATGCCATACATGCAGGTTTTCGCTGTCCGCATCCCCGCCCAATGCAATGCTCACATCCACCGGATGCTCTTCGTCCGGCTGGTATTCCGCGCCGTTTTCATGGATGGAAATGTCCCAGGCCGCCAGGATCTCGCCATCCAGCCCCTCCAGGGCGTCGGCGTCGGCCCCTTCGGCCTCCGCCTCCGCAGCCTTGGGCAGCATACCGCTGAGGGTCACATCACCCAGGTCGAAACTCAGGTTCCGGTATCCTGTGTCCTTCACCACGGCAAAGCCCTCGGCATTGCTCAGGGCGATGCTGCCGCTGTCCGTCCCTTCGGAAAGCAGTTCGCCGATCTCCCCGTCCTTTACGCTGTATACGGCCACGCTCTCCCTCTCGCCCAGGTCGACCGGGGCGGAGACCTTCACGTAAAGCAGGTTCAGGATGCTCCCCAGCAGGCTTTCCACCCGGTAGGCGCCCAGCGCTTCCAGGCCCTCTTCCAACTGCACGCCGATGGCGGTATAGGTGGGGGCCAGCAGGGCGGAAAAGCCCTGCAGGGTATAGCTTACCGCGTCGCCGGTCCAGGAAAGCAGGCTCTTCAAT
>JAFXUZ010000092.1 GCA_017524725.1 Clostridia bacterium | reverse complement strand
GTTAGATCCTGCGGATTTCTTTCCGCTTAACTCCTCCGAGCCTCTCGGCCCTTCAGATGTCTTTGACTCGTTCGAATTGACTGTCGTTCTCATCCGGATCCCTCCGGATGTCTGATCCTGTATCGTTTTCAAGATCCCCGCACCCTCCATGAAACGTTCCCATACTGGACCGACTCAAAAAGAGCACTTAGATATAATACTGCGTTTCTGGAAAAATGTCAACAGGAAATTTTTTTTGTTCTACCGCTGCTGATTCTTTTTCCGAGAAGCAGGGTAAATATAAAACATCGTATTTTTGATAATTATTCATCAACGCCCCACAGATCCGGATGATCGCTATAATACTCGTTAACGCGTTTGTCCAGGGTCAGTTGGGTCGTCTGGGTGGCGACACCGGTAGGATTGATCCCGTTTTTTTTCTGGAAATCTGTCACAGCTTTTACCGTGAGGGATCCGAAAACCCCGGTATCATAGCCTTTTGCCAGAAAACCTACCAGGATCAGTTTTTCCTGCAGTTCCTTCACCTTTACGCCTTCGCATCCCCGTCTCATGGTCATGCCAGCCAGGTCTGTCACTGTTCCGTAACCCTGGATAGCCCAGTTGTCGATGGGATACATATTCCTTGCTACAGCGTCAGGATTGTTCCCTTCGATCACATGGACATATATTTTCCCGTCCGGACCGAGGGTGCAGAATTCGACCATGGCTACGTGGGAAGTGTCACCGGTTGAATTGACCGAAAAAAACATCCAGTCCCCCGGCTGGGGAATATAACTGTTTTTTTTCATCTGTTCATTTTCTCCGATGAACCACTGGGTGCCCCATCCGGGAACATTTCCGTTGCGGGCAATATATCTTCCGCTGCTTATAAACCAATCCCTTCCGGTATTAGAGCTTGAATACAGCGGAAATGTGCTTTTCAAAAGTTTTTTCTGATATGTAGCATCCACCCTGTCAACGCACCAGCAAAGAAATTCTGCGCACCATTCCGCATCCGGATCGCCGGCCCATTGGCCGTACTTTGTGTTCCCGTAGCGATCCTCGGTATACCCTATCTCGTTTCTTGCGATCCCGAGAAGCAATTCAACATAGTCGGGGCTTTCCCCGTTCGGTTCGATAAGGGTATGGCCTTCGGGAAAGAACTGCTCCTCTGTACCGGATGCCCCAACAGTATCCTGAACAGCGTCTCCTGCACAGGAGGGAGGCAGAAGCAGAAGAAATACGCAAAGAATCGCAGCCAGGAATACAGATATTTTTTCCTTTTTCATCATAGCCTCCAAGAGCCCCGTTACGACTGCTGTGAATCGTTATACCGCCCTGATCCGGAATGATCCCTGTGCCGGTCGCTCCTGCGGCGCCTTGCCGGCGCCGGATCAGCATCCGGTACCCCGGTCGATCCCGCATCGTTCCCGGATCCGCTCACATCATCGAATTTCGGTTCGGTCTCATGCCATGTATTTTCATCGGATATTTCGTTTCGCGAAGCGAAAGCTGCCGGAGCTGCAATGGTTTTTCTTTTCCACGGATCGTTTTCTTCCTCAGAGGCATCCATTTCCTTTGAGACAGGGTAAGCCCTTGTGCCCTGCATATCAAAGGGAGCAGTCGCAGGAGTTTCTTCAGTTCTTCGATATACGCCGGTCTCACCGGAAGCTCCGCTGTATCTAAAGCTTGTCGAGGGGGATCCTGAAGGCGGCATAAAAGGGGCGGCATCGACACGACGAGTGTCATCCCTTTCAGAAGCACGATAACCAGGCGCGCGGGTCGTTCTGGGCCTGGCGGACATGCGTGCTGCCTGGCGAGCCTGCTGTTCCCTGACCGCCCTGCGCCTGCGCTCATTTTTTCGGTGAATATGATAGATGTATATTCCGCCGCCAAGCAATCCCAGGGAAGCCGCAGCCAGTATAAACCCAAGAGCGGATGTGCCGGAGCCCTTTTTTTCCGTGACGGCCGGCGTCTCTGAGACACCGATGGTGGTTGACGGCGTTCCAACAACACCGCCGATGCCATAGGTAGACCGCGGGACCGGCGTCGGCGTTACAGTAGGTATTTTTGTCGCTGCGGGTGTCCTTAAGGTCGGGGCAAAAGGCTCATAAGAAACCGAAACGGCCGGATTCTGCCAGACATTTTGGTTATAATCCTCCAGGGCCTGTATATTACCCACGGATACATCCGAAACCTGAGCTGTGTTATTGGCGGCGTTGAGATAATCCTCGCTGGTTAGGAACTTGGCCAGATCATCCACCGACAGGACCTGGAAATGGTCCGCGCTGATATAGCCTTCCGTTCCCGACTGGGAGATATAATACCAGGTCTCGTTTTCCGCATTTACCTCTGTCCTGTAGATGATGGCAAATGCGAATTTGTCAAGCATGCGGATCTGATTTCCCGATCTGGAAGGGGCACTTCGCAGATTTACTTTATCGGATTTCACATAGCCATAGCTTGTCAGGTTATTCCCGCTCTGCGGAACAGGGGTCGGCGCTTCTTCAGGGATCGGAGTAGGCGTCCTGAGAGTATCAAGATACCCCACCACCTCACTGTCTGTCAGCATCTCAAGTTGATCGTCCCGGATGTATCCCCACAGGGTTCCCTGATTGACCTGATCCCATACCTGCCCATTGGCGAATTCCTGCCCTTTCACCGAAAGTACGGCACCTTGGGAGAGGATAAGGTATATCTGCGCGTTGGTATCGGGATACGCCCGGAGAGGGATGTTGTCTCCCACGGTTCGTGCAAATCCCAGTCTCTGAGGCGGGATTTGGGTGGGAATGGGGGTCGGCGTTCCAAGGGTTCGTGTGGAATCGAGGTACTGCGGCACCATATCATTGGTAATGTGTTTAAGATCACTGTCCCGCATATAGCCGGTATTATTCATCCCATAGATATCCGGCAGACTGACTTTGACCCATTCCCCGTAGTTTTCTTCGATCAGAACTACGGAATTGGTATTCAATTCAGCGAGCACATAAGGTTCCTCGTCGTTGGGTACGTCATAGATGTACGACAGTTCATTTGTGACCGCATAACCATAATACGGGATATCAGTCGGTGCCAAAGTCGGCTCCGGAGTGATATAGACCTCCGGTGTAAATGTAGGGATTGGAGTCATCGTGACCGCGGTCGTCGCCATCCTTGTGGGATCCGGCGTCCTGGTAGGCATCGGCGTCTTAAGAGAAAGCTGGAATTCCGCACTCTCACGCTCGTCCGTCAGGTTCACGAATTCTTTCATGATATAGCCGTCCGTTCCGGCATATCTGATAAAATACCACTGAACGCCGTCGGCCGTAACGCTTTTGTATACCCATACCATAGAATTCTTGTCGAGACGGTCGATCAGCGTCCCGCTTTTGCTGCTGGTTTTCCGGAAACCGACCCGCACGTTGTTTACCCTTCCCCAACGCTCGATAGGTGCGCCGTCAGGTATTGCCGTCGGTACCGGAGTGGGTGTAAAGTGAAAGTATTCGTTGATTTCGTCCTGATCCATGGCCCTGATCACATTGGAATATATAAACCCGCCCGTGCCGTTGATATCCACCTGGTACCATTTTTCTTCCAGTTCATTGTTCAGGCTTCCTATGACGTAAATGACCTCTGATCTGTTTACGCTCCTGATCACATTGTCCATGCTGGCGGTGCTGGGCGAGGAACGAAGGTAGATGCCGTCTTTGCTCGCATGCGCGTAGAAAGGATCCTGTGACACAATAAAGGGGACGCCGGTCGGTGTAGGAGCAGGGGTGGGGGTAATGGTCAGATAGTAATAAAAGATCACTTCACTCCGGTTCAGCTGACCGGTCTCATCCATGACAACATACTGCACAGCATCGCCCTGCAGCGCATAAAAAGGCTTCAGGTCCAGAGGCTGGGCATGGACGGCGTTGTTCCCCTCCTCCAGTTCCGCGATCCCGGCCGATGCCACGTCAATACCATTGTTGTCTTTATAGAACACGGGAATGGTAATGCGGTTAACCGCTTTTTTCCTGAACCAGAAGGTCAGTTCAGCGTTATCCTGTGACGTGACGGTGACCGTTTTCTGAATGCTGTCCGAAAGCTCATATTCCCCGGAGACCTTCTCGGGATCCGCCGTAACTGTCAGGGAACTCCCGGTGTCGCAGGGTTCGGTGGAAGAATAAAGCTCATTCCCGTCAAAATCACGGTAAACGATCCGGACCCAGATCACCTGCGGAACGGTGTCCTGGTCATAGATAAAGACGATTTCATCGGTATCTGCCTTGCCCTGTGCATCAACATAAACATATTTGGCAGCCTGACCTGATACGGTGTATCCGCTGATGGCCGGCGCCTGCACCTGAGTGCTGGCGTTGATAGCACAGACCAGGGTCTCCGGAGTGCGGATATCGGTTCCGTTGGCACTCTCGATATACCTGACTGTGATCGTAGGTTCGGCGGAGAGCCTGTATACAAACTGAATGTGATTCGGCAGAACATTCCCGTTCCCGTCGGCTGTCACTGTCTGTGCAGGATCGCCGATCACGGTGTATCCGGGAAAATTCCGGGCCGGGATCGTCGTGGTCGATCCCAAAGCGCAGGGGATTTCGTCATCCGCTGCCGCGTGTCCCCCGTCCTCAAACAGATAGCTGACCGTTACGATGGGAGCCTCAACAGGATCATAATAAAATACCACTTCTTTTTTGTCAGTCTCTCCATTGGGACCGACGATCACAAAGGAAAGCGCATCCCCCCGAAGGACATATCCTGAAATTTCACGGGCGCTGATCTCCGTGGTCTCACCCAGGGGACAGACGACCGTATCAGTGTCGGCGATGTCCTGGCCTGTAACGTTCCTCAGATAACGCACGGTCACTTCGACGGGCTCGATCCTGCGGTATATGAACGTCACGTCGTACATATCCGCCATGCCTTTATCGTCAACGAAGACAGAAGCCGTATCCGAACCCTCCGGCGTATAGCCGTTGATCTGGATAGCCCGTATTACCTTCTCTGCATTGATATCGCATTCAACGAAGGTATCGGGACGAATCGGATTTCCTGATGTGTCGATATAATGGACGGTAACGGTCGGGCCTGCTTCCGAACGGTAATAAAACACCACCTGGGAAGGGCTCGTCTGGCCATTCGGGTCTGTAATAACGTCGATACTTGCATTCAGCGGCGAATAACCGGGAATATCCATTGCCGGAACGGTGGTTATATCATTGTATCTGCAAACGACAAAGCCGTCTTCCATCAGGCTCTGTCCGTTCGCCTGATCAAGATATCTGATATCGACCCGAACTGTCTGGCTGGGAGAGTGCGCATTCCTGCGGTAAACAAAAGTTACTTCTGATGGAGTGGCCGTGCCGTTGACGTCGGTAAACACCGTAACCTGATCATTACCGACCAGGTCACATCCGGGGATATCCACAGCGGTAACGGTGACCGATGCGCCGACTGGGCATTCGATCTGCGTTCCCTCCATGATCTCCATGTAGGTGGTCTCGTCCCGGTAATATATATTGACAAACGCGGACGACGATGTGCTCTGTATGTCTTGCGGGGTATCTGTCATCGTTGAAACATACAGTCTCAGACGGATGCTGCCGGCGAATTCATCCACGGATTCGATATCGATCCAGGGCGCGGCGGTCAATTCCATACCGGCGTCGGCGACTCCTTCTAGCAGAGATCCGTCGGCAGGGGAAAAGCGCATGGATGGAACAGCCGTGTTCGAAATATGCAGGGTCAGCCTGTCGAGGGCATCCGCGTCCACGGATACCCACCATGCGTCCTGATCATAATCAAGACGTCGCGCCGTACTGCTGACAACAGTGCCGGACATATCCGTCCATGACAGGGATACAGACAGATCCTCGGCCGCGGCTGCATATGTAAACATAATCAGAAACAAGCAACCGGCACAAAAAACAAAACTCCTGATCATATGGGCATTCAGGCCCCTGCTTTTTCTACCTTTCACAGACATTGCCTCCTTGAGACAAAGTTTTTTCTACAATATATTGCGATTGTATAATATTTGGTGTATCATGTCAAGGAAGTGCCTTCGGACGAAGGCGCTTCAGCATAGGAGACCCTTTCACCAATGATTCAACGAAACACAAAGCTGTTTTGTTGCAGTCCCGGAAGACTGTTTTTCCGCTCATCATGTGTTCCTGCCGATTATTATTCCAGGGGTTCTTCTATTTCGGAGGGCAGTTTTCTCCATGTTTGATATGTCGTTGCTTCTTTGCCCCGGCCGACCGGAAACGCTCCGCACGGAACGGCTTACGCTCCGCCCGCTGAAAATGTCCGACGCACAGGATCTTTTTGCCTACGCACAGGATCCCGAGGTTTCCAGGCACGTGCTTTGGAAAGCGCACCGCTCCATTGCGGATTCCCGGAGATTCCTTCGTGCAGGGATCAGACAGTACCGCAGGGGCTTTCCCGGTTCCTATGCCATTGTCCTGAACGAGAATGGCCGGATGATCGGTACGATCGGATATATGTGGATCAATTCCGAATTTCGTTCCTGCGAGATAGGTTACAGCCTGTCCCGCGATCACTGGAACCGGGGACTGATGACCGAAGCGCTCCAGGCTGTGATCAGGCATTCATTCGATACGCTCAGCCTCAACCGAGTCGAATGCCAGCATGAAGTGGACAATCCCGCTTCCGGCAGGGTCATGCAGAAAGCCGGTATGAGATTTGAGGGCATCATGAGGCAAAGAATACGCAACAAAAACAAGTATTCAGATGTGGCTGTTTACGCTGTCCTCCAGTCGGACATGCCCACAGCCGGAAAGGAGTGAAAAATGGTTCATTATCGCAATTTCGGGACCTGTTCTGAATCTATCGACCTGGAGATCCGCGACGGTGTCATTGCAGAATGCAGGATCAACGGCGGATGCCGCGGCAATACCCAGGGACTGAGCAAAATGGTCATCGGCCGGAATGCGGAGGAGGTCCGCGATCTCCTCAGAGGCATCCAGTGCCGCAACGGCACCTCATGCCCGGATCAATTATCTCGCGCCATCGACGAATGCCTCCGGGCGTGATCGACCGAGGTGGTTTCGAGAATATATCAGATCATCCATGATGAACAATTTATTATAATTCAAAGGAGATTACCATGAGTAAAAAAGCTATCGCCCACGACAAAAAATTCTGGATCCGCGTTGTCTGCATCGTTCTTGTGGTCCTTCTTGCAGGTTCAGGTCTTATAACTCTGTTCATTTCCTGATAAGGTGCCGGGGATAAAACCTTCGAATATGCGCATATCCCATCTTTCGGGGACCATGTCCTTCTCCTTACGAATGGTCCACGCGGCCAGGGCGGGATGATACAGGGTGTTCATCAGGCGGAAAGGTACGGAATTCCCGCAATGGTGGTCGTAAGCCACAAAATCCGGCCTCCCCAGGAAGTTGACGATCAGGGATGACAAAACAATATTTCTTATGTTCAGCGGATACCTGCCGCGGACGTTCAGTCCGTATGCAAGCTGTCCTCTGAACACTTTTTTTTCATTTTTCATGAACCACCTGACGATGAACGGATCAAAGCTCTCCACACAGAAGGGCCCCTTCCGATCCCGAAGCCGGGCGATGGTTTTGCGGCAGATTGTATCCCTTCTCGGGTCATGTTTGATCTCGACGATTAGGGGGATATCCTCCCCGACTGCGTCCAGGAACTCATCCAATGTAGGGATACCCTCTCCGGAATCCAGCAGACGGTATTCGCGAAGTTCGCGGAGAGTACAGTCGCGCACCATTTTATCTATGCCGCACATTCTTCTGAGATTATCGTCATGGAAGACAACCGTTTCCCCATCATTTGTTAGATGGACGTCCATTTCCACTCCGAAGCCGTATTCCCGCGCACGGCGGAAAGCTGAAAGGCTGTTTTCCGGTATGCTGTCGTTCCATAAACCTCTGTGGGCGTAATTGCCCGCAAAGGTTTCCATGGGCATTTTTCTTCTGCCGGGCGCGATCAGAAACAGCCAGAATATAAATACACCAACGATCGACAGCACGGCTGTCAGCATTGTATTCCCCCTTCACAGGCAAACGATCACAGGTGCATCACAATGCTCCCGTATACGGAAAATATGAGACCCAGGCCAAGGAGGATCCATTCCCATACCGGTGTTTTTTTTGTTTCCTTCTGTAATAGCCGGTATAAAAAAGCATATGGCAGAAGATCAACGCAGTATCTTGCGCCGAACTGATAGCCTCCGAAGGTACGGTGCAGGAGCAGCAGGAAAAAATGGACCAGGAATGAGCACATTGTGATCATCCGAAGCGTGTCCATCCGTTTCCTAAACAGGTCTGCGAAAAAGGAAACAATCATCACTGTCAGCACCGGACACGCGATCAGGAAGGAAAATCCGAATCTCTTAAGGCTGAGAGAACCGTCGCCCAAATCAAACGGGAGTCCCCATATGAAAGTTTTTGCATTGTTCCCGATGTGCGACAGTGAAAACTGAATACCGCCCTGGAAGGAGAATTCCGGCAGGTAATTATGCCCAAACTCAAAGGGATCATGGAATCTTACGTAATTATATATACCGATCGCCAGGGCGACCGTGAGTCCCAGGGCGAATCCGGGGGCCAGTTTTCTGACTATGTCACGCGCCGGAACGCCTCCCCTTGCGTTCAGATAGATCCATACGGTGATCAATGGGATAAAAAGCACAGCGTCAAAAGGTCTTGCGGCAACGCTCAGTGCGTACATGAAAAGCGCCCAGGTCATGCGGTCCGCGGTCATCAGGTATACGGCGCCTGTCGTCAGCATCAGGGCCAGAGCCTGCGCCTGATACCAAACGGCTCCTTCCAGCGTGAGCGGCAAAAGACTGGAGGAACAAACCGAAAGAAAAGACCACAGGGCTGCTTCCGCCCGGCGGCAGGATACTTTTTTCAAAGCCTGGTATAAAAAGACGACTGCTGCGCAGGCATAGATCTTGATCAGCAGGTTATCGGGCGTATTCATCCCAAATAGGGCGGCAAACGGAAGAAGAACAACGGAAGGAAGGGGCGGGAAGGACACGTAATAGCGTCCTTCATAGATGGCAAGCTCCAGGATCTCGTTATTCTCTACCCATGTATGCCCATGTAGCCAGCTGAGCGCCTGCAGGGTATAAGAATTATACGGGCTTGGTCCAAAAAAGCTTTTGCCCGTGATCATATCCAAAGCCAGCCACATCCCCGCAATTACAAAGCAGAGAAACAGGGGATACGGGTCTACTTTTCTTAATCGTCTGATCATAGCCGCCTCTGATTTCATAAAGGACGTCCCCGAACCGTAGGAAAAGACGGGAAAACGCCCTTGGATTTATGATTTCTGTTTCGCGGATTATGGGGCCGGCGTCACTGTGGGGATGGGAGTGGGCGAAGGGGTCGGGCTTGAAGTCAGCTGCGGCGTCGGCGGAGGGGTAAGGGTCGGAGTAGGCCGGGGCTTTGATGCCGCTGCCTGCTGATAGATCTGGTTCTGCAGCGCAACGGAGGCTGCGCCGTCCGAAGAAAAGCCGGAAGCACGCTGGTATGACTTGACGGCGTCTTTCGTCCCGGCAAGATATGTGCCTGTTACCGTTCCGGTATAGTATCCAAGCTCCTTCAGCTTCATCTGAAGCCACCACACGTCCAAGCCGGATTTTCCCGTGGACAGAGAGCGGAATTCAGTTGTGGGAGGGGAATACGGATCGTAAACGGGGGTTTCCGTCGGAGCGGGTGTCGTCTGGGGGAGCATTACGCTTTTATCAAGCTTCCCGGGCTTAATGGCAGCCACCAGTTCCGGATCGTTCGGACAGTCCTCCCGGATGACCACTACGGTCCCTTCTCCGCAATTGTCATAGATCCATTTCGCATCGGCGACCGTCAGCCGGATGCACCCGTGAGACTGGCGTGTCCCCAGGTTGTTAAGGCTTGAAGTCCGCAGGGTCATTTCATCGTATTCGGAATAGATTACGGAATGAAAAGCGATCTCCTCGTCGATCTTTGTCCAGTACTGCGCTTTGCTTCCGCCCCACTTGTTAAAATAGCACCAACGTGCTTTACGCCCCGAGAGCACATAGGTTCCCGGGGTGGAAGGGTTCGATCTGGTCCCTGAAGAGCACAGGAAACTTTTGTAGAGGGTGGTGTAATCACCTGTTGTCGAAGTCCAACGCCATACTTTTACGACCTGGTTGTTGACGTCCACTTCCAGTTTGAAGGCGATGGGCTCCGGCGTGGCCTCCGGTTTGGGGACGCCGTCCGCCGCCACCACGGAATCGTCGTTGAACAGGGCATTCCAGGTTTTTTCGTCCACCTCACCGGTCACCATCAGTCCGTTCATGGCCTGGAAATCCTTGACGGCCTGCTGTGTCTGTTTGTAATAACCCGTGGTCGTCTTATGGAAGGTGAAGTAGCCCAGGTCCATCAGCCTTTGCTGTACCTTCTGCACATCCGATCCGGAAGAACCGTAGGATAGTTTCTTTTTGAAGGTCTGGATCTCCGGCATCGCAAAAGTGGGGATCGGGGTCGGGGTCGGTTTGGAGATATCCGAAAAGATCAGCTGTAGTGTCCATACATCTGCCGCTCCGGTCACTTCCATACCGAAGTCTGCCTGCACCTGGGATACTGCGGCCCTGGTCTTGTCCAGAAAACGGTCAGAAATGTTGCCGGTATAGTAACCCAGTTCGGCCAGGCGCTCCTGAAGGCGCCTGACGTCGGACCCCTGATCGTTATAGGAAAGGGGTCTGTAGCAGTCGCCGAAGATGATGTCCAGGGTCTCCTCGTCGGCGATCCCGTTGGGCTCAAGCCCGTAAGCGGTCTGCACTTCCATGACCGCCGTCCGGGTCAGGGTATTGTATTCGCCGTTTACCTTGCCGGAAAAATAATTCAGAGCCTTCAAACGGATCTGAAGCTCTTCTACGGCAGTGCCGCTGTCTCCGGGCTGAAGCATGTTGTCCACCGGAACAGTCTCGGCCACTGTCGGAACGTGCATGAAAAGCATCAGCAAGACTGCCAGGCAGCCGATTTTTTTCATAAGGACCAGCGCTTTATTGATAAGGGCTTTGTTTTCAGTCTTACGCATATCCCACACACTCTTTCTGCATCAGAAGGATGCCGTGGACGGCTTATCCGTCACGATCCGGACGATTTGATCAGCCGTTATCAATATGTATAGGATATTTTTGCGATTTTGTCAAGATTTTATGACATATTTGTTACAGTTTCTTTACGATTTCTTCTTAAGCCTGCGTTCCAGCGCTTCAGAATCCCGCATATCGATTGCCTGTCCGCCATAGCGTGCCCGTTCGTAAAGCCCGGCGAAGCTTTCCCGCTCCGGATCGTCCATCAGCGCTTCCCGGCAGGTCAGTCCCCGTCGTTCCGGATGCTTTTTCAGGAACCTCCTGTACAGGTACCGAACCAGGTCGGTCCCGTTTTCGGGACGGATATCCCTTCCTGCGGCGAAGCCTCTCCGACGGATGACCTCATCCTGTTTATCCCTGCGGGTGTCATCCACCGTCTCCGTATAGTCCTCCGAAGCACGGTCCATCATTCCAATGATCTTAAGGCGGATCTGTCCGGCAAGACGGATCATGGCATTCAAAAGCGCTTTCATGGCCAGGATCAAAAGGAATACCGCTAGAAGCAACGCAAGTCCCATGAAGACCTTTTCAAGGATTTGTGCAAAAAGAGAAGGCTCATTTGTTTCTGCCGGCAAAAACGCTTCTCCTCCCCCATCTCCTCCACCCGCGCCATTTTCGATGGGCGTATAGGAAAACAGGGACAGGACAAACCGGATGATTGCCCCGACCGAAATCAACAGCCAGTTCCAGGCCACGGAAACCGCACTCCTGATCTTTTCTGAAAAACCGGCGATCACAGCCATTAAAAACAGGAAAACCACCGCGCCGGTATTCCTGAAGCGGATCGTTAAAGGAACCTTCCGGGCGGTAATGTCGGCATGACTTGCACCGATCAGGGTCATCCGGTTCATGAAAAGCAGGAACAGCAGGAAAAAGACGCAGGTCCCCGCGCCGCACACCGCCGCAGCCCGCGAATAGTCAGGATGGTCAAAGAAGCTTCCGTTTGCGAACATGGACCAGAGCAGCAGCTGGAGGATGAGTCCCGCTGTCCAGAAAACGTATCCCCACTCCCTTCCTGGGGTTGAGGAGCGGCGCGATAGGCACAGGAAGCACAGGGCTGCGCATGCTGCCCCTGATACAGCCCCCGCCAGGCCGCCTTCCATGGCAGCAAAGGAAAGCACTGCGGCGCCCAGGACCGTACAGGCCGCGGCCAGACGCGCTTTTCGCGCCGGTACGGCCAACGCCGCGCAGCTAAGGGAAAAAGCAATGTATGGCATCGCCATCCACCTTAGCGGGCTGTGAGCGGAAGTAAGGCGAGCCCCGCAGGCAAACAGAGGCATCGCCGCGCAGGCCGCGGCCCACAGGCTTATCGCTTTGATCATCAGGTCCGGCAGCTTTCTTCTGTCTTCTTTTTTATCTTCTGTTTTTCTATTTTCGGTCATTGACCCTTCCACCGCCCGCTTTTACTGTCATTCGGGTTATCCCGCCCCCGTCTTAAGCAGCAAACATCGTGGCAAACCGTCATATTTAGATAGCCGCTTCTCTTACAAGGCACAGGGACACGCTTCTGTGCCGGCGGCTCAGCTCCTTCATCTTTTCTTTCAATTCGCTGTCCTCATATGCTGATATGATCAGGATATCCATATCCCGAAATGTCAGCAGATCGTTCAGGTATGTCGCAAACCGCTTTTTACGGCGGTATGCCAGTCGGCTCATGCAAACAAGGATTCTTTCCTTCTGTTCCCGCCGGGCTTCCGGGAGGATCATGGGCTCGTCCCCATCGCTGCCCAACGTCATATCGCACGAAAAACCGGCGCTGGCGCCCTGGTCCAGCACCCATGCAATGATCTCGGCCGCAAGAGAAATACCGTATTCCACCTTTTCCTGTTCTGCGTCTGTCAGGCTCCCCCACTGGTCCGGACGCAGCTGTGAATTGAAAACGACCATCAGATTAACCGAACCCACCGGGTCGTGGACTTTCACCTGGAGCGTTCCGGTTTTTCCGGTCGCCGGCCAATGGATATCCCTGATGCTGTCGCCGGAACGGTATTCCCTGACACCCGAAAAAAAGCAGGGGTCTTTCATCAGCGATCTCAGATCCGTGATCTCTCCCTGGACCCCGGTCAGCGGGAGATAAGGGATCGGCAGGTTCAGTTTGGCTGGAAAAACCCGGACAAAAACGTCCTGATCCATCTCTTCTGCGGCGCTGCCCAGCCCGACAAGATCGCCGCAGGTGAGGCGAAGATTTCCCAGGGGGTATTCACCCCGCCTTTTCATTGTCACCTGATGGATGCGGGTGACCTGCTTATAGGGCATCAGTGTAAAAAAAGACCGGTGATACCTTTCCCCGGATACCTCAAGATCCTCCCGCTTCCCAAACACGGCGTAACTCGACACCCTGGATTCCACCAGCATCCAGGGGATGAAAAGCGGACGGTCGTTGCGTATGACCTCGGTCAGGGTTATTTTTTCCCCGGCATAAACCGTATTCCGCGATACTGTCCGTGAATATTCCAGTCCCCGGAAAGCGAACAGACGCACGATCAGGTGCTGGAGCGCCAGTACGGCCCCGGCTGCCAAAGCCACTATCCACAGGTTCATATCATTTCCTCACCGGTCGTTTTCTGTCGGCGCCCAGATCCGCCCCAGGATCTCCCTTACAAAGTCGTCCGGATCCTCTCCGCTTCGCATGATGAGCCGGTGGGAAAGGACGCAGGGCGCCAGGTATTTGATGTCATCCGGGATCACGTAATCCCTGCCGTCCAAAGACGCATAAGCTCTCGAAACGGATGCGAGAGCCAGCATCCCCCTGCCGGAGACTCCAAGCTCCACCCTTTCGCTGTTCCTTGTTTCCTCGACGATGCGGACAATATAATCCGCGCAGACATCGGATATCCGGCATTCTCCCGCTTCTCTCACGGCGCGCAGCACCTGTGCGCCGTTTGAGACCGGTGACACCTTTCTCTGAGTTTCGCCCCGCAGGAACCTCCCAAGAAGAGCCATGGAACCGTCGTGATCCGGATAGCCCATTTTCAGCCTTACCATAAAGCGGTCCAATTGGGCCTCGGGCAGGGGAAAGGTGCCCCTGTTTTCCACCGGGTTCTGGGTGGCAAGCACCATAAACGGACTGGGCAGCGGGCGGGATTCTCCGCCTTCGGTGACCTGCCGTTCTTCCATGCATTCCAATAAGGCGCTCTGGGTCCTGGGGACCGCACGGTTGATCTCGTCGGCCAGGAGGAATCCGGTAAACACAGGCCCCGGCAGGAACCGGAAATCCCCGGTGTCCTGCCTGTAGACGGACATACCGGTGATATCGGAAGGCAAAAGGTCCGGCGTAAACTGGATACGGGCAAAAGGCACGTCGATACATGCGGCGATGGTCCTGCACAGCAGAGTCTTGCCGGTTCCCGGCACGTCTTCCATCAGCACGTGTCCCCCGGCAAAAAGCGCTGCCAGAACGAGCCGGATAGTCTGTTCGCATCCGACGATCACAGAGGAAGTCTCCTTTTCGATCCGCCGGCCCAGTTCCATAACAAAGGTATTTCCCATGGATATCCGTCCTCCGAAATATTCTTTATCAGGCGATGTTCGTCCTGCAGCCGGGATCTGTTCTGACACCGCCGTGTTCCAGCTTCGCCTGCTGTTCTCCTGTCGTGCACAGTGATGGTTTATCCATTAAAAAATATTTTATCCCAGGTCGGTATCATTTACAAGTATTTGATCGAAATTGGTTTGTATTCGGTGCGGGAAGCTGTTCTGTCCTGCCTGGTTCCTTCCCGGTTTGACTTGATGCCCGGATCAAAATCTGTATGATCGTTTGCATCCCGGTCCCGGCTATGCTATAATACCCCTGTCTATCGAAAATCAACCGCTGGAAGCGGGTTCGGAGGTATGTTTTATGGCACGCAATCAGTTTCCCAACTTTGGGGGCGGGAACATGCAGCAATTGATGCGGCAGGCGCAGAAAATGCAGGAACAGCTGACCAAAGCCCAGGAAGAACTGGACGCAAAGGGATATGAAGCCACTTCGGGCGGCGGCATGGTGGCCTGCAAGGTCAACGGTAAACGGGAGATTGTTTCCCTTACCATTAAGCCTGAAGCGGTCGACCCCGACGACGTGGAAATGCTCCAGGATCTGATCATCGCCGCGGTCAATGAAGCGCTGAGGACCGGCGAAAAGAACCGCGAAGAAACAATGAATCGCCTGGCGCCTGGCGGAATGGGCGGTCTATTGTAAGATATGGGTGCCGATCCGATTCAAAAAATCGCCGCGGAGCTTTCCCGGCTGCCGGGCATCGGTCAAAAAAGCGCCCAGCGGCTGGCGTACCATATTGCGTCCATGCCGGAGGAACAGGTACATTCCCTGGCTTCCGCGCTCTGGAACGGACGAAAGTCCATACGGCTCTGTCCGATCTGCTTTAACTATACGGAAGACGACCTGTGCCCCATCTGCGCGGACGAAAACCGCAACAACGGCCAGATCTGCGTTGTCAGGGAGGCAAGGGACGCCGCTGCCATCGAGCGCATGCGCGATTTTAAAGGACGCTACCATGTGCTCGGAGGAACGCTGTCCCCCCTCAATGGGATCGGCCCGGACGACCTGCGCATCAAGGAACTGGTCGGCCGGCTCAGCGACCCCGGGATCCGGGAGGTCATCATTGCCACCAATCCCGATATCGAGGGCGAAGCGACAGCGTCCTATCTCGCCAGGCTCCTAAAGCCCATGGGCGTCAGGGTGACCAGAATCGCCCATGGCGTCCCGGTGGGCAGCGATCTGGAATACGCGGACGAGGTGACGCTGAGCAAAGCCCTGGAGGGACGAAGGGAAATGTAAAGGATCAACGGTCGGCCGCAATGTCGGCCGTTTTTCATATCCCGCTTTACGCAGATCCATATTATAAGAGAGGTCCGCCATGGATAACAATTTCGTGCTGCTCTTTTCGGCGATGCTCACACTGCTGATCGCTGTCCTGCTTTTTGTGGTCCTCAGGCAATCCGTCCGGGAAGCCGAACGAAGCAAAAAGGAATTATCGGATCTGGAGCGCGAGATGAAGGACTGTTATCACCGCCTGAGTGAAGAGAACCGCGCCATCTGGGAAAAGACCTGCGCCCTGATATCCAGGGACGAGTTTTTTGCCCGTTCCGAAAGCGACTCTGTCCGGATCGTGGAATCCCTGCAGGGGCAGGTGGCTCTTCTTTCTTCCCGCATGGACGAATTGTCTTCCCGTATGGATTCCCTGACCCTTGGCCAGGACCGGCGCCTTGGCCATGTCGTATCCACCCTGGACGAAAAGCTGACGCAAAACGACAAGCGCCTGAACGAAATGAGAGAGACCCTCTTTGCCTCTGTCACAAGGCTTCAGGAGGAGAACAGCCGCAAGCTTGAAGACATGCGCAAAACAGTGGATGAAAAACTGCACGCCACCCTGGACAGGCGGCTGGGTGAAAGCTTTTCACTGGTAAACCAGCGGCTGGAGGAGGTCTATAAAGGCCTGGGTGAGATGCGTACCCTGGCCGGAGGCGTGGGCGATCTGAAAAAGGTGCTGACCAACGTCCGCACCCGCGGTGTCTGGGGTGAGGTGCAGTTAGGAAGCATCCTGTCCGAAATGCTCTCCCCCACCCAATACGAAACCAACTGTGCAGTTGTTCCGGGAAGTGACCTTCGGGTGGAATATGCCATACGGCTTCCCGGCAGCGACGATAGGGCTGTACTGCTGCCCATTGATGCCAAATTCCCGCTGGAAGATTACCGGAGGCTGGCCGATGCGATTGATGCCGGAACGCCCGAGGAATGCGCTGAATGCGCAAACGCCCTTAAAAATGCCCTGCGCGTAGAAGCAAAACGTATTTCTTCCAAATATATTAAGCCCCCGTTTACCACGGATTTCGCGGTCATGTTCCTTCCGCTGGAGGGGCTGTATGTCGAAGCTCTGAAGGACAGCACCCTGTATGACGAAATGCAGGATAAATACCGGATCGTTATTTCCGGTCCGTCCACACTTTCCGCGCTGATCACCAGCCTGCAGATCGGTTTCAGGAGCGTGGCCATAGAAAAAAGGTCCATGGAGGTATGGCAGCTGCTCAACGCGGTAAGGAACGAGTTCGGCCGCTTCTCAGAACTGCTCGACAGCGCCAGGAAGCGCATCCGCTCCGCCGGGGAAAGCCTTGAAATGGCTTCAAAGCATTCAAGGGGGATCCAGCAAAGGCTCAGGAACGCCGAAACCCTGGAAGTGGATGACGGAAATATCCTTTCACTGCCGCTGTCAGAACCCTCCGAAAAGGACGACAGCGAAAAAAACGATGGGATATGACACGCCGTAGCACAAATGATCCAAAGAAAAACAGTGACAAACGGCGCATTATCGTGCATAATAAGATTATCATTTTCAGTATGTAGATTTGAAAGGAGCAAAAACGTATGGATGATATGGAGAAACGCATTGAAAAACTGATCAAGGCCGGGATCAACGCGGTTTCGGAAGGATTGAACATCACCCGCGAGGCAATGGACAAAATGACCGAAAAGGGTGAACTGTTCGACCGGGCCCGCAGCAGCGTGACCGAGACAGCCGAAAAACTGCGCGACGCGGTCGTGAACAACGTCGAAATCAGGCAGGCTGTCGACGACGCAAAGCGTACCCTGCTCCGCCTCAACAAGGAACAGCTTCTGGAGGTCCAGGGCTTTATCGCCAGGCTTATTGAAGCCGTCGATAAGAAAAGCGCCGACGATCCCTGCGTTGAAGACAAGTCTCCCGACAATGGCCCCGTTACCGATCTGGACCTCGGCTCCACACCTGACGAGTTCAAACCGGATGGCGACATCAGCCCTCTGGATCAGGACATTCCCGAATGCGGCCCGGGCCCCAACAACGATCAGGGCAACTGACTCACAAGCAATCCTCCATACAGCATGATCGGGCGGCTTCCCGGGATATCGTCCCGGGAAGCCGCCCGATCATGTATGCGCCTGTTTTTGATTGTTCCCCGGGATTATCACGCGCCTGTTTTGCCGTTCCGGGTTTGGTCACATCCATTTTTTGCGCCTGATATACCAGACGGACAGGACCACGATCAAAGCAGACAGAAGGATCACCCCCGCATAGCCCCACGAGGTATACAGTTCCGGCATATTCACAAAGTTCATCCCATACCAGCCGGCAATGAGGCTGAGCGGCATAAAGATGGAGGTAATAATCGTCAGGTGCGTCATGATATTGTTCTGCCTTATATCCACCCTGGACTGGAACAGGTCCCGGATCTGGGTGGAATATTCCCGCAGACTGTTAAGCCTGTCCCGGAACCTTTCGAGCCTTTCCTTCAGAAGGTGAAAATACCGGATGTTTTCATCCGCGAAGAAACCGTTCTCATTTTCCTCAAGTTCCTGGCACATGTCGATCAGCTGGTCGTAATGAGTCTTTAAGTCCCGCAGTTCACTTTTGATGCCGTTGATCTCAGCCGCGGGATCCTCCATATTCCCGGAAAGGATATCGTCTTCCATGCCGTTCAGGCGCGCATCGTATTTTTCGAGCAACTGGGCGTCTTTCAGGATGATCTCTTCGATAAAATCATAAAGGAAACGTTCCAGAGAAGGGTCCCGCCATTTTTTGCTCTGTGCGACGGCGCGGATGATATTGCCTGCCGTGCCGCTGTCGTCAATAAAGACCACGCCCTTTTCATCCAGAGCAAAGGCGAAGCGCATGGGTTCGCCGCAGATATCGCTTCTCGAAGGGATGCAGAAGCTGCCGATCAGCGAATCATAATTTACGACGGCCTTAGTGGCGCTCAGGTCGTCCATCTCTGTTTCGTCGTCGATTCCCAGGTCAAAAGAACCGCGATACTTTTCCCATTCGCCTTTTGTCAGCAGGGCTGCATAAGGTTTGTCTGCCCTGCCGAGTTCTTTCCTCGATCCGTTTTCAAGGGTTTCCCCGATTAAATAGATTTGCAGAAGACCACTTCCTTACGTCGTTTCCATTCAAAAGCCTCCCGCAGAGCAGCGCGGGAGGCTTTCGGTCACTGCCTTGGACTCAGGGAATAAACTGAATGCCCAGGACCTCATTCAGCTTGACCATGGTCCGTGTACCGGCGATGCCGTCGACGGACAGGCCGTTAGCGCTCTGGAAGTCCCTAACCGCATTATAGGTCTTCAGGCCAAAGACGCCGTCATCCTCACCCACGGGCAGGTAACCCAGCTGGATCAGGGCTTGCTGCAGCTTGGTCACCAGGCTGCCCCTGGAACCCCTCTGAAGCTTGGTGGTGGTCACAGTCGCCGCTTCTTCAGTGACGTCGACTACGGTGGGTTCCAGATTGCCGATGTTGAACAGCTTCAGGATCGCCCATGTCGCGGGACCGACCACACCGTCCTTGTTCAGGGCATAATCACCCTGCAGGCGCTTTACGGCATTCAGGGTAGCGTTCCCGAAGATACCGTCTGCGGAACCGAGCAGGTATCCGCCGGCCTTCAGATACATCTGAGCGGTGACCACGTTGGAGCCGTGGCTGCCGAAGCGGATGGTGGGCTCGGTGTAGGGGTCATCCACAGTGCCGGTGGCTGCCTGGGCTTCTTCCAGGGCCTGCTGTGTGGTGGTGGGCCACAGGGCACGGCGGGTATTGGTATCCAGAGTGCCGTTGACAGTAAGCGCGTTGTCCAGCTGGAAGTACCTCAGAGCGCTGACAGTGGCGGTGGCCATGAACCCGGTGGGTACGATGGTCAGATAGTTGAGATCAAGGAGCCGCTGCTGAAGCACATAAACATCATATCCGCGGGAGCCGCTGGACAGCTGGCGCACCGGGATGCCTCCGTTGAAGATAGCGGCTGTCCGGTTGTACAGAGCGGACTTGGTCTTTTCACCGGCTTTGCCGTCCACGGTCAGGCCCGCGGAAGCCTGGAAAGCCTTGACGGCGGTCAGGACCGAGGTATCGTAATTGCCGGAGATGGTGCCGGAATAATAATAGGTTTCCCTCAGCTGGCGCTGCAGCTCCTTGACGGCTTCACCGGTGGCGCCATAGGCGAGCACATAAGTGGTCGAGGTGGAGACCAGGGCGTGCACCGCGGTATCGCTCATAAGCACCGCCGCTGTGGTGGGATCGATGATGCCGGTCACCGGCAGGCCGTTGCGTTCCTGAAAATTACGGACCGCTTTATAAGTCACGTTGCCGTAATTTCCGTCAATGGTCCCGGTATAATATGAATAGGTCTGCAGTCTCTGCTGGGCCTCAAGAACATCCTGGCCGGACATGCCTTTGCTGAGCGTACGGTCTCCCAAAGTGTATGCAGCCAGGGCAGCCCCGCAAATGCTCACCATCATTGCCAGAATGAGCATCATGCTGAATATCTTCTTCACTTACAAGTCACTCCTTCCTCAGGGAACGGACCTTTCGGTCCTCTTTTACTTTAGATATCTTAGCAAATGTTTGTGAAAATAACGTGCCAATATTGTTTCGGAAAGCATAAATCCTTTTTAATAAACTATAAACATCGCTTTGCTTTTGTAAACGTCTATCCCTGCCTTGAGGGAAACACATCCAGGACCGCAAACGCCTGGGCGATCGTGTCCACACCCCTGACTTCGACCTCCGGCACGGCTTTGAGCCTGGAGGCCGAATCCCTCGGACAGATGACGCGGGTGAAGCCCAGCCTGGCGCATTCCTGCACCCTTCTTTCAAGCCGCGGGACCGCCCTGATCTCCCCCGCCAGGCCCACTTCGCCCACGACGCACACGTCCGGGGGCAGAGGCCGGTCGCACATGCTGGAAGCCACGGAGCAGCACACCGCCAGGTCCGCCGCCGGTTCCGTCAGGTCCAGGCCGCCGGCTACATTGATATAAACATCTTTATCGTATAGCCTGAGACCGGCCCTTTTTTCCATAACTGCAAGCAGAAGGATGACCCTGGAATTGTCCATGCCGTTGACTGTTCTGCGGGGCACCTGGTAATAGGACCTGGTCGCCAGGGCCTGGATGTCCACCAGCACCGGACGCGTCCCTTCCATCGCGCATACCACACAGGACCCGCTCGCTCCCCTTGCCCGGGAGGACAGCAGGCTTTCAGAGGCGTTTTTCACCTCCCGCATCCCATCGGAGGCCATTTCAAAAACACCCAGTTCGTTGACGGAGCCAAAACGGTTTTTGGCTGCCCTCAGCAGCCGGTATTCGTGTGTCTTGTCCCCTTCGAAATATAATACGGCGTCCACCATATGTTCCAGAACGCGAGGACCGGCAAGGGCGCCTTCTTTGGTGACATGCCCAACCAGGATCACACCGCATCCCGATTCCTTGGCATACCGCATCAGTATGGCGGCGCTTTCCCTGACCTGACTGACCGACCCGGGGGCTGAGGACATTTCCGGGAGGTACATGGTCTGCACCGAATCTACGACGCAGTAATCGGGCTTCAGGGTTTCCAGCTTTTCACGGACGTTGTCCATGGCGTTTTCGCTCAGGAGCAGGATGTCGGTCTCGTCGTCGCCGAGTCTGCGGGCGCGGAGCTTGATCTGCCGGAGGGATTCCTCACCGCTGATATACAGCACCTTTTTTCCCATGCGGGACAGGGAAGCGCTCATCTGCAAAAGAAGGGTGGATTTGCCTATGCCGGGCTCCCCTCCGACCAGGATCAGGGCACCTTCGACGATGCCGCCCCCAAGGACCCGGTCGAGTTCGCCGATCCCTGTGGTCTGATAAATATGGCTGTCCGTGGTAATCTCCTTCATCGGAAGGGCGTTTTCGCCGATCCCGGCCCTGCGCTTCATAGGTTTGGACGCTTCCTGGGGCTCGGCCCTGGTTTCCTGCATGGTATTCCATGCCCCGCATTCCGGGCATTTCCCCATCCACCGCGGGTTTTCATACCCGCAGGCTGAACATATAAAAGAAGATTTTATCCTTGCCACGTCCCCAAATACCTCCGTCTCGATTCCTGTTATAAAAATTTCGATGAAACCGCCTGTTTTCCTGTTATGATCTTCACAAAGAAAAATGTTTAGATTTGTTTACGAATTTATTGCGGATCGTTAATAATTCCGGTATAATTTGCAATACATCGGCTTTTAAGCCGGTGTGCCCGCCCGGCAGAGGAAACCAAACGTCAGAGAGGTCAGCCATGCGCAATCAGAAGCACTCGGATCCGCTGTTCGCCATGCCTAAAGAACGGCGCGTCATGCCATATGTCATTCTTCTGGTCATTCTTCTGGTCTTTACAGGCCTGTTCATATACAATATGCTTCTCAATTCCCATGTGACGGTGGATACCGCCAGGATTACCATCAATGCGTTGCCGGCGAAACTCGAGAACTTCAGGATCTGTGTGATAAGTGATCTGGACGGCCGGTTTTTTGGGCCCAACCAGGAATACCTGTATGATGCGGTGACGATGCACGAATGCAACGTTATCTGTGTCACGGGAGATATATGCGATGATACAGGTTCTCCCAGGGCCCTGATACGTTTGATCGGTCGTCTGGATCCTGAAACCACGGTTTTTTTCATTCCCGGGGATGAGGATCCAAATCCACTGCGCTCCGAGCCTCATGCCGATAAGGACGCCCGGGCTCCCTATATCACCGATCTTATCAACGCCGGGGCGGTGTTTCTTGACGTGCCCACAGCTGTGACCGTCGGTGACGCCACGGTCTGGTTCTGTCCCGAAAACATCTACTCCATGGATATCGAAAGCAGCGAAAGCACAGCCCGAAAACGCCTGAACGAACTGCTTCAGGAGCCCTGGTCCGAACAGAACGAAGCATGGATCAGCGCCACGGAATATCAGCTGGACCGTTATGAGCGGATACGTGAAGCTCAGAGGCACATGACGCCTGCGGATATCCATATCGCGGTGACTCATGCCCCGCTGTCCGAGACCAGCATACGTGAGCTTCACGATTCCTATGCCCACGGACAGTCCGTCTACATCAGCGGCATCTCCCTGATTATCGCGGGCCACCAGAACGCGGGCGGATGGCGGATGCCGGGCGGCGGGGCCATCTGGGTGCCGGACAGCTTTACAGTGAAGACATCCGGGTTTTTCCCTTCGGACAATGGTTTGAAGGGGCTTCAGAACGTCCTTGGGATATCACAGTATATCACCTCCGGGCTGGGAACCTCCTGCGTATATCCTGCACCGATGAACATGTTCCGGCTGTTCAATCAGCCCGCCATATCCGTACTGACCCTTACCAGAAAGCTGACCGACTGATTTTTTGATCAAACGCGCCTGCTTTTTCGTTGACATTTTTTTAATTTGATGTACTATGCAATTAAGGACCCGCTGAAACTGAAGATCGCTTTCGGGAATCTCCTGAAAACCGCTAAAGGAAGGAATGTGCTCTGCCATGTCCTCTAAGCTCATCATCAACAGGGAACTGAGCTGGCTGGATTTTAATTACCGTGTTCTGGCGGAAGCCGTCAACGAAGACAATCCGCTTCTGGAAAGAGGTAAGTTTTTGTCCATCGTTTCCAGCAATCTGGATGAATTTTTCATGGTACGGGTCGGTTCTCTCTGCCGCAGCCTGGAGGAGGGAAGCGGAAGGACGGACCCTTCGGGAATGACCTGCGCGCAGCAGCTTGCCGCGGTCCGCAAGGAAGCCACGCGCCAGATGGAAAAGCAGTACAATATCCTGCAGCAGAAATATCTCCCCCTCCTGGCGAGGGAGGGTATCCATATCCTGCAGCCGAACATGCTGGATAAAGAGCAGAACCGCTGGGTCAATTCCTATTTTGACAGGGAGATCCAGCCCCTTTTGTCCCCCTGGGCCGTTAACGCCCAGCGCCCGTTTCCCCTGCTTTCGGCAAAAAGGATCCATATCGCTCTGCTCCTGCCCCCCCAGACGCGGGGAGGCAGCCTGCGCTTTGCCCTTGTGAGTGTGCCTTCAGGACTGAAAAGGGTCGTACTGCTGCCCGCAGGCATCGGGCGCACCCGCGGTATCCTGCTGGAAGATGTCATTGCCATGAACCTGCACAAGCTTTTCGGCGGGATCAAACCATTGGCATGGGTGCCTTTCCGGCTGACGCGCAATACCGATTTCCTCTACAATGATTCCAATGCGAATATGCTGATCGCCGAGATGCGCAAAAACCTCAAGCGCCGCAAATGGGGCAAGGTCGTGCGCCTGGAGATCCCGAAGGGGGCCGACGCCCGCCTGATGATCCGTCTGCGCAAATACCTGTGCCTGACTGACAAGGCCACCATGTTCATCCCCGGGCCGCTGGATCTTACTTTTTTCATGAAGGAGATATCGTCCTATCCGGAATATGACGACCTGCGTTTCCCGGCTTTTACTCCTTATGTTGACGAACGCCTTTCAGAAAAAGAAGATATCTTTCGGGCGATCCGGGGAGGTGACTTCCTTCTTCACCATCCATATGATTCCTTCACCCCTGTGATCCGCTTTGTATGCGATGCGGCCGATGACCCGAATGTAATGGCCATAAAGCAGACCTTGTACCGTGTCAGCGGGAAAAGCCCTATCGTCGCAGCCCTGGCCCGTGCCGCAAGGAACGGCAAGCAGGTCACTGTTTTGATCGAGGTCCGCGCACGATTTGACGAGGAAAACAACATCAACTGGTGTCAGGAGCTCGAAAAAGCCGGCTGCCATGTATATTACGGCGTACCGAAACTGAAGACTCATTCCAAGATCACCCTGGTCGTCCGGCGGGAGGAAAACGGCCTGAGGAGTTACGTCCACCTGGGAACCGGCAATTACAACGATTCGACAGCAAAGCTTTACACCGACATGGGGCTTTTCACCTGCGACGACACCATCGGGAAGGACGCCGGGGCATTTTTCAACATGGTTACCGGCTATGGCGGCCTGGCCGATATGGAAAAGCTCATCTGTGCGCCGTATGAGCTCCGCCGGGCAATGAAACGCCTCATACGCGAGGAGATCCGCAACGCCCGGGAGGGACGCGAAGCTTCCATCTGGGCCAAGATGAACAGCCTGTGCGATCCGAAAATCATCCGTCTGATATACAAAGCGGCGGATGAAGGCGTGCAGGTGAACCTTCTTGTCAGGGGCATCTGCTGCATCAGGCCCGGATCCCACGAGAATATCCGCGTTCGTTCCATCGTAGGCCGGTTCCTCGAACACGCGCGGATCTATATCTTCAACCAGTCCGGGGATCCGAAGGTATTTCTGTCCTCAGCGGACATGATGCCCAGGAACCTTGACAAACGGGTGGAACTGATGTTCCCCATCGAGGACGCGGATATCAAGGCCCGGGTCATCGCCACGCTTCGTGACGAATGGCGCGACAACGTTAAGGCCTGGGAAATGAAAAAGAGCGGCATATACCGCCGCGTACGCCGTGAGGAACCTCTATTGAACGTCCAGGAAGCGCGCATCATGGGCCAGGCTATGCCTGAGGATCTCAGTCCCCTCCTTGATGACGACGACATCGAAAAGATCGACCGCCGGGACAGGGAAGAATTCGAAGAATACGAGGATGACGAACGTCTGCCCCCGGACAGCGCGGAGTACGGTGACACCATGGAACTGGAACACGAATCCGATTATTCCGAGCAGGAGGCTGACGCCCTGGACGGACACCGTGAGGAAACTCCCATCCTTCCTGACCGGGACGGCGGGGACGACGAGGATATTTGATATCCGGTTCATTGACAATCAGCCCTTGAACGCATATAATAGCTGTGGCAGGGAACGGGAAAGAATCCTCCCCCTACAGGTACCCCAAGAGAGCGGCCGCCATCGGCTGGAAGCGGCGCGGTACAGGGAGGCAGTGCGCCCGGGAGCCGCGCCGGGGAACAGTGTATCCGGCGCCGTGGGGCCGCGTTAAGGCCTGCGATCATAAGAGTGGATCGCGGCAAAGCAATTTTCGCCGTCTCTTTATGGGACGGCGTTTTTTTCGGAGTGTGAAATGTTTGAACAGTGGAGAAGCGATATCCAGGCTGTCATGAGCCGAGATCCGGCTGTCAAAAGCATCCTGGAAGTCATGCTCTGCTATCCCGGCTATAAGGCAATCCGCCGTCATCGCAGAGCTCACAGGGCCTATGAACACGGTCATTTCCTTTATGCCCGGCTGATCTCGGCCCGTACGCAGCGCAAGACCGGCATAGACATCCATCCCGGTGCGGTGATCGGCAACGGCCTGTTCATCGATCACGGCTTCGGCGTGGTCATCGGCGAAACGGCTGTCATCGGGGACGAAGTCACACTTTATCAGGGCGTCACCCTGGGCGGCACCGGGAAGGACACCGGCAAACGGCACCCCACCCTGGGCAGTTACATCACCGTCGGCGCCGGCGCGAAGGTACTCGGACCTATCGTGATCGGGGATCATGTCAAGATCGGCGCGGGCTCCATTGTTCTGAAAAACGTACCCGACAACTGTACAGTGGTCGGCAATCCGGGACGGGTAGTCAAACGCATGATGCCCGCGCCGGAAGTCGACCTGAACCAGACCGATCTTCCCGACCCCATGCTGGAAAGCCTGTCCACCCTCAGGGAACGTGTGGACAAGCTGGAAAAGGACCAGAAGGAATCCTGATATTATTATATGGAGGTTTCATATGCAGATATACAATTCTCAAAGCCGCAGGAAAGAAGAGCTCATCCCCCTGGAGGAGGGAAAGATCCGCATGTATGTATGCGGTCCCACCGTATACAACTACATCCACATCGGCAACGCGCGTCCCTTCATCGTTTTTGATGTTCTCCGCCGTTACCTTGAATTCCGGGGCTACAAGGTGACCTTCGTCCAGAATTTCACCGATATCGACGACAAGATGATCCGCCGTGCCAACGAGGAGGGCATCACTGTCAAGGAACTGGGCGACCGGTTCATCGAGGAATACAAAAAAGACGCTTCCGCCCTGGGGATCCGGCCGGCCACCATCCATCCAAGGGCCACCGAGCACATCGGCGAGATTATCAAAATGGTCAGGCAGCTTCAGGAAAAGGGCTTTGCCTATGAGGTAAACGGCGACGTATATTTCGACGTTTCCAAAGATCCCGGTTACGGAAAGCTCTCCGGCCAGAACCTGGAGGATCTGGAGGCCGGTGCGAGGGTGGACGTCAACGAAGATGTCAAGCGCAACCCGGCGGACTTCGCGCTGTGGAAAGCCGCCAAACCCGGCGAACCTTCCTGGAAATCCCCCTGGGGGGAAGGACGTCCCGGCTGGCATATCGAGTGCAGCGCCATGAGCCGCAAATACCTCGGCGATACCTTTGATATCCATGCGGGCGGAAAAGACCTTCTTTTTCCTCACCACGAAAACGAGGTCGCACAGAGTGAATGCTGCACCGGGAAGACCTTTGCCCGCTACTGGATGCACAACGGCTTCATTAATATCGACAATGAAAAAATGAGCAAATCCAAGGGGAATTTCTTCACGGTCAGGGACATCCTGAAGGAATATGAGGCCGAGGATATCCGCATGTTCATGCTTTCGGCACATTACCGCTCCCCCGTGAATTTCTCCAGGGATATGATGGCTCAGGCCCGCGCCTCCCTGCAGAGACTTTACACTGCCAGGGACAACATGGCCTTCCTCCTTTCCCACGCTGTTGACAGGGATCTGACAGAGGACGAAAAAGCGCTTCTGGACGCCGCCGCGGCCGCCGAACAGAAATTCGACGCCGCCATGGACGACGATCTGAACACCGCCGACGCTATCGGTGCGATCTTCGACATCGTCCGTGCAGCAAATACTTCCCTGAGCGCCGACAGCGCCAAGGCGGCTGTTTCCGGCATGCTTTCGGCCATGGAAAAACTGTGCTCTGTTCTGGGACTGGTCGTACGTCCCTATGCGGAGACCGTCCCGGAGGAGATCCAAGCCCTTTCCGATGCCCGCAAGCAGGCGCGCAAGGATAAAAACTGGGCAGAAAGCGACCGGCTGCGCGACGAAATGAAATCGCTTGGCTGGTCCGTCGAGGATACGCCCCAGGGGCAGAAGATCAAGCGCATCTGAATTGTTCGGCCTTCCGTATCGAGATCATTGTTTTTCACCTGCGGTTTTTGCCGATGGCTTAACCGCCGGAATAATAGGGTAGAGGGAGGGCGTTAGCCCTCGCCCCTCCCGTTGCACCGTACGTACTGGTCGGGTATACGGCGCTACATCGCAACATGGTTTCAAGTATTTCTCAGGTAATAAGCGAGAGGATCGACCAAGCCCGGTCGGTTCTCTTTCTTATTGGGCAAGGCAAGGACTTTCGCGCTTAACAGGAAGTTGACCACAT
>JAFXUZ010000091.1 GCA_017524725.1 Clostridia bacterium | reverse complement strand
GGCTTTGCCGCCCGGGGGCCAAAGCCGAACGTCAGCCCAGTGGGCTGTTCGCCGAAGGCGAAAGCGAGGCGGAGGCCCAGTGAGCAAAACGTTATGCGGAGCGACAGCGACAGCATAACGTTATTGCGAACTGTGGGCCGAAGGCCCCGTAGGGGCGACAGGCAAAGCCGCTGGGGGGTCTCACAGGGGGGACGTTGAGTCCCCCCTGTGGGCTCACGCATTCATGCGTGAGCCGTGGGTTCAGTCATCCCGGACCTTGACGAGCAGCAGCTTTCCCTGCCGGACGGATACCTCCGCGGTCTTTCCCGGAAGTACTTCGTTGCTGATGCCGTACTGGTATTCGCAGGTGATCTTCCCGTTTTCCAGGGGATACTTTGCGTCCCGGACCGTGATGCCCTCCGCCTGCCCGGTGATGTTCAGCAGGGAAAAGAAGGCATATTCGCTCCCGATGCGGACCGTCCGTTGGGATACGATCTCCAGATCGGACCAGTCATCGGCGATGCGGGCCGTTTTGCCCAGGGAGTCGAGGTAAAGCAGGATGGAAATATTCCCGAGGGTATGGTCCATTCTCCCGCCGGTGACGCCAAGAAGCAGGAAGTCCTCAAATCCCCTTTTTACGCCCTCCTTCGCCGCGAAGCAGGTGTCGGTATCGTCTTTTTCTCTGGGGAGGACGATGGTCTCCACGGGGAGGCGGGGGTTTTCGGCGGAATCGAAATCCCCGACGATCAGGTCCGGCTCCGCGCCAAGGATGGCCCTGTGCCGGAGGCCGCCGTCGCAGTAAATGACGAAATCGTCCTTTTTTATCAGCTTCCGGATGCGGGGGACATCGCCGATGCAGGCCCCGCCCACGATCACGCAGCGTTTCTGCCCTTCCGGCATGCCGGAAGCAAAGGCCCGGAAGGCTTCCAGATGCATATAGTCGGGGATGTATACGTTTGCGAGGCGGCGTATTTCCTCCTGGTCCTTCTCGCTCGCATCGTACACCGCGGCCACCGGGAAGCCGTCCGCCCTGGCGGTCCTGACGGCATGGAGCGCGTCCTCGAATACGACGGTATTCTGGCGGTCGGCGCCGAAATGCGCCATTGCGGCGCGGAAGATGTCAGGGAAGTCCTTGCCGCGGCCCACTTCGCCGCAGGTGAAGACCGCGTCAAAATAGCATTCCAGGCCGCAGCGCTTCAGGGCGGCTTCCACCTGGTAGCGGTCGGTGGCCGTTGCAAGGCACATCCGGACGCCGTTTCCGCGCAGTTCTTCAAGGAAGGCTGCGGCGCCGGGCTTGGGGAGGACGTCGTGGAAATAGTGTCCCTCCACGGTGCGGTTGATGCCGTCCGCGATCTCCTCCTCTGAAAACGGGAGGGTATATTCCCTTTTGAAATAGGCGGCGCACTGGGCTAGGCTCATTGTCCGCATATCTTCGCGCACATTGGGCCCGGGCTCTTTCCCCAGGGAACGAAGGTAATCCTCCCCGGCCCGGTCCCATACGTACATGGAATCGAACAGTGTCCCGTCGAAATCAAAAACGGCGCATTTGATCTTCATGCGTTTGTCTCCCGGGGCGGATCAGCCCTTTTTTGTTCCGCTTTCCAGGCGCTTCAGGTACCTGAAGGACATGGGCCAAACGCCCGCGCCGAACAGGCAGAGAATAAAATAGCGGACCGCGTCGGCGGCGGGGTGGCCGCCGAAGAGGGAATTGAGGGGCCGCTTCAGGACCATCCGCATCAGGAAGACCAGGGCGGCGCCCAGGACGCATTTGAGGACCTGCACGTACCACACGGCTTTGGTTTCATACTGGACGAATCGTTCGTCGATCTCGAAAGCCAGGAAGATCCCCAGGGATCCGCCCAACAGGAGCCAGGCATTCTTGACGGCTTCGTTCAGGTTGTCCGGGTCCGTGTCCGCGTCAAAGGGGCAAACGCTCATGTATATAACGAAAGCCGCGGAGAAAAGAAGGCCCAGCAGCAGCGCCGGCCGCGTATGGGCCGGGGACCCGTCGGCAAAAAGGCGGCGCAGGAGGATGGCCAAAGCCAGGGACAGGAGGCATCCGACGGTCACGTCCCACGGGGTATGGACGCCCAGGTACATCCTGGAGAAAAGCACAAGCACGATAAGCAGCGCGCAGGTGATGACCGCGGCGCGTTTTTTGTACCACAGGGCCAGGCAGCTGAAAACGGCGGCCGCGCTCTGGCTGTGGCCGGAGGGGAAGGAATAGCCGCCGGCGCCTTCCCGGGCGGCTTCCACGATGGTGAAGCCTTCCTTCATGACCCATGGGCGCGGCACCCGGCAGAGGATCTTGAGCCACTGGCTTAGCACGGTGCCGATAATGCCCACGGACAGCATGTACCTGCCCAGTCCCTTGTTTACGCACCACAGGACGATCAGCCCGAAAACGATCAGGAACGCTTCACCGCCCAGCTCGGTGATCCACAGGACGATCCGGTCCAGGAAGGGAGTGCGGATCTTTTCAAGCGTTTCAAGAACAGCCATGGAGCCACTTCCTTTTATGATATCGAATGATTTTAACATAGGGCCTTTTTGCGTGTCAATGTTTCGTGCCGCCCTTGACACCGGTGGGGGGCGATGCTAAGATGGCCCTGGAACGCCCCTGATCCGGGCGCGGAAGATCTTCAGGGAACGGGAAGGAGATCCATGGAACATCATTTTTTTGCATATATCTGCCGCATGCGCTTTATCCGGCGCTGGGGACTGATGCGCAACACCATGCCAGAAAACGACATGGAGCATTCGATGCAGTGCGCCCTGTTTGCCCACGCCATCGCGGTCATCGGGGTGGAAAGATACAACCGCAGCTATTCGCCTGAAAGGATCATGACCCTGGCGGCGTACCATGACGCGGCCGAGGTCATCACCGGCGACCTGCCCACGCCCATCAAGCACAGCAACAAGGCCATTACGTCGGAATACGGCAAGCTGGAGGAGATCGCCGCCGAACGGCTGATGGGCATGCTGCCCAGCGATCTGAGGAAAGCCTACGAGCCGCTGATCCGCCCGGACGAAACCAGCGAAGAATGGCGCATCGTCAAGGCCGCGGACAAGCTGTGCGCATATGTGAAATGCCTGGAGGAAAAAAAGGCCGGAAATCTGGAATTTGAGATGGCCCGCAAGACCACCAAAAAGACCCTGGACCGCATCGACCTGAACGAAGTACAGGATTTTCTGCAGGAATTCGTCCCGGGCTTCTCCCTGACGCTGGACGAGATCAGTGAGGATTGACAGAGTACTGGAACGGCCTGTGCCCGGCGGATAAATAGTCCTTGCCTGCCGGGCTTTTTTTGCATATAATAATAGAATCCCGTTCTGTGCATCGGGACGCCGTTTGCCGCCCGCAGGGGCGGAACGGAGGCTGAATGCCGGCGCAGTAAATCATTTTTCCGGCTTTACCGACGGCCTAATATCTTGAGAGGTCGACTTTCCAGATCCGACTCTCATATCAGGAGTACATGCATGCAGCAGGATCCCAACTTCAGGGGTTTTGATCCGGACGACGGGGAATGGAGCGAGCAGCACAACGGCGGCGATCCGTTCTATGGCCTGGATCAGTGGACCCAGGTGGGCAGCCGGGGGCCGGATCCCCGGAACGGAGCGAACGCCCCCGGCGGGGCCGTTCCGCCTGCCTTTCAGGCGCCGCCCCAGCCGCCGCAGCCGCGGCAGGACGCGGGCGGCCGGGGAACGGCAAAGGGAAAAGGCGGCATGAGGCATCTGTTTGCGCATAATCGCGGCGACAGCAGCCGACCGGAGGGCGGATATTTCGCCGGGCAGAAAAAAAAGGCCGGCGGCGCCCCGCAGCCTCAGGCCAGCCAGCCGCACTCGGGCGGCAATCCGCCGCAGGGCAGTTTTTACATGCCGCAGGGCAGTCCTTACGCGCCGCAGGGCGGTACCTATCCGCCTCAGGGCAGTCCGCAGGGCGGGTCCGGGTATCAGGCGCAGGGCAGTCCTTACGCGCCTCAGGGCGGCACTTATCCGCCTCAGGGCAGTCCGCAGGGCGGGTCCGGGTATCAGGCGCAGGGCAGTCCTTACGCGCCGCAGGTCGGCGCCTACCCGCCTCAGGGCAGTCCTTACGCGCCGCAGGCCGGCACCTATCCGCCGCAGGGCGGTCCGCAGGGCGGGCCCGGGTATCCGCCGCAGGGCAGCGCGGGCTATCCGCCCATGAATGCCCCAATGACGGCCCAGGGGCCCTATACCCCGGACTGGGGCAAAACGGAGGGGAACGCCCCCGGGGGGGACAAACCGGAAAACGACGCTCCGGAAGGGGAAGAAAGCCCGGGTTACCATCCTCCGGCTCCGCCGGAAGGGCCGCGGGCCGTGCCGTCCACCGGTGTACGCGGCCGCGGGGGCACCCGCAAGGGCGTATATATCATTGTAGCCATCCTGGCCTTGGCGATCTGCGCCGGAGGAGTCTGGATGATGCTCCGCCCGGGTGGCAAGCAGTACGCCTATGTGCGGCGGAGCACCCTGGCCACCAGCTATTCCGGAGACGCGCTGATCGTGCGGAACGAAACGGTCTACACCCAGGAGGGTGTGTCCCGCATCGAATATATCGCCGAGGAAGGCGCCATGGTGGACCGGGCCGAGAACGTTTGCGTGGTATATAACAGCGGCTTTTCGGACAAGGAACTGACCACCCTGGAAAACTACCGTAAAAAGATCAAGGAATACCACCGGACGCTTCTTTCCAATTCCACCACCAAGGATGTGCAGCTGGACCGCCTGGAGGGCAACGTTCTGGCCCTGGGCATGGAGGTCCAGCTGATGGTCCAGGAAGACCGGGGGAGCCTTGTGGGCCAGGAAGCGCTGCTTACCGAGGCCATGCAGGCGCGGCAGCTGTACCTGAAGCAGAAATACCCTGACGACCAGAAGCTGGCCCGCCTGTACGACGATGAAAACACCCAGCTCCAGCGCATATCGTCCTGGACCAAGCAGTACGCCGCCAATGCCCAGGGGATCGTATCGTTCTATACCGACGGGTACGAAAACGTACTGAACCTGAACAATTACGCCGGCTGCTCGCCGACAGAGGTCCGCAGGATGTTCAACGGGAACATCCCCGCGGATCCCGCCATGACCAAGAACACCGTGGCGGTATACCGCCTGGTGCGACAGGGAAACTGGGTGGTGCTGCTTTTGTGCCGCGACAGGGACTGGGTGCCCGTGGAGGGCAACACCTACAAGCTCCTGATCGAGGGCTTTGATTCCACCGTGGTGGACGCAAAGCTGGAATCCTTTACCCGTTCGGGCGGGGAACTGCTGCTCAGGCTGAGCGTGGCCGGGGACATCAATGTGGGCAACATCCTGTATGTCAGGACGTGTACAGTGATGATCGGCGAATCGGTGGACAGCCTGACCGTGCCTTCCAGGGCGCTGTACACCCGGCAGGGCAGGGCAGGCGTGGTCATTGCCACCGAATCCGGTGAATTCTGGACGGCGGTGACTGTGGTGGCCAACGACGGGACCATGGCCCACCTGATCCCCGAAAATCCCGGGGTGCTCTACGAAGGGATCCCCGTACTTTTATTCTGACGGAGGCGCTGGTATGGCGGAACTTGAAGAAAATGTAAGGCATGTGAAAGAGGTCCTGGAAAGGGAAAGCCTTCGTTTCGGCCGTCCCCCGAAGCTGATCGCCGTGACCAAGTACGTTCCGGCGGAAACCATCCTGAAGCTGAAGGACCTTGGAATCACCGACATCGGGGAAAACCGGGTCCAGGTCCTCAGGGAAAAGCTTCCCGTGATCAGCGGAAAATTTTCGGTCCATCTGATCGGAAGGTTGCAAACGAACAAAGTAAAATATATAATGAAGGATGTGTGCATGATCCATTCGGCGGACCGGATGGACCTGTGCCGGGAGATCCATCGCCAGGCGGTGATGAACGGCCTCAGGATGGACGTCCTGGTGGAGATGAACATTGCCGGCGAAGAACAGAAGGGCGGCATCACCGAGGAAGAGCTGCCCGGATTTATCAGGGAAGCGTCCGCCCTGGAGGGTATCCGGCTGAAAGGCCTGATGACCATGATGCCCAAGGACGCTCCCAGGGATTTTATTTTTGAACGATTCACCCATATGCGCGAGCTTCTGGACAGGTGCGCGGAGACTTTTCCGGGCCGGGAAATGACGGAGCTTTCCATGGGCATGAGCCAGGATTACGACCTGGCAGCCCGCGCTGGTGCAACGATGGTGCGGGTGGGAAGCGCGCTGTGGGCATGATAAGCCCCGAAATTATCAATAGGATTGGGAGGCTGCCTGTATGGCCCTGAGTGATTCTATCCTGCGTGTAAGGGATAAGCTGACCGGCGCAGTAAACAATTTTTTCTATCCCAGGGATGAATATCCCCGGGACGACCGCACCGCAGGCAGGCGCGAAAAACGCAGGCAGAGCATGCGCGACAAAGGCACCCCCGCAAGGAACGAGGATCATTATGCCGAGGAGGACGATGCCCGTTCACAGAGCGCCTGGAGCGCGCCCCAGGTGAGCGAGAGCAGCCCCTACCAGAACACCAACCCCTACCAGGCGCCTTCCCAGGGTCCCTACCAGCAGCAGGTCCCCTACCAGGCGCAGCCCCAGGGTCCCTACCAGCAGCAGGGCCAGTACCAACCCCAGCCGCAGCCCCAGGGCCAATACCAGCCTCAGGGACAGGTCCAGCAGCCCCAGGGGCAGTACCAGCAGCAGGGCCGGGAAAACGGCAATATCCTGTATTTCCCCAACGCCGGCCAGGGACAGGCCCAGGAATCCACCATCCGCGTAGTCACAGCCCGGGGCATAGCTGACTGCTATGCAGCCATCACACAGCTGCGCCTGGGTGACGCTGTGATCCTGGTGATGGACGGCATCAACGACCCGGCGGAGATGCGCCACTATGTGGATATGCTGTCCGGCGCCTGCTACAGCCTGCGGGCGACCATCACCAAACTTTCCCGGCACGGGGCCTATCTGATCTGCCCCCAGCAGGTCCGGGTCTATGTGGACGCGGCCACCAACAGGCTCAATTCCGGCGCTCGGCAGAGCCAGCGCCCGCTGCAGAATCCCTATGGCCAGGTGAGGTATACGGATCCCTACGGGCGCCAGGACCAGGGCCGGGCGGAACCCTATGCCCAGCAGGCCGCTCCCCAGGCCGTAAACCAGAACGGCCGGGATTATTACGGGCGTACCGCCATGCCGGACGCCCAAGGCACCGCGGATCATCTGCAGCCCTATGCCAACGGTTATATGCCCGATTTTCCGGCGGATGAGGCAAGAGCCCAGTAAACGGGGAACCGGTGCTCCGTGCGGAGAACGCAAAAAAGCGAAACCGGAAAGCGTGAGGGGTGAACGCCCTGCGGAAATGCATACGCCGGGGGGAGAAGGCAAAAAAGCGAAGGAACCGGAAAGCGTAAGGGGTGAACACCCTGCGGAAATGCATACGCCGGGGGGAGAAGGTAAAAAAACGGAGGAAGCAGCAAGATGAGCATTACTGTGAAGATGATCGAGGAAAAGGAATTCAAAAGGGCTGTTTTCAGGGGCTACGACCCGGTAGACGTGGACGAGTTCCTGGACGCCATCTGCGATGAAATGCAGGCCATGCAGGATGAGATCGGCTCGCTTCAGTCCAAGCTGCGCGCCGCCGCATCTGCCGGCGCATCCGCTTCCTTCGGCGGCGTGCCCGCTCCCGGGCAAGGTATACCGCGTCCCGCTCCCGCCCCGGCTGCCGCTCCGGAACCCGTTCCCGCGCCTGCCCCAGCTGTGGCTCCTGCGCCGGCTGCTGCGCCCGCCGCAGTCCAGAAGGACACCGGCGAGGCTGCCAAAAAGCTGCTTGCCAGCGCCCAGCAGGTCTATGACCAGATGGTGGCCGACGCCCGCAAGGAAGCTGACGAGATCATATCCAGCGCCCGCACCAAAGCCGGGAACGCGGTGGCGGACCTCAAGGAAGAAAAGGAACGCATCGAAAGCGAGATCAGTATACTCAAAGCCGCGGCCAGGGATTACCGCAGCCGTTTTCTGCGCCTTGTCGAGGACCAGACGCATGTGATCAATTCCGAGTCCGAGCTGTTCAAGGACGAATGAACCGGTCAGGTTCCGGGGGGCTTTTTGGCCTCCCTGCTTTTTTTATTTGCATTTGGAAAGGGGCGGTACGATGCTTTTTGGGTGTATAGAGGGCGGCGGCACCAAAATGGTGCTGGCGCTGATGGACGATGAACGCCGCGTTGTGAAGCGTGAAGTCATCCCGACCGCGTTTCCGGGGGAGACCCTCCCGAAAATGCTGGATTTCTTCCGCGGGGAAAGCATATCGGCACTGGGTATCGCGTTTTTCGGTCCCCTGGGGCTGGACCCCGAAAGCGCAGATCACGGGCATGTGCTTGCAACGCCCAAGCCCGGATGGGAGGGCACGGATGTGCTTGGCTTTTTCCGCCGCGGCCTGAACGTGCCCTGCGGGATCGATACCGACGTGAACGCCGCGGCCCTGGGCGAGGCCCGTTACGGTGCGTCCCGGGGCGCCGGGGTGTCGGTGTATGTGACGGTGGGCACCGGGATCGGCGGCGGCGTGACGGTGGGCGGAAAGGCGCTGCATGGCGGCGCCCACCCGGAATGGGGCCATATCCCGCTCCGGGTCCATCCGGAGGATCCGATGCCGGAGGGGGTCTGTCCCTTCCACCGGGGCTGCCTGGAGGGACTGGCGTCGGGGCCGGCCATTGAAAAACGCTGGGGCATTCCTGCTGCCATGCTGCCGGGAGACCATATCGCCTGGAAGCTTGAAAGCGATTACCTGGCCCAGATGTGTACCCACGCGCTGATGCTCCTGTCCGCCCAAAGGATCGTGCTGGGCGGCGGCGTCATGCACCGGGAGGAACTGCTGCCCATGGTCCGGGAGCGGACGAAGGAATACCTTGGGGGATATCTCCGCTCGCCCAACGCCCTGGATTTGGAAAAGACCATCGTGAGGCCGGAGCTCTTTCCCCTCAGCGGCCTTTACGGCGCGTATATCCTGGCAAAAAACGCGTTGGAGGAAACGTAAAAATTGAAATACCTGAAGCCCTATATCAGAAAATTTGCCATGGAAAGCGTCCTGGCTCCGCTGTTTAAAATGCTGGAGGCGTTTTTCGATCTGCTGGTGCCCATGGTGGTGGCGCGGATCATCGACAAGGGGATCCCTTCGGGCGACAGCGGCTATATCCTGGGGCAGTGCCTGATCCTTGTGGGAATGGCGGTCCTGGGACTGCTTTGCTCCTTCACGGCCCAGTATTTCGCAGCCCGTGCCGCGGTGGGCACCGCCGCGGGACTGCGGCGGGACCTGTACGCCCGGGTGAACGGGATGCCCTGCTCCGTGCTGGACAACGTGGGCACTTCCACGCTGATCACCCGCCTCACCAGCGACATCAACCTGGTGCAGAACGGCGTCAATATGTTCCTGCGCCTGTTCCTCAGGTCCCCGTTCATCGTCATCGGCGCGGTGGTCATGGCGCTGAGGATCGACGGCGCCGTGGGGCTGGTGTTCATCCTGGGGGTGGCGGTGCTGTCCGGCATCGTCGGTACGGTGATGATGAAAACGGCCCCGATGTACCGGAATATCCAGGGGGACCTGGACAGCGTGACCAGGGACGCCCGGGAGAACCTGACCGGCGTGCGGGTGGTCCGCGCCTTTGGGCGGGAAGAAGCGGAAAAGGAGGCCTTTTCCCGGGACAACACCGCGCTTTTCAATGCCCAGAACCTGGCCGGCAGGGTGTCGGCCCTGATGAACCCGCTGACCTATGCGGTGGTCAACCTGTGCATCATCGCCATCCTGTATATGGGCGCGGGCAAGGTGGACGCGGGCGTAATGGCCAGCGGCAGTGTGGTGGCCCTGGTGAACTATATGAGCCAGATCCTGGTGGAGCTGGTAAAGCTGGCCAACCTGATCGTCCTGATCTCAAGGGCCTGGGCGGGCCTTGGGCGCGTCAGCCAGGTGATGGACATCGATATCACCGTTCCGATGACGCCCGAGGGGCCTGCGCGGGAGGGCGAGGCGGTGTCCTTTGAGGACGTATCCGTCAATTACGGCGGGGCGGACAACAGCCTGGAGGGCATTACCTTTACGGTACGCCGGGGGGAGACCGTGGGCGTTATCGGCTCCACCGGCTCCGGCAAGACCACCCTGGTGAACCTGATCCCCCGGCTGTACGATGCCTCCGGCGGCACGGTGCGGCTGTTCGGCCGGGACGTTACCTCCATCCCGACAGAGGAGATCCGCCGCACGGTGGCCGTGGTGCCGCAAAGGAGCCAGCTGTTCCGGGGCACGGTCCGGTCCAACCTGCTTTGGGGCCGGGAGGACGCCGGCGACGAGGAGATGTGGCAGGCTCTCAGGGACGCCCAGGCGGAGGAATTTGTGTTTCAGAAGGGCGAGGGCCTGGACGCGCCGGTGGAACAGGGCGGACGGAACCTTTCCGGCGGCCAGCGCCAGCGGCTGACCATCGCCCGGGCGCTGCTTGCCGGCGCAAAGATCCTGATCCTGGACGACGCGTCGTCCGCCCTGGACTATGCCACGGACCTTAAGCTGCGCCGGGCCCTGGCGAAGCTGAAAGATACCACGGTGTTCCTTGTCAGCCAGCGCACCGGCAGCCTTCGGGACGCCGACCGCATCCTGGTACTGGACGACGGGAAACTGGTGGGACAGGGGAAACACGAAACGCTGCTTGAAACATGCCCCGTGTACCGCCAGATCCACGAAAGCCAGTACAGGCAGGGAGAAGACGGAGGTAAGGATGAAGAGTGAAGAGTGAAGAGTGAAGCTTTGGAACGGCCGCGGAGAACGGTATGAAGAACGGGTCTTTGGAACGGAGACGGCGGAGTGAACAAGGTTAAGGAGAAAGATCCTGTGGGCGGGAAAGTAAACGGGAATAAACGGAACACAAAAATAGGGAAAAAGGTGGACCGGGGAACGCTGAAGCGCCTGGCCGCTTTTGTGCGTCCCTATTTGAAGTATGTCGTCTTCAGCATGACATGCGCGGCGGTCACATCGGCGGCGGCCCTGCTGATCCCCTTCTTTTCGGGGCGGGCCATCGACGGCATGCTGGGGCAGGGCCGGGTGGATATGGGCCGGGTGGGCACGGCGCTGCTTTTGATCGGCTTTTGCTTTGCCCTGTCCTCGGCGGCCCAGCAGGCCATGGCCATGACCAACAACCGGGTCACCTATTCGGTGTCCAGGGACCTGAGGGAGAGGATCATGGACAAATTCCAGCGCCTGCCCCTGTCCTACCTGGATACCCACCCCTCCGGCGATCTGGTCAGCCGTCTGGTATCGGATGTGGACGCCCTGGCCGACGGGCTGCTGATGGGCTTCACCCAGCTGTTTACCGGCGTCATCACCATTGCGGGCACTCTGGGCATCATGCTGACCATGGACCTGCGCATCGCCCTGGCGGTGGTGGTGCTCACGCCCCTGGGACTTTTTGTCGCCGGATTCATCGCCTCCCGCACCCACCGCTATTTTACGGCTCAGGCCGAGGTGCGGGGACGCGAAACGGCCCTGATCAACGAAATGATCGAGGGCGAAAAGGTGGTCCGCGTCTTCGGGCATGAGGAAAAGGCCATGGCCGAGTTTGACGGGGTGAACGAGGAACTGAGACGCGTAAGCCTGAAGGCCACCTTTTTCTCCTCCCTGACCAACCCGTCCACCCGCCTTGTAAACAACACGGTGTACGCGGCGGTGGCGTTCCTGTCGGCCATGCTTTGCGTGGACGGGAGCATCACCGTGGGCGCGATGAGCGTTTTCCTGAGCTACGCCAGCCAGTATGCCAAGCCCTTCAACGAGATCAGCGGCGTGGTGACCGAGCTTGAAAACGCCCTGGCCTGCGCCGCCCGGGTGTTCGCCCTGCTGGACGAGGAGGACCAAACGGCGGAGGACGCCGACGCGGTCTCCTTTGAGGCCGAGGGCACGGTGGAGATCGAAAACGTCGATTTTGCCTATGTCCCGGACAGGCCCCTGATCACCGGCTTCAGCCTGCGGGTGGATAAAGGGAAGCGAATCGCCCTGGTGGGTCCCACCGGCTGCGGGAAGACCACGCTGATCAATTTGCTGATGCTTTTTTACGATGTGGACCGGGGCGCCATCCGGGTGGACGGCGCCGATATACGCCATATGACACGCAGGTCCCTCAGGCACAATTACGGCATGGTGCTGCAGGAGACCTGGCTCAAGACCGGTACGGTGCGGGACAACATCGCCTACGTCCGTCCGGACGCCTCCATGGACGAGGTGATCGCGGCGGCCAGGGCGGCCCACTGCCATTCCTTCATCAGACGGCTGCCCCAGGGCTATGACACGGTGCTGGGGGAGAACGGCGGCAGCCTGTCCCAGGGGCAGAAGCAGCTGTTGTGCATCGCCCGGGTGATGCTTTCCACCCCACCGATGCTGATCCTGGACGAGGCCACGTCCTCCATCGATACCCGCACCGAGGTGCTGATCCAGGAGGCCTTTGCCAGGCTGATGAAGGGCCGTACCAGCTTTATCGTGGCCCACCGCCTGTCCACCATCAGGGATGCCGACAGCATCCTGGTGATGCGGGACGGCCATATCGTGGAGCAGGGCGACCATGATATGCTGATCAGGAAGAACGGCGCATACGCCGAGCTGTATCAAAGCCAGTTCTCCGGCGTAAAGACCTGACCTTTCCTTTTGATCCGCGCATTCAGGGGACGGGAAGTCTCATCAGGCGGCCTCGCCACTGCCATCCGGGGCTACCGCCCGCCCCATAGCGTGTTTTGCTCCGCCTGCCGCCGTGATCTGCCCGTCACATGACTTTTCAACCGACAAGGAAGACCCCGTAAGCCTTCCCCGGGATGGGGCTTGTCATGGGGTGTCAGCGTTAGCCGACGGGGTGTCCCATGACGTGGATCCGAGCGCTAGCGAGGAGACGGATGAGGTCGTCTGCCCGGCACACAAAAGTAAGTGACATGGGAGTCGACAGTCATGGTACCCCTGCGGAAGAAAGAGGTGCGTGGCAGAATATACGGCGGTTCGTCATGAGCCCCTCCGTCAGCCCCTCGGCCGACACCCCATGACAAACCACTGGTGAAAGGGCATCACGGGCTGCCGCCCGCCTCCCACTGTCCGCCGCCGGCGTTTTTATACCCAAAGGCACATTTCCGTATCATAAAAAAGATCCGCACTCCTGCCCGTTGGTATCGGAGCGGCGGATCTTTTTCATTGGCGGCGATAAGCACGGGACAGGGCCGGAAACGGCTGCCCCCGGTCCGCGGCGGCCGTTTTGCGCCACGGTGAGGAAACGATCCCCTGGGCATGCCCGATTTGCGGCCCACTGACTGTTACGGCTTGGGCATCAGATCCGGTTTTACTTTGGGTCCCCGAACATAACCTCCGAAGCGCGTCCAGGTGGTATGGCCGCAGTCGAGGCATTTCACCTGGTAGAAGGTGATCGGGAAGACGCGGCTGGTATCTTCCCGGGTCTTTCCGGTGAGCGCGTAGCGGTGATGGAACCCGCAGGCAATCCATGAGAAGAGATCGGCGATGCCCTGGCCCGCGGAGGGCCTTTTGCCGTCTGTGACCAGTTCCATTTCGCTCGGGGTCAGTTTCCTCATGTACTTTGACATTGAATATCCCTCCTTTGGCCGTGATCGATTCTTCCGGAAAGGCAGCTTTTTCACCTTTCACCTGTGTATACGCGTGAAAAAAGGGGGATGGCAGCATAATATATGGAGAAAATCAGCTTGTTTTTTGCCATAAAGCACAAAAAATGCATAAATTTGCGGTTTTGTATGCTATAATACCCTTAAGGCCGGTGGTTTCATCCCCGGCGGAGCGACCCGGAAAGGTTTTTTGGGACCGAGTGACAGGGGGACAATCTCATGAGGCGTAAAATATGTATTGCTTTACTGCTTTCGCTTTTTCTGGCGGCGCTTTGGTGCGCCGTGGGCTCGGCGGACAGCCTCCGGTTTGTGACTCAGCCGGAAAGCGGTCACATCGACCCGGCCACGCTGAAGTATACGGTCAGCTGGGAAACCAGCGCCGTGCCGCTGAGGGTGGAGGTGATGCACTGCGTATACGAATATAGGGAGAGCTCCGAAACGGACATTTTCGGCGATCCGATCACTGTCTCCGTCGAAAAACCCGTGCGCGTCTACACGCTCACCTCAAACCTGAAGAAGAGCATGTCCATCGGGTTCACCCCGAAGGCGGGGGACAATTACCGCATCTACGCGTACTGGGGCACGGGCAAGGACGATTATGTTTCCTCATACCCCTTCACTGCCGACGCCGAACTGCTGGTGTTCACAAGCCAGCCGGCCTCCGGAAGCTATGATCCGGAAACGCTGAAGTTCAACGCGATATGGACCACCAGCTTCACGCCGGTCAAACTGGAAATCATGAAGTGCACCGATGTATATCAGACCGGAAACTGGTTCAACTCCCACAGTTATTCCTATATTGTGACTGAGAAGACCCGGGTGATGGGCATCGGGGGACCGCTGCACGCCAACTGCTCCTATCCCTTTGAGCCGGACGCCATGGCCGACTACTGCATCCGCGCCTATTTCAGCAATGACGATTATGTGGATTCCGAGGAATTCCACGCTACGCTTTCCGACCTGACCTTTATTACCCAGCCTCAAAGCGGCAGCTGCAGCCCCGAGACATTCAAATATACCGCAAGCTGGAAGACCAGCTTCACGCCGGTGAAGGTGGCGGTGGTCCGGCTGAGTGAAGAAAACAATTTTTCGTACGCGACATTCGGTACTTTGAACGTCAGCTTTCCTTACGTTGATACGACCTACATCGTGGAGAATATCCTGCCGGTCGTCGGCCGGCAGCATTCCTATGCCTACAATCCAGCTTGCAACGCGGAGCGGACCAAGGTCAAATATCAGCTTTGGGCCTATTACAACGATGAAGATCATGTGGACTCCGCCGTTTTTGAGGTAGACCGTTCGAATATGCGGTTCACCACCCAGCCCGGCGAGGCGCAATTGAACCACACGAACGGCACCGCCTCCGTCAGCTGGCAAACCAACTTTACCCCCATCAGGGCGGAGATCGTTCACAACTACTTTACCGACAGCGGTGTAGCGGACGAAGCGGTGAGCACGATTTCCCAGCCGGGGAGGCGTGTGACCGGTCACGTATTTTCCGCGGAGGTCGAAAGCTACTGGATCGAAGCTTACTACGGCCCCGGGGAGTTTGATTGTATCAGGTCCGCGTGGTTCAATGTCGTCGACCCCGGGCATATCTTCACCAGGACGCCGGAGGACGCCATCCTTCCGCCGACGCAGAACACCTGGGAGATCGAATGGCGCACCAATTTTACCCCGAGCGCGGTCACCGTATGGCGCAGAATCGACAGCGCCAACATGGTCAAGGTCTACGAGTCCTCCGGCGGGAATTCCGCCGTGCTGGACATTTCGGGCCTTGATTCCGGTGATTTCAACCTCGACATAAGCTATGACGACAACGGATGGACAAATCATGTGAACCATGATTTCTCCATGACCCGCATGGCCTTCACGAAATCGCCCCAAAGCTGTACGCATCTGCCGGGCGAGAGCCGCACGGTGATGTGGGCGACCAACTTTGCCCCCAAACAGATCAAGCTGGTGCGGGTGACCGATTCGGGCGAAACCGTGACGAGCACCCCCATCGGCGCCACATCCATCACGGCCGACGTGCAAACCGCCGCCGGGGAGGACGCGACTCAGTACCGCCTTCGCGCCTGGTGGGGCACCGGAGCGAACGACTACGTATCCGGCGAACCCTTCTGGGTGTTCCGGCTCCGCTTTATCCAGCAGCCGTCGGGCGGTCGGGCGGAGAGCGCGGACAAGGCGTTCCCCGTCACCTGGAGGACCACCTTTGCCCCCATCGGTTTTGACTTCCTGGCGCTGCGCGACGGCGCCTATGTGTCCGTGGGCAATCCGAACATGGTCAACACCCGGCCGGACGGCTCCGGGTCCACCTCCCTGTTTCCCTATTACGGCAGCCGCCTGAGCACCACCTATATCATCCGCGCCTACGCCTTCGACGGCTTCCATGTGGACAGCGCGCCCTTCACCATTGTGAATCCCGTCACCTTCCGGGTGTTCTTCACCCTGAACGGGGTCGCGGGCACGGGCTTCAGCTACCAGGACGTGGAATGGGGCGGCACCGCCTCGCGGCCCGAGGACCCGGTGTCCGAGGGCCGGGAATTCCGCGGCTGGTTCACGGAGCCCGAAGCGCTGAACGAATATGATTTTTCGACCCCCGTCACCCAGGCGACGATCCTCTACGCCGGGTGGAACCGGTATTTCACGGTCACCTTCGCGGGCGGCGTTACCAGCAGGGGCGTCGGCGGCAGCAACCCGCCCGACCAGACGGTGCTCTCCGGCTCCGCGGCGACGGACCCCTACGCGGGCGGCGCGGATACGGACGATTACGCCTTCGTCGGCTGGACGACGGACTATGAAGGGGAGCATCCCTTCGACTTTGCGGCGCCGGTGACGTGGCACATGACGCTCTATTCCCAGTGGCGGCCCCTGAAGTGCTATGTAACCATCTATGCCAACGGCTGCGGCCGCGGCGAGCTTTACCGGGTGCGCATCGGGGAACCCTTCCCCCGGCCCGAGGTCCCCGTCAATCCGTATTATGTGCATGGGGGCTGGTATACCGAACCGGAATGCACCCATGCCTATGATTTCAGCCTGCCGGTCATGGGCGACCTGGACCTGTACAACCTTTGGCTGGAGAAACCCGTCCTGACGATGATGTACAACGACGGCACCGACACTTACAACCGGTACTGGGTGGACTTTGGCGCCGTTCCGGACCCCACCCCGCCGACGCGGACGGGCTATACCTTTGCGGGATGGTTCCTGGACGAAAGCTGCGCGGAGCCCTACCCCGCGGACGAGCCGCTGTATGAGGACCTGACCGTCTACGCCGGCTGGAACCCGATCCCTTATCAGGTGACCTTCGATTCCTGCGGGGGCAGCGCCGTGGAGGCGCAGACGGTGAGCTACGACAGGCGGATCGTGGAGCCCGCGCAGCCCGTCCGGGCCGGATACGTCTTCCGGGGCTGGTATTACGACGCCGCCTACAACCGGCATTGCAGCTTCTTTTACTATGACCCGGACACCGGGCTGAACAACCTTTCCTACTTCCCGGTCACCGAGGATACCACCCTCTACGCGCGCTGGGAGCCGGAGGGCGTCAAGATCAGCGAAGCAAACTTCCCGGATTCGCGCTGGCGCAATTTTGTAGGCAATCATTATGACACCGACGGGAACGGATACCTTAACGTCGCGGAACGTGAGGCGGTGACCGAGATCGTCGCGAGCAACTCGCAGATCGCCGATTTCACGGGCATCGGCTATTTTATCAACGTGACCAGTGTGAGCGTGGAGCACGGCACCCCGTCCGACAGCTATACGCTCAACCGCCTGGACGTCAGCCAGCTGACAAAGCTTACGACCCTTTACTGCTACAACTGCAACCTGCCTTCCCTGATCCTCACAAACAACCGCGAGCTGGTGAAGCTCCTGTGCTACGGCAACGGCTTTACATCCCTGGACCTTTCGCAGAACACGAAGCTGGTCAGGGCGGACATCCAGGAATGCCCCAACCTGACAAACCTGACCGTGATGGGGGACATCCGGACGCTGAAGGTCCACAAGACCGGCCTTAACAGCCTGGACCTGCTGGCCTGCCCGGGCCTGCGCGCCGCCGTCGAGGAGGGACAGAGCGGTGATTACCTGAGTTACCGGCAATACTCCGTTACCGTTGACGGGGTCCGCTACGAGCTGTATGTCAACAAACCCGACCAGGGCGATACCGCCCTTGTGACGGACGGCATCCCCATCGACGCGGAGCATTTCCCGGACGCGGGCTTCCGCGCCATCGTAAGGAACCAGGCCGACGACAACGACAACGGCTTCCTTACCCCGGACGAGCGCGCCATCACCTTCCTGAGCGTGCGCACCGGCGACATCCGCAACGTGGAGGGCATCGAATACTTCCCGGACCTGACGAAACTGACCCTTCCCTTCTCCATGGTGGAGGAGATAGACCTGAGCGGCTGCACGCATCTTAGGCAAATCAACGTGCACAGCAACATCCTGACCGCGCTAGACGTGAGCATGCTGACGGAGCTTACGCGCCTGGATGCGAGCATTAACCCGCCGCTCAACTCCCTCATCCTTGGAAACGCGCCGATTACCTACCTGGACGTGTGCGGCTGCGACGGACTCGCGACCCTGGACCTGAGCGGCCAAATCGCGCTGCTGAAGGCCTGGATGGACGGGGAAAGCACGACCATCCCCGACGGCGTCGAACGCACCTGGACCAGCGACGACGGCACCATCAGCGGCACCATCCGCGCGGACAGCGGCTTGAGCGTCGCCCGGCCTGAATGGATATGGAACAGCGAAGAGGACGTGATCTTCCGCCTGCCGAGCGGCCGCGAGTTCCGGGCGACGATCACTTCCGAACCGGGCCCGAGGGACAACATGCTGGTCTGCTCCGCCGCGGTCACGGTGGACGGCGTGCCCTTCCGGCAGAGCAAATTCATGTTCCGAATCGGATATGTCGGCGTCGACACCCCCGACCAATGGGTGGCTTCCGGGGTGGTCCTGGCCCGGCCGCAGAATCCCTCCAGGATGGGCAGCGTGTTCCTGGGCTGGTACACCACGGCCACCGGCGGCAGCCCGTATATTTTTGAATCGATCGTGAACGGCCCCAAAACCCTCTATGCCCGCTGGCTGACTCCCGGCACGGAGAACGCCCTGCGGCTGCCTCAGGGCCTTACGGCCATCGAAGAGGACGCCTTCTCGGGCATCTCCGCCGACGCGGTCATCATCCTGCCCGGCGTGACCTCCATTGCCGACAGCGCTTTTGCGGACAGCAACCTGCAATACGTCTTCGGTTTCCCCGGCAGCGCCGCCGAAACCTTCGCGAACGCCCACGCCTACCTCACCTTCGTCCCCATCGACAGCGAATGGCTCTCAAGCCACTAAACGGGCCGAAGAGCGAAAGCCGTGCTCTGGGGACGGGGCACGGCTTTCTCTGCGATCTCTCGGAGCATGGACTCATTCCGTCTGACGGGAACCGCTCCGGATCCCCGTCAACCTGATCTTCCGGTAAAAAAAGACACCGTGCCTCCGAAATTTATCGGCGGCACGGCGTTTTGTTACGCGCAGAGCATGCGGTAGCGATCGCCGTTAAGCACCTCCAGCATCAGCTGATAGGGGGTCTTGTTGGTAATCACCTGTTGAAACAGGCGGGGAGTGTAGCCCGAAACCAGGGCCACGCCGCGCTCGTCCCTGGTAACGGGCTGCTGCACGTTGCGGGACTGGACGTTCCAGAAGACCAGGTGGGGCAGCCGGTAGCCATAGCGGGTGTAGAGCGTGCGGGCATACTCAAAGTTGGTGATGGAGGCGTCGGCGGTGCAGCAGTCGAACTCCATGTCGGAGATGATGTACAGGGTATCGGGCATCTCCGACTGGGGGACGCGGTGCGCGACGGCGGTCCGGAGCACCAGCTCGAAGACAGCCTGGATGTTGGTGTTGGCCACCTCCATAAAGGAGCGGCAGTACTGCACCTTGTCCACTAAGTCCCGGCCCTTGATCTCGATGAGGCGGGGATGCTGGGAAAAAGAGATGAAGTGATTGCGGAAAGCGCCGCGGTTCCTCTCCGCGAAGTAAAGGCCCAGGGACATGGCCACCGAGAAGGGCCTGGGCGAGCCATAGCCGAACATCGAGCCGGAGGTGTCCACAACGCACAGGGCGTTGCGGCCGTCGGTGAAGTCCTCAAGGGCGTTCCAGGTGGTGTCCAGCACCCGGCGCTCCGCGGGCGAGCCGCGGAAATCCAGGGCCTGCTCCATCAGGTCGCAGGGGTTCAGGGAAGAGGTGTGCAGCTTCGCCTTGCCGGATGACACCTGGTCCATGAAAAGGCGGTAGCGCTGCCCGTCGTTGCGCAGGAAAGCCCGGCGATAGACGAACATGGCGCGGGAGGGCTGGGTCGCGTAGTCAAAGGTGTAGTCGCGCGTGCGCAGGTTATTCTCCAGGATGCGGATACGCTCGCGCAGGCGGGAGAGGGTCTTGCGGTAGTCCGCCTCGGTCATGTCCAGGGCCCGGGCAAGCCGGCGCGCGGCGCGGACAGTGTCGGGGTCGGAGGCGTTCACCGAGGGGAGCCACTTGGCCATCAGGGAGACGGGCTCGTCCATGGCGTCATGGCGCAGGTCCTCGCGGAGCTGCCCGGCCACCAGGGCGATCATATCCGCCTCGCACCGGGTGCCCATCAGGCAGAGGACGTCGTCCCAGCGGCCGTACTCCGCGACGGCACGCAGGTTGCGCCGGACAGTCCCGGGATGGGTCTCAGCCAGGTGACGGAGCAGCACGCGGAATACACGGCGCTCGCCCAGGCCGCCGCGCACGTCGCGGGCGTAAAAGAGGGTGCGGACCGCCAGGTCCCGATCCTCCGCCCATGCGCGGGAAAAGCGGTCGATGATCTGCCGGTCGGTGGCGGAGCGCAGGGCGCCGACGGTGGAAAACAGGTCCAGACAATCGGACCGGGTGGTGAAATGGGTGGCTGCGCCGTTCTCGGTGCGGGTCATGTTCATCTGCTCACGCAGGAACTTCAGCATGGACATCGGATCTCCTCCTTTCAAAATGGTCGCTGTCCCATGGTGCTGTGCGGATCTCCCGTCCGCAGTTTGGATGTTATCATATTTCCATAAGGGTTTCCCGGGAAAAAAGTTGCGAACCGCATTCCTGTTCAGGACAAAAAGGAAATGAGTCTGACGAATTCTAATAGGATCCATCAGACTCAATATCCCATTTTTCATCCTCGTGACGAGGTGCCTTTTGTTGCGCTTACGAAATATGTCCTGACGAATACGAGATATGGCGGGAAATCGGACCGGGATGAACTTGAGACGCTTTTGTATTCTTTGGATCGAGCGTTTGCGGCGATTTGGTTTTTACAACGGTTTTCGATCATTGCTGCACGATGAAGGCATAACCGTGCGTTTCTGCCCAGGATGCCCATGTGCTGTCCGGCAGGACGAGCATCACCGAAGGGTCAAAGGCGTCGGCGGCGATCCCGGTCACGCCCGAAGGAATGTATACCGCAACATTCTTAACATCGGCAAAAGCTTCGGACTCGATGACCGTCAGGCCGTCCGGGAGACGAAGGGCATTCGCCAGGATCAGGACAATGGAATCGTTATATGTGTCGGCGATATGATTGCGGTCTTCGGCGATCTGCTGTGCGGTGTAATGCCGGCCGTCGGAGGCGGCGACCCAGTCCCTGTCAGGCAGAGTGCACAATACGCTGCCGCCGCTGCCTTTGAAAGAGAAGTTCGCGCCAAGGGTGACGCCGGTCAGTTCATCGCAGCCGGAGAACATATCGACCATGTCCGTCACATTAGCTGTGTCAAAAGAGCTGAGATCCAGCGTGGTCAGTTTGCTGCAGCCATAGAACATAAGATCCACTTCAGTAGCATTCGATGTGTCAAAAGCGCTTAGGACAAGCGAGGTCAGCCCATTGCAGTCATAAAACATACCAGACATGTCCGTCACGTTCGACGTATCAAAGGAGCTGAGATCCAGCGAGGTCAGTCCGCTGCAGCCGTAGAACATACCCTCCATGTCTGTCACATTAGCTGTGTCAAAAGGGCTGAGATCGAGTGCGGTCAACCCACTGCAGCCCACAAACATCGCATACATATTTGTTACGTTGGATGTGTCAAAAGACCTGAGATCCAGCGCAGTCAGCCCACTGCAGTCGGTAAACATCCAACCCATATTCGTGACGTTCGCCGTGTTAAAAGAGCTAAGATCAAGCTCGGTCAATCTACTGCAACTCTCGAACATCGATTCCATGTTAGTCACGTTCGTCGTGTCAAAAGAGCTGAGATCCAGTGAGGCCAGTCCACTGCAGCCGTAGAACGCCCAGCCCATATCCGTCACGTTAGCCGTGTCAAAAGAGTTAAGATCGAGTGCGGTCAGTCCACTGCAGTTCTGGAACATTGCCTTCATGGTCGTTACGTTAGCTGTGTCAAAAGAGCTGAGCCCCAGCGCGGTCAACCCACTGCAGCTGTCGAACATCCAGCCCATATCCGTCACGTTTGCCGTGTCAAAAGAGGAAATATCGAGCGCGGTCAGTCCACTGCAGTTCTGGAACATTGCCTTCATGGTCGTTACGTTAGCTGTGTCAAAAGAGCTGAGCCCCAGCGCGGTCAATCCACTGCAGCTGTCAAACATCCAGCCCATATCCGTCACGTTTGCCGTGTCAAAAGAGCTAAGATCGAGCGAGGTCAGCCTACTGCAGCCGGAGAACATCCAGCCCAAGCCCGTCACGTTTGCCGTGTCAAAAGAGCTAAGATCGAGCGTGGTCAGATCACTGCAGTTCTCGAACATTGCATACATATTAGTCACGTTGGTCGTGTCAAAACCGCTGACATCAAGCGAAGTCAGCCCACCGCAGTCGTAGAACATATAGCCCATGTCAGTCACGTTTGCCGTGTCAAAAGAGCCAAGATCCAGCGCAGTCAACCCACTGCAGCCGTAGAACATACCTTCCATGTCCGTCACGTTCATCGTGTTAAGAGAATTGATATCCAGCGCAGTCAGCCCGCTGCAACTCTCGAACATCGATCTCATGGTCGTTACGTTGGCTGTGTCAAAAGGGCTAAGATCCAGCGCAGTCAGCCCACTGCAACCGTAGAACATAAAGCCCATATCCGTCACGTTCGCCGTATCAAAAGAGCTGAGATCCAGCGCGGTCAACCCACTGCAGATGTAGAACATCGCATACATATTTAGTACATTAGTTGTGTCAAAAGAGCTGATATCCAGCGCAGTCAGCCCACTGCAGCCGTAGAACATATAGCCCATGTCCGTCACGTTTGCCGTGTCAAAAGAGCTGAGATCCAGCGCGGTCAACTCACTGCAGTTCACGAACATCGCATACATATTTGTTACGTTGGCCGTGTCAAAGGAGCTGAGTTCCAGCGAAGTCAGGCTACCGCAGTTCTCGAACATCGACGTCATGATCGTCACGTTTGCCGTGTCAAAAGAGCTAAGGTTGAGCGCGGTCAGCCCACTGCAGCCGTAGAACATCTCGCCCATATCCGTCACGTTTGCCGTGTCAAAAGAGTTAAGATCCAGCGAGGTCAGACTACCGCAATTCTCGAACATCGCCGTCATGGTCGTTACGTTCGCCGTGTCAAAAGAGCTGAGATCCAGCGCGGTCAGGCTACTGCAGTCGGCGAACATCCATCCCATAGTTGTCGCGTTCGCCGTGTCAAAAGAGCTGAGATCAAGTGTGGTCAACCCACTGCAACCGTAGAACATGGCACCCATACCCGTCACCTTCGCTGTGTCGAAAGAGGTGAGAACCGGCGAGGTCAGCCCACTGCAGCCATTAAACATATCAGTCATGTCCGTCACATTAGCCGTATCAAAAAAGCTGAGATCAAGTGCGGTCAGCCCGCTGCAGTCGTAGAACATACCATACATGAGCGTTACGTTCGCCGTGTCGAAGGAGCTGAGATCAAGTGCGGTCAGCCCACTGCAGCCAGCGAACATACCATTCATGTAAGTCACGTTTGTTGTATTGAAACCGGAGAGGTCCATAGAGGTGACATTGCCGAGAGATTTACAAAAATAACTCGCGTCTTCCGACAGGATGATATTTTCTGACGCCACGACTGAGGTGATCCGGTCGCTCCAGTCATCCCAGGGAGACGTCCACCACCAGCCCGCATCCGCGGCTGTTCCGGCGTGGATGGTCAGTACGCCCGCATCGCTGATGTCCCATTGGCAGGACCCCCAGGTGCCGCTTGCAATCTCTGCATTGGCGGCTGCCGCCAAAAGCAGCGCCGTCAGGAGCAGCAGCAGGCAAATGATCCATTTTTTCATGTGAAAGTACCTCCTTATATACATAACGTGATTAGAGATCGGACCGGGATAGACACAGCTGCAGGCAAAACTGTGCGTTTTGACCGGGACACCCAGGCGCTGTGCGGCGGAATGTGCGGCACGGCTGGGTCAAATGCGCCGTCGGCGCGGGGAGCATATCAAACCATTTTGATCCCGCTTTTTTATGCCGGTCCCGAGATATTTCGGTAATAGGATCCGGCGGACGCCGCAACGACAGCATACCCCTTAAGATATGATAATATTAAACGTGATGCCTCGGGTTTGTTTTTTCATTTTTTGATTCCTCCTGCAAAAATATCTGCTCGGCAAATCGGCGAAGTACTGAAAACAAGGCTTAAAGGACGGTTTCCGTGCCCATTGGCACGGTGTCGGATCAGCGGATCTACCCTTATGCCTGAAAACCGCCTCTCCAACTCCTGTTTTTAACAATATTATACTGTTGAAGTCAACAAAGCGCAAGATGAAACAAGATTTTGACGAGATGATTGACTATGGTGCCCGCAGTTATGCAAGAAAAAACGTGTGAACAGATCCGACGGGACTGATTGCCGGCAGATGGCTTTATGCCGGCAAAATCACTTTACCATGCATACTTCCGAACCGACGTTCCCTCATTTTCGCACGGTCTTTCACCACCATGATGATCCCCGTTCATCCTTTATGAAAATGAGTCTGACGAATCCTGTCAGGATCCATCAGAGAAATATAAAGCATTAAAATGTCAACTGTGCCGTGACTGGTTCAAGAGGGTGTCTCGTTTACGGAAGCACCCCGTTGGGTGTCTTTTCATCTGCTTCTTGTCCTCCTGCCCCGTGAACAGTAACCGCAGAAGTTCGTTACCTGCGGGAATCGCCGGGATCCGTTTGCCATGAAAGGCAGGATATGCTATTATTCTCCCAGTGATCAGCAAAAACTCACGGGGCTTTATCCCGGCGTGCGCCGCGCAGAGAAATTGCGGCAGGCGCGCGGACCTGAAAAAGGAGGATCCGCATGGCTATCGATCCGGAACTTTTGCTTCATCCGTCCGATAAGGAAGCCCTCCGGGCGCTTAAGGCGATCCCCGGTTTTTCCCAACTGGTCAAGGGATATATGGGGATCATCAACGAACGGCAGATGCGCATCATCAATATGTCCTCAAACCTCCGCCTGGGTGAAGACCAGATGCCGGAGGTGTACAGGCTGCTGTACCCGATCTGCGAAAAACTGGGCATCGCCGTGCCTGAACTGTACCTGGAAATGAACGTGGTCCCCAACGCCTACACCTATGGCGATACGGAGCCATTTATCGTGATCACCTCCGGGCTGCTGGACAACCTGCCGAAGGAACTGGTCTCCGCGGTGCTGGCCCATGAATGCGGGCACATCGCCTGCCATCACACCCTTTACAGGACCATCGGCAGCATGATCATGCAGGGATTCAGCCGGTTTGTGACAGGCCCGGCGAGCCTTTTGACCGTGCCCCTCCAGGTGGCTTTTGCCTACTGGATGCGCTGCAGCGAGTTTTCCGCCGACCGGGCCGCCGTATTGTGCGAGGACGGGCCGGAACCCATGGTCAGGGTGTGCTTCGCCTTTGCGGGCTGTGGGAAGGATCATCTGTCCGGGGCCAACCTGGACGCCTTCCTTGCCCAGGCCGCGGAATATAAACAGATGGTCGCGGACAGCAAATGGAACAGGGTGATGGAGTACATGCTCCTGAGCAGGATGGATCATCCCCTGAACGCCGTCCGGGCGCTGGAATGCAGGGAATGGGCCGCCTCCGCGCAATATGCCCGGATACAAACCCTTTTGCGGTACCGTCTGACGGACTCTGCCGGATGCGATATTCCCGCGCCTCTCTCCTCCGGGGAATGCGCCCGCATAAAACGCGGCGAAGCGGAAAAATTGTTTTCGGAGGCCGGGTTTGCCGCGTTGGAATTTGACCCGCCGAAGGCGGATGAAAACGCGCAGGTCGTATCCGCTTTGGCGGATGGGGAGAAGCCCTTCGAAAAAGGCGACTGGATCCCACATGACGCCCGGATCGTTTTTGCGTGCAGGGCGGAAGAACCCTCCGGGACGTCCCCGGGAGGCGTTATCGGTGGCATCGCCTCGGACGCCGTCAGCGCGGTTAACGGCCTGATCGGCAGCCTGTTCCGGGGAAGACAGACCGCCCCCGTCCCGCAAGCGATACAGGACGCCCCGACGCCCCTGGACGTGGGGGAAGCCGCTCCGCAGGTCACATGCCGTACCGTCCCGGACGGCGGGACCGTTCCCTTTGACGATCCCAGGCAGCTGGCGGATTCCATCCGCAAAAACCTGGACGATGCCTCCGGGATCGTCGAGGCGGCAAACGGTGTGACGAACAGCGGACGTAAGTATATCTATTCCATCGTCAAGCACAGGATCTATACCTCCGGCGGAAGCGGGATCCGGCGCGGCACCGAATACCGCCTGGAATTCAGCGTCAAATACGGCGGCTTGGCGCAGAACGTCAGCGGGGTCTTCCGTGAGGAGGGACCTGGGCGGAGAGAGACCGAGGTCCTTGCGGCGTGGCGGGATATGCCCCATGGCGGCGGCGACGTGTGGGCAAGCGATCCCTATGATCCTTTCTGGAAGCGGGGTTACCTGATGACCCTGGCGGAATATGCTGAATATGACGCGCTGTATCCGGACCATCCGCTGTCCGTGGCCCGCGGACTGGTGAAGTATATCGCGGAGCACAACTGAACATACGGGGACATGAAATGATCGATGCCGCTGAATACAGAAAAATCATATCGGAACTGATGGACGAGCTTCCCGAGGCATTCTTCCGGGACCTGACCGGCGGAGTGATCATATCGGATGCCGCTCCGGTCCCGGACTATGCCCGGGACGGGGATCTTTATATCATGGGCCATTACCGCGTTTCCTCCGGCGTCAGGCAGATCGTTATGTACCGGGGCTCCTTTTGCAGGGCGTATCCCTGCGCGGACGCGGAGGAGGCACGGAGGATCCTGCGGGGGATCCTTCGCCACGAGTTCCGTCACCACATGGAATCCCTCGGGGGCGTCTGGGGCCCTGATTCCCTGGCGGCGGAGGACGAACGGGAAAAACAGGCTTACCTGGCGGAGCGCGGCGATCGGGAGAAACCCTCTATCGCCGATCATGACTTGTGACGGCAGAGGGGGCCGGATTACCGGCACTGCCGGCTGCCCCGGACGATGCCGCCTGCGAAACTCATCGCGGCTTTTTGTTTTGCTTGATATGCCGCCGCTGATTTGCTATAATCGTATAAAAATCGGAACGTGCCTGATGAATTCTAAATTGTTTTTTTGATTTGAAGGGGTGATCCGCGATGAAAAAAATGCTAAAGTGCCTGGCTGCCATGTTATTCGCGGCAGTATTGACGCTTTGTGTTTCCATTGCCTGTGCGCATGCCGACGAAGCGTACGGATCCGTGACCCTGTCCGGCGTTACGATCCTGGAGGGTCGGGAACTCCGGGAAGGACAGTTTGAGTACATGCTGGTAGACGCTGAAGGAAATGTGTGGTCAACCGCGATGAACACGGCTGACGGTGATATCGTGTTCCCGGTGCTTGAGTACACGCGGGAAGACCTTAAGTTGGACGGCGAATATGTGGATGAGCGCCGGTTCACCTATACCATGACGGAGGTCGCGGGCGATGCGGACGGCTATACATACTCCGGTAATCGCTATAACATCACTGTGACAGTGGCCGATAACGGTGACGGCACGCTGACCGTGACCGCTGTACCAAACGGCGAAGAAAATGAGTTTGTCAATTCCTATGAAGCAAGGGGATCCGTGACCCTGACCGGCGCTGCGATCCTGGAGGGTCGGGAGTTTGAGGAAGGGCAGTTCATGTATGAGCTGGATGACGCCGACGGGAACGCATTGATGGTCACCGCCAACGCGGCTGACGGAGAAATCGTGTTCCCGGCGCTTGAATACTCGCAGTATGACCTGATGGTAGACGGCGAGTACGTGAATGAGCGTCGGTTCGTTTATACCATGAGAGGGGTTCAGCACGATGCGGACGGCTATACATACTCCGGTAATTGCTATAATATCACTGTGACAGTGGTCGATAACGGTGACGGCACTCTGGCAGTGACTGCAGAGCCCAACGGCGAAGAGATTGAGTTTGTAAATACCTATGAAGCAGAGGGGTCCGTGACCCTGACCGGCGCTGTAATCCTGGAGGGCCGGGAGCTTGAGGAAGGGCAGTTCTCTTTCGTATTAGACGGTGAAGGCATTTCTGAGAAGGTGAGTAACACCACAGAAGGCATGGTATTGTTCAGCCCGCTGTGCTATAGCACGGCCGATCTTCTTGTGGACGGCGAATACGTGAATGGACGGCAGTTTATCTATACCATGACGGAGGTTCGGGACGACGGGGACGGGATCACCTATGCGTCCGATATCTATAGGATCACGGTAACAGTGTGGGATAACGGCGACGGCACCCTGACAGTGACCGCCGAGCCCAACGGTGAGGAAAATGAGTTTGTCAATACCTATGAAGCCTTCGGCAGCTGCGCCTTCAGGGGCGTAAAGGTGCTGGAAGGCCGCCAGCTGACGGAGGAGGACATCTTTACCTTTGAAGTGACCGAGGACGGCAACACCGTGCTGACAGCGACGAACGGCGTGGACGGTGTGATAGACTTCGGCACTGTTGAATACACCCTGGCGGACGTCGGGACCCATACGTACAGGGTGAGGGAGACCGGTGTGGACGGGAACGGCATCACGGTGGATACCCGTGAATACGGTGTGACCGTGATCGCCAGGGACAACGGCGACGGCACCCTGGCGGTCGAGGTTTCTGGTGACGATCCGGAAATGCTGGATTTTATTAACAGCTACTTCGCAAGCGGCGAATTGTCGCTGCGGTGCCGCCTGGTCCTGCTGGGCCGTGAACTGCGGGAGGGCGAGTTCGAGTTTGAGATGATCGAGGACGGCAGGGTGATACAGACCGCGGCCAACACGGCGGATGGCAGGATACTGTTCGACACGATCGGGTACACCCTGGAGGACATCGGGTACCATATATACACGGTGAGGGAGAACAGGGAGGACGGCAGCGGCATCACAGTGGACGATCGCGAATGCACGGTGACCGTGAGTGTCACTGACAACGGCGATGGTACCCTTGCGATCACTGTGATCGGCGATGACAGCACGGAGCTGAACTTTGTCAACACATATTCCGCTGTCGGTTCGGTCACCCTGACCGGCACCAAGAACATGGTGGGCCGCGAACTGACTGAAGGCGAGTACACCTTCAATGTGTGGGAGGGCGAAGACCTTGCCGCCACCGGCAGCAATACCGCCGACGGCAGGATCATCTTCGAAACGATCAGCTACACGCTGGCGGACCTTGGCGGAACTGAGAGCAAGACCTTCCATTACACCGTGACCGAGGATAACACCGGAGACAGCAAAGTCATCCACGACGACAGCGAGATCAAAGTGACCGTAGTGGTGGCGAAGGGCAGCTCCGGCAGCCTGGATGTGAAGATCACTGAGGGCAAGAACAGCATCACCTTTACCAATACCCAGGTGAACGCAGTCAAGAAGGATTCCAATGGCAACGTGCTGACCGGCGCGGAACTGCAGGTGCTTGACAGCAAAGGCGACGTTGTGGATTCCTGGATCACGGGCGACGAGATCTACGCCATTGAGGGACTGGAATACGGTAAGGAATATATCCTGCACGAGGTTTC
>JAFXUZ010000090.1 GCA_017524725.1 Clostridia bacterium | reverse complement strand
GTTAGATCCTGCGGATTTCTTTCCGCTTAACTCCTCCGAGCCTCTCGGCCCTTCAGATGTCTTTGACTCGTTCGAATTGACTGTCGTTCTCATCCGGATCCCTCCGGATGTCTGATCCTGTATCGTTTTCAAGATCCCCGCGCGCCTTTCCGCTCCGTAATGGGGCTCTCGAAGCGCGCTTGACTATAATACCGCAGAATCGGAGGTTTGTCAACAACTATTTTTCTTCTTTTTTTGAGTTTTTTCAGTTTTTTTTGATCCGGAAAGCAAAAAAGCGGCCCCGCAGGGCCGCCGGAAAAGCATCGGATCATTTGCCGATATTGTCGACGAACGGGATATTCAGGTTCCCGGAGGGCACAAAGCCCCGCACGGTCTTCCCGCTGACGGTCGCCTCGATATAATCCCAGCACTGGCCGTTCTGATTGATGTAGGTGGACAGGAAAGTGACGTAGCTGCCGGCCTGCAGTTTACCGATGGCAGTGTACGCCTTGAGGGGATCGTCGGTCACGGTGCATGCCGAAAGGACCTGGGCCTGGGTGTAATCGAACTGAAGATAGGTGTTGACCGAATACTTCCCTTCCAGTCCGCGGATATAGCCCACGCGGATCCCGCCGGCATTGGCGCCGCCGGTCAGTTCATAATAGATCAGCAGCCAGCCGTTTTCATAGCCCGCGCAGTAGATCGCGCCGTTGGTGCTTACGGTCGCTTTCCCGTTATTGCCGCGCCAGGAAGATGTGCTGGGCGCGGAATAGACGGGCAGAAGCTGCTTGGCCCCGGAAAAGCTCAGGTACCCGAATCCGGACAGGCTGTAGCGGGATACCGCCGGGGTGTAGTTGTTGATGCATTCCTTCCCGGGCAGGTGGCTCTTTTCCCCCGAGGCATCCTTTGCGGCGATCACGTTTTTGATCAGGTAGTAGTTTTTCCACTCCAGGTCGCTCACCTTCGGCAGGCAGTACTTGTCATTGTCGGCATTGGCGTTGGGATGGTACCAGGGCTGCTGCCTGAACCACTGGTCGAACTGGCCGCCGGGTTTAAAGACATACCCGTGGCGGGCAAAGATCTCGTTGAAAACATAGCTGAGGCTGTGGCGGTCCCAGGCGTCCAGCTCGTTCCAGGTTAGCAAACGGGAGTTGCTGTCCGGGATCAGGTACTGCCTGTCCGCCCTTGCGGGTGCCGCGGGCATGAAGCACAGGACCAGCAGCAGGCACAGGATACTTTTCATGGTCTTCATTTGCATTCTCCTTTCCTCACTTTAGGCCCGGAAAAGCCTCGGGCCTACACGGAAATGATCTTTTCTTTCCATTATTTTATTCCATCCTGGCTTATCCGTCAATCCGCCCGAGGCAAACACGTAAAGGACATGTTGTAAACGGTACGGGGAAGTGCTATACTGTTTTCCGGTCCGGCAGCGGGTGAGCGCAGTCATATACACCGGGCTTCTTCACCGGGGATCTCACACAGCCGGATCAACACCTGAAAGGGAGGGACCCTTTTTGAAACGCATCGTTCTTACGGGAGGCGGGACCGCCGGCCATGTCACACCGCATCTGGCCCTCATCCCCCATCTGAGGGAAGCCGGTTATGACATCCATTATGTCGGCACGCCCAACGGCATCGAGCGGACCATGATGGAAAAGGTGGACGGAGTCGTCTATCATTGCGTGGAAAGCGGAAAGCTTCGCCGTTATCTGGACTTTAAAAACGTCACCGATTTTTTCAAGGTCATCCAGGGCATCCGGCAGGCCACCGCGCTGATGCGCGAACTGAAACCGGACGTGCTTTTCAGCAAGGGCGGCTTTGTATCCGTCCCCGTCGTCCGGGGGGCTGCCGCCAACGGCGTTCCCATCCTCTGCCACGAAAGCGACCTGACGCCGGGCCTCGCCAACAAGCTGAGCACGCGGTACGCGCGCAAGGTCGCCTGCACCTTCCCGGAATGCGCCAAAGCCATGGGCGAAAAAGGCGTTTATACCGGTACGCCCCTCAGGCGCGAACTGTTCCTGGGCCGCCGCGAGGAAGGGCTTCGCCTCAGCGGCTTTTCGGGCGAAAAGCCCATCCTGATGATGACCGGCGGTTCCCTCGGGGCCCAGGCCGTCAACAAGGCATTGCGGGAAGCCCTCCCCCGCCTTACAAAGGATTTTGACGTCATCCACCTGACAGGCAAGGGCAACCTGGACGAATCCCTGCGCGGAACGGCAGGTTACGCCCAGTTCGACTTTGTCACCGATGAGATGGCCCATCTCCTGCAATGCGCCGATATCGTCCTCAGCCGCGCCGGCGCCAATACCCTGTGCGAACTGCAGGCGCTGAAAAAACCGATGCTCCTGGTTCCCTATCCGTCATCTGCCAGCCGGGGAGACCAGATCCTGAACGCGGAAAGCTTCCGTTCCCGGGGCCTCGCCCATGTGCTCAGCCAGGCCGATATGACCGGGGACAGCCTGGCGGACGCCGTCCTGTCCCTCTGGAGGGACAGGGACAGCCTTCTCTCGGCACTGGAAAAAGCGCCTGCCGCCGACGGGACCGACGCCATACTGAAGCTGATCGAAGAGATCCAGAAATAAAGAGCGGACTATGCGAAAAGAATACGCTGTCAAGTTGGTGGTAAAACCGAAACGACCGACCGAACAGGCCGAAGAACGCCTTTAAGCCGTGTTATGAACTGAAAAAAGATTTGTTCAGCCATCGCATATTTGGTATAATACTATGTGATAATGAAGGCCAATCAATACGATGCAGAAAAGAACCGAGCTGTGAAAGAACAAATATGTTGGAGGAAAACGGGCATGAAGACGTGGAAATGGCTGATTGTGACTGTTGTGATGATGATCGCGATGTTATGCGTGGGCGCAGCAGCTGCCGATGCAAGCGGCACAGATGGCAATATTTCCTGGAACCTGGTTGGCAGCGAACTGACCATCTCGGGCACGGGGGATATGAATAACTATACCCTCGAAAATCCTGCTCCGTGGGCAAATGAGAGCTTTGAAAGTGTTGTCATTGAAGACGGTGTGACCAGCATTGGCGATGGTGCTTTTTTTCAATACGAGAGCATCGCCAGCATATGGATTTCCAAAGATGTGACCAGCATTGGCCTATCTGCATTCTATGATTGCATTAATTTGTCAGAAATCACAATTCCAAGATTCGTGACAAACATTGGAAATAATGCGTTTTCCGGTTGCACTAGTCTGACCAGCATCACGATTCCAGATGGCGTGACTTCAATTAACTTTGGTGTATTCGGCAGGTGCAGTAATCTGACGAGTATCACGATACCGCAAGATGTCACAGCAATTGACATGGGAGCATTCTTCGATTGCACCAGCCTGACAGATGTATATTATAACGGTACCGAGGAAGAATGGGCTGAGATCAGCATCAATACTTCTGCAAACGATCCTCTCATCGCTGCCACGAAGCATTTTGCTGAGGAGCAGGAGGGCATCAGCTGGTCTGTGTCGGACGGCGTGCTGACCATCACAGGCACGGGGGCTATGGATGATTATACATACGATACCCCCGCTCCGTGGGCTAATGAGAGCTTCTCAAGTGTTGTTATTGAAGACGGTGTGACCAGTATCGGCAATTATGCATTTGAATATAGCACAAGCATGACCAGCATCTCGATCCCGGACAGCGTGTCCAGTATTGGCATGTCTGCATTCTTCGGCTGCAGGAGCCTGACCGATATCACGCTCCCTGAAGGAATGATCAGCATTAGAGCCTACTTATTCTACGATTGCAGCAGCCTGACCGATATCACGATCCCGAACAGCGTAACAACCATTGAGAATGATGTATTTGGCGGAAGCGGTCTGAACAGTATAACAATTCCTGAAAATGTGACCAGTATTGATCATTCTGCTTTTTCGCACTGCAGCAGTCTGACAGAAATCATAGTTGATCCTGCCAATGAAACGTATTCATCAAATAACGGTGTGCTTTTCAACAAGAATAAAACTGCATTGCTTTACTACCCGGATGGAAAACCGGGTACATCGTATACTGTTCCGGACAGTGTGACCAGTATCGGCTATTGCGCATTCAATGATTGTGCAAATCTGGCAAGCGTCACAATCCCGGAAAGCGTGACTTTCATTCAAGCATGGGCATTCCAGAATTGCAGCTTTACCAGCATCACTCTCCCAGAAGGCGTTGAAGTCATTAGCAGCTGGGTGTTCTGGGATTGCAGCAGCCTGACCAGCATTACCATTCCGTCAAGTGTAGAAACCATTTATAATGGCGCATTTGATGGCTGCACCAGCCTGACGGATGTCTATTACAACGGCACAGAAGAAGAGTGGTCCGGCATCAGTATTGCTACTGACGGCAACGATGCTCTCACCGCTGCCACGAAGCATTTTGCTGAGGAGCAGGAGGGCATCAGCTGGTCTGTGTCGGACGGCGTGCTGACCATCACAGGCACGGGGGATATGCCGGATTATTCATATGGGCAAGAGCCTTGGAAAGATCTGGGCGTGACGAGCGCTGTCATCAAAGACGGTGTGACCAGAATTGGCAATGGCGCGTTCTCCGGATGCACCAGCCTGACCGAGATCTCGATCGCGGACAGTGTGACCGGCATAGGCAATTCCGCGTTCTCCTTCTGCAAGAGTCTTACTGAAATCACGATCCCCGACAGTGTGACGAGCCTGGGTCAGTCTGTGTTTTCCGCCTGCAGCGGCCTGACCGGCATCACAATCCCAAAGAACGTGACGAACATTGGCCCCTATATTTTCGGCAATTGCATTAACCTTGCCAGCATCAATGTTGATCCTGAAAGTGATTACTATACATCAGACGCCGGTGTGCTGTACAATAAAGAAAAAACGGAGCTTGTTTGCTATCCTGCCGGGAAAGAAGGCGGCTCGTACACGGTTCCGAGCGGCGTGACTGTCATTGCCATGAACGCATTCGACAGCTGCAGCAGCCTGACCTTCATCTCGATCCCGTATGGCGTGACTATCCTTTACGATGGCACATTCAACGGCTGCACCAATCTGTACGGCGTCTATATCCCGGACAGCGTGAACACCATCGGCGATTATGCGTTTACAAGCTGCGGTAATGTCACCTTCTACTGCTCTGCATTCAGCGAAGCGCACCGCTTCGCCAAGGCAAAGCCGATGAACTATTCGCTCATCAGCGCGCAGGTCGATCTGCACCTGCCTGCTAACACCACTACGATCGAATCTGAGGCCTTTGCCGGCCTGCCGGAAGACATCGCGATCTATGTTCCTGCAACAGTGACCAGCATTGCAGACAATGCTTTTGATGAAGGTGTTGTGCTCGTGACCCCCGCCGGCAGCCCGGCTGCGCAGTGGGCAAATGATCACTTTGTGGATGTGGTGGAAGAGGCCGCAGAATGACAGAGAAAACGACTGTCAGGAAGAGGGCTTTCGTATAGACATTGCATTTATGGCATTCGTTCGAATCTGCACACTGAACAATTGACAATCTACATGATCACGAGTGAAAAGCATTACCACATTACGTCACTGACTGATGTGAAAGAATATGCTGAATCAGCAAGGAGCCATTGGGGGGTGGAGAGCTCGCTCCATTGGTGTCTGGACGTCACATTCCGGGAGGATGCGTCCCGAATGAGAGCTGATCATACCGCGGAGAACTTCGCTGTTGTCCGACATATCGTACTGAATGTACTCAAGTCCGTGGATGATAAGATGTCTGTTGCTCGAAGGCGCCGCCATTGTGCCTATGATGACGACTACCTCGAAAAAGTCATGAGGTCTATCCATGCGTGAGCCGTGCCAACACCAGAAATAACGCTTTACAAATACCGTTTCCGGGTTGTATAATGCCATTTGACGTGGATGGAGACGGGCAGCGGCGCCCCTTCAAGCGACCCGGCGGCGGTGGAAGGCCGGGAGGAAGGCCGTATGCCGGATCACTCCGGAGTCTCCGCCCGAAGGGGCGGCGCAGGACGGCGATAAAGTCATAAGAGCGGGCCCGGATGCCGGGCCAACTCGGGTGGCACCGCGGAACCAGTCCGCCCCGGGATTTCCCGGGGCGGATTTATTCATTCTTTAGGAGGGAATTATGTACCGGAAAGTATCGACCGAGCTCAACTTTGCCCAGCGTGAAAAAGAAGTGCTGGCCTTCTGGAAGGAGAAGGGCATCGTGGAAAAGAACGCCCATCTCCGGGACGGCGCCGGGGAGTCCTTTACCTTTTTCGACGGTCCCCCCACCGCCAACGGACGCCCCCATATCGGCCATGTTGAGACCCGCGCCATCAAAGACCTGATCCCCCGCTACCAGACCATGAAGGGCAAAAGCGTCCTGCGCAAGGCCGGATGGGATACCCACGGCCTGCCCGTGGAACTGGAAGTGGAAAAGAAACTGGGCCTGGACGGCAAGCCCCAGATCGAAAAATACGGCATCGAGCCCTTTATCCAGGAATGCAAGAAGAGCGTCTGGAAATACCTGCACGAATGGGAGGACATGAGCGAGCGCGTCGGTTACTGGATGGACATGAAAAACCCCTATGTCACCTATCACGACGACTACATCGAATCCGAATGGTGGAGCCTGAAGGAGATCTGGAAAAAGGGCCTGCTGTACGAAGGCCACAAGGTGGTTCCCTACTGTCCCCGCTGCGGCACCGCCCTGTCCAGCCACGAGGTGGCCCAGGGCTACAAGGACGTGAAGGAATATTCCGCCTTCGTCCGCTTCAAGGTCCTCGGTGAGGAAAACACCTATATCGTCGCCTGGACCACCACCCCCTGGACGCTGCCCAGCAACATGGCGCTGTGCGTCAACGAAAAATACGATTACGCCTGGTTCACCTTCCACGGCGACACCATGATCATGGCCAAAGACCTGATCGAAAGCGTGTTTACCGATGAAAAGGACCGTGCGGAGATCAGTATCACCAGGGTGGTCAGGGGCAGCGAGCTCAAGGGGATGCGTTACGAACCCCTGTATCCCTATATCGACGTGGACAGGGAAAAGGCCTGGTACGTCATCACCGACGATTACGTCACCCTGACCGACGGCACCGGCGTGGTCCACCAGGCTCCCGCCTTCGGCGAGGATGACAACCGCATCTGCCGCAAGAACGGCATCCCCCTGGTGCTGCTGGTGGACGCGCAGGGCTGCTTCATGGCTCCCACGCCCTGGGAAGGCCGTTTCGTCAAGGATTGCGACGACGACATCATGAAGGATCTCCGCGGCCGGGGACTGCTGCTCAAAAAAATGCTCTTTGAACATGAGTACCCCTTCTGCTGGCGCTGCGACAAGCCGCTTCTGTACTACGCCCGCCCCACCTGGTTCATCGAGATGACCAAGGTAAGGGACAACCTGGTACAGAACAACCGCTCCGTCAACTGGTATCCGGACAACATCAAGGAAGGCCGGATGGGCAATTTTGTTGAAAACGTGGTGGACTGGGGCCTGAGCCGCGAACGTTACTGGGGCACCCCGCTGCCGGTATGGCGCTGCGAAAAGGGCCACATCCACGTAATCGGGTCCCGGCAGGAGCTCCGGGACTTGGCGGTGGGCGATTACGACCTGCCGGAGCTGCACCGTCCCTACATCGACAGTGTGGTCATCCGCTGCCCGGAGTGCGGCGGAGACATGCACCGGGTGAAGGAGGTCATCGACTGCTGGTACGATTCCGGCGCCATGCCCTTTGCCCAGTGGCATTATCCCTTCGAAAACAAGGAAGAATTCGAAAAGCGCTTCCCCGCGGACTTCATCTCCGAGGCCATCGACCAGACCCGCGGCTGGTTCTATACCCTGCTGGCGGAATCCACCCTGCTCTTCGGCAAGTCCCCCTTTGAAAACTGCGTCGTCATGGGCCACGTGCAGGACAAGGACGGACGCAAAATGTCCAAACACCTCCGCAACGTGGTCGACCCGTGGGAGGTGCTGGACAAGCACGGCGCCGACGCCGTCCGCTGGTATTTCTATTCCGCCTCCGCCCCCTGGCTGCCCAGCCGCTTCTATGACGAAGCCGTCAGCGAAGCCGCCGGCAAGTTCATGGGCACCCTGTGGAACACCTACGCCTTCTTTATCCTGTATGCCGATATCGACGGCTTTGACCCCAAGGCGCATCCCCTCGCCAAGGCTTCGCTGACCCTGATGGACCGCTGGATCCTCAGCCGCCTGCACTCCACCATCCGCACCGTGGACGAGAGCCTGACCGCCTACGCGATCCCCGAAGCCGCCCGGGCGCTGACTTCCTTTGTGGACGACCTGAGCAACTGGTATGTGCGCCGCGGCCGCGAACGTTTCTGGGGCAAGGGCATGGCCGGCGACAAGGAAGCCGCCTTCGCCACCCTCTACAACGTGCTGGAGACCCTGTGCGGCCTGATCGCGCCTTTCGTCCCCTTCATGGCGGAGAGCATCTACCAGAACCTGGTCTGCTCCGTACAGCCTGACAAGCCCGAATCCGTGCACCTGACCGACTTCCCCACCTGGGATGAAAGCCTCATCGATCCGGAGATGGAACGCCAGATGGAAGCCCTCATCGAGGCTGTCCAGCTGGGCCGCGCCTGCCGGAACCTGGCCAACCTGAAGGTCCGCCAGCCGCTGCGCGCCATGTTCCTGAAGGGCGCGTCCTTCGGCGAGGAATACGCCGCCCTGGCCGAGGACGAACTGAACGTCAAAAAAGTGGAATTCGTCCGTGACGCTTCCGCGCTGACAGACTACAAACTCAAACCCCAGATGAAGACCCTTGGCCCCAAGTTCGGAAAGCTTCTCGGAAAGATCCGTGAAGCGCTGCTTCACCAGAACGGCAGCGCCGTCGTGGCCGCTTTCGAACGGGGTGAAAACCTGGTCCTGGATCTGGACGGCACCAGGGTGGAACTGGAGCGCGGCGACGTGCTCACCGAGCCCATCCAGAAGGAAGGCCTGGCCACCCAGAGCGCCGGCGAAATGACCGTGGCCCTGGACACCGCCCTGACCGACGACCTGGTCCGCGAGGGCTTTGCCCGCGAGGTGGTCAGCAAGCTGCAGACCATGCGCAAGGAATCCGGCCTGGACGTCACCGACCGCATCGCCGTCACCTATACCTGCTCGGATAATCTCGCCGCGGCGCTGGACGCCTTCCGCGGCATGATCTCTTCCAGCGTCCTGGCCGTCCGTTTTGAACGCCTCGACGCCTGCGACGGCAAGGAATGGGACATCAACGGCGAAAATGCCGTTTTCGCCATCGAAAAAGCCGAATAATCACTTCCGGACACGAAGGGACATTCCGACGATCCCGGAAATGTCTCCCGGCAGCCTCCGCCATGGGTCTCCCCATCGGCGGGGGCTTTTTTCGGACGCGGACAAAGCGGTCGTCCCTTATCCTTCCCCGGGCATCGGGGAGGACCCATCTCAGCCTCTCTCCCGGCGCGCATAAAAAACCGGCATCCTTTTTGCGGGATGCCGGTTTTCCATGCGCTTACCATTCGGGAAGCGGCAGGGGTTATTATTCTTCTTCGTCGTCCTCGACGTGGGCGTTTTCGATGATCTTCTTGGCCACATCGGAGGGAACTTCCTCGTAGCGCTCAAACCTCATGGTGAACCTGCCCCTGGCCTGGGTCATGGAGCGGAGGTCCGTCGCATACTTGAACATTTCAGCCTGGGGGGCTTCGGCGGTGACGCGCTGGAGGCCGTTCACCTGGTCCATGCCCATGATGCGGCCGCGGCGCTTGTTCATGTCGCCCATGATGTCGCCCATGTATTCGTCGGGTACGAACACTTCCACATGCATGATGGGCTCAAGCAGTACGGGGCTGGCGTCGGCGCAGCCCTTCTTGTAGGCGATGCGGGCAGCCGTCTTGAAAGCCATTTCGGAGGAGTCAACCGGGTGGGAGCTTCCGTCGTACAGCTTGGCATGCAGGCCCACCATCGGATAGCCGGCCAGGACGCCCTTGACGATGTTTTCCCTCAGGCCCTTCTCAACGGAAGGAATGAAGTTGCGGGGGACCGCGCCGCCGACGACCGCGTCTTCAAATTCAAACTGGACATTGGTGTCGCCGATGGGAGAGAATTCGATCCATACGTCGCCGAACTGGCCGTGACCGCCGGACTGCTTCTTGTGGCGGCCCTGGCAGGATACCGTCTTGCGGATGGTCTCACGATAGGGGATCTTGGGATCGGACAGGTTGGCCTGCGCGCCGAATTTGGTGGCCAGCTTGCTCTTGATGACATCCAGGTGCAACTCGCCCTGGCCGGAGACCAGGGTCTCGGTGGTCTCGGCGTTCTTTTCCACCTTGATGGAAGGATCTTCTTCCTGCAGACGGTTGAGGCCGGAGAATACCTTGTCTTCTTCGCCCTGCTTGGCAGCGTAGATGGCCTTGGAAATGCAGGCTTCGGGATAGGCGATGGGGGCGTATTTGATCACATGGCTGCTTTCGCACAGGGTGTCGCCGGAGGAAGTGAACTGCAGTTTGCTCAGGGCGCCCAGGTCGCCCGCAAACAGGGTGCCGGCCGCGACCTGCTTTTTGCCGCGCATCACAAAGATGCCGCCGGCCTTCTCGGCCTTTTCGGCGTTGGCGTTATACAGCGCGGTAGCGGCGGTCAGCTTGCCGGAGCATACGCGCACCAGGGACAGCTTGCCCACGAAGGGGTCGGCCACGGTCTTGAACACAAAAGCGCTGAAGGGCTCGGCGGAATCGCACTTGATCTCTTCGCCGTTTTCGGTCTTCATGACCGCGCCTTCGGGAGAAGGCAGATAGGTGACCAGGGTGTCCAGCAGCTTCGCGATGCCCACACCGGTGGCGGCGGAAACCGCGGCCACGGGAACGATGGTGCCGTTGCTCATGCCGGCCCTGAAGCCCTGCAGGATCTCCTCGTGGGTCAGTTCGCCTTCTTCAAGGTACTTGAGCATCAGTTCGTCGTCCGCGGAGGCGGCGGCTTCGGTCAGTTCCTCAAGGGCGGTGTTGATGTCGGCGGACATATTGGCGGGCACGGGAACTTCCTTCAGTCCCTTGCCGACGCCTTCATAGGCTTTGTTCTCCAGCACGTTCACCACACCCTTGAAGGATGCGCCCGCGCCGATGGGCAGGAGCAGGGGGGCAACGGAGGTGCCGAATTTGCCGCGAAGCTGTTCGACCACTTTCTCGAAGTTCGCGTTTTCGGTGTCCATGCGGTTCACGATGAACATGCGGGCCACGTTGTTGGCCTTGGCGGCGTCCCAGGCTTTTTCGGCTCCGACGGTCAGGCCGGAAACGGCGCCCACAACGATGCAGGCTGTCTTGACCACGCGCATGGCGCCGATCATTTCGCCGATGAAATCGAAGTATCCGGGAACGTCCACCACGTTGATCTTGGTCTTGTTCCATTCAACGGGCGCGAGCGCGGTGCCGATGGAGATCTTGCGTTTGATTTCTTCGGGGTCGTAGTCGGAGACGGTGTTGCCGTCGTCCACACGGCCCTGGCGGTCAATGTGTCCGGCAGCGAAGAGCATAGCCTCTGTCAAAGTGGTCTTGCCCTCGCTGCCATGTCCAACCAACGCGATATTCCTGATGGATGTGGTTTGATAGTCTGCCATAATTCAGCCCCCTTGCGGCAAAAAATGAGTTGCTGACCCATTCGGATTCACGGATGCGGCGAATGGCGCAAATACAACATAATCGAAAATATTCTAGCAGATTCAACAATGAATGGCAAGTATTATTTTTTTCTTGCCTTTCCCTTTATAATTTGATAGAATATTCACACTATGTGTATATATCGGCTGTCCGGCTCCGCCGGGCCGCTTTATCGAAGTCCGTACCTGACGGGACCGGAGGGATCCAGATGAACCAGCCCATAAAAAAAACAGACGAAGACAGCCTTTTCCTTCCAGAATATTACCGTGATCTTTCCATTCTGCACCTCATCGGCCGGGGCCGTGCCGGCAAAGTGTATCTTGTGGAGAATCCGGCCGGAAAAAAAGCGGCCCTGAAGGTCACGATGTGCACCACCCCCCGGCTTACCAACAGCGCCATCCGGGAATACGCCTTTCTCCAGCGCATGTCCGGCTCCTCCCGGGTTCTGGAGGGGTACGATTTCCGCCTGGAGGTTTCCCCCCGGGGCGTCATGACCGCGTGGCTCCTGGAGGAAAGCGCCCAGGTGCTTTCAGCCGACGACCCCACCCTGACCGCCCGGGACCGGCTGGCCGTCGGCGTATCGGTCTGCGAGGCGATGATCGACTGCCGCCGCAAGGGGATCGCCCACCTGGATATCAAGCAGAGCAATGTTTTTCACGGCCTGGACGGCGTATGGAAAGTGGGCGATTTCAGCCATTCCGCCCGTTTGAACCACCTGGGAAGGCTCCATTCCGCCGTGGGCTCCCCCGGTTATATGGCCCCCGAGGTCTATGCCCGGCACCGGTTTTCCCAGCAAAGCGAGATCTACTCCACCGGCGTTTTGCTCTACCGGCTCTTTGCCGGGTCGATGCCCTTCCCCTGCGACGCCTCCCATCCCTGCCGATCTGAAGACGACCGGGCGGAAAGGGCGGGCCTGAGCGATCCCCTGTGGCAGATCCTGGAGAAGGCCACCGCATTCCGTCCTGAGGACCGTTATCCTTCTTTCGAAGCCCTCCGCGGCGACCTGCGCTCCCTGCACACCCGCGACCTCCCCACCGTCAGCGAACTGCACTCCTTCACCAGGAAAATATCCGGGGATCCCCGCTCTGCGGGGGACAGCTGCACCCTGCCGCGGACCATGGGCCACACCTTCTCTTTCGAAAACCGCTCCGACAGCCCCTACTGGTACGCCGAGGAGACCTGGTCCACCGAAGGCGCGGCTTTTGACTGACGCCCTGTCCCGCATATACGCAGGATCTTTCAAAGCACCCCTATGGTCCTTTCCGTATTCGGGAAGGACCGCTTTACGGACGCGCCGCACGTCATTTGAGACATAAATGCGCGGTTTTTGCGCTTTGATCTGTTGCGGCTCTTCCCATCGGTGATATAATGGATCCGCGGACAGGGAAAACGTGATCCCCCCATCCGCAGATATGACAGGTGCAAACAGTCAATACATCAAAAAACAGAAAGAAGGGAATACAAATGAGTCAGACCAACCGCAAATTCAGCCTCAATTTTGTATCCGAAATGACCGGAGGCAACCGGGTCGCCACCCTGGTCCTTCTCGCGGGCCTCGGCGTCTTCCTTTTCTTCTGGCCGAATACCGCCCTCACGCTCATGATCCGCATCGTCGGCGCCGTTATCCTCGTCCTTGGCGGGCAGTACATTCTTTCCTGGTACCGCGGCGGAATGCTCGGGGACAGGGAACCCGTGGTCATCGGCGGTGTCCTCGCCCTGCTGGGCCTTTTCTTCCTCCTCTCCCCCGGGACCATCGTCGGGATGGTGAACGTCGTCGCCGGCATCCTGCTGATCATCTACGGCTACACCACCCTCAGCGCAGCCCTGGCCTCCAGGCAGGACGGTTCCGGCCGCTGGATCATCTCCGCGGCCATCGCAGCCGCCACGCTGATCTTCGGTATCGTCTGCCTCTTCAGCCATGCGGCCACCACCATTATCGTGCGCGGGATCGCCATTGCCCTGGTCATCAATGCCGTGTCCCAGTTCCTTTCCACCGGGAAAAACAACGTTTGAACCTATCCCACAGGCCGCCGCGGAAGTTTTCCGCGGCGTTTTTTTGCGCCGCGGGCTTTCAGGCCGGTATAGCAGCTTTTCGCGGGACAATTTTCGCCCGGCAAGGGAGAAAATCGCCCGCTTTGGCTTCATACCCCTTGTCAAAGAACGGGTTTCCGTATATAATACCCGTGAGGAGGGTCATCACCCTTCGGACACATTCCATGACATGATCTTAAAGGAGGTCTTTCCCATGGCTGTAAAGGTTGCTATCAACGGTTTTGGCCGCATCGGCCGTCTTGCCTTCCGTCAGATGTTCAATGCCCCCGGTTATGAAATCGTGGCCATCAACGATCTGACCAGCCCCGCGATGCTCGCTCACCTGCTCAAGTATGACACCGCCCAGAAGGGTTACTGCGGCGTGATCGGCGAAAACAAGCACACCGTAGAGAGCAAGGAGCCCGTGTTCGAGGAAGACGGCAAAACCGTAAAGGTTCCCGGCTCCATCACCGTCGACGGCAAGGAAATCACCATCTACGCCGAGCCCAAGGCTGCCAACCTGCCCTGGAAAGCCCTGGATGTGGACGTGGTGCTGGAGTGCACCGGCTTCTACACCAGCAAGGCCAAGTCCCAGGCGCACATTGACGCCGGCGCCAAGAAGGTCGTCATTTCCGCTCCCGCGGGCAACGACCTGCCCACCATCGTTTACAACGTGAACAACAACGTGCTGAAGCCCGAAGACACCATCATCTCCGCCGCTTCCTGCACCACCAACTGCCTGGCCCCCATGACCAAGGCCCTCAACGACAACTTCCCCATCGTCAGCGGCATCATGACCACCGTGCACGCCTACACCGGTGACCAGATGATCCTGGACGGCCCCCACCGCAAGGGCGATCTGCAGCGTGCCCGCGCCGGCGCCGCCAACATCGTTCCCAACTCCACCGGCGCTGCCAAGGCCATCGGCCTGGTCATCCCCGAGCTCAACGGCAAGCTGATCGGCTCTGCCCAGCGCGTGCCCGTGCCCACCGGCTCCACCACCATCCTGGTCGCCGTCGTCAAGGGCAAGGGCGTCACCAAGG